>DEJQ01000014.1:2096-47948 GCA_002353575.1 Prevotellaceae bacterium UBA2744
GTTGGATATATCAATGATGAGTTTACCATTAAATACCTCGACTTACGTCACCGTAAGGACGGCTATATTGAGTTACGTCCTGCCAACAAGGACTTCAAGTCTATCCGCATTGATGCCGATGATGACTTTGAAGTGTGGGGCGTGGTGATTTGGACTATAAAAAGATGGAAATGAAGTTTTTGAACCATGTACGGCATCATAGATTGTGACAACTGTTACGTATCATGCGAGCGTGTCTTTCGGCCCGACCTGAAGGACAAGCCTGTCGTTGTTCTCTCGAACAATGACGGCTGCGTGGTGGCACGGTCAAATGAAGCCAAAAAGATGGGTATAAAAGCCGGAACACCATACTTCCAACTGGCAGAGCAGTTCCCCAATCAAAAGATTGTCGTATTCTCATCGAACTATGAGTTGTATGGCGAACTGACAAGCCGTGTGGTATCAATCATCAGCAAAGAGGCACCTGCCTACTTCCGTTACAGCATCGACGAGTGCTTTGTCTATCTTGATGGCATGGAGCATCTGGATTTGAAAGCATGGGGCGAAGAACTTCATAAGAAGATTAAGCGGAATGTAGGAATGCCTGTCAGCATCGGACTGGCACCCAATAAGACCCTTGCGAAGATGGCTAGCCATTTCGCCAAGAAATACCAGGGCTACCCCCATTGCTGCATGATCGATTCCGACGAGAAGCGTATTAAGGCATTGAAACTATATCCCATTGAGGAAGTCTGGGGCATTGGCCGACGCTATGCAGCACGTCTCGAAGCCCTTGGCGTGAAGACTGCCTACGACTTTGCAGAGCACAACCAGAGTTGGGTACGTGCCACATTTAACAACATCGTCATTGAGCGTACTTGGCGAGAACTGAATGGTGAAGACTGTGTACCCAATGAAGAGATGGCCAAGAAAAAATCAATCTGTACCAGCCGTTCTTTCAATGGCATGATTACAGACCTCGACGGACTCCGTACTCATGTGTCGAACTATGCTGCCAGATGTGCCGAGAAGCTGCGTCAGCAAGGAACGGTCGCATCCATTGTAGGCGTATTTCTCCACACAAATGCTTTCCGTGAAGACCTTCCTCAATACTGGAACTTTCAGGAAATGCGGCTCATCACGCCCTCCAGTTCGACAGTCACCATTGTCAAAGCTGCCAATGAAGTTCTTCAGAAGCTCTTCCGTCAGGGCTATCACTATAAGAAAGCAGGTGTCATCGTCATGGGAATTGGGCCTAACAGTCCTATTCAACAAGACTTATTCGATACCAATGCAGAACAGTTTGAGAAGATGAAGCGACTGGATGCAGTCATTGACCGCATCAACAAGGTCAATGGAACTGAAACCATTGTACTTGGCAGTCAGCAATACACACAAAAAGATGGCAAGGGAAAGGCTAACGTCTTTGCCAATGCCATCAAGCATGATTTCAAAAGCAAGAATCCAACGACTCGTTGGAGTGATATTATTCGGTTAAAATAAGGGAAAGAAAGTAAAATATGAAACAACTATCCACACGCACGGCGGGCTTCACGGATTCCATCATCCGTAGAATGACCCGTATCTCAAATCAGTACGGAGCCGTCAATCTCTCGCAAGGTTTTCCTGACTTCGACCCTCCAAAGGAGATAACGAATCGTCTGGCAGAAATAGCTCCACACGGGCCGCATCAGTATGCTATTACTTGGGGGGCACAGAATTTCCGTGAGGCTTTGGCTAAAAAGCAAAGTCATTTCACGGGGTTGAACATCGATGCCAACAAGAACATTGTTGTGACTTGTGGCTCGACTGAGGCTATGATGGCAGCGATGATGACTATCGTAAATCCAGGTGACAAGGTGGCTGTCTTCTCGCCATTCTACGAGAACTACACGGCTGACACGATTCTTACAGGTGCAGAGCCGATATACATCCCTCTTGTACCACCCACATTTGAGTTTGATGCGAATCAGCTGGAAGATGCGTTCAAGAGCGGTGCAAAGGCTTTGGTGCTCTGTAATCCGTCGAACCCTTGCGGCAAGGTTTTCACTCGTGAAGAACTCCGGACGATAGCAGACATTGTCATCAAGTATGACGGCTATGTGATAACAGATGAAGTATATGAGCACATAGTCTATGCCCCTCACCGGCATGTCTATATCTCCACGCTTCCGGGCATGTGGGAGCGAACTGTTTCATGCAGCTCCCTGTCAAAGACCTACAGCATTACAGGCTGGCGACTCGGTTATGTAATTGCACCGGAACGCATCATAGACAGGGTGAAGAAAGTGCATGACTTCCTGACCGTGGGAGCTGCCGCACCGTTGATGGAAGCTGCTACAGTCGGTTTGTCATTCCAGGACAGTTATTACAAGGAACTTCAAGACCGCTATACGCACATGAGGCACCTTTTCTGTGACGGGCTACGACAGTTCGGACTTGACTTTTCAGCCCCGCAAGGTGCCTATTATGTACTGCTCGATGTGTCGAAGTACGGCGTAACGGACGACCTTCATTTCTGCGAGTGGTTGGCTGAGCATGTCGGCGTGGGTGCTGTTCCTGGCAGCTGCTTTTTCAGAGAAGATGTCAACCATCTTGTCCGTTTCCATTTTGCCAAGCGCGACGACACCCTGAAGGCGGCTCTTGACCGCTTGTCAGAACTGGAACTGAAGGCTAAAACATACAAGCGGTAAATGATACGGATAACGACATATAGCGAGCGGGACAAGGCAGACTTCATCCGTCTGAACGGGCAATGGGCAGAGACCTCAAAGAAACTTTTTTTCTGACCACGAATCGCATGAATAGATAATCAGATAAATCCCGTACGTCCACTGCTATCCGAGAATCTGCTTGGCGTGTTCCTTTGTCTTTATCTGCTTGCCGGAGAGAACCTGTTCGATGATGCCCTCTTCGTTGATGATGAATGTGGTGCGGATGGTACCCATGGTCTTCCTGCCATACATCGACTTCTCGCCCCATGCACCCATAGCCTCCAAAAGAGCGTGGTCCACATCAGCAATAAGAGGGAAGGGCAGCTGGTGCTTTTCCTTGAACTTAACGTGCGAAGCAGCAGAGTCTGTACTCACACCCACTACCTCGTAGCCGCTGCCTTGCAGCTGGCTGTAATGGTCGCGCAGACTGCAGGCCTCTGCCGTACAGCCGCTTGTGTTGTCTTTCGGGTAGAAGTACAGCACCAGCTTGCGGCCTTTGTAGTCACTCAGACGGATGTCGCGTCCCTGTTCGTCCTTGCCCAGAATCTCGGGCGCCTTGTCTCCAATATTCATAATGGTTGCGGTCGGGTTTAAAAGGTTATTTAATGGTAATTCTGCCTTGAGGATTGCGGTATGCCGACACGTCGCCGCCGAGTGTGTCCTTGATATAATTAGCCAGGGCTATATTGGTCTGCTCGGTGGTCTGCTCTATGATTTTGGCATCTTTGAGAATGTCATAGAAGCCTCCGTTTCTGTAATAGTCGGTGATGCCGATAGTGTATGTGCGGTCGTTGCGGAGAGGCTCGTATTGCGAAGTCTCGCGGTTCATTACCTGCACGTCGGTAACGGTGTGCTCGTTTGCAAGGATAGTGTATTTCATGCCGGCTACATGAGGGAAGAATCCGTCTTCCTCGGGGTATTTGGCAGTGCATTTCTCCAGCACCTTCTGAATCACTTCGCCCGTTACCTCAATCTTGCACATCAGGTTGTAGAATGGCATAGTATTGATGGCATGACCGAGTGTGATCCTACCCGCAGGAATGTTGTTGCGAATGCCGCCGCCGTTAATCAGTCCGATGTCTGCATGGCAGCTCTCGCGGAAGGCATCGGCACAGAGGTCGCCCAGATTCGTCTCGCCGTTTCGTATGAGCCTGTTGCCCTTGTCGTCGTTGATGGTAAGCACGAAGTCGCTGTTGCCAATCAACTTATTGGTCATAGCGTCCATCATCTTCTTGATGCTGTCGGTGGTCTGCGTGACGCGCAGGTTGCTGTATGCGACGTCGTTTGTCGGGATGAGTGATGTGGAGATTTTTCCGTCGGCAGTGATGAGCAGTTTCCCGATGTTGGCAAACTGTGTGCCCGTTTGTGTCACGATTACCTTGCGCTTGTCCATATCCTCCACGATGTTTTGTGGAATCACCGAATGGGTGTGGCCGTCGAGTACCACATCTACGCCTCTTATCCGGCTAATCAAATCCTGTGAGGTCTCGCCCAGCACGGGGACCTTCTCGCCGAGATGCGACAGCAGCACCACATAGTCGGCACCTGCATGGCGTACGGAATCGACAGACTTCTGCACCAGGGCGGCTACATCGTCCGTGCGCAGGTCGTAGAGCTGTTTGCCGTCATTGTCGAAAAAGGAATATTTTTCATCGAACATGGTTTCCGGAGTGCAGACTCCCACGAAACCAATACTCTTATTTCCATATTTCTTCACGATGCAGGTAGGGTAGAGGGGCTTGGCAGCTCCTTCCACGAAGAAATTAGCACAGATGACCGGACACTTTATCTGCGGCAGTACTTCTATCAGGCGCGGACCGCCGAAGTCGAACTCGTGGTTCCCGATTGTGATGGCATCGTACCCCACATTGCGCATGATATCAACAATATATTGCCCTCGCGCGAGCGTACCTGCCAAAGAGCCGTTCAGGAAATCACCGCTTGAGGTGACACCTACATACGCCGTGTCGCTGGCAGCAATGGCATCGCGCAGACCTGCCAGCTTCGCATATCCGTCAATGGCACAATGCACATCGTTCTCATACAGGATTACTATGGGCTTCTGCGGCTGAGCGGGGGGCAATACTTTCCTGTCGCTATCTGCCGAAGAACATGCTGCAAGACCCATGCCCATAATAAATGCAGCAGCCCATGAACTTATTTGTTTTGTCTTCATCAGTATCATGAATTCTTTGTGTTCTTGTGAAGAATACACACAGTTCTATTTTATCTGCAAAAGTACTGAAATAATCCTGTGCATCCAAATAATACCAGAAAATAGCCTTATGCAAACACCATTACGTAATGCGCAGACTTTGTAGAATAGAGAAAAAGTCGTAGTTTTGCCGGCTACTTATGATCTTTTTTCTTTGTCAACATTATCACTATCAGGGTGAGGCATTCGGATGCAGGAACGGCGAGCCACATGCCTTGCGGAGTACAGAGCATAGGCAGCAGAGTGAATGCCGGAATGAGGAATGCCAAGCCGCGAAGCAGCATGTAAACCGTAGCACGGGTGTTCTCTTCAATGGCCTGATAGTATCCGATAATGGCTATGTTCAGTGCGAAGAATATGGCAGAAGTGGCGAATAGCGGGAGTCCTGCCGTGGCAATCTCATAAGGATGCGTTCCTGAATGCAGGAAGAGACCGATGAGCGGTTTGGCTCCAAACATGAGGATGGCTGTTGCCAATAGTCCGCAGATGGTTGCGGTACGAAGGCTGAGCCGGACGGCTTCTGTCACTCGCTTGTCGTTGCCTGCACCGTGATTGAAGCTGATGATAGGCTGGGCAGACTGTGCAACAGCGTTGTTGACCATGAAGACTATAGGGTAGAGGTAGCATGCCACGCTGAAGGCTGCCACTCCGTCTTCACCCAGTTCCTGTATGAAGACATAGTTGCCGGCAAGCAGAATCATGGACATGGCCAGTTCGCCCAACATTGAGGGGAAACCGCTGCGAGCCATGTAGTAGATGTTTCGTGTTGTCAGATAAGCACTGGTGAGACTGATCTTGAGGCGGTGGATGTGGATTGTCTTCGTGCGGAAAATCATATACCAGACAACCATTCCAGAGGCTACTGCACAGCTGAGCGTCGATGCGATGGCACTGCCCGCAACTCCCATCTGCATGGGGAAGACAAACAGCCAGTCGAGAATGATGTTCAGAATGCCCGGTATGATTTCCAACGTGGCAGCGTATTTCGGAGAACCGTCGAGACGGATTACGAATGTGCCGATCATCTGGCTTATTATGAAGATGCAACCGGGAAGAATGGGGATAAGATACTGCTCGCATAGCGGCAGGAGATTATCGCTGCACCCCAGAAGCCGCAGGAATGGTATGCGGAAGATGTAAATGATGATGGCTATGACTGCCATAAGCAGCGATGCCACTTCAAGAGCCTGGGTGATGTTTATGTTTGCGGCTTTGTTGTTGCCCTGCGACAGGTGGACGCTTGCCACTACCGACACTCCGGCTCCGAACATCAGTGCTACGCCTGTTGTCATAAGAAACACAGGAGCGACAAGGTTGATTGCTGCCAGCGCATCGCTTCCTACACCCTGTCCGACGAAAATACCATCTGCCACTGTAAAGAGAGAGGCAAACACCATTGACAACAGAGTGGGGAAGAAGATTTTCTGAAACAGCGGTTCAATCTTCGACCTGCCAAAGTCTATCCTGTCCCTGTCCAGATTCTTCAGCTTTCTTTTCATAGCTTTATTCCATTATCTTCTTGGCATATGGCGTAAGAATGCCTGCCTGGTCCATATCATAATAAAAGAGTGTGACGGTCTGGATGCCTTCTGCGTATGAGGCTATATCATAGGGCTGGTATGTAAATTCGATTTGTGATGGATAAATGCGGAATGACTCTGAAATGGGGAATTCTTCTATCATGTAGTCATCGTAGCTCATATTCTGTTCCTTCAGGTCGTTTATTCTCTTGCTCTCGAGCAGCTCGCGCAGTTTTTCCTTGTCAGTGAACAGGAGGTCGAGGGTGACAATCTTCTTGTCTTTCCTGTCGTATGTTATGAACTGCTGTGTGTACATTCCGTGGGCTGCACCGGCTGCGTTGGTCTGTGTGAAGATGCTGAATACGTATTTCTTGTCGCTTACCTCACACATCTCTACAGCTACCGATTGCATGAATTCGCCTGTATTGGCAGTGGCTGAATCAGCATCGCTGGTGCTCTTTATCTCATTCTTTTCCAGTCCGTAGCCTGTCTTTACAAATTGTTCGAAGGCAGCATCGAGCGTTGTGCTTACACTGTCGCCAAAAGCAGCCTGCAGGATAGCTTTCTGCAGTTCTGCAGGCACTTCGCCGTCGATGCTTGTCGGCCAGACTACTGTTGCTGAGTTGTGCAGCGAATAGCCTTCATTATCGAACATAGGTGATTTCAGCGAGTCTTCTATGTCAATATTGTAATACTTGTCGATGCTTCTGTGTACCAGGCTCAATCCTGAATTGTTTTTCTCTGTGCATCCAATCATTGCCATTGCTGCAATAAGGATGAGGCTGTACGATTTCATTTTTTTCATATTCTCGTTAATTAGTTGTTATTTTGTTGTTGATCTGTTGTTGACTCGTCGTCTTTCTTTGCTTGTTCAATAATCAGCTCTATCATCGCCTTATATTTTTCCACTTCTTCGTCGAATGGCAGGAAGTTCATTCCGACCTCAAGCAGCGGCATCACTTTCAGCGCATTGTCAACTGTAGGGTCTTCCTTGATTCTGATGAATGCGTTGGAGAGCAGTTCATGTCCTATAGAGGGGTAGTATTTATCGTACGGGTCGATAGCAGGAATCTGTTCCCAGTCTTCTTCGCGCATCCTTTCCACTTGCATACTTGCAATGTAGTCAAGGACGTTGAATGATTTGATTTTGTGGGAGAGCGTTGCCGCCATCTGATACATCTTGCGGTGGGCTATGCCGTTATCGTCCTCGATGTTTGGCAATATGCGAAGCAGGGCTTTGAATATCTTCTCTGCCTCGTCATACTGCGATTCCTTCATCCTTTTTTTCTGGATATCGCATGCTGTCCAGAACATACACGATGTGGTGTATTTGCCCTTGTGGACAGCATACATGGGTCGGATTGCCTCGTAAGCCTCCTCAATCTTTCCCTGTTTTCTCAGTTCAAAAACTTCCTTGACTGTCATATTCACCCATATATTTGAAGTTGTCAATCTTCCATTTGCCTTTTTCTTTCGTGACTACGACACGGCACTTCACAGCATTCTTGTCCTCCGCTCCGAATACCTTGATGATGATATCTACATAACCATTTGAGTCATCGGTCGCATGCGATTCCTTGATTTTAAATACAGGTGTGGTGAAGTCTTGAGCCTGAAGCCAGTAATCGCAGTCAATCATATCGTCATTGTTAATCTCTCGCTGAAGTCTTCGGGTCAGGTATTTCTTGTCAAACACAGAGCGGTCAGGTCCCATGCCGCCGCGCTGGTTTTCTTCGGTGTATGCGGAGAACACATCCGTATAGGTGTCGTTTACAAACGTTTCGATTTCCTTGCCTATCTGTTTGTTACTTTTCCGACTGCAACCGGGTAGTACGCAAAACCATGCCAGAATAAGGCTGAAGATAAGGGTTTTCTTTGTCATTATACGCAATGTTTCTTTGGTTAGAATAAAATAGTTTATATACTCATCAGCATCGTCTTTTCCGTTAATGCGCATGAATTAGCTCGATAATGCGCATTATTCACTCGGATAATGCGCATGAATCGATTCAATGATGCGCATGAATCAATTTAATGATGCGCATGACCGGCTGCTATGAGCGCAGATGCTTGCCGCTGGCACGTACTCGCTGGCTGGCTTTGCCTTCCCGAACCATGTCTTCCGGTTGCTCGGGGGTGGTAGAGTCGGCATTCTCAATCAGGGGATTGAGTACTTCGAGCATTCCTAATCTCTTCAGCACTCTCATCAGAGAGTCGAACGAGCAGATCTCGCCTTTCTCTATTTTCTTGATTGAAGACACTGAAACGTTTATTTGGTCAGACATATCCTGCTGGGTGATGTTTTGAGACAGGCGTTCTTTTTTGATTCCCTCGCCAATGAATCGCGCAATCTGAGAGAATTTGAGTGAATAGATATCTTCCATAAAAAAGGTGATTTATGAACTTTATATGCGCAAAAATACAAATTAAAGTTTTATAAATAACTATACGGGAATGAAAATTTTGATTTTTCATTCCCGTATGCTGTATTTTATGAAAGATTTGTGGCTTTATCCGTTATTTGATAACTATCTTCCTGCCGTTACGGATGTAGATACCCTTGCTCAGACTCTGTTCGTCTGTGCCGGCATAGCGTCCGTCGATTGTGAAGATAGCCTGCTTTACCGTAGTAGCATTGATGCCTTGGATGCCTGTTGCTGGATCGACCTTTGTTACGATGAGTATTCCTTCACTGAGACGGGAGGTGTCCCACATGAGGTCTTCATCAATAACTGCATTAGCAAGTTTCGGAGTGCCGCTTGTCGTAGCTGCATTCCACAGAACCACTTCATCGCCTTCTTTCAAGGAATGTGTTTCTGGAACATTTACTGAAATAGTACCATTCATTGTCAGCGCATTGATATTTCCGAGTCTGCAGTCGCTGGATGCCTTGCGGATTCCAATGGTAAGCACACTTGAAGTGCCGAATGTGACATTGGAGTTGTTGAAGTTCATCACACCGGACGTTGCATTTGCCATTGTGCCTATCTGGAGAGTTCCATTGATTGTGAATGATGAGTTTGTGAGATTTCCCGTTCCTGTAGCACCGGAGAGTGTGCCGTTTTTCTCAACTGTAAGTGCTCCCTTGCCAAGTACTGCACCTGACCTGACAGCCAGTTCTCCCTCACGTATGATGACGGTACCGGTGTTGGTCCATTTGCCTGAAACAGTCATTTTGCATGTTCCGACTTTTGCAAAGTTAGATTTGTTTGTTCCACCGTCATCAGCAATAGTTCCGTCGAATGTGAAGTTGCCCATGTCGCTGTTTCCGACATTCCAAGTATTGCTGCCGGTAACGGCATTGCTGTTCTGGAAGTTTGCTATAGGCTGGCGGAGACTTCCCTTACCTGTGAGTATCCCGATAGCGAAGTTCTTGCATACGTTTGTCACACTACAACCTTCAGCTATGTCAAGAGTTCCGTTTGGCAGGCCATAAGAGTTGTCGAGCGGAAGCCAGATGCTGGTGTTTGTATGCTTGATAGTTCCTGTGAATCCGCTCCAGTCGCCTGTGATACGAACACGACTTACTGTGTTGCGAGGGTTGACTGTCAGAGTACCTTCACCGGTAATTTTATTTGCATAGGCTGTATAATATGTATATGTAAGATTCCATGTGCCGCTTCGTCCCTTTGGTACTACGATAGCATGGGTAGTAGCCTGGGTGTTGTCCCATATGCCGCCGTTCTGCAGTTCGATGGTTGATGCTGGATTGCCGCTGTTGCAGTCTATATTTCCGTTTGCAATGACAAGACGGGACAGGCTGTTGTTTGCTCCAAACTTGAGGGCACCCGCACCTTTCTTTGTTAATACTGTTCCGGTAACAGATGCATTCATGAGGAATTCACCTGAATTGAATATTACGCCTCCTTCGTCGCCAAGCATCTTCATCGGTGAGGCCTGTTCTACATTTGCGGTAGTTTGCATGACTGCTCCGTTCTCCATCGTGAAGAGATTTGCCGACTTAGTGATACCTCCCAGGTTGCCTGTTTCGCTGTACTGGTTGGAAAGAACAGAAACCTTGACGGTTCCGCCTTTCAGGAAGTTTCCCTTAGTGTAGCTGTTGCTGGTGTTTATAGTGACAGTGCCGCTTCCTTCCTTTGTGAACGAGGCCTTTCCGCCGATACTGCCTTCTCCGTTAAATGTGTATGCAGCGGAGCTGTTCACTGTTACTGATGCTGGCAAAAGGTTTTCGTTGATGATGACAGTTTTGTTTGTGGCATTGTCGTCAAAGGTTACCTGATCGTCAGAAACAAAATATGTCGGTTTATTGTCTTCTGCTGAGTTGAGGAAGTTTTCAGTTTCTCCTAAGTCCCATATGCCTGTTTCTCCTCCATCCCATACAATGCTGGTCGCATCGCGCATCTTAACAATCTCTACAATCAGTTTGTTGTCTTCGAAATAGAGAGACTTTTTCTGAGTCTCCAATCCTTCGAGAATGATGTTTCCGATATTTCCGATCAGTCCGTCAGCAGAACTGAGTTCAGCAATTACGTACTTGCCAGGAGCTACGGTAGTCGCGTCACCGGCAGGATGACCTACGAGCTGGATTACAGGCATCAGGTATTGCGGACCTGCCTGTTCCCAGGCTACACCTGTTTTTCGTTCAATACCTAATTTATTCAGCTTTAGCAGGTCACTGCTTATACCTTCACTATAGAGGTCGATGATGATACGGGCACCAAAGCCAAGTCCGAGTGAGTCGGCTGTGATGGTTCCCCTGCTGTCAGCACCTCCAGGACGTAGTATTGAGCCATAGTCCATACTGATAGTCTTGAATTCTCCACCATTGGAATTCAGTTCTGCAAAACGGTTAATGCGGACTGGTGATTCTTTCATAGTTCCGTCGAAGTTGACTGTTCCTTCCCAGATTGTTGTTTCACCGGTGTGAGTGAAGTTTGCCTTTGGAAGATTCAGAATTCCGTCTCCTTGCTTAACCAGTCGGGCTTCGCCTGCCAAACCACCACCTGTCACATCGCAAGTATATGTTAGATAGTTAATCTTGGTATTAGCCGTAGCACATTCGCTTGGGGCAGAACCTTGTACCCATGATGGTACGTTGAAGGTGAGAATGTATGGCTTTGCACCTGACTCTAAGCTTACGCTGGTATTATTAGTCTCACAAACTATAACGTGCTGATTGTTCTGTGATGCGTTGATAGTACCACCATTTGCCACTTCAACACGTCCGTTCAGGGTGAGTGGTGGGGGAGCAACGGTAATCTTTTCCAGTTCTCCGAGGAAGTAACTGACGTGAGGTGGCTGATTGTATCCGCACATCTGCCAAACCATTGAATTGCGATACTGGTGATCGTGCCATAGAGTGTAGTTGCGCCATTTGGTAGCTGTTGGAGTAGAGTAGATGCGAATATTATTGTCGGCAGTACGCATGATGATTTCCTCGCGCCAGTCGCCCAGAATATCGCCCTGATAGCATGGAGTTCCCTTCGTGTCGTTGTTGGTCATTGACCCTTCGCAGGTATAGATAGGAGTCCAACTGCCGTATTTAGCTACACAACCAGAGGTGTTCTTGCCATTCAGATAGTTGAAGGTCTCTTCGCAAAGGTCTCCGTCCCAATAGATGCGGAAATTAGTGTTGACACCTGTGTTGCCCAATCCGCTTACGGCTTCGTTCTTTACGAGACTAATTGCGCCTTCGCGTGCTGAGCATCCGAGAGAGCCCGGGAAATCGTTGCAGAAGTTGCCTGCCATAGCGCGTCCGTCATCGTTTCCTGCTATGAATCTGTGATAGATCTTGCTGGTGGTGGCATCACGGTAATTGTTACCGGGGTTGTCTTCAAGACAAGCATAAATCTCCAGACCATGAATGTATGGATTCAGGTCGCCAACGTGTTCTGCATCTCCATGTCCCAGACCGGTTGTAGAGAGTCCTTTTCCGTTATCGTCGATAACCATGGAACCGAATACGATTTCATCTCGTCCGTCCATATCTACATCGGCAATGGCATAGTTGTGATATCCCTGACCTTTCCACGGACCATTGGTGTTGTTATACCATGTCCAACGGACTTCGAGCTTGTGCGTTTCTGGGTCAACATCGTATGCTATCATCTTGTGACGAGTGTAGATACCACGGGCGAGGAATATGCTGGGCTTGCGTCCATCGAGATATGGGGCTCCAAAGAAATGTTTAGAGCAACGGTGACCACCGTCCCAGCGGTTGTTCCATGCAGTTTCTATGTTTTCGCCGGCTTCAAGTCGTCTGAGAGGGTAGGGAATGCATTGATATGGCTTTCCTGTCTCGCCGTCCATATATACGAGGTATTCGCCATCGGTTGTGACAAACCAGTTGACACCGCCACCTGTAGCTCCACGAACGTTTACGTTTGCATTGCCTACAGTATATGTAGTGCCATCGGCCATGTGGATGACGGTACCGTCGGCTGCACGCATAACGGCTTCTGCCTTTCCGTCGCCATCCCAGTCGTATGCTACGATATTCTGTTCATTGTTCTGAAAATCGCCCATGTTAGGTCCGCAATTTACCCACCACAGACGCTTGCCGTTTTGTTTCAGTACTTCGAAGATAGTGTATTCCTTAGTCACTTTTCCATTGATGGTAGGACCATTCTTGGGATATGACTGCTCCATTTCACTCAGGTTGTCGAACTTCATCAGAATTTCCAGTTCTCCGTCACCATCCATGTCGGCACAGCAGGCATCGTTTGGAATTAGGGTGCTGGCAATGCCTTCATGAGTTAGCTTTATTTCCTTATAACTGCTTGACCATGGAGTAACTGGTGCACACTGTGTATTCAGTGAGAGTACACTCTTCTGTTTGTTCTGTATATCCTGTTGTGCAGAACCGCTCCATACAGGTTCTACAGTGTACGTACTTGTAATAGTCCCTGTCCTGTCTGTGTAGTTCGACACTTTCAGAGGAGTCGTTGTCAGCAGTGTTCCGTCTCGATACACATTATATGAAACGTCATAGTATTCCTCTCCAAGAATACGCCATGAGAGAAATATTCCGTTCGAAACTTTCATCGCAACTAATCCGCGATCCAGTTTGTCTGTTATGCGCTGGGCAAATAAAGATGTTGTCGTAAGTAATGCAACAACAAAAAGTAAAAAAATCTTTTTCATAGAAAATATTTTAGGTTATTCGGGTGTAAAATAGCAACAGAACTATTTTGTGGAAAAGATAGGGGGAAATGCCCACTTGTCATAAATGGTGCATTTCCCCCGTTGTATTAGTTTTTAGTAAGCGCGTGCAATGAGAACGCGTGCTACGGCTGGTTTGCCGCTTACCATATCAGTACCAGGAGTCTGTTCAAAAGCGTAAGGAACACAACGGATGGTAGCCTGAGTATCTTCCTTGATCTTTGCTTCTGTTTCGGCTGTGCCGTCCCAGTGGCAAAGGAAGAAACCGCCATCTTTGATGCGTTCTTTGAACTCGTCGTAGTTATCGCATTCATAGATATGAGCATCGCGGAATGCAACAGCTTTCTTGTAAATGTTGTCTTGGATGTCATCGAGCAACTGCTTGATATGTTGTTCGATTCCGTCTATTGGGAGGATCTCTTTCTCAAGGGTGTCGCGACGCATTACTTCCACAAGTCCCTTCTCCAGGTCGCGTGCTCCAAGAACAAGACGAACTGGAACTCCCTTGAGTTCGTAGTCTGCGAACTTGAATCCCGGACGCTTATTATCTGCGTTGTCATACTTGACGCTGATACCCATCTTGCGCAGATTGTCGGCAATGGCATTTGCTTTCTCATCGAGCATAGGCATCTGGTCGTTCTTTCCGATCGGTATTATAACCACCTGAATAGGAGCAAGTGCCGGAGGAAGTACAAGTCCGTTGTCGTCTGAATGTGTCATGATGAGTGCTCCCATGAGTCGTGTGGAAACTCCCCATGATGTAGCCCATGCATATTCAGGTTTGTTGTCCTTGTTTAGGAAGGTAACATCAAATGCTTTTCCGAAGTTTTGTCCGAGGAAGTGACTCGTACCCGACTGAAGGGCTTTTCCGTCTTGCATCATTGCTTCGATAGTATATGTGTCGAGAGCTCCGGCAAAACGTTCGGTTTCACTCTTTACTCCCTGGATTACAGGTACTGCCATGTATTTCTCTGCAAAGTTTGCATATACCTTAAGCATCATCTTGGCACGGTCTTCAGCTTCTTCGCGAGTAGCGTGGGCTGTGTGGCCTTCTTGCCAAAGGAATTCTGATGTACGGAGGAACAGGCGTGTACGCATCTCCCAGCGCATTACGTTACACCACTGATTGCAGAGGATAGGCAGGTCGCGATATGAGTTAATCCAGTTCTTGTATGTATTCCAGATGATGGTTTCTGATGTAGGACGAATGATGAGTTCCTCTTCCAGTTTCGCAGCTGGGTCAACAACCACTCCGTCGTGAGTTTCGTTGGTCTTCAGACGATAGTGTGTCACAACGGCACATTCCTTGGCGAAACCTTCTACATGTTCTGCTTCGCGTGAAAGGAATGATTTGGGTATGAGCAGGGGGAAGTAAGCATTCTGTACGCCGGTCTCCTTGAACATACGGTCCAGATTCTGCTGCATCTTCTCCCAGATAGCATATCCGTATGGTTTGATGACCATGCAGCCGCGTACGTCGGATTGTTCTGCTAAGTCAGCTTTCACTACGAGTTCATTATACCATTTCGAGTAGTCTTCACTACGCTTTGTTAAGTCTTTAAGTTCTGTTGCCATTATAAATATTATTAAAATCTTCTGCAAAGGTACGTAAAAATGTAAAATGTAAAATGTAAAATAAAAAATAAGTATTACCTTTGGCGGAAATTTAAAGAATTTTCTATTAAAATATTTACATGTTATGAAAAATCTTAAGGTTATTGTACTTGCGCTTAGTGCATTATTGGTATTCGAGGGTTGTCAGAATGCGTCAAACACAACAAAGGGAACAGTTATCGGTGCTGGTGGCGGTGCCGCTCTTGGTGCTCTTGCCGGTTATCTGATTGGTGGCCGTTCTGGTGGTGGCGCAGCTATTGGTGCAGCTATTGGTACCGCTGTCGGTACTGGTGCAGGTTATCTTATCGGTAAGAAGATGGACAAGGCAAAGGCAGCTGCTCAGCAGGTTAGCAATGCTCAGGTTGAAACAGTGCAGGATGCAAATGGCTTGCAGGCTGTTAAGGTTACATTCGATTCCGGAATTCTTTTCAATTCAGGCAGTTCTGCATTGAGTCCGTCAGCTCAGAGTTCGCTGATTTCGTTTGCCAACAACGTCTTGAAACAGAATACTGATATGGATTGTGCAATTCAGGGTTACACAGACAATCAGGGATGGAGAGGCAGTTCTGCGGCTGAAAGTGTTCAGAAAAACCAGACATTGTCATTGCAGCGTGCTCAGGCAGTTTCTACTTATCTTATCAATCAGGGTGTTTCAACATCTCAGATTAAGAGTGTTGAAGGTCTTGGCGAGGCAAACCCGGTAGCAGACAATTCAACAGCATCCGGTCAGCAGCAAAACCGTCGTGTAGAGGTTTATCTGTATGCGTCAAAGGCAATGATTGATGCAGCAAATGCCGGTACATTGAAGTAATAATTGAATAGAATAGCACAGAACTAATTAATGAATAATCCATAATGACATAATATGATGGGAGGACTTGTTCGTAGATTAAAATATTATGCATTATGGATTTTTCATTTCATAAGGTGGACCCTGATTCTTTTCTTCGGGTCTTCCATTTTTTTTGTAGTGCTTTATCGCTGGGTGCCAGTTCCCTGTTCGCCGCTTATGTTTATCCGACTTGGACAACAGGTGGTGCATGGAGAATCGCCAAAGCTGAAACACCAATGGGTATCGGCTGACAGCATTTCTGCTAATCTGCCGCTTGCAGTGTGGGCAAGTGAAGACCAGAACTTCTTCAATCATTATGGTTTTGACTTTGCACAGATAAAGGTGGCACTTCAGGAGAAGGAGGATGGAAAACGAGAGAGAGGAGCAAGTACTATAAGTCAGCAAACGGCAAAGAACGTCTTCCTGTGGCCGTCTCACTCATGGTTTCGCAAGGGATTGGAAGTTTACTTTACAATACTTATAGAGACCTTCTGGAGTAAGGAGCGAATAATGGAAGTCTATCTGAATACGATTGAGATGGGCGACGGAATATATGGGGCAGAGGCAGTGGCGCTGGAGCATTTCGGAGTTCCGGCATACAGACTGACCAAAAACCAGTGTGCCCTGATTGCTGTGTCGTTGCCTAATCCGCGTCGAATGAATAGTGCAGAACCTTCTGCTTATATGCGCAGACGTCAATCGTGGGTATTGCAGCAAATGCGATGGTTAGGTCCTTATCCTCCTAAATAAAGTCCAAAGGTAAAAAAATAAGTAAGAAGATAAAAAACTAAGTTGATGACTGACTTCTCAGTATCGTCTTAACTTCTTAACCCCTTAACTTCTAATTTCAATACTGATAACACCCTACGTCAATTGAGGTGGCTGTTCGTTCCTTGCCATTTCTGTCGGTAGGGTAGGTCGTGAGTATTCCGTCGGCATCGGTTCCCTTGCCGCGTGCTATGCTACCTTCTGTCAGACCGAAGTCATAGATGAAGTTTTTTGTGTCGAAAGTTTTGAAATTACTTGACTGATCGGTTGTCTGGTATGTGCAGCTTATGAAGTTCTCCACATACGACTTCGGTTCTTCTGTACAAAGAACGCAATTGGTGAACTTGAAGTTAAACTCTGCGTCAGTCACATTGTTATTGGGTGTTCCGAATACTTCGTCGTTTGCATATCCCGTTATGAGACAGTTGGTCATGTTGAGTTGTTTCAGGGCCTTGTAGTCTTCGCTGCCGCTGCCATTTGTGAATTTCAGGGCGTTTCCTCGGGTTGCAATCCATGGACAGAACTGGGCAATGGTGCAGAAGTCGAAAGTGTATTTTCCACCGGCTATTTCTACGCAGTTTCCACGGCAATTGCTGATTTGGCTGTTTGCGACGATGGCCTTACAGTTGTTCAGGTACAGGCCGTTTCCTCCCACGTTGTGTATTGTAGAATTGATAAGTGTGAGTTTTGTGTCGTCGGTATTCTCCCCGCTTGCCGAAATTCCGTAGCTGCCGCTGTGAATATCCACGTTTTTCAGATAATTGTCTTTGCTGGAGTTGTTAAGTACGATTCCTAACCACTGGTTGTCCAGCCGGTCGTATGGCAGATAGTCGAACATATGGTCCAGCCGGTCTCCTCTGATGGTAATCTCCTTGCTTGAGCCGTCGGCATAGATGGTTCCATTACAATCTATATAACCATCGGCATGGAAGAAAAGTCGTGTGCCCGGATCAAGAGTCAGGGTGACGCCTTCGTTTATGGTCAGAGTTCCGTATATGAGGTATGGTTTCGTTGCGTTGTAGGTGGTATTTTCCGTAAGGGTAGGGCTACGCAGTATTTCTGCATCCTGACCATAGGCTTTCAATGCCACTCTTTGCTGTGCTCCGTTTTCCAGGGTAATCACAAGTTCGTCGTTTATAAGCACGGGCTCGTTATTGTTTTGTTTCTTTATGGTTACTTCTATAAAACAGAACATACTGTCGCCCCCGTAAATCTCCAGGTCGTCGAACGAAGAACCGAATTGTCCATCTACGTTCATGCGGAAGCCTGTAGCCGCTGCATTCTGAAGTTTTACATTCTTCAGACGTATTCCGTTGTCGTTCTTATTGTAAATCATCAGGGTCTCTGTGCTCGAACCGATGGTAGTGAACAGAGTGTCGAATTTGATTGTATCTTCGGAGAATGTCAGTACAGCACTGCGGTCGGTTGTAAACACTTCGTCTTTAGAGCAGGCGGACAGGCATAGCATACTGAATGCCATGCTATATAATATATAATGTGATAAAGTGCGGATGTTTATCTTCATAAGAAAAATAAAAAGTGGTCTATTCTAAAAACGAACAGACCACTTCCTTTATTATATTATATGTGCTCTTTTATTTTTTGTTGAGCATGGATATCATGGCTGCTGCGGCACGGCGTCCGTCACCCATGGCGAGGATTACGGTTGCACCTCCACGCACGATGTCGCCACCGGCGAAGATAGTCGGAATGCTCGACTGCATCTGTTCGTTTACGGCGATAGTGTTCTTGCGACCCAGTTCGAGACCCTCTACAGACTTTGGTACGAGTGGGTTAGGACTAACGCCTACAGCAACGATAGCCATATCGATGTCGCGGGTTACGACCTTGCCTTCTACAGGTATCGGGCTGCGGCGTCCGCTTGCGTCCGGTTCGCCCAGTTCCATAACTTGCAGTTTCACCTGGGTTACGTTGCCCTTCTCGTCTGCGATGTATTCGATAGGGTTGTGGAGAGTCAGGAATTCGATACCTTCCTCCTTGGCATGCTTAACTTCTTCAAGACGTGCAGGCATTTCTGCTTCGCTGCGGCGGTATGCGATGAATACCTTCTCTGCACCCAGTCGCTTAGCCGTACGGCAAGAGTCCATAGCTGTGTTACCGCCACCGACTACCATTACGCTCTTGGCACGAACGATAGGAGTGTCGCTTGCAGGGTTGCTTGCATCCATGAGGTTCACACGGGTCAGGTATTCGTTCGACGACATAATGCCAACGGAGTTCTCTCCTGGAATGCCCATGAAGTTTGGCAGGCCGGCACCGCTTGCTACGAAGATTGCCTTGTAGCCTTCCTTCTCCAGGTCCTGTATGGTGATGGTCTTGCCGACGATGCAGTCCTTCACGAAGTTTACGCCAATCTTGCGCAGGTTCTCGATTTCCACGTCAACGATAGCGTTTGGCAGACGGAACTCAGGAATACCATACTTGAGCACACCGCCGATTTCGTGCAGAGCCTCGAATACAGTCACGTCGTATCCAGCCTTAGCCATATCGCCGGCGCAGCTGAGTCCGGCAGGACCGGAACCTACTATAGCCACCTTGATGCCGTTCTTTGGGGCACATTCAGGCAGGGCCATCTTGCCGGAATTGCGCTCGAAGTCGGCAGCGAAACGTTCCAGATTGCCGATAGCGACAGCCTTGTGTCCCATCTTCAGGTGGATACACTTGCTTTCGCACTGCTTTTCCTGTGGACATACACGTCCGCAGACTGCTGGCAGGGCGCTTGTAGCCTTCAGCACCTTTGCTGCCTCGAGGAACTGTCCGCGTTCGATATTCTTTACGAACGACGGGATATTGATGCTGACAGGACAACCCTCCATACATGATGGCTTTGCACAGTCAAGACAGCGCTTTGCCTCAGTGAGAGCCTGTTCCTTAGTCAAGCCTATGTTAACTTCTTCAGTACGTGTGGTTGCACGATATACAGGGTCGAGTTCGCCCATCACGCAGCGTTCTATCTCGCCTCTTTCTTTCGGCTTCATGCTTGCAGCCAGATCCTTACGCCACTGGGCATTGCGGTCGGTCAGTTCTGCAAGTGGAGTGTCGGTGGTCATGCCTGTTGCATCAACCTTCTCCTCCTTCTTTGCCTGTGGAGCCACAGAAGCGACGTGCTCTTCCAGCTTCTTCATCTCTTCGATTTCGATTGGCTTGAAAGCACCCATACGCTTGAACATCTCATCGAAATCTACTTCGTGTCCGTCGAATTCAGGACCATCTACGCAGACGAACTTAGTCTTGCCGCCTACGGTGATACGACATGCACCGCACATACCTGTACCATCGACCATGATGGTGTTCAGGCTGACATCTGTTGATACATTATATTTCTTAGTGAGCAGACAGCAGAATTTCATCATGATTGCAGGACCGATAGCAAACACCTTGTTTACGGTCTCGCGCTGCAGCACCTGTTCTATACCTACAGTTACCACGCCCTTCTGTCCGTAGCTTCCGTCATCGGTCATGATGATTACCTCGTCGCTGTATTCACGTACCTGGTCTTCCAGGATGATGAGTTCCTTGGTACGTCCGGCGAGAACCGACACGACTTTGTTTCCTGCCTGCTTCAGGGCCTTGATGATAGGGAGCATCGGAGCCACGCCGACACCACCGCCGGCACACACTACGGTTCCGAAGTTCTCGATATGTGTAGCCTGCCCCAGCGGACCTACCACGTCAGTGATGTAGTCGCCTGCATTCAGGTTGCAGAGTTTTGTAGAAGAATAACCTACCTTCTGAACTACCAGAGTGATGGTGCCGGCTTCCACGTCTGAATCGGCGATTGTAAGAGGCATACGCTCGCCCTGTTCGCCAACACGAACGATAACGAAGTGTCCGGCTTTACGAGATTTTGCAATGAGAGGAGCTTCAACTACAAACTTGAACACTTTCTCACTGAACTGTTCCTTAGAAACGATCTTGTTCATAATCCTTAAAATATATGTTAGATATGTGATTTTTTAGTCGATGTATTCGAAACCGGTGTATGGTACGAGAGCCTTTGGCATACGGATGCCTTTCTCTGTCTGGAAGTTCTCCAGGATGGAAGCGACGATGCGGGGCAGTGCAAGGGCAGACCCGTTCAGGGTGTGGCACAGCTGCACCTTCTTGTTTGCGTCGCGGTAGCGGCACTTCAGTCGGTTTGCCTGATAAGTGTCGAAGTTGCTGACCGACGAAACCTCGAGCCATCTGCCCTGTGCCTCGCTATACACTTCGAAGTCGTAGCATATTGCTGAGGTGAAACTCTGGTCGCCGCCGCACAGGCGCAGGATGCGGTAGGGGAGTTCCAGCTTCTTCAGCAGTCCCTCTACGTGGTCGAGCATTTCCTGGTGGCTCTGCTTCGAGTGTTCCGGAGTGTCGATACGCACGATTTCAATCTTTGAGAACTCGTGCAGGCGGTTCAGTCCGCGTACATCCTTGCCGTAGCTGCCTGCTTCGCGACGGAAGCACTGGGTGTAAGCGCAGTTCTTGACAGGCAGTTGCTTCTCGTCCAGAATCACGTCGCGGTAGATATTCGTGACAGGCACCTCGGCAGTCGGTATGAGATACAGGTCGTCAACCTCGCAGTGGTACATCTGTCCTTCCTTGTCGGGCAGCTGTCCTGTGCCGTATCCGCTGGCAGCGTTTACCACTGTCGGAGGCATGATCTCAGTGTATCCGGCTTTGTTAGCCTCTGCAAGGAAGAAGTTTATCAGTGCTCTCTGCAGCTGAGCTCCCTTGCCTGTATATACGGGGAATCCGGCTCCGGTAATCTTCACGCCGAGGTCGAAATCTATCAGGTTATACTTCTTTGCCAATTCCCAGTGCGGCAGTTTTGCTTCGCCGTTCGCAGGCACGGTGTCCCAGTTGCCTACGGTATCGCCCGGCTTGCATTCGCGCAGCGACGACTTCACTACCACGTTGTCCTCTGCGCCTTTTCCTTCCGGCACCTCGTCGTATGGGATATTGGGGATAGTGCACAGATGAGCAGTCAGTTCCTTCTCTGCCTCTGCCTTCTTCTGCTCCAGTTCCGCAGCCTTCTGTTTCAGTTTGGCTACTTCCTGCTTTGCCTGTTCTGCGGCATCCTTGTCGCCTGCCTTCATCAGCTTGCCTATCTCGGCGGCATACTTCTTGCTCGCGGCCAGGGTGGCATCGAGCAGGGTCTGAGCCTCGCGACGCTCCTTGTCGATGGCAATAGCCTTCTCTACTGCTTCTTTTGCACCTTTGAATTGTTTTTTCTCCAGACCTTTGATTACTCTTTCGGTCTCTTCAGTAATAAGCTTTAACGTTAACATCTTATCTTCAGTGTTTCTAAAAAATCGGATGCAAAGGTACGACTTTTTATTATATAATGATGCGGTTGCCTTGAAAAAACTTCAGAACATATAGCCGATGTTGAAGAAAGTTCCGAGTTTTTGGGTTATGTTGCTCCAGTTGAGGTTGAGTTCGATTGGTCCGACGTGAGTTTTTGCACAGCGCTATGTATAATAATCTCATTCTCATATGTGTTTCAGAAATTTTTTGCAAAAGTACGTCCTATTTTCAATTTTTACTTAAAAACTCTCGTAATCTTAGAATAATAGTTGTATCTTTGCGAGCGAAATAGTCTGATAAAAAATAAATAGATGATAAATAAAACCTTAATGAAAAATATCATTAAGAAAAATCCCCCCTCCCATAAGTTTGGGCTGAAACTGACAGAAAGAGCGCTGCGGTGCACTACGATATAACTATGGCACGTTCCGATTTCCCCCTGTGGAGTCGGGGCGTGCTATTGCTTTGTAAACACCTTTATTATTAACCTCTAAAATTAAACAATTATGAGAAGGATTTTACTTACTATTTTTGTTGCACTCTTCGCAATGGTACAGAGTGCGGTGGCAGCAGACGCTATTACAAGTCTGAAGGTTACTACCAAAATTGATGGTTCTGTAGCTGAGGCACAGGAACTTCCTCCTATGGGTTTTCCTGGTGTGGAGGTAGAAGTTACTTCACTGATTATGCAGAAGATTGAAGTAGGGACTTCTGGCAATGTGGAGGAAATGGTTCTTCGTGCCGTAGTTTATAAAGACAGTCCGAAAGCAGATTCGTGGCGCGAGATGCCTCTGAGTAATATGGGCCACGGAACGTGGGTGCTCGACATGGGTGAAGGCATCGACATAGTCGAAGAAGGAATGGAGGGCGAGACCCTTACTTTCGAGTTCTACGTTGCCGCTAAGGATGGTTCTGGCTCCGACATTTTCTTCAACAACGGCGGACAGAACTACAAAATCAAATTTACGGTTGCTGGCGGTGGAGTAGACTGGACTGTGAAATATTACAGAAATTCTACGGCTTCGATTGGCATGACCTTTAACGAAACTGACAGGTCGTACTCTTACTCTGGTCAAGGCATTCGTGAGCAGCACTATGGCGAGCAGCCGGGCGAGGTTGGCTATTTTAATGTAACTGGTTTCTCAACTCGTTTCATCTACAACAAGGAAGCAGGAGTTACTATTACCGGTGTGAACCTTCTGTACAATGTGCATCAGGAGGGCACTGAAGGCTCATGGAAGAGTACTGCTGCTACGTTCGAGAAGAGTGAGGACGTATATAACGAGGAGGAGAAAGTGTTGGATCATCGTCTTGTTTATTCTGCAAACAATCTGAATTTGGATGTGATTAAAGCAATCGCCAATCCTTCTACTCAGACAAAGTACGAGATAGACCTTGCCATTGAGGTAGTGCCAAGCACAGGCAATCCTAAGGTGCTGACCGCTTCCGACATGAATCTTCATTTCACCCTGAACGACAAGGCAATGGGCGTTGACGAGGTTCAGGATTCAGAATCCGCAGACCAGGCACCTTGGTACACCGTCGATGGCGTAGAGCTTGCGGAGAAGCCGACTGCTCCGGGAATTTATATCCACGGAGGCAAGAAGGTCGTTGTGAAATAAAAGAACATTTTCGACTGCGGGCAACGCAAACGATACCACTGAAGGCGCCGGCACCCAGACCCCCGAAGGTGGCTCGACCGGAGAGACCGGAAGTTCAGGGGAATCAGGAGAGACCGGCAGCACTGGAGGTTCCGGCAGTGGCAGCGGCTCGACTACGCCGACTGATCCGACGGAGCCTGTCGTAGGCGAGGGGGATGAAGGGTAAGCCCCGCCCGCCCCCATAACGCCTCAATAAGATATAAGATAATGGCTGTATTTATTTTTTTGAGGGGGATGCACGTGACGAAGCTTATGAATCCCATGCACCCGGTAAATTCGTGACGGACGAGCCGGGGGCGCGCATTAAGACCTAAATTCATCCGGTGCGGCATATTCGTGATGAACAGGCTGCATCTCTTTAACAAAAATAATAGTTAAATATGTGAATAAGTTTTATGTCCGTGCATCCCTTCTTTTTTCAAAGCCCCACCAATGGGGCGAGAGAAGGTGGAGGTTTATGGGTTCCGGAAAACTCCGAAAATATTTTCGTTGACCACTAATCAGACTAATCAGTTGTTTTTTTTTATTTTTTTTTTGCATTTTGCTCGCTTACTCGTACCTTTGCAGCGAATTAGAATTAAGGTAAAATATTCTGATGCGTCGTCAAGACGTTTTTTTTATTTAATAGCTATTTTAAAAACCTGTTATGAATAACAAGAAGTTAACCCCTTCTTATATCTTTGAGACCAGCTGGGAGGTATGCAATAAGGTCGGGGGTATTTATACAGTCTTATCTACTCGCGCGAAGACGCTGCAAGATAAGCTGCGGGACAAGGTTTTCTTTGTCGGTCCTGACTTCTGGCTCGAGAAGAAGAATCCGCTGTTTAAGGAGAGCAAGACGCTGATGAAGAACTGGCGCCAGTTCGCTCTGGAGAATGATAATGTTAGTTTCCGCGTGGGACGCTGGCAGGTACCGGGCGAGCCGATCGCTATTCTGGTGGATTTCCGCCCTTACTTTTCTGAGACTAACAGTATCTTCGGCTGGGCATGGGAAAACTTCGGCGTGAATTCGCTCCATGCCTATGGCGACTATAACGACAGCCTGGTGTTCTCGTGGGCTGCAGGCAAGGTGATTGAGAGCTATTTCCGATTCCATAACCTGACGGAGAAGGATAATGTGGTGTTCCAGGCGCACGAGTGGCAGACCTGTCTGGCCGCTTTGTATGTGCAGAAGCAGGTGCCCGAGATAGCTACTATCTTTACTACACACGCTACGACGACGGGGCGCAGCATTGCCGGCAACGGCAAGCCGCTGTATGACTATCTGTTTGCCTACAACGGCGACCAGATGTCGCAGGAACTGGGCGTGGAGGCTAAACATTCGGTAGAGAAGAATGCTGCGCTCGCCGTGGATTGCTTCACAACCGTAAGCGACATAACTGACAGGGAATGCAAGCAACTGCTCGGCCGCCAGTCGGACGTGGTGCTGATGAACGGTTTCGAGGACGGATTCGTGCCCTCGCCCCAGGCTGCATTCGCCGAGGCCCGCAAGTCTGCCCGCCGTGCGATGCTGAAGGTAGCCAATACGCTGATGGGTACGGACCTGAAGGATGACACTATCATAGTGGCAACGGGCGGACGCTATGAGTATAAGAATAAGGGTATCGACGTGTTTGTGGATGCCATCAACCGCCTGCGATTCGAAGAGGAGCTGCAGAAGCCTGTGCTGGCATTTATATTCGTGCCGGCTTGGATGCGTGAAGCACGCGGCGACCTGAAGCAGGCCCTGAAGCAGACTACGAAGACGAGGGGCGCACTGCAGAATCCGCGTATCACTCATGAACTGAACGAGCCATGGAACGACCGCGTGTTGGGGCAGATGGACTGGCTGAATATGCACAATGCCGAGGAGGACAACGTAAAGCTGATTTTCGTTCCGTGCTATCTGGACGGACAGGACGGTATCTTCAACAAGCAGTATTACGACCTGATTATCGGTGCCGACATCACCGTGTTCCCTTCATACTACGAGCCGTGGGGCTATACTCCGACCGAGAGCGTCGCGTTCCACGTGCCCTGCATCACGACCGACCTTGCAGGCTTCGGACTGTGGGCAAACGGGCTGAAGGGCGGTCCGTCGGAACTGACCGACGGTGTGAAGACGATACACCGCAGCGACTATAACTTCACGGAGGTGTCGGAGGAGATTGCCGCTACCATCCTGCAGTTCTCGCAGATGTCTGCCGCACAGGTGAAGGCTGCCCGGGCTGCCGCAGGCAAGGTGGCAGAGAAGGCGCTGTGGAAACATTTCATCACTTACTACTACGAGGCTTACGACATAGCTCTGCGCAAGCGCGACGAGAGATTGAGAAAACTAAACTAAAACCGTTAATATTAACATTTAAAAATATAACAAACACTATGAGAATTAAGGCAAGTAATGCCAACACACCGAATTGGCGTGAAATCAGTGTTCGTGTGCAGGTTCCCGAGGCTCTGAAACCGCTGGACGAAATTGCTCACAACATGTGGTGGACATGGAACAACGAAGTAGGACATCTGTTTAACGACATGGATGCACAGCTGTGGCACGACACAGTGCAGAACCCCGTTCTGTTCCTTTCACGTATGAATTATGAGAAACTCGAGAAACTTGCAAAAGACAAGAAGATCGTTGACCGTGTAAACGAAATCTACAAGGACTTCCGTGCATACATGGATGTGGAGCCTGACAAGACTCGCCCGTCTGTTGCATACCTGTGTATGGAGTATGGTCTGAGCCACGTGCTGAAGATATACTCAGGCGGTCTGGGAATCCTCGCCGGCGACTACGTGAAGGAGGCTTCCGATTCGAACGTTGACTTCTGCGCCGTAGGTTTCCTTTACCGTTACGGTTACTTCACACAGACCCTGTCGATGGACGGCCAGCAGGTAGCTAACTACGAGGCTCAGACTTTCCCGACTCTGCCTATCGAACGTGAGAACGACGCTAACGGCAATCAGCTCGTTATCGACGTGCCTTACAATAACTACACTGTACATGCCCTGGTATGGCGTGTGAACGTAGGCCGTGTGAAGCTCTACCTGCTCGACACCGACAACGATATGAACTCGGAGTATGACCGCAGCATCACTCACGCCCTGTATGGCGGCGACTGGGAAAACCGTATCAAGCAGGAAGTCCTGCTCGGTATCGGTGGCGTATTGCTGCTCAACAAACTCGGCATCAAGAAGGACATCATCCACTGTAACGAAGGTCATGCTGCGCTGGCAAACGTAGAGCGTTTGGCTGAATACGTAGAGAGCGGTCTGTCGTTCAACGAGGCTCTTGAAGTGGTTCGTACTTCTTCTCTCTATACAGTTCACACTCCGGTACCTGCAGGCCACGACTACTTCGACGAGGGCCTGATGGGCAAGTACCTCGGTCACTATGCAGAGCGTCTCGGCATCTCATGGGACGACTTCATGGGTATGGGCCGTATCAATCCTGAGGACAAGAACGAGAAGTTCTGTATGAGTACTTTCGCCTGCAACACCTGCTCATGGGTGAACGGCGTGAGCTGGCTCCACGGAAAGGTATCGCGCGAGATGTTCAGCGGCATCTGGAAAGGCTACTTCCCCGAGGAGCTGAAGAACGTAGGCTACGTAACCAACGGCGTACACATGCCTACATGGACAGCAAGCGAGTGGAAGGCTGTATATGCCAAGTATTTCGATGCTTCTTACCTCTCCGACCAGTCGAACGTGAAGATCTGGGAGGCTATCTATAATGTACCGGACAAGGAAATATGGGAAACCAGAATGAAACTGAAGAACAAACTCTTCGACTACATCAAGAAGCAGTTTGAGGAAGACTGGCTGAAGCACCAGGGCGACCCTTCACGTATCGTGTCTATCCTGGAAAAAATCAATCCAAACGCCCTGACAATAGGTTTCGCCCGCCGTTTCGCTACATACAAGCGTGCACACCTGCTCTTCTCCGACCTCGACCGTCTGGCTAAGATCGTGAACAATCCTAACTATCCGGTTCAGTTCCTCTTTGCAGGAAAGGCTCACCCGGCTGACGGCGCAGGCCAGGGACTGATAAAGAAAATCTACGAAATCAGCCGCCGTCCGGAGTTCATCGGCAAGATTATCTTCCTTGAGAACTACGACATGAAGCTGGCGCGCCGCCTCGTAACCGGTGTGGATATCTGGATGAACACTCCGACACGTCCGCTCGAGGCTTCCGGTACATCAGGCGAGAAGGCCCTGATGAACGGTGTGGTAAACCTCTCAGTGCTCGACGGATGGTGGCTCGAAGGCTATCGCGAGGGTGCAGGATGGGCTCTTACCGAGAAGCGCACATTCCAGAACCAGGAACAGCAAGACCAGCTCGACGCTGCTACAATCTACTCTCTGCTCGAAAACGAAATCCTGCCTCTCTACTACCAGCAGGGCAAGAACGGATATAGCGAGGGCTGGATTAAGACAGTGAAGAACTCGATTGCTCAGGTAGCTCCAAACTACACAATGAAGCGTCAGCTCGACGACTACTATACTAAGTTCTACGGTCCGCTTGCTGCACGACGCAAGGAACTCTTTGCCGACAACTTCAAGAAGGCAAAGGACATCGCAGCATGGAAGGAACTCGTGGCTTCACGCTGGGACAAGATTACTGCCGTGTCATTCGAGAAGGAAGAAGACATCATAAACGGTGACATACTCTCAGGCAAGCAGTACAAGATTCGCTACGTAATCGACGAGCAGGGTCTCGACGATGCCGTAGGTATGGAACTCGTAACCATCTACCGCGACGAAGACAACAAGGAAAACGTAAACAGCATCGAGCCATTCAAGGTGGTGAAGCATGAGGGCAATCTCTACACATTCGAGGTTACTCACTGCATTCCTACAGCAGGAGCATTCATGGTTGCATACCGTATGTTCCCGAAGAATGCCGACCTGCCACACCGTCAGGACTTCTGTTACGTAAAGTGGTTTAACTAAAAAAAACCTTCTATAAATAATTCTTTTGTGGGTTCCGCATACCATCAGTGGTGTGCGGAACCTTTTTTTCTGTTTTTTCTCCGGCAACAGCTTTTTTCTTATTTCGCATTGCCGTTTTTCACTATAATTATTTTATCTTTGCACTCGAAGAATTTTTTCAGAAAACGGGCAGCCTTCTGCTTGCCATATTATTAGTATAAATTAATTCGATGAAGAACATGAAAAAGACATTCCTTTTTCTTACTCTCTTGTGCAGCAGTGTGACACTGTGTGCACAGCGAGGCCATTTCAATGCCGAACACCCATACGTTCACGACCCCGTAATGGCGCGTGGCGAAGACGGACGCTACTATCTCTTCTATACAGGTATGGGCGTAGGAGTAATATCGTCGGCAGACATGAAGACCTGGCAGCGCGAACCCTCTGTATTCAGCCTGGAGTTCAAACCCGTTGAGGACAAAGAAAACAAGTGGCAGCATCGCCGCAATTTCGAGATAGACTGGGCTGCCAGCACTCTGCCTCGTTGGGGAACAGACACCATTCCGGGCTATCGCGGACATATGTGGGCACCCGACATCAGTTTCCATAACGGACAGTGGTATCTCTACTATTCCTGCTCTACGTTCGGAAAGAACGGCAGTGCCATCGGTATGGCTACGAATAAGACCCTCGACCCTAAGTCGCCCGATTTCAAGTGGACCGACCACGGAGCCGTCATCGTTTCGCATAAGCATAAAGATAACTGGAATGCCATCGACCCCAACCTGATACTCGACGAGAAGGGCAATCCGTATCTCACCTTCGGCTCGTTCTGGGACGGCATCCAGTTGGTGCGCCTGAGCGATGCGGATTATAAGACCCCTGTAAGCAAGCCGAAGACCATATCGCGCCGCATAGGCAAGAAACTCAGCATCCAGGATCTGGACCGCGTGGAAAACTTCACGATAGAGGGCAACGACACCATCGAGGCAGGGGATAATGCAGTCGAGGCTCCGTTCATCATCCGTCGCGGCAAGTATTTCTATCTGTTCGTCAGCTTCGACTACTGCTGCCGTGGCCAGCGTTCTACATACAAGACCGTGTATGGACGCAGCAAGAACATCGAGGGTCCCTATGTGGATAAAGACGGACAGCCGATGGAGAAGGGGGGCGGCACATACCTCTACGGACCCAGCGAGAACAACTTCGGTATAGGTCACTGCTCGGCATACGAATTCGACGGACAGTGGTACTTCATATCCCATGCCTATAATAAGAATGCCAACGGACAGGCTCAGCTCTTCGTCCGCAAACTCGACTTTGACAAGGATGGCTGGATAGTAGCCGAACCGGAACTGCGCCAATAACCAATAACCTATAATCATAATATATGAAAAAACAACTCTTATTTGCAAGCATGCTGCTGACAGCAGCAACGCTTTCGGCTCAGAAGCCGGTGCCCATGTGGCAAGACCCTGTGCGCAATGCAGACAACCGTAAGACAGATGTCTCTGATTACTTTGCCTACGAGTCTGTGGCGCTTGCCGAACAGAACCAGTCGCCTCTGAAGAATGTGAAGGCGCAGTCGAGTCGTTTCCTCAGCATCGAGGGTAAGTGGAAATTCCATTGGGTGGAGAGTGCCAATGAGCGCCCCACCGATTTCTATACCCTGAAGTATGACGACTCCAAATGGGGCACGATGCTCGTGCCCGGCATTTGGGAACTCAACGGCTATGGCGATGCCATCTATGTGAACAATCACTATGCATGGCGCAGCGATTGGGTAGGGGAACCGCCTACGATTCAGGACAAGGGCAACCATGTGGGCTCGTATCGCCGCTCTTTCACCATACCTGCAGGTTGGAAAGGCGATAAAATCTATATGCACATAGGTTCGGCTACCAGCAATATCAGCGTGTATGTAAACGGCAAGTATGTAGGTTACAGCGAAGACTCGAAGGTGGCAGCCGAGTTCGACATCACTAAGTTTGTAGTTCCCGGAAAGGAAAACCTCATAGCAATGCAGATTATGCGTTGGTGCGACGGCTCGTGGAACGAAGACCAGGACTTCTGGCGCCTTTGCGGTATAGCCCGCGAATGCTACCTGTACAGCCGTCCGCAGTCGCACATCGAAGACCTCTTCATTACTCCCGACCTTGTGAACAACTATAAGGACGGTGTGCTGACGGGTAAGATAGACCTCGTGAACGGTAAGGGCAAGACCGTGAAGATTCGTCTTGTCGATGCCGGCGGCAAGGAAGTGGTAAGCAGCGAGGTGAAGGCTCAGGACAATGGTCCCGTCACCTTCTGCTACAAGACAGCCGAGTTGGAAAACATAAAGACCTGGACAGCCGAGACTCCTAACCTGTACAATCTCTACGTTTCTCTCTACGACGGAGACAAACTCCTTGAGTGCATCCCGCAGAAAGTGGGCTTCCGTAAGGTGGAAATCAAAGACCAGCAGTTCCTCGTAAACGGTCAGCCTGTCCTCATCAAGGGTGCCGACCGTCATGAACTTGACCCCGACGGCGGTTATGTAGTCAGCGTGGAGCGTATGCTTCAGGACATAAAAGTGATGAAGCAGCTCAACGTGAATGCCGACCGCACCTGTCACTATCCCAACGACCCGCGCTGGTATCAGCTCTGCGACGAGTATGGTATCTACATCACAGCTGAAAGCAATATCGAGAGTCACGGAATGGGCTATGGCGAAAAGTCGCTTGCCAAGGATCCGCGTTTCCACGATATGCACATAGAGCGTCAGCAGCACAACCTGCGCGTCTTGAAGAACCATCCTTCTATCGTGGTCTGGTCGCTCGGCAACGAAGCCGGCTACGGAAAGAACTTCGAGGATGCCTACGACTGGGTGAAGCAGTACGACCCCAGCCGTCCATGTCAGTATGAACAGGCAGGAAAGCAGGGCAAGACCGACATCTACTGCCCTATGTATGCCGACTACAACCACTGCGAACGCTACTGTACAGAGGGCAATCCGCGCCCGCTCATCCAATGCGAATACTGCCACACGATGGGTAACTCTGGCGGCGGACTGAAGGAATACTGGGATCTCATCCGCAAGTATAAGAACTATCAGGGTGGCTACGTCTGGGACTATGTAGATCAGGGCCTGCGCAGCAAGTCGAAGGTCACAGGCAAGGAAATCTTTGCCTATGGCGGCGACTATGGACGATTCCCTGCAAGCGACAACAACTTCAATATAAATGGTATGATTTCGCCCGACCGTGTTCCGAATCCTCATGCCTACGAAATCAAATACTGCTATCAGAACGTATGGGCTAAACTCCTCTCTGCTTCCGATGGCTCAGTAGAAATATTTAATGAGAACTTCTTCACCGACCTGAACAACATCGTTCTTGTATATACTATCAAGGCTGACGGCAAGAAGGTGTTCAGCGGAGCTATACCGCTCGCCGGCTACAATATCCGTCCGCAGGCCCGTGCCACAGTTCGCATTCCTGACATCGTAAAGGCTATGAGCGAACAGAAGGACAAGGAAATTGTATGCACCATCGAGTGTAAGCTCACTGCAGCTACAGCTCTTCAGGAGGCAGGCGAGACGGTTGCCAACGAAGAGTTTGTGCTTACCGACTACCGCTTCCCAGTAGCTGCCGACCTCACTGCTCAGCCAGCAGCTGATAAGAAGGCGAAGACTCAGCCCAAGACTGCTTGTCTCGATGACCGTGCAGTTTATGCCGTTGCTTCTGCGGCTGGCGCATCATATACATTCGACAAGAACAGCGGATTCGTCGCTTATATCGACATCGACGGACAGCAGATTACTCAGGATGACAGTCAGCTGCGTCCAGACTTCTGGCGTGCTCCGACCGATAACGACTACGGAGCAGGCATGCAGAATAAATTAGCAGCATGGCAGAATCCGGGTCTCGAGAAGACGGCTTTCTCTATCCGTCAGGACGGAGTAAACGTAGTTGCATCGGCAGAGTATCGTCTGCGTCATCTTGATGCTACTGTAAAACTCGACTATGTACTCAATCCTGCCGGTCAGCTCGTAGTCACCCAGACACTCAAGGTCGATAAGGATGCAAAGAACAAACCGCAGCTTCTGCGTTTCGGCATGAACATGAAGGTGAAGAAAGCCTTCTGTCAGATTGAATACTACGGAAAGGGTCCTCGCGAGAACTACATCGACCGACACAACTCGGAGAGCCTCGCCATCTGGCGTCAGACGGTTTCCGAGCAGTACTACCCATACATCCGTCCACAAGAGAGCGGTACCAAGTCGCAGGTCCGCTGGTGGGCTCTCACCAACAGCGCAGGCACCGGACTCTGTTTCGCCGGCACACAGCCGCTGGAGTGTCAGACTCTGGAATACACGGAACACGACCTGCAGCCTACACGCGAGAAAAAGCAGTTCCACAGTGGCGACCTCATTGCACAACCATTCAACGACGTACACATCTCTGCCCGCTCTATGGGTATAGGTTGTGTCAACTCATGGGGAGCATTCCCGCGCCGCGAATACCAGATGCCTTGGCAAGATTATTCATATACATATATAATTAGTCCGATTAGAAAATGAAAAAGACATTCTTAACCCTCTTCTCGTCACTCTTCATCTCTTCTCTCTCAGCAGAGGAAATGGTGGCTTATCTGTTTACTTACTTCAACAGTAATGACCCCAAGGACGAGCAAATCTGTTATGCCATCTCGGATGACGGTTACAACTACACACCGCTCAATCACGGTAATCCTGTCATCGAGTCCGACACCATTGCCTACACTCAGTGCGTGCGCGACCCACATATCCTCCGCTGCGAAGACGGCAAGACATTCTACATGGTCTGCACCGACATGCGTTCCGGCTATGGATGGTCGAGCAACCGAGGCATGGTGCTGCTCAAATCTACCGACCTAATCCATTGGCAGCACTCAGCAATCAATTTCCCGACTCGCTACACCAAGGAGTGGAAGAATGTGATTCGTGTATGGGCACCCGAGACCATCTACGACCACAAGACAGGCAAATACATGGTGTTCTACTCCCTGCGCACCAGCGATCCCGGTTCGTATGATAAGATTTACTACCAGTATGCCAATGCCGACTTCACCGACCTTGAGGGCGAACCCCGCTGGCTCTTCGATGCCGGCAATGCAACCATCGACGGCGACATAGTATATAATGAAGCCGACCAGCTCTACCATCTGTTCTACAAGCAGGAGTCGGGACGAGGCATCTATCAGGCAGTAGCCAAAAACCTCACAGACCGCTGGAAGATGCTCGAAGGCAACGTTGAGCAGACGAAGGAAGCTGTCGAGGGAGTGGGAGTGTGCAAGGCTATCGACGGCAAGTCGTGGATTATCATGTATGACTGCTATGGCAGCGGTCACTATCAGTTCTGTAAGTCTGAAGACCTGAAGACATTCCAGTTCGTTCAGAACACCAAGACAAAAGGTAAGTTCACTCCTCGCCACGGCACTATCATTCCTATTACCCAGACTGAGAAAGACCGCCTGCTCAAGGAGTTCGGTAACCACAAGCAGCCGATTCTTACAGGCTTTCATGCCGACCCGGAAGTGCTCTGGTCCAACAAGACAAAGAAATATTACATCTATAGCACTACCGACGGCACACCTGGCTGGGGCGGACACGACTTCAGTGTCTTCTCATCGACCAATCTCATCGACTGGACCGACGAAGGCAAGATGCTCGACGTGAAGGGCGATCAGGTGCGTTGGGCTAACGGAAATGCCTGGGCTCCATGCATCGAAGAGATACGTCAGAAGGGAGGAAACTACAAATATTACTTCTACTTCTCTGCCAACAATCCGCAGAGCCGTCGCAAGGAGATTGGCGTAGCCGTAAGTGACAGTCCTACAGGTCCTTTCGTTGACTCCGGTGCTCCAATCATCACCGATGCAGAACGTCCTGCTGCAGCACGTGGCGGACAGGCAATCGACGTAGATGTATTTACCGACCCTAAGTCTGGTAAACACTACATCTACTGGGGTAATGGTTTCATGGCCGGAGCACAGCTCAACGACGACATGCTTTCAGTGAAAAAAGAAACCATTACCCACATGACTCCCGAAGGAGGCTCACTAAAGACATGGGCATATCGCGAAGCCCCATACGTCTTCTATCGTAAGGGTACATACTACTTCCTCTGGTCGGTTGACGACACTGGCAGTCCTAACTATCATGTCTGCTACGGCACCAGCAAATCGCCTCTCGGTCCTATCACCATCAATCCCGACCACTATATGGTAATACAGCAGAAGCCGGCAGACAAGATATACGGCACTGCTCACAATTCCATCCTTCAGGTCCCGGGCAAAGACGAGTGGTATATCGTTTATCATCGCATAAACAAAAACTATGTTGACAAGAAATTCGGAGGTGGCGTTCCCGGTACACACCGAGAAGTGTGTATCGACCGCCTCACCTTCGACAAGAAGGGCAACATAATACCTGTAGAACCGACTCTGAACGGTCCGGAATTCTAATAAAAAAGCCTCCGCATCAGGAGGCTTTTTTATTTTTGTCTTAACTTCTTAATCTACTTTATTCATCTGGTCTTTTCCGCTAATGAACTTCTTTCCTGGCAGTACCAAGTTCAGAATTATTGCCATCAGGAACACCACAGCGACGCAGTTCTCAGCAAAAACAGTCTGCACAATCTGCGGGAAAATCTTGAACATACCCGTAGCCTGAGTGAAACCGAGACCCACACTGAGCGACATCGAGACGATAATCATATTTCTGTTGCTGAATCCGCATTTTGCAATCATGCTGAATCCAGCAAACATAATAGAACCGAACATCATGATTGTACATCCGCCCAGCACACATTGCGGAATGGTAGTCAGAAGTCTGCCAACCACAGGGAATATACCGCCTAAAATCATTATGATGGCACCCGAGGCGATAGCAAAGCGGTTTACCACACCAGAGAGAGTAGCAAGTCCTACGTTCTGGCTGAACGAAGTGATAGGAGTACAGCCGAACAGACCAGCCACGCTGCTTATGAATCCGTCGCAGGCAATGCTCGCACCCATCTCTTCCTTATGTATTCCGCGTTTCAGCGCACCCGAACAGAGCGCGCTCGTATCGCCGATTGTCTCAGTGGCTGACACTAAATAGATGGCTATAATCGAGAGGATAGGTCCCCATTCAAACTCCGGTTTAAAAGGCAGAATCTTAGGCATCGACACTAAAGGTGTGTCTTGCAGATGTACAAAATCAACCATACCTATGGCAGCCGCCACGACATAACCCACAACCAGACCGATGAGCACCGACAGCGAGCGCAGAAAACCCTTTGCAAATACTTGGAATCCCAGACAAGTGAACAGAGTGATAGTACCCACAATCCAGTTGTTCAGCGAACCGAAGTCGGCTGCACCCTGACCGCCTGCAAACGAATTGGCTCCGATAGGGAGCAGCGAAAAACCGATAGCAGTAACTACGGTGGCAGCTACAATCGGTTGTATGATCTTCAGCCAGTACTTTGCACATAGTCCCAGCATACCTTCAACTATACCGCCTACAATCACCGCACCGATAAGTGAACCCATTCCATGTGTTTTGCCTATGAACATGGACAGTGAGAGGAACGTAAAACTTATACCCATCACGATGGGCAGTCGCGAACCGATGCGCCAGATAGGGTAGAGCTGTATCAGAGTACCGATACCCGCAATAATCATACAGTTCTGAATCAGTGATGCACTGATTCCGGTTTCTATACCTACCACATTCGCCAAAATGATGATAGGAGTGATGTTCGACACAAACATCGCCAACACATGTTGCAAGCCGAATGGTACAGCCTGCATCAATGGCACCCTCCCGTCCAGGGTGTACAAATTCTCTCTGCTACTATTACTATTCATCCACTAATTTCAGATTATATGTATCAGATACATGTTTTGTCTGTTTACGGAATTTTATGGTCTGGGTCTCCCAGTCCATTGACTCCACAATCGCAATCGACTCCAGGTGATAGCCCTCATCGCGCAGAAGCTTGCCTCCGTTCTGTTGTCCCTTCTCCACTGCCACTGCAAGACCCACTACAGCTCCGCCTGCCTGATGCACTATGTCGATGAGCGCGTGCATAGCCTGTCCGTCGGCAAGGAAGTCATCTACAATGAGCACCTTGTCGTCAGCCTGCAGATACGGTTTCGACACGAACACATTATTCATCGTCTTATGAGTGAACGAATAGGCATGAGCCACATACTTGTTGTCCGTACTGTTGGCTGTCTCACTCTTTTTTGCAAATACCACTGGTACATCATACATTGAAGCCAGCATTGTGGCAATAGCAATACCGCTTGCCTCGATAGTCAGAATCTTATTTACCTCCTTGCCCTTGAAACGTCGTTTAATCTCGTTGGCAAGTTGGCGCATAATGTCGATGTCGATTTGGTGATTCAGGAAACTGTCAATCTTCAGGACATTCCCAGCCTTGATTGTTCCCTCGTGCAAAATTTTTTCCTCAAGAAAATTCATACGCAATCACAAATTAATGTTAGAATGCTGCAAAGATAGACATTTTACTCCGACACTAATATTTTTTGCTGTTTTTTTTGAACGATTACAAAATTTCTTCCGCGTTAACCATAGTGGGCAGGCTCTGTTAATATGATAATATAAAATGTATATTGAAAATGTAGTCAAAAATATCCCTCAACTTTTGCAGAAGTTTAGAAAGAAGTTTGTATTGTTCGCTTCGCGCAAAATACTCTCGCTCGAAAGTAAAAATAAACTAGATTTATTTTGTATTTTGCTCGCTTACTCGTATTTTTGCGCAGAATAAAAATTGAAGTTATGAGCAATAAGGTGTTGATACAGCAGACTGTTTCTGATTATTTTAAGACACGACCTGTACTGAAAGCATGGCTGTTTGGTTCCTTTGCTCGTGGCGAGGAAACACCAAATAGCGATGTAGATTTGTTGGTAGTTTTCGACCATAGTTCTCCAATAGGTTTGTTTGCATATTCCCGTATGCGCAGAGAGTTGGAAGAACGTTTGGGAAGAAAAGTTGACTTGGTTGAAGATGGAACACTACGCCCTGCAATTGGTGATTCAGTCCTTAAAGACATGCAAATTGTATATGAGAGAGTGCATTAAAGATAAACTACAAGCCCATTATTTATCAGGGAAACATATACCAATGATTTACCTTTGCTCCAAGAGCAAATAAAGGAATATTTAAAAGAAGAATAAATTAATTCACTTATCCTACTTGCCTATGAGATAAATCATACATAAAGACATATAAATAGAAAAAAACTTGCACGAGGATGCAAGTTTTTTTTTACTATTTACTTTGAACCTGAAAATCGTGAATACATTGCATAGAGTGGTCGGGGAGATCTTAAGGAGATCTTAGGGAAATCTCAGGGGGTGCTCAGGGGAATCTCAGGGGGATCTCAGGGGGTGCTCACCCTCTGGAGTCATATTTTGAAAACTTTAACAAATAAAGTTGTGTATTCCTGTCCTCAATTCAAAATATGTGGATAAGATACTATTAGAAGAGGGTGTTTTACGACATTACGGATCACTCTCGACGACATTACGTCTCGCTATGAGTGAGGTTACGTCTCGTTAATTCGATTAGTTCTCCCGCGATAACCTATAAACTAAATTCAAAAATATCCTTCAACTTTTGTAGGAGTATAGAAAATAGTTTGTACTTTTGCGAATGAAAATCGTATTCTTGTCGAAGAAGAACGATTCTTTATGGATTAATATAACAGCATTAGCAGTTATTCGGAGTGTCTGAAATGTAGGAAGTTTTAAACACAGTCCAACAAAAGATAATTGTCTAATGTCTGCGCATTTAGCGTGGACATTAAGCTTATCAGTTGGACAGGTATTCCTACAACCTCAGACATGGATGAGCGTCCGCGCTTTTTCGTGTTCGGTTGTTTAAGAATGCCTGTTTATTTCGATAAGTGCTATGTGCTACAATAATGTGCAGAGATGGCGCGAATTTACGACAATATCGAAACTAAATTCACGCAGGGGTTGCAAGACATCATTACTAATATTGGTGTTAAGCGTGTTGACTTCTGTGTAGGATATTTTAATTTACGTGGTTGGCAACTGGTAGTTAATCAGATAGACCAGATTCCGGGTGATTATGTATATGAAAACAATAGACAGGAATTCCGTTGTTGCCGACTTCTGATTGGTATGCACCAGCCTGACCATGAACTGGTAAGGTGGCTTTACTCCAAACAGACACCTCCTGATGCTGCTTATGTTCAACAATGTAAACTTGAGATAGCCAGAGATTTCAGAAAACAGCTTTTGCTTGGCTTGCCTACAAAACAGGACGAATGGACTCTTCGACGCTTATCCACTCAGTTAAAGGAGAACAAAATCTGTGTCAAATTATATTGCAGGGAAGCATTGCATGCAAAACTCTATCTTGCCCATCGCCCTGAAGATAATATCAATAAGATACAAGCTATTCTTGGCAGCAGCAACCTAACATATTCAGGATTAACCCGACAGGGAGAGCTTGACACAGACATAGAGAACAGTCACGATTTGGAGAGTCTTGCCAAGTGGTTTGATAATCGCTGGAACGACCGCTTTTGCATAGATATTACACAGGAACTGATAGATGCAATAGATAACAGTTGGGCAAGCGAGACCATCATTCCTCCTTACTATATTTACTTGAAAACAGCCTATCATCTTAGTGCTGATGCCCGTTCTGGTATAAAGGAATTTACTTTGCCTCCTGAGTTTCAGAATGAATTGTTTGATTTCCAGCAGACAGCTGTAAAAATAGCGGCTCGTCATTTAAAGAATGAAAAACGAGGCGGAGCAATGATAGGTGATGTTGTAGGTTTGGGTAAGACTATTACTGCCTGTGCTATTGCCAAGATATATGAAATGACATTCTCAAGCAGTACACTTATTATATGCCCTGCTAATCTTCAGGATATGTGGGAGAAATATAGTAAGCGATATGATTTAAAGGCTGATATCATGTCAATGGCAAAGCCTATAGATGTTGACAACTCTCGCTATTATCGCTTGATAATCGTGGATGAAAGTCATAACCTTAGGAATGAAAATGGTGTAAGATACAGAAATATCAAAGCGCTTATAGAAAGACAAAACTGTAATGTGCTTTTGCTTACTGCAACACCTTACAACAAGGACTTTTCAGACTTAGCAAACCAGCTGAAACTCTTTATTGGAGCTGATGACGACCTTGGTATTAGACCAGAAGAATATATACATTCACTTGGTGGAGACCGAGCCTTCCTTCAGAAGCATAGTGAGGTATTTATCCGAAGCATTAGAGCATTTGAGAAGAGTGATAAGATGGACGACTGGCAGGAACTTATGAAACTTTTCCTCGTTCGCCGTACTCGTACTTTCATCAAAGAAAACTATGCTAAGACAGACCCTGAAAATGGTCGGAAGTATCTTGAATTCAGGGATGGTCACAGGTCTTATTTCCCTGACAGAATTCCGAAGGCAGTAAAATTCAAGACAGAAAATGGAGATCAGTATAGTCGATTATACAGTTCTGAGATGATATCCATGATGGAGGAATTGCGATTGCCCCGATATGGACTGTCAAACTATGAGGACAAAGCAAAAACGGCTGATGCTCCAAGAAACGACAAACAACTGCTGGATAATCTTTCACGAGCCGGTCAACGAATGATGGGCTTCTGTAAGAGTACGTTTTTCAAGCGTATAGACAGTAGTGGTTATTCGTTCCTTCTGACATTATATCGCCACACACTTCGCAATGCAGTATTTATCTACGCAATAGACAATAACCTTCCTCTGCCAATAGGCGATGAAAATGCTTTGCCGGAAGAATATCTCGACGACGATGATATCAACAATATCTTTAATGCAGATGATACTAACATGGGTGCTGGAGGTTTGATTAACATCCCTACAGACATGAAGGTATATATGGAAAAGGCAAAGGAATACTATTCAGTATTATCATTGAAGAATAATGTTGCATGGATTAGTTCTTCATACTTCAAGAGAAGTCTGAAGCAGCATTTGCGTAAGGATTGTGATAAGATAATCGACATGATACTTCTTTGCGACAAGTGGAATTCTCAGACCGACCAGAAGTTGAATGAACTTGAGAAACTTCTGAACCACACTCATAAAGATGAAAAAGTGCTTGTGTTCACTCAGTATAGTGATACAGCAAACTACATACATCGTCAGTTGCTCAAGCGGGGTTTTACGAATGTAGATTGTGCAACTGGCTCAAGCCAGAATCCAACTACAATTGTAGAGCATTTTTCACCAATCAGTAATGAAGTGAATATTCCTCAGAAAGCTCAGACTCGTGTGCTTATTGCTACTGATGTTCTTTCTGAAGGTCAGAACCTGCAGGACTCTCATGTTATAGTCAATTACGACCTGCCGTGGGCAATCATCCGATTGATACAGAGAGCTGGCCGTGTTGACCGTATCGGTCAGAATGCCAAAGAGATATTCTGTTATTCCTTCTTCCCGGCAGATGGGGTAGAGGAAATAATAAAACTGCGCAAGAGACTGAATGAACGAATCAATGAGAATGCAAACCTTGTAGGTAGTGATGAACGATTCTTCGAAGGCAATGAAACCAACTTGCGTGATATGTATAATGAGAAAAGCGGAAGCCTCGATGACGACGATGATGATAATGATGTTGACTTGGCTTCACAGGCATATCAGATATGGAAGAATGCCACAGATGCCAATCCGAAACTCAAACAGATTATTCCTGCACTCAGCGATGTAATTTATTCTACAAAACATACAGATTCATCTACTGAAGACGGAGTAATAACCTATGTGAAAACACATAACGACTATGATGTTCTTGCGTGGTATAATTCAAAGGGAGAAATCATTACCCAGTCGCAGAAGAAGATATTGCAAGCTCTTGCCTGTGATGCAAAGACTCCTGTTGAAGCACCACTTGAAAATCATTTCGATTTAGTAGAAGAAACTGTGGAAAATATCAAGCAAGAAAATACAAGTGTAAGCGGAATCCTTGGTAATCGTTTCTCGACTCGTTTCCGTATAATAGACCTGTTGGAGCACTACTATCAGCAGCCTGCAACATTATTCTTCTCAGAAGAAAAGAAGCAGTTCTTGAAATTCGCCATAGATGACATATACAACTATCAACTATTGGAAAGTACAAAGCTAATACTTGGTCGTATGCTTCGCACAAGTACAAATGATGACATTGTAGAATCTGTACTTGAGATGCATAAGAATGGTACATTATGCCGAATAGATGACGAACATAACAAACATAAAGACCCGTCGATAATCTGTTCAATGGGACTCAGATATCAATAACCTTTAAATCAAACGCAACCATATACTATGAAAATCAACAAATCGACATTCAACCAATATATTGCAGACAGTGACTTTCAGGGACTGTTTGTCAGCGAGATGTTATGGAACAATCCTCAGGGGCAAACAGTCTTTGACATAAATGTAGAAGAGTCTGTTTATACATTCCGTCAGATAGCTCAGCGAAGTGGATTCCAGGTGCTTACATGTGAAGTAGATACCATTCTGACGAGCAGTATGGTGAAGAAGATAGACACTCGTTTGCGTCGTCAGGCAAACGATTATATCTGTATTTACTACATACCTGAAAGTCATCATCATTTATGGACAGTCCCAGTAAACAAAGTCGAAAAGCGTGACTTGGTAATGGTTGAATATGAAACTGTTGATTCTGCAAGTTTTCTATACGAAAAAATGGATCTTCTTTCATTTGACTTTGATGATCATACCACTATTGTTGATGTCAAGGAAAGGGTGCAAGGAGCATTCATCATTAATTCAGAAAAGGTTACAAAGGACTTCTACAAGGGCTTCCGGAATGAGCACACAAATTTTGCCAAATACATAACTGGTATTGACGACGAAATTCAAGACTTGAAGAAGAATCGTAACAAACAATGGTACACATCAGTCATGCTGAACAGATTGATGTTTTGCTACTTCATTCAGAAGAAGGGATTTTTAAACGAAGACATTGACTATTTACAAAGAAAACTGTTGTGGGTTAAAAAAGAAAAGGGGGCAAATCGATTCTATGGCTCGTTTTACAAAGGATTTCTTCTAAGTCTCTTTCATGATGGACTCAACTCACCTCGCCATCAACAGGATTTCGTTCAGAAGTATGGTCGCATACCTTACCTGAACGGAGGTATGTTCAGCATACACGAGTTGGAAGAGAAATACCCTTCACTCGACATAAAAGATGAAGCATTTGAAAGTCTCTTCTCGTTCTTTGACCAATGGCATTGGCATCTTGACGACAGACTTACTGCCAGCGGAAAAGATATAAATCCAGATGTGCTTGGATATATCTTTGAGCAGTATATCAACGACAGAGCTCAGATGGGAGCTTACTATACAAAAGAAGACATTACAGAATATATTGGTCGCAATACGATTCTTCCTTTCCTGATGGATGCCACCAAACGTGCAGATGAGCGCCCGTTTAAGACAAATGGAGAAGTTTGGCAATTCCTCAAGGAGAGTGGGGACACATATATCTTCGATGCAGTAAAGAAAGGAGCGGGATTAGAGATTCCGGAGCATATTGCAGTAGGAATTGATACAACGAAACCTAACCTTCTTGAAAGAAGAAGCAGGTGGAACGAGAAAACTCCAGAGGACTTTGCTCTTCCAACTGAAATATGGCGTGAGACCATCGAGCGACTTCAAAGATATGATAGCATCAAAGAGAAGATAACGAATGGAGAGATAACCGAAATAAATGACCTGATTACTTACAATCTCAATATTCGTCAGTTTGTACAGGATTTGTTGAGTAAAACTGAAGGCCATCTGTTTATTAAGCATTTCTATGCTCAACTTCGCAAGGTAACAATTCTTGACCCTACATGTGGTTCTGGTGCATTCCTATTTGCAGCACTCAACATACTTGAACCATTATATGAAATATGTATAGACAGAATGCAGGGCTGGAATGAAGAAAATCCAAAACTTTTTGTAGAGGAACTGCAAGAGATTGCTGGTAAATATCGTTCCAATATTCGTTACTTCATATACAAGAACATCATCCTTAGAAACCTCTATGGAGTAGATATAATGGTGGAAGCTACAGAAATAGCAAAACTTCGTTTGTTCTTGAAGATGGTTGCTGTAGTAGATGTAAATCCACGAGAAGAGAATCTTGGACTTGACCCATTGCCAGATGTTGATTTCAATATCAGATGTGGCAATACATTGGTTGGGTATGCAACTAAAGATGACTTGGAAAGGGATTTAAAGTATGGCGATATGTTCGCAAACCAGGAGTTTAAGGATAGGGTACACACAGAAATGGACATTGTTGCTCATGCTTACGAAACATTCAAGAAAGTGCAGTTGGAACAAAGTTCAGATCTCGAGACCTATCGTAATGCAAAGCAGGAATTAAAGCAAAGATTGAAGAATTTGGATGAAATATTGAATCAAAAACTTTATGCATCTACTGCTACTGAAACTGCAATAAAATATGGTGAATGGTTAAAGTCTCATCAACCATTTCATTGGCTTGCAGAATACTATGACATAATTAATGGTAATGGAGGGTTTGATGTAGTTATTGGGAATCCTCCATATGTTGAATATCCAAGTAAAAATGTCCAATATTCATTTGATAGACTTATAACATCGGAATGTGGTAATTTATATGGTTGTTGTATTGAAAGAGCAATTGATATAAGTATCAATAATGGTAAATTCAGTTTTATCATACCGGTTGCTATTTCATGCTCAAAACGCATGAATGATGTTATTACAATTCTGAAAGAAAAGTCTGGCGGATTATATTTTTCAAATTTTGATGATAGACCAGGAAAATTGTTTGAGATGATAGAACATCTTAGAGCTTGCATAATAATTTCTTCGAAGAATGATACTCCTAAAACAAGTATTTATTCAACAAAATACCATAGATGGTACACAGAAAATAGAGTTAATCTTTTTTCTAATATTTGTTATAATAACGTTTCTGAATTTGTTGATTCTTATACAATTCCCAAAATGTCATATTCATTGGAAAGTGATATAAATAGAACTGTTCAAAAGCAAAGGGATGCAATAGGTTTTATGCAATCTAAAACAGCAAACAACAATGTATATTATAGAGCAGCTGGTGGAGGATATTTTTTGCTTATAAAGAATCAAAAAAGTATTACATACATTAATGGTGTCCTTGAAGATGTTAAAGCAGAGAAAAAGATAAGTTTATTTTTAGAAGTGAATAATTCAAGCATAGGTGCTTTACTATCATCCTCACTGTTTTATTGGAATTATATTTCATATACTGATTGTAGAAACCTTCAAAAAACTTTTATTGATTCATTTAGATTTCCAAATTCGATTGTAAACGACGTGCAATTAATAAATGAAGGAAAAAAACTATTTAAAGATTATGAAAAAAAGAAATATACAAAATCTACTCATTATAAAACGACTGGAAATGATGTTATATATGATGAGTATTATCCCAAAAAGTCTAAATCCATCATTGACGAAATAGATAAAGTCCTTGCCAAGCATTATGGCTTTACAGACGAAGAACTCGACTTCATAATCAACTATGACATCAAATATCGCATGGGTGATGAATTAAATGAAGATGAATAAGCTATGCAGATAGAATGTATAGGAAACAAGGAGTTGTGGAATATTCCCAAGACTGCATTCTTGGCATCAAGTTCTATAAAGCCTGATGATGTACTGAAGTGTTATGACTGGGCTACCCGGATGGCAAAAGAAGGGCGGTGTGTCATAAGTGGATTCAGCTCTCATCTGGAGAAGGATGTACTGCATTTCCTTTCAAAAGGCAAACAACCGATAATAGTTGTTTTGTCAAGACAAATGTATAAACAAATACCATCAGAACTGCAAGAACTTCTTGATGCAAACAGACTGCTCATTATATCAACTTCAAATGCTGTCAGACAGTCTAAGGTTACTGCTTTTGCTCGTAACAAATACATATGCGAACAGGCAGACAAAATTCTTTTTGTAGGACTCAACGAAACGAGCAGCCTAAACAAATTGCATGAAATTTATAAAGATAAAGTAATTAATTTGTAATTTTGCAGACAATAAATCTAATCATGAGATATACTGTTTGCTGATGCTGCGAAATAACTCATATATACAAAATCAGGCAGACAAATG
>DEJQ01000014.1:48044-48187 GCA_002353575.1 Prevotellaceae bacterium UBA2744
CTGAAGTTTCGTGACTACAAAAAGGGGAGGGAGATTTTCAGAGAAATGGAACGGAAGGTAGATGATGATGATTTTGCATCAGAAGAAGAGCGTGATTGGATTTGTGAGATTGTTTATAACCAGCGACCAAGTTATGAGATTCC
>DEJQ01000031.1 GCA_002353575.1 Prevotellaceae bacterium UBA2744
TGTCATTGCGTCACATAGTCGCTGTGTCTTTCCCTGTATAGTGTTGACTCCTTTTGAGCCTTGATTTGTTGCTGTTTTGTTAATTACTGGGTTTTGGTACGATTTCTGCATATATTGTTACATTTTTTCTGCTATAGCTTTGGTTTATTGAATAACTTTGCAGCAAAGTAATAATTAACAAACGTATCGAAGACTATGAAAAAGCATTTTCTGACTCTACTTCTTTTGGTGCCAACCCTGATTTCAACGCAGATGCAGGCACAACGTATTCAGCAACCACTAGGTCGTGGTGTGGTAGCTGTGGATCGTACTTATAATTCATCAACTCGTTTTGGCGACCAGGGAAAACTGATTTCATGGCGAAAACTGGCACAAGAACCGGAAGACACCCGATATAATGTTTATAGCCGACAGAAAGGCGGAAGTTCGTGGACTCGTATTGCCACGAATCTGTCGAAGACTAATTATGCTCCGACAGCTTTATCAGCAGACACTGAGTATGCTGTAAGTGCTGTAATCAACGGTACTGAGGGCGAGAAGAGTACACCATTCCTCTACACTACCCACCCTTGGCCGAATGTGTGGTTTCAGTTTGATTTCGACAATACTGTCTTGGAACGGAATAACTATCGCACTAAGTTTACCTGGCCAATGGATCTGAATGGCGATGGGGAATTCGATGCCATTGTAGTGGACCGACTTTACGCAGGAGCTGGAGAGGTAGATCCAGACGGTGATGGCGGTACGGTTGACCTGACTACCAGTCATAAGATTCAGGGATATAAGTTGGACGGCACTTTGCTTTGGACAGTGGATATCGGTCCTAATATCAATATCTGTGGCGGACAGAATGATATGGTCGTTGCCTACGATATAAACTGCGACGGAAAGTGCGAGGTGATGATTCGCAGTTCCGACGGCACTCGTTTCTGGGACAAGGCAAACAACACTTGGGGAAAGTATGCAAACGGCAGCAGTTCACCCGACACAGATGGCGATGGAATCGTGAATTACAGTAATGAATCGACAAAACTGCCACCATTCTATATTTCCGTAATCAACGGTGAAACCGGCGAAGAAATCGACTGTAACGAACTGGATTACTCAACTGTGCATGACGGTTCCGACACATGGAGTCGCACGGGCAGAAGCAAGTATATGAGTTTTAATTATGCAGTACTCGAAGGTCACTTCTCTATCTGTTATCTTGACGGCATACATCCTTCGCTTGTGATGGAGTGTCTGGACAGAGATACCGGCAAGACCCACCACAATTATGTTTTCTCATGGGATTATACATGGACTGACGGAACAGCTTCGAACTGGCATCACAGTGCCACTTGGAGCCGTAACGACAAGCGTCCCTGGCCTGCAGAGTTCCACCAGTTGCGCGTAGCAGACGTAGATGGAGACGGTTTTGACGAGATGGTTCAAGGCGGTTATAGTGTGAATCCGCTGAAGGGCACTTTCCACAGTCCCGGTATCGGACATGGTGACCGATGGATTCTCAGCGACATAAATCCTGACCGCCCAGGCATGGAGTGCTTTGCCATCCAGCAGTCTGCTCTGCTCGGACAACTTATCTATGACCCATCCAATGGCGAGAGACTCAAGGAGTGGTATCTGCCAAGTGTGTATGATGTAGGTCGTGGTGCCTGCATGGATATAGACCCTAACCACAAGGGGTATGAACTGTATAGTTTTACTGACGACTACATATATAATGGTAAGGGAGAACCCACAGGCGAGACTCGCAGTCAGTGGGGAATAAAGACTATGTTTGAGGGTGTGTGGTGGAACGAGGATTTGCTGCGCGAAGAACTCAGTTCGCCGGGTGGCAGCAACTACGGCACCAACCTTATGGTAACTACTGTTCGCGGAAAAAGCAGACTGATTGAGTTTTCGCAAGAGTCTTTCTGGGGAGCCCATGCAGCAACAGGTACTCGTCCTGCGTTTATGGGAGACATCATAGGCGACTGGCGCGAGGAGGTTATACTTGCTGTGCAGAACGACGGTTCCAGCACAGGACTTGTAGGTTACACTACTGCAATTCCGACCAATTATAGCATCTATTGTCTGCAGCAAGATCCTCATTACCGACTGGATTGCACAACACGCGGATATTATCAGCATCCGAACACGAGTTTCTATCTCGGTGTAGGTATGCCTATGCCTCCGCTCCCTCCTGTGATGCAAGCAGACCTTCGTTATAAGTCGGGCAACTGGGCACAGGGAGTATCGTCGTTTACCACCTATGACCAGAAGCAAGCACAGGCATTTGCTGACGGCAAGAGTGTTATTTTCGATGTAAGCGGAAATAACAGCAACGACATCACTATCAGTTCGGAAGTGCGTCCGTCAGCTACTTATTTCATCAATCCGCTGCAGCACGACTATACTCTCAACGGTAATATTGCAGGAGGAAAGATTTTCAAGTCGTTATTAGGCACAACTACTATAAACGGAAACATAACATCGACTGATTCACTTATCATCAGCGAAGGAACACTCGTAGTAAACGGCACTATCACTGCCCCACTCGCTCTGAGAGCAAAGGGTACTCTGGCAGGAAATACCACACTCAACGGCACTGCGGCTTTTGAAGGAGGACTCAACTATGAGGGTTGTCGTCTGTCGCCAGGAACTCAAGCAGAACCATTCGGCACTTTCACTTTCAACGGCGACCTGACACTTACAGGCGATGTTTTCGTAGAAATCAATCTGAAAACAGCTGATGGTGAAAACAACGATAAAATCAAGGTAAATGGCGACCTCACACTGAAAAAGACCAATACCATATCGTTTGTCCTATCAGAAAGTGTGCCTGCAGAGGGTACATACACACTGATGGAATGTACAGGAACGCTCACTGCTGATCCTGCAAAGATTCTTGTTCGCGGTTTGGTCGGTCTGAACTACGCAATAGAAACAGAGGACGGAAAACTCCAACTGGTAGTTCGTGGCACTCGTGAACCTGCCGAGGGTGTAACCTGGACAGGAGCTGAAAGCAATGTTTGGGACTACCAAACAGCTAACTTCACACTGAATGGTGAACCGACAACTTTCGTCGCAGGGGATAAGGTTGTCTTCCCTGACGGAGCAGAACAGAAAAACATCATCATTTCAGACCTTATGGTTACGAATGGTGTGGAATTCACCAATGATAAAGACACATATACATTCAGTGGCGAAGGCGGTTTCAGCGGTGAAGGCGACTTGCTCATAAGCGGCAAGGGCACAATCAACCTGCAGGCTGCAAAAAGCAATTACACCGGCAAAACCATCATCAATGCAGGAACTGTCACTGTGACCAATCTGGAGAATAGCGGTACTCCATGTTGTCTTGGTGCAGGAACAGTTGTAAGCATAGGCAAAGGTACGCTGACAGTAAACCACACGAATGCAGCAACTAACCGTTCTTTCACTCTGACAGACACTGCTACAATCAACATTCCTACAGGAACACTCACACTGCAATCCGGAGTAAAGGGCACTAACGGCACTCTGCTGAAGAAAGGCAGCGGACAACTTAACCTGAACTACGGAGGAACCAACAGCTATAAGGAGACCATTCTGGCAGCAGGTACTATCTCGCAGGGAGCATGGAACGGCACAATCGGCAAGGCAGGTTCTCCAATCCATGTAACAGGAAATAGCACACTGCGAATCTTCAATGTCAACTCCACATCGACTGTGCCAGACATCACGAATGCCATTACCATAGACAAAGGAAAGACTCTCACAGTCAGTGGAGGTCAGCGTTGTAAGATGGGCGGTTCGCTTCTGGGCGAAGGTACTTTGGCAATCAGTTTCCCATACGTAAGAGGCGATTTCTATTCAAATCTTTCGAACTTCTCAGGCACGCTGAACATCACGTCGGGTGAATTCCATATTACGTCAGCCCTCCAACTCTCAAAGGGTACTCTGACACTGGGAGCAGGTGTTTATACTGCCGGATATAACAGTCAGAGTTCGACCCAGACTAACATGACTCACAAGATTGGAGCTCTGACAGCATCGGCAACAGACTGCACACTTGCTACCGGCACTTGGAATGTGGGATATCTGAATACTAACACTACCTATGCCGGACTATTCAGCAGCGCTGCCACAATAAACAAGTATGGAACTGGAATACTCACATTAACAGGTTCTTCGGAAGGCGGAATCAATATTTATGAAGGAGAAATAGAAGCTAAGAATACTTCCAAACCAATTACAAATGGTACAATAACAATCCAGAACGGAGGACTGCTTGGCGGTAGCGGACAAGTAAAGAGCGTCGTTGTACGTTCAGGAGGCACAATGGCTGCTGGCAAGACCACTTCGGCAGCTGTGAGCAACATAACTGTAACAGGTAACCTGACAATGAACGAAGGCAGCTACTTACGAGTACGCACACGTTCTACAGTTAGCAAAACCAATAGCGATGTGTTCAAGGTGACGGGTAATGTCACACTTACTTCACCTATCATCCTAATGTCTCAGTTGAATGACAATTATAATTATTTGCCTGACACAGACATCAAATTTATAAACTGCTCCGGTAATATAACCATAAACGGCGATGTGACTATCCAGCCAGCTATTCCAATGGCAGGATATAAATGGGACACAACCGATATATCCAGTGGTATTATCAGAGTAGTGACAGACCCGACAGCCATCACTCGTATAAATGCCGATGAAATCACTGCCAATGACGTAATATTTGACCTTAGCGGCCGTCGTATAGGCAGTGTCACAAAGAACGGTGTTTATATTATCAACGGAACAAAAACTTACGTAAATAAATAACTTATCACTATAACAATATGAAACAAAGAACTGTTCTATCTCTCTGTGCAGCCTTCGCCATCTGTTGCACGACAATCACGGCTCAGCGTCAGAAACTCAATTTCAACGGTAACTGGCAAATCCGCTACCCTGCCGAGGCGTTGGAGAATGCCGGCAAGACCCGTACTGTCACCTTGCCTCGTGCATGGAACGAAGACTGGGCTTACAGGGTGAATAATGCTGATATACCCGACGACACCTGCAGATATACAAAGGTGTTCACAGCTCCGATGGAATGGGCAGGAAAACACGTTTTCATCGAGTTTGAAGGTGCTCGTCAGAGTGCTGAGGTGTGGCTGAACGGCAAGCGTCTGGGCATACACCAGAATGGTGTTATGGCATTCGGTTTTGACCTGACTCCATACATCAGAGTCGGCAAGGAGAACCGATTGGAGGTGCTCACAGATAACGACTGGGCATACAAGGAGAAGAATGCCGACGGCACTCCGTTGCTCGTAGAGAAAGGTGCTACGGAAAGCAAGGACGGCAATAACCTGCCAAACAACAAACTGACACCAACGAGTTTTCAGTGGAACAATAAGAATTTCAATATGAATATGGGCGGTCTGCCAAAGAACGTGAATCTGCACGTCACTGATGCTGTGTATCAGACTCTCCCACTCTATTCGAACCTCGGAACCATCGGTACTTATATATATGGTAGCAACTACGACATAAAGGGTAAGAAGGTGACTGCCAATGCTGAAGCACAGGTAATCAATTCGACAAACAGTGCGCAGAAAGTAAGTCTGGAAGTCGAAGTCATCGATCGTGACGGCAAGAAAATCGCCCAATTCATCGGCAAGTCGAAGTTGATTGCAGCCGGCGACACAACCATACTCTCTGCCTCGAAACGTCTCTCAGGCATTCATTTCTGGTCATGGGGATATGGATACCTATATACTGTAAAGACAAGTCTCGTAGTAGGTGGCAAGAAGGGCGACACAGTGACTACCCATACAGGATTCCGCAAGACGGAGTTTGGCAATGGTCTTATCTGGTTGAACGACAGATGTATCATGATGCACGGCTATGCCCAGCGCACATCGAACGAATGGCCGGGCATAGGTATCGACATACCTGCTTGGTTGGCAGACTACAGCAACGACCTGATGGTTCGTTCCGGAGGTAACCTTGTGCGCTGGATGCATGTAACCCCTTCGAAACTCGACATAGAGAGTTGTGACCGTGTGGGACTTATCCAGGCAATGCCTGCGGGCGATGCGGAGAAGGACGTAACAGGTCGCCACTGGGGACAGCGCACAGAACTGATGCGCGATGCAATCATCTATAACCGCAACAATCCTTCTATCCTCTTCTATGAGGGAGGAAACGAGAGTATTTCACGCGAACACATGAAAGAACTCATTGCTATCCGCAATCAGTATGACCCTCACGGCGGACGCGCCATAGGTTCACGCGAGATGCTCGACATCGACGAAGCTGAATACGGAGGTGAGATGCTGTACATAAACAAATCGGGCAAGCACCCTATGTGGGCAATGGAATACTGTAGAGATGAGGGGTACAGAATGTATTGGGACGATTATTCTTATCCTTATCACAAACAGGGAGCAGGTCCATACTACCGCAATGCTCCGGCAGACATCTACAACCAGAACCAAGACCAACTGACAATAGAACAGATTCGCCGATGGAATGACTATTATGTAGTGCGTCCGGGTATGGGAAAGCGTGTCAGTTCGGGTGGTGTGAAAATCATCTTCTCCGACACAAACACTCACGGGCGCAGTGAGATGAATTTCCGCACAAGCGGTGTGGTGGATGCTATGCGAATAGAGAAAGATGCGTTCTTTGCCAATCAGGTGATGTGGAACTCATGGGTGGATGTGCAGCACAAAGCCAGTCATATCATCGGTCACTGGAACTACCCTTCAGGAGTAGTAAAAGATGTGTATGTAGTTTCTACATCGCCAATAGTAGAACTCTTCGTCAACGGAAAGTCGGTGGGCAAGAGTACAGAACCACAATACACTTTCCTGCACACCTTTAAGAAGGTGCATTACCAGCCAGGAGAGGTGAAGGCAATCAGTTATGCTGCAGACGGAAAGACTGTAGAGTCAGAAGCAAGTCATAAGACAGCTGGACGAGCAGATCATCTGCGCCTGACCCTGATGCAGAATCCGGACGGGGGAATGCGGGCTGACGGCAGCGACGTAGCTCTCATTCAGGTAGAAGTCGTAGATAAGGAAGGGCTGCGCTGTCCTGTTGACAACCGTTTCATACGTTGGTCGCTGGAAGGTCAGGGGGAATGGCGCGGCGGCATAGGAAAGAGTCCTGACGGCGACAATTACATCCTTGCCACTACCCTTCCTGTAGAAGCCGGAGTGAGTCGTGTATTGGTTCGTTCTACTACCACTCCAGGCAAGATTCGTCTCACAGCCAATGCTGCAGGTATGCCTTCTGCAAACATAGAATGGACAACCACAGCAGACAAGGAACAAATCAATGCAGGAATGTCGCGCTATCTGGCATCGGACCATCTGACTGGCAGCCTTCTGCGAGGCGAAACCCCTACAGGGGCTTCATATACAGACAAGAAACAGACTATCGCTATTTCATCGGCTACGGCAGGTGCTAATAATGATGAAGCAAGGCAGTCGTGGGACGACAACGAACTGTCGGAATGGAGAAACGACGGGAAACTGTCAACTGCATGGATAAGCTACCAGCTCAAGGAGGAGACTGCCATCGACGAAATCAGCATAAAGCTGACAGGATGGCGTCAGCGCTCCTACCCTATTGAAGTGCTTGCCGACAATCAGATCGTATGGAAGGGAAACACCGACAAGTCACTGGGCTACATCAGTCTGTTTATTAACAAGCCCGTGAAAGCAAAGACATATACCATACGACAAACGGGCAGTGCTACAGACAAGGATGCATTCGGACAGGTAACGGAACTGGCCGGCGGTCCAGCTACGGAACTGGATCTGTACAAGACTCCCGGCAGCGAGAAGGTAAAAGGCGAACTGCGTATCGTTGAAATCGACTTTCTGAAGAAGATAAAGTAAAAAAGACAAGCATACCCCTATGGACTACTCAAGCGAGGACTACTCGGACATAATCGACCTGCCGCACCACCAGTCGGAGCGGCGGCCGAAGATGCCCATAAGGAAACGTGCAGCACAGTTCAAGCCATTCATACCGTTCGACGGATTTTTGGAAGAGCTGGCAAAAGACGGAGAGCAGTACAAAGTGGAAGGAGAATCATGGTATGATTCCTCCAATGAGGATGACGGCATATAGTCATGAACTTAGAACCACGCTTTCTTTATGCATACCGTCTATTTTTATGGTTAGCGGTTGACTGAGATGCACATGTCGCACATGAGCCGTTTCTGCCACTGCAGGAAGCGAGTCGAAATAATCCTGACGATATATTCCGTCACCGATGAAATCGTTCACTGTGAGGTAACCGACCCCAAAACTGGTAAGGTTTTGGAAGAAATGGGTGCCTTGTGAAGGATCGACATGGAAATTGGGCAATCCTGCCTCAACAATCACCTTAGCTGCAGATATATGAGGCCATTTCACTGGTATTCCGAGCCATGGATCGGATGATCCCCAACGGCCGGGACCGATGAGAAGATAGTGGCGGTCGCTTCCGTCAAGGAAAGTGCGGTTTATGTGCTCTATCTCGTCAGCAATCTGCTGGGTGTCGGCAGCTGAAAATTCCTTTGTCTTTACATATACCACATCATATATGTCGGAAATTATTCCATGACCTATAGCATTATGACTGCGTACGAGACAATCGGAATCAGGGATGAGGGCGATGTTCTCGTCGAGCTGCATAGTATTATCGACCATAGGACGAATCTGAAGCAGGTAGAATTCGGCTGTCTTGTCAGCATTCAGATTTACGGCCAACTCAATTTCTACAGGCCGTGCCATTTCTTCCTGACCATACTTAAGTATCTTACGGAGGACCTCAGGCAACGGGATAACACCATGTTGAAGAACTCCGGCAAAGCTGATTATCTTACGGTTTTTGCCTTCGTAGAATCCATCATAGATAGCCTGGTCGTAAGGGTCGAACGTAGAGACTATCCATTGCAATGAGCCATCGGCCTCGGCATCGCGGACTGTGACAGTCTTCAGATTGAAGGCATCGTCAACCTGGAAGTGGGCTGATGACTGTTCGCTCTGTTCGAGAGCATAGAACTTTGTCTGGGTTTCGCGCAGAGCCAACTCCATTTCGCTCATCTGGAGAACTTTTTCAGGATGAGCCGGACAGACACGAAGGCTTAGTCCGCCATCAACAATGTATTTTCCGAGACCAAGGGCAAGGTTCACTATACCCTCCTCGGCACGTTCGTCACCAATCGGATAGTAGTTGATGGAACGTGCTACACCCGAGATGGCAGGATAGTAGCCAGAAGGATATTGCTGACCGACCACTTCCTGAAGGATGATTGCCATCTTCTCTTGGTCGATGACATTAGAAGTGGCTGTCATGTAGTCTTTGGAAGCACGGTAAAAGACAGAGGCATAGACACTCTTGATAGCATTGGAGAGCATTTCAAGACGCGTATATTTGTCATCTACGAATGGTATCATGTATGTGGAGTAGATTCCTGCGAAAGGCTGATAGTGACTGTCCTCGAGCAGGGACGAAGAACGAATGGCAAGCGGCGAGTGTACCACATCGAAGAAGGACATCAGGTCGTCGGCCAACTGTTCTGGCAGGCGGGCATGCAGGAAGTGCTGCAGAATCTGCTCGTCAGGAATATCAGATAATGCAACTTCGTACAGACTATTGGAGTCCATGAATTGGTCGAAAATATCGGTGCAGAGGACAACCGTCTTCGGGATGAGCACTTTCATGTTTTCATATTCGTTCAGGTCGGTGCGGCGCTTAATTATATTGTCAAGAAAGGCCAGACCGCGTCCCTTACCTCCAAGAGAACCTTCACCAATACGGGCGAACTGACTATAGGAGTCGTAACGGTCGCGCTGAAAGACGGCAACGACACCCTGGTTCTTCATACGCCGATAGGTGACTATGGCATCGAAGATGTACTGACGGTGGGCATCTACGTCGTTGATTTTATCCCAAGTAATCTTCTTCAGGAATTCGGATATCGGAAAGAGGGCACGAGAGGACAGCCAACGCGAGACGTTGTTGCGCATAAGGTGATAACGAAGCGATTCAGAGGGAATCTTGAAGATATTCTCGTGGAGTTCCTTCAGATTATGAACACGAACAACCTCTTTCATGGTCTGCGGGTCGCGGAATATGAAATCGCCAAATCCGAAGTATTTATAAAGGGCTTTTTTCAGGTCGTGGTCGAGTTTCTTGGAGTTCTTATCGATGAAGGCAGCACGACACATGTCGGCATACACCTTACGTTCGGGTTCGCTGGAGTTGAGTACCAGAGGAACGTAGTTATCCACACCGCGAATTGCCTGCAGCAGCTTATAACCGGCAAGTTCGTCGGTCTCCTTGGAACCGGATGTAAGAGGGAAACGGCAGTCGCTGATGACACCCAACACATTATCGCTATAACGGCTATAGAGCAGCCAAGCCTCTTCGTAGCTGCGGGCAAGCACTATCTTCGGGCGACCGCGCATACGAAGCATTTCGAGCTGGGAGTTGAGAGCTTCTGTGGCAAAAAGAAGACTTTGCTGGAGCACAAACTTATACAGGTTGGTGAGGATGGACGAATAGAACCGGATGCTATCCTCGACAAGCAGAATCATCTGCACACCAGAAGCGAGGTCGTGCTCAAGATTCATCTTGTCCTCAATCAACTTGATAATGGAAAGCAGGAGATCGGTATTGCCCAACCAGCAGAATACGTACTCGAAGGCACTGAGGTCTTCGTTCTCCATGCGCTTAGTGATGCCGTGAGAGAAAGGTGTAAGTACGACGATAGGAATAGACGGCAACTGCGACTTCACGTCACGGGCTATGTCGAAGACATCATTATTGTCGGTTCCAGGCATACAGATGATGAGGTTGAAGTCGTATTGCTTCATATACCGAATCACATCATCCTGAGTGGAGGCACGGAAGAACCGAGGCGGATAGCGCAGACCTAATTTGGCATATTCATCGAATATCTTCTCATCTACACGGCCGTCGTCCTCAAGCATGAAAGCATCATAGGGATTTGCAATGATAAGCACATTAAATATTCGACGCTGCATGAGGTCAACAAAACTTGTGTCGCGAAGTTGTAAATGGGTTGTCATATATTACTGGCTGTTTTTTCAAATCAAAGTTATTAGGTTTCAGAAATTCCGTCATCTCCACTGGAAGCTGTCTTTGCCTTCATCAAAGCTAATCCTATGACAGCCCAGAAAAGCTCACGCACCCTGCATATTATGGAGATGAACATGCCGAGGGCACTTGTCATTCCAAGTGCAGAGACGGATATGGCAAAACCGCCCTCGCGCCCCCCGAGCTGCAAGGGAAGAAATCCAAGCAAATTGGCAAAGAGAGAGGTGAAACTGAGAATCAGAAATGAATACAAGAATAATAGCAGAATGTTTCCACTATGATTAAAGAGCAGTAGCACAAACAGAATCTCAAAACTCTGACACACCCTGCCCACATACTCAATGAGAAGACTCTTATAAAAGGTAAGACGTTCCTGACTATGGAGTTCTGAGATCTGACGATCTATACGTACAAAGTCTTCATGATGGTCATATAACATACGTTTGCCCCACCCTTTCAATCCTGGTATATAACTGATGACGATGAACAGGCGACGTACCATGCCATAACGATAGCCACGGATGAAGAGGTAAATGCCCAGACTGCAAAATGCAGACATGAGAAACAGTACGAGTGCCGTTCCTACATTCATAGGCAGAATGCCTAACCCTGATAATATCAGGTATATGATAATACTGGACGACCAAAAGCAGAAATGTGCGAAGACGTGCATCATGGCAAAGAGAACCACAGAAGACGTTGCACGCTGCACACCTATATGTCGGGTCATCTCCATAATCTTATATGGTTCGCCCCCAAGGAGTCCTATTGGTGTTGTATAGTTTAACGCGAAACCAGACACGGTAAGTCGGAGCAAGTATAGGAAACTGACCGGACAAGGTCCGCTACCACGTATGATGACTTGCCACGACCAAGCGTTCATAAGGTACAGAATACCCCACAATGCAAGAATGGCAAGCAACCAATAACCGGTATGACAGATGTAGTGCCAGAGTTCGATAAAACTAACCTCGAACGTGAATAGCATTACTACTACTGCCACGATTCCCACAAAGAAAAAAATGTTTTTTATTCGAGCTTGTTTCATCTTTTTCACCGCGTTATACGTTCCAGTTTAATCGTATCGGTAGTGTAGTCGAGTACAGCCTGACGATGCGTCACGAAGATGATTGTGCCAGTACTAAAATGCACCTTGAGATTCTGTAGGATTTCACGTTCAGTCTCTTCATCAAGAGCTGATGTAGCTTCATCGAGCAAAAGGATTTTACAAGGGCGCAAGAGCGCACGGGCAATGGCTATGCGCTGCGACTGTCCCTCACTAAGGCCTCCGCCCTGTTCACTGCAAACGGTGTTAAGTCCACTTGGCATTTCGTACACAAAATCAGCTTTGGCAATATGCAATGCCTGCTTCATCTGTTCATCTGATGCAGACGGGTTTCCAAGAAGCAGGTTGTCACGTATAGTACCAGAGAAGAGGGTGTTACCCTGCGGAATATAAGAGATGTTACAACGTGTGGATGGCGAAAGCGGGTAACTGTTCTCTTCATTGTATATCAATGTCTGTCCTGCAACAGGATTGACAAGCGATAGCATAAGACGTATGAGTGTAGTTTTACCGGCACCGGTTTCCCCAAGGATGGCGGTAAAACTGCCAGGACGAAAGTCGTGGGAGAAATGGCTGATAACCAAACGGCCACTTCGTCCGTTTGCAGGTTGGTAGCGGAATGATACGTCATCAAAGCGCAGACCGACGGCGCCATGCAGAGAAATAGGTTCATCGGCAGGTTCCTGCGGCAGTTCCTCCAGTTCCATAAGACGTTCAGAACTGGCAAGAGAGTTCACAAACACAGGCAAAATACGTGCCATCTGCAGCATTGGCCGCTGGATGCGGTTAATAAGCTGAGTAAAGGCTATAAGAACACCAACGGTGATTATACCACTTTGCAGCTGAAAAAGTCCCCATACAAGCCCCACGAGGTATGCTGTTGTAAAACCTATATTAACCAGAGTCTTGGTAAGAATAGCAAAACGGGCACGCTGTTTTACCTGATGGCGCAAGACGGACTGACGGTTCTCCAAGCGTTCCAACATCGTATCTGTCCGTTCGAGAGTCTTTATAACCATCTTATGAACCATACTTTCCTGGATTATTGCCTGGATTGCTGAATTAGAATCTTTGATGCGACGCACAATACGACGCATATGGAAAAAATAATATCGGGACAGGAGCAGAAAAGCAGGAGAGATGAAAACAAGAATGAGGGCAAGCGTGCTATCCATCACATACAGATAAACAAGCGATGCAAAGAACTGAACTACGACTATCAGTGTCGAAGGAACGACTTCGGTCATCAGATTGACTATATCGCTCACATCGGTGAACAGGCGATTAAGTACATCGCCACTATGATATTTCTCTATTCCACTCCATTGACTTTTCAGCAGGTGACGGAAAAAGAACTGCTGCATCTGATTCTGAGCACGTACACCTAAGACAGCTTCGACCCACGTAGAAAGAATGTGAAGAAGCATCTCTGCAATGAATATCGTTCCCAAAAGAACCGACATCCACACAATACTACCCTCGCGGGTGCCAGAAGCAATGTCTGTGAGTTTACGAAGTGTATCTACACCCAACAGTCCCAATGCCACCATTGTCAAACCGATAATGGCATTCATAAAGGCCTGTATGCGACATCCTTTATGATGGCGCCACAACCACCCAATGATAGCACTCCAGGAGTATTTTGTCTTATTTATCATCATCCTCTACGATCTGCTCCCCACATCATTTTTTTACGAAGGGTGGAGAAAAAATTATGCCCCGGCTGGGTGACAACATTTACGCAATATGGAGCCTTGCGAATACGCAGATGAATATTATCGCGATAACTCTGGCTACGACCGTCAAGCGAAATAAGGAAGTTGCCAGAACGGCTCTCTACCCGAAGTTCGATTTCAGCATCGTCGCACAAAACAATAGGACGCATATTAAGCGAATGAGGAGCAACCGGAGTGAGACAGATGGCATCTGACTGAGGAACCATGATAGGACCGCCCACACTCAATGAATAAGCAGTACTGCCTGTAGGAGTACTGACTATAAGACCATCAGCCTGATAGGTAGTAAGATATTGATCATCAATATCTGTATGGATAGTTATCATTGAAGATATGTCGTGTTTCAGGATTGCTATCTCATTCAACGCAAAAGGATATCCTTGCATCTCTATTTCATCACATAAAAGTTGAAGTACACTATGAGCCTCGACATTATAGGTGCCGCTATATATGTCAGCTATTGCATCCTCTATCCTGTCAGGCTGATAACTTGCAAGAAAGCCAAGACGCCCCGTATTGAAACCAATAATAGGAATCTGCTTGTCTGCTACGCGACTGGCAACGTCGAGAAACGTTCCATCTCCTCCAAGACATATAGCAAAGTCTGCAGTAAAGGCATCGTCTTCAATCAATTCGCACTGAGGAACATTTATTTTGACATTATCTTTCAGAAAACTGTAAAACTGCTTGGGCATTACAATAGAAGCCTCGTATTTCTCTGCAACAGCAAAGAATTTCTGCACCACAGCCGACTTGCGCTCTTGATAAATATTACCAAAAAGTGCAAATTTTAATTTCTTCGACATATTTTCTATATTTTTTCTTACATTTGCAAATGTAAGGCAAAATTCGCAAAAACAAAAAAAAATTAATAATATGATTTACACATTCCTTGCCAACGGTTTCGAAGACGTAGAGGCTCTTGGCGTTATTGACGTATGCAGACGAGCTGGCCTACCTGTAAAAACTGTCAGCATAATGCCAACTCAAATAGTGGAAAGCGCTCATGGGGTAAAGATGATGGCAGATTCTATGCTGTCAGATAACAATTATGAGAATGCAGATATGTTGTTCCTGCCAGGTGGTATGCCTGGGGCACAAAACCTGAACGATTGCAAGAAACTGCAAGACATCATCATGGCTCATTTCAATGCAGGAAAACCACTTGCTGCCATTTGCGCAGCACCAATGGTATATGGTAATCTGGGAATACTCAAAGGCAAAAAAGTCACCTGCTACCCGGGTTTTGAAAAATTCCTCACCGGCGCCACATACACCGGCAACCTGACAGAACGCGACGGACAGTTCTTCACCGGAAAAGGACCTGCAGCAGCACTACAATTGGGATATGACATAGTCAGTGCCTTCTGCGGAGATGAAATAGCTAAAGAACTTAAAAATGGAATGATGTATTCATTCCTGATGAAAACTGAGGATACTATCTAAATATAGACTGACTTCATAAGTACGATAAATCAGGTGGAAGTCATCACTATCAATGAGAAAACGGTAGGCGATGGCATCATTCAATATGCCTTGCCACATTTCACTGAAAGGGTTGGCAGGATAGAGTAACACAACAGTGCGGAAACGTCTGGACACGAAGTCGAAAATGTTGACCTGCCTACTGGGGTGACAGGTAAATTCTGCCAGATTCTTATTACGTAACACAGTCTATATCACTAAATACAACACAAAAGTGGATATGAGAGTTAGCCCTTTCATATCCACTTTTGTATAAGGTCACTTCTTCCAGAAGCGATAAGTTATGTCTTCAAATTCTCCTGTTCCTGTTTTTCTATACATCCGCTGATTAGTGGTTTTCTTACCGAGCGGCCCTAGATGGCGGATGTAAGGTCCTACTTTTATATAGTCGAAATCGGATTTATTGACTAGGGAAGGTACACGCAATCTACCACTATACCATGCAACCTTGTAAGCAGGATGTTCTTCGTGGATATACTGTGCCAAACGATTGACTCCACGAGGATCACTATCGCCACCCATAAATGCTATGCAGGTTATGTCTTTACCATATTTCTCTACAAAAGCATCTATTGCCGACGTGTCTAATGGCAATCCTATATCATCCCACAGATAGCGACTGTGACAACCAGGACAACGACACGGACAGTTTGACAGGTTGATAGCAAGCGTAACTTCATCGGGTACCTCTTGAAAAACGATTCCCGTGTTGACATACTTCAGCATTCTATACCTTTGCTGCTGCGTAGTAACGACGTGAAGCTTCCTGCTGACGTGGCTGAGAGAAGTTGCTTACACGTTTCAAATACCCAATAATACGTGTCATGTAGTCCACATTCTTGGAATGGCAGTGAGGACACTCTTTCAAGTAACGTTTGTCAATATGTCCGCAATCGTTACATACGGTATTTGGAATATTAAACGTAAAGTAGTTACAGCCTTCCTGAGCTGCTACCTTCAGAAGCTTTGCATATTGCTGCTTGCTGAGGTGTTCCTCTAAATTCATGTGAAGAGCAGAGCCACCAGTCAGATGCTCGATATATGGAGCTCCATGAAGTTTGAATTTATCAAGTATAGTCAGAGAATCATCTTCCACTACATAGAAATATGAGTTGTAACAGTCACGGGGAACAAAATAGCCATCCTCGCGATCCCACTTGGCATGCTTAACACCAACATTTTCTGCAGGTATCATTTCACAATTGAACATCACATCTTTTGAACGATACTGCTTGTTGTACTTTTCAATAAGACCAAGTACACCCTGGACAAACTTCTTATAGTCTTCATTTGGAGTAATCTTAAGTCCCATGAATTCTGCAGCCTCGACCAAGCCGTTGATACCAATTGTCAGATACTGACGACCGATATTGATGTAGCCTGCATCGAATAGTGGCAACATACCATGCTCTTGAAGTTCCTTCAAGTTCTCATTGTAGGCCATCTGAACCTTATGACAGAGGTCGATAACAGAACCCAAGTATTCCATATAGTCCATGTCATGGTTAACTGCATACTGAATGCAGCGGTTCAAGTTGATGGTAAGCACACTCTTTGAGCCTGTGGAAACACCTCCTGCACCAAGAGTATAGCTGAATCCGTTGTCAGTAATCTCATTACGTAAGCGACAGCATGAAGACAAAGAGTCCGCATTATCGCTCATGTACGTAAAGAATGAATGCCCTTCAGAATACATTTCAGCTGTAAAGTCACCCCACTCTTTATCACGGCAGTCACCATTCTCATCGGTTAGCAATGCCATCGTCTCAACAGGGAAAGTAAGAAGAGTCTTGGTACGTTCTTTATTAAACCACTTCATGAAACGCTTCTGCAACCAAGATAATCCGTCCCAGTCTGGTTTCGATCCATCAGGGAAATAGAATTCACCAAAGATGCTCTCAAAATAGAAACGATCATAATATGCGATATTCCAGAATACCGCTTGATAGTTACGAGCACCAGTAGGTTGGTTCAAGGAATAGACAATCTGCTCGAAGTAGTCAGTAATAACCTTATCTATTGTACGTTTCTTCAAACTAAGATCAGCCTGGTCATTTGGATGCTTCCAATAGTCAACACCATATTCCTTACCGATGAAGTAATTCATGTACATAAGAAATTCAGGAGTTGCACAAGCGCCACTCAACATACTGGAAACCATGAACACCATGTTTACAAAACCACCACAGAAAGACTTCAGATTAGTAGGAGCTGTAGAGTTTCCACCTATACTGGTCGTACCGCCAATCAGCCAGGGATACATAGTAATAGATGCGCAATAATTAGCAAGACTGGTTTCGTCATTCTTATATATGAAGTGGTTTGTAAGCTTATCAATATACTCATCCGCTAACTGCTTACCATACATTTTCTTGATTCGGTCAGTAAGCAAACGACGATTCAGACGGATAAAGTTTGACTTCGGCAATTCTCCTATCAAGGTAGCAATGTTCTTGTGTTCAACATTAGCATTTGCATCGTACTTTGATCCGGTTGCAGCATTAACAGAATCGCAATACTCTGAAAGAAATTGTAATTTCGCTAACGTTTCACGATCTTCGCTGTGCTGTTGACGATACAACATAAAAGATTTAGCTACCTTATAATAACCTTCACGCATTAGAGCTTCCTCTACCTGATTCTGAATATCCTCAACTTTAATATCATCTTTCATCTCTAAATGACTTATAATTTTAGAAATGACACCAAGGTCCGCAGGTTGATCAACACTTTCGAATGCTTTTACAATCGCATTCATGATCTTGTCAAGAGAAAAATAATCTTTCGAACCATCTCTCTTTGTAATTGTGAAATTTTTAATTTCCATAGATTGTTGATATTTATAGCTTTAAGTTTTTTATAAATACAAATTGTTTCCCAAAATGGAAAACTTTTTTCTTAATCCCCCACAAAAAGTTTCCCGTTTTGGAAAACTTTTAGCGATGCAAAGATATAATTATTATACAATTCGCACAAGAAATAAAGGAAAAAAAATAGCGTAGAAAACAATAAAAAAGATAAGAAGCAAATCTTCAAAAAGATACCAAGGAACATCTCAAAAAAGAATAAAACAAATTAAAACTAACGACTTGATATAAGGATGTTTAAATAATCCAAAAACAGAGAGCCCTCCATACATGACTGT
>DEJQ01000008.1 GCA_002353575.1 Prevotellaceae bacterium UBA2744
TCTAATTCCGAAAACTCCGAAAACTCCGAAAATTCAGGCAGTGGCAACTCCAGCAGTAACACCGGTAACGAAAATTCCGGCAGTGGCTCGACTACGCCGACCGACCCGACTGAACCAGTCGTAGGAGAAGGCGACGAAGGATAGAAGCCAATGCAGAATGAAAAATGCACAACGGAGAATCCGGGAGGCTTTTTTTGACAGCAGAGCTCCTATGAACATGAAGAAATCCTCCTGACCGCGATGGTCGGGAGGATTTTCTTGTATATATACATGATTGTATGCGAGTATGTGTAGGCTTGACGCTTACTTCTTCAGCAGTTTTGCGACGGTGCCATCGGCCTTGCGGCAGATGTAGATTTTGCCTGCCTCAGGTGTCTGTACCTTGATGCCGTCGAGAGTGTAGTACGACGGGGTCTGGTCGGCAACAGGAGCTATGTTTCTGATGGCTGTGGCAGTTGTGTTCTCTGCATAGATGATGTATGCTTTTTTCACTTCCAAGTCGGCACTGACTACAACTATTCCGATGGTGTATATGCATGAGGTCTCGTCGTATTCGACAGACTTCACAACATGTGCCGTAGGTGATTCGGTATCCACCTCGATGTCGTCGGCGGTGACGGCTTCATCAACATCGATGTAGTAGATTAAATCGTCGGAAGAGAAATCCTCTACGCTCTCACCGTTCACCTTGATGTCGGTGACGTCGGTGTTGTAGATGAACGAGATGTCGTCAACGAGGACTTCGTCGCCATCGCTGCCCTGTCCAGGGTCGGCATTGGTAGAGATGGTTACGAGTACTGCCTTAGGCTCTACGCTATTGTCTGTGTATTCGAACGGAGCTGCGACGCGTACCCACTCGTCGCCAGTCACAGCAATCTGGTTGTTCTTTGCCTTAGCCACTACGTTGGTGTATGCCTTGTCCTCGGGATCCTGATAGCGAGTGCCGTCGGTGATGACCGCGCTGACGGTAGCGTATGGGTGGGCTGCGTTTGCAGTGCCCTGCTTGAACTTAACCCAAAGGGCTATTGAGTCCGGACGAGAGTACATTGGAGAATAGAATGGGTCGCCATTGCCATCCTTGTCGGCAGAACTCATGTCAAGGTATGCGTGGTTTGCCGGATCTGATGCCGATATACTGCCTGCATTCATGCGGCCTGTAGTCATAGTACCATTGGCAATGATGCCAAAAATGGATGTGGAGAAGATGCGCGCACTGGCTTCACCTGTGTGTGCATCGGCCGACTTGCTGATGTGGTGACCTGCAAGTGCAGCCAGAGAGCCTGACGCACTTTCGAATGAGTGCCATGCGTTTGGCTCTACGTATTCGCCAGACGTCGTGTGCCAATTCTCGAAGCTGCGGTTTGCCAGCTGGTAGCCCTCGCCGATTTCCACCTGGATAGTCTGTCCGAGTGACTTCGTCAGGTCGATGTCGATGTAACAGCGGACGTGGTCGCCAACAATTTTGCCGGTGAGCACCACATTTACTGGAGGAAGCATATCTGCCATCCATACTTGCACGTTAGGGTCGTCGCCCCGAGTGATGGTAACCTGTGCGTCTGTGAGAAGCAGTGTTGCATCGCCGTCCTTCACCGGCTCGATTCCCTTGAGTTCGACATTACCCACGCCCATAGGTCCGTCGGCGCTCTGGAGCATGAAGTTCTTCAGGTTGAAGTCGTAGAGACCACCATTCTCGGTGATAGAGATGAGCGATGTCTGTTCGGTTGACACTCCGTTCACTGTGATCACCATAGGAACGGTGTAGTCGGTTGCGCGTGCAGCAAGAGCTGATGCTGCAACGAGAAGAAGAGTAAAGAGTTTCTTCATAAGCCTTGATTGTTTTTTAAAGTTGAATACTATATATATAATGTTTTGCCGTTATTTGATGCGATAGAACAATCCGATGGTACCATAGATTGGGTAGAGGGTCTGTTCTACTGTTTTGAAGTCGCTGTGGTGTATGCCTGTGAGTCCCCATGCGAGGTCGGCAGAGGCACCAAAGTGTGGGATGAACTCCCAATCCACTCCTGCCGACAGACCGAACTGGCAGGTGCGCATATCGTCGCTGAAGTCGTAGGTAGCCCACTCCCCCTCTCTGCTGCCCATGACCACCTTGGAGCCCGTTGGGTTGTCCTTGCGCAGGTAGCCGTCGAAGGCATAGCCCTCGAATTTCTTATGCAGAAGGATGGAGAGATATGGCCCCGCCTTCAGGTTCACCCTACTGCCCAGGCGGATAGTGAGCAGCACGGGTATGGTGAGCATACGCTGGCGCACCTGTTGGCGCACGTGTCCGGTGTAGAGTCCGTCGAGCACGTCGTCGTCCATTTTCACCTCCATGTGGTAGCCCTTGGTCGTCACCTCGGTGTCCATATCCTTCATTTCGAATCGGAGACCAGCCTGGAGTCCGAGCCTGTGGTTGAAGTCATAGCTGCAGTCGAAACCGAACATGAAGTTGGGAGTGAGACGGAAAGTGTCGATGCCGCGAATCTGTGCGGGCACGCCCAAGGGGGCAGTGCCGCCGACGGCATAGCCCATACGCGCCTTCATGTGGAAGGGGCTGTCGGCAGTCTGAGCTGAAGCCTGTGCCCCCCCGAAAGCGACTGCGGCGAGAGCGAGTATATACGATGCGATGTGTTTCATTCTGACTGTTCTGATGTTTGGTCTGACTGGTATGATATATCTACTTCATCTATATATAATGTGCTGCCTACGGCTCCCTCGAAGGTATCGCCCGTCTTGCTTGACGAGAATACGAGTGCGAGATTGTAGCCCCGGTTGGCAAGCAGCTTGGCGTCGATGGGCGTAGTGCCCTCGAATCTCATTTCGAAGCGTGTCCATTCGTCGGTGGCAGGCAGTGAAGCCACCTCGGCCGAGCGGACTATGAAGCGGCTGGTACGCACGTCGTCGCCGTGGAGCATCACCTCGTTGCCCTCTTCGTCGTGGTTCAGGTAGAGCACGGAATAGATTGTAGGCTGGTCGATGCGGTCGGGCAACTCTTTGAAATCCTTATCTGTGAAGACAGGTCCGGGGGTGTATTTATAGTATCCGGAAATCTTCACGGGTTCCTTGGTGAAGGGTGTGCCCATCTGAGTACACAGAAGCGTGTTGGTGAGAGCATGGCTCACGTCGAATCCGCCCAGGTAGAAATTGCCGGCAGCGATAGGTTTCTTGAATGTCTTGCCCCAGGAACCCGTAGAGCAGGTGGTGAGACGCACGCACCTGCCCTCTACGCCGCCATCGTCGGGCACCGTAGGATATTCCTCGGGCTTAGCATTTGGCTTGGCTATCATGAAGCCCTCGTTGCCCGAAGACCACAGATGATTCTTGTTTCTGTTCTGGTCGGTTATGAACCAGAGGTAATACTTGCCGTTGGCACTCAGTTCAGAGTCTTCGAAGTCGTAGTGGTTGCGCGGCAAGACACCCTCGCGGAAATCCACCCTGTACGTACGCTTCCACTGCCCGTCTTCGGATGTAACGGTATAAGTGACCGGACCCGCCGAGAAATCCTGCACACTGCCGTCAGCAGGAGTGATGGTAGCTCCGGCTGTGATGCGGAAATGCACGGCCATCGGCGGCAGGGCGGCACGATTGCGCACCGTAAAGATAATTTCCTCGCTGCTGGAGGGCACGTCGGAGACGCGCATATCGGTCTGCTGACTGAAATACTGCTCCAATCCATCGCCTTCCACCCATGCCTCAAGTATGTCACACTCGGAATTCTGCGGTTCGCTCTTGATGCATGAAACAAGGAGCGCTGCCATCAGGGCTATAATATAAAATGGGTATTTCATGATAAGAAATAATAAATCTCCACCTTAAAAAATGCTGAATTTTCAGAAAACGCTGCAAAGGTACTAAATATTTTTCATACCTTTGCACCATTATTTAAAAAACTATAAAAAAACAACCAACATGAAAGCATTTGTATTTCCCGGACAGGGTGCTCAGTTCTCGGGCATGGGCAAAGACCTCTACGAGACGAACCAGACAGCAAAGGAACTTTTCGATAAGGCAAACGAAATCCTCGGTTTCGACATCACAAAGATTATGTTCGAAGGCACAGCCGAGGAACTGAAGCAGACAAAGGTGACTCAGCCAGCAGTATTCCTGCACAGCGTAATCAGCGCTATCTGCATGGGCGACGCATTCCAGCCAGACATGGTAGGCGGACACTCACTGGGCGAGTTCTCAGCCCTCGTAGCTGCAGGAGCATTGTCGTTCGAGGACGGCCTGCGCCTGGTGTCTAAGCGTGCGATGGCTATGCAGAAGGCCTGCGAGGCAGCTCCAAGCACTATGGCTGCCATCATCGGTCTGCCTGACGAACAGATAGAGGAAGTGTGCAAACAAATCAGCAAGGAGGGCAACATCGTGGTGCCTGCAAACTACAACAACCCGGGGCAGCTCGTCATCTCAGGTAACATCGAGGCTGTGAACGAGGCTTGCGAGGCACTGAAGGCTGCCGGAGCCAAGCGTGCACTGCCACTGCCAGTAGGCGGAGCATTCCACTCTCCACTCATGCAGCCAGCCAAGGACGAACTGCAGGCAGCCATCGAACAGACCGAATTCAAGACTCCAAAATGTCCCGTATATCAAAACGTAGATGCCAAGGCACACACTAACCCCGAGGAGATAAAGCAGAACCTCATAGCTCAGCTTACTGCCCCAGTACGCTGGACTTACGAAGTGCAGGCTATGATTGCTGCCGGAGCAACCGACTTCACAGAGTGCGGACCAGGCAAGGCTCTGCAGGGCATGATTGCAAAGATCAACCGCGACGTAACTGCACACGGAATCCAATAGTGAAAAGTGAAAAATCTAAGTTTCTGAGGTCTGTACATAGCACACACACAGAACCTTAGACTTCAGACCTTCAACCTTAGACCATTATGGAAAAACCAATCATATACCAGGTGTTCACGCGACTGTTCGGAGCCAACTCTACCAAGTGTGTCAGGAACGGCAGCAAGAAGGAAAACGGCTGCGGACACATGAGCGACTTCACAGGCGCAGCACTGGATGCCATCAAGGAACTGGGTGCCACCCATATCTGGTACACAGGACTCATTGAGCATGCCACCCAGGCCGACTATTCGGAATACGGAATCAGACGCGACCACCCCGCCATCGTGAAGGGACGCGCAGGTTCGCCCTATGCCATCAAGGACTATTACGACATAGACCCCGATCTGGCAACGAAGGTGACCGACCGCTTCCGTGAATACGAGAACCTCGTAAACCGTACGCACAAGGCAGGACTGAAGATGATAATCGACTTCGTGCCTAACCATGTGGCCCGCCAGTACCACTCGGATGCAAAACCCATGAGCGTGCGCGACTTCGGTGAAGATGACGAACCGGCTTGGGCTTTCTCGCCGCAGAACAACTTCTACTACCTGCCAGGAACTAAGTTCTCGCCTAACTTCGACCTCAACGATCCCGAACAGGGGCCATACGTAGAGTATCCCTGCAAGGCTACTGGCAACGACTGTTTCAGTCAGTGGGTGAGCCGCAACGACTGGTATGAAACTGTGAAATTGAACTATGGGGTAGATTATCAGGGATGTCAACAGTTAGTGTTCAGTCCATCGACTCCCGATACATGGGTGAAGATGCGCGACATTCTGCTCTTCTGGGCATCGACTGGAGTTGACGGTTTCCGCTGCGACATGGCAGAAATGGTGCCGGTGGATTTCTGGGGATGGGTGATTCCACAGATAAAGAAAGAATATCCGGGCGTAATCTTCATAGCCGAGGTGTATAACCCGAGAGAGTACCGCAACTACATCCTCCGCGGAAAGTTCGACTACCTGTACGACAAGGTAGGACTCTATGACACGCTGCGTGCCGTAATGGGAGGACAGTCGGCAAGCCTGATTACCGGTCAGTGGCAGGCCGTGGAGGACATACAGAGCCATATGCTCAACTTTCTGGAGAACCACGACGAACAGCGCATTGCCAGCCGTTTCTTCGCAGGTAATGCCGAGAAGGGCAAGCCAGCCCTGCTCGTATCAGCCCTGATGCAGACCAATCCGATGATGATTTATTTCGGACAGGAACTGGGCGAACCCGGTATGGACTCAGAAGGATTTTCGGGCGAGGACGGACGTACCACCATCTTCGACTACTGGACGGTGGATAAGATACGCCGCTGGAGAAACGGAGGAAAGTTCGACGGCAAACTGCTGACGAAGGAAGAGAAAGACCTGCGCCACTACTACGACAAGGTACTGCGTATGTGCAACAAAGACAAGGCTATACGCGAGGGACAATTCTTCGACATCATGTATGCCAATTACGACAACGAGCTAATGGACACCAACAAGATGTATGCCTTCCTGCGCAAAGCCGGCAAGGAACTCATCCTCGTGGTGGCAAACTTCAGCGACGAGCCGCAGCGCACATGGGTGAAGATACCGGCTCATGCCTTCGACGTACTCGGCATCCCTACCCTCTCAGAAAAAACTGAATGCAAGGAACTGCTGACCCACTCGACCGAGAAGCACATACTCGTGCCCGACGGAACAACATACCTCGAAGTGCCTGCAAACGGAGGAAAAATACTGAAATTCACCCTATAGATCCAGATGGCTCTGAAATAATATTACACTATTTATTTGGTATTTCAGACGATTTGCACTACCTTTGCAGCCGCTTTTACGAGATAAAAGCAAAAAAGTCAACCGTTGCTACGCGATAGCAACATATTCATTAACCCCAAGCCACAGAGTCAACGAGATTGGCCGAAGGCTTACAAAACAACAAAACAAAACAATGAGTAAGAAGGGATCTACAAGAATCAGACTTCAGCGTCACGGTCGTAAGAACTATGCTTTTTACAGCATCGTCATTGCTAATGTAAACGCTCCACGCGACGGACGTTTCATCGAGAAGCTCGGTACTTACAACCCAAACACCGACCCGGCTACAATCAGCCTGAACTTTGAGCGCGCACTCTACTGGGTAGAAGTTGGTGCTCAGCCAACTGACACAGTACGCAACATTCTGTCAAAGGAAGGCGTATATTTGATGAAGCACCTCAAAGGCGGTGTGAAGAAAGGCGCATTCGACGAGGCTGCTGCTGAATCAAAGTTCGCAGCATGGAAGGCAGAAAAGGCACAGAAGGCTGCTAAGTATGCTGAAGACCTCGCTAAGGCTGACAAGGCAAACGCCAAGGCTCGCCTGGAAGCAGAGAAGAAGGCTAACGAAGCTGTTGCTGCAAAAGTCGCAGAGAAGAAGGCTGCCGCTAAGGCTGCTGAAGAAGCTGCCGCTGCTGAGGCTGCAGCAGAAGCTGCTGCAAATGCAGAGACAACTGAAGCACCTGCAGAAGAGGCTCCAGCTACTGAGGCTCCAACAGAAGCATAATCAGAAGTTGAAAGAAAAAAAGAAAGTCCTGAAGGCAACGCGCTTTCAGGACTTTTTCTATTTTCCCAATCAAGGAAGGAGATTCCCTGATGCACGAGACATCAAGGAATCATTATCTTCTTCGACGTACTATCGCTCATCCTGACGATGTTGACACCACGCTGCAAGGCAGGAATCTGCATACCGCTCAGATTGAAGATACCTACAACAGACGGGGTGGCCATTTCGGCGATTGCACTTTCGACAGGAGTCTGAATAGTTCCGTTCTTATACATCTCGGCCAATTCGAGCAGATGAGCAGCATAGGTTCTCACCTGAGCTGTGGAAGTCATATCAGGATCGTCACGATAAGAGAACTTATGTTCCGCCTCATGGATAGCATCGATAAACGCGATGTTCGCATCATCGGAGGAGGTCTCTTTATAAGCATCAAAAATCATACGCGCCTCAGAGATATTATGCGCCAGAAGGATGTATGCAGGGTCGAGACCGGCAGTCACGTTAACACGAAACTGCTTAGTGACAGCCGCATCGTAGAAGTAACCTGTAAGTCCGGCAACCTCGTTTTCTGTCGTAGCAGGGACGAAGTACTGCGTAGCCTCATCGTTGATGAAGCAGGCACCCTTAGGAGCAACTGTGCCTACGAACGTACCCTTGACAGCAGCATCGGCATTCTCCTTAGGGGTAGCAAGTACGGTAGTGCCTGATTCGTCGTCACCTGAGTAAGAAAGAGTATTATTCTTAGCACTCGAAGTCATCACAAGATAAGTATGACCTGCCTCCAGTTCGAGCACATCGGTAGTGTTGAGAAGTGAAATGCCCGAGGTATTATGTCCGTCGATGCGGCGTGCGATAGCTCCGTCCTCCAGTTCTCCTGCAAACGGAGTAGTCAACAGCGACCACTTCCCCACCTCACTGCTGAAGCTGAGGGTAGCAAACTTAGCCTTGAACTCGGCCTTCGGCTTGAAATCGTAGCCGGCATCAATATTCAGTATCTGGCATATACCGTCAGCATTGATGACATTATTTATATGATAGGTATCAGAGCCGGCAATGTAGATGAGTGCATTAGGATTACCGAAAATGCTACCATCGAAATTAGGAGCGAACGACTCCACCTGTGTCAGGTCAAAAGAGGTTGCCGAGGAGTAAGTAGATAGCCTTGCAAAGTTCTCAAATGCAGTCTTGTCCCAGTGACCAGTAAAGGAAACACACCCGTCTGCAAACGAGCTGACAGCCAAGTCGCTCTCGCCTGTAATTATAAAATATGTACGCGTAGTCTTTGCTTCTGACATATTGATTACATCCACCGTAGCAGAATTTTTCCATTCTGAAGCTACTTCGGCATAGTAGCGCTTTCCACTCTGAAGCGGACACGACGAAGTGTTGCTCACGTTAAAGGTAATGGTAGAGTAAGAATCCGGTGTCAGCAGTATGTTCGACTTGTTGTTTGAGCCGTTGAGGACCCACTCATGAGTGTCTTCGTCATAGACGTAGATGTCAATCTTACCAGTCCCCTCGTAGGCCATCTTATCATTATTATATAATTCTATCAGGAACGAAGCCTTGGTGCTGTAGAACTTATTATACTTAATTCCTTCGATTGTCTCTGTTTCGCTGGACGATGCACTCTCTATGGACTCGAGGGCAAGGTCGGAAGCAGCCGCCTCGGGTGTAACACTGGTCTGTGCCAATACATTAAGGTCGGCATCGGTAACAGTAATATACCACGTACGGATGCTGGTCGGCTTGCATGTAAGACTGACAGTGGCAGAAGAACCCGAAGGAATAACCGTTTCGATATCGGACGACCTGGCATTACGCAGAGCAGTCGGTTTTGACTTGCTTGTAGAAGCAAAGAGATAGACTCCCTGAATAGGAAGCGTGGAGTTGTTCTCAATCTGAATGTCGAACTGATTTGTACGCTGGGCATATACAGTAGCAGGTTGTCCGATTTCAGCAGAAATATTCCACGTCTGAGGATAGGCACCTATAAGGGCTGACTGAGAGTCATTAAATCCGTTCATACCCGTTTCGGTATCTACCGTATAGTATCCGTCGCCCTGTCCGCCCCATCCGAAGTTAAAATAGAACAGGTCGTTTGTTTTCTGGTAACCATGAACCACAACGGCATGTCCGCCGGAAGTGGGATGTACACCTGTGTACATGACAGGGCGTCCGGCAAGCAGTTCGTCGTAGAGCAGCTGTACCCATCCCTCTTGAGAATAGGAATTGCGATAATGCACCGCACCACGACGCATACCGAAATAACCAGAGAATGTATCAGGAATCTTCTCTATATGTCCCGAAGTACTGGAACCATAGGTAAGCCATGTGGCAGCACCAGTGGCAAATACGAACTCGGCTACAGCATTCTTCACAGTGGCAGACTCAGAACCGCTGTAACGGTCCTGCATCAAGTCCCAGCGGATGGCAGTACCCTTAGCTATTGATTCAGTGACGGGAGCATCACCATAACCATAGGTAGGTGTGGTACCCTGGAGAGTGGATGGGAGGTCCTTACGCCAATAATATAGAATCTGGCTGGCAGCCGTAGCGACGCATCCCGTCAGTGCACGGTTGGTCGTGCCTGTAATATAGGGACAGCGGTCGTTGTAGGGGCTGGACTGATGCCAATGGCTTGACATGATCGGCTTGATGTTGTCGCGCGCACTGGTAGCAGTGAGCACACGGCGCGGAGCGTTGGTTCCGGCAGCCTGAGCCTGAGATACAGACTGCGCCCATCCGTTGAACATATCCTGCAGGGCAGGCGGCACGTTGTCTGCGTCGAAATCACCTTTCTCTGTATATCCGAGGATAACAGGAAGACAGTCATCTCCTGCTACAATAATATAGCCTTGCCCCTCTCCCCTACTATAAATATAATAAGGAGCGGAAACAGACGCAGAACCGAGGACTTTCACTCTATTTTCCGTAGAATTGCTGACAAGGGTAAAAGTCGCATCAGACTGAAGGAAATCAGCTGCAATCTGCTGAGCCTTCTCAGCATCGATAGGATTTGCAATGGCTTTCGCAGCGACGAGAGTCAGGGCAAAAAATGCTGTTAACTTTCTCATAGTATTAAATATTTATTGTTTAGAATTATCAATCTCCATCGAGTTTCAAAACGGCAAGGAAGGCTTTCTGCGGAACGGACACATTTCCTATCTGCTTCATGCGTTTCTTTCCGCGCTTCTGTTTCTCGAGCAGTTTACGCTTTCGGCTTACGTCACCTCCATAGCACTTTGCAAGCACATCCTTACGCACCTGCTTGACGGTTTCGCGTGCCACTATCTTACCACCGATGGCTGCCTGAATGGCTATATCAAACTGCTGACGGGGCAGAAGTTCCTTGAGACGCTCACACATACGACGTCCGAGTGTCACGGCATTATCGACATGGGTCAGTGTGGAGAGAGCATCGACCGACTCTCCGTTGAGAAGGATGTCGAGTTTCACCAGTTTAGACTGACGGAACCCGGCTGGATGATAGTCGAAGCTGGCATAACCGCGGCTGACACTTTTCAGTTTGTCGTAGAAGTCTATGACAATCTCACCCAGCGGCATGAGAAACTCAATCTCAACACGGTTGCCGGCAATGAAATCCTGCTTAACGAGTTCGGCACGTTTACCGAGACAGAGCGTCATGATAGGACCGATGTAACTGGCGGTAGTGATGACTGTAGCACGTATGTAGGGTTCCTCGACATGTTCGATAAGTGTAGGATCGGGCATACCCGAAGGATTGTGGACTTCCTCTGCGTTACCATGCTTGTCGTAAACCATATAGGATACGTTAGGAACGGTAGTTATGACGTCCATATTGAACTCGCGATCGAGACGCTCCTGTACGATTTCCATGTGAAGCAATCCGAGGAATCCACATCGGAAACCGAATCCCAAGGCTGCCGATGACTCATGCTGGAAGGTAAGCGAGGCATCGTTGAGCTGAAGTTTCTCCAGACTGGCACGCAGATTCTCGTAATCCTCAGTCTCTATCGGATAGATACCGGCAAACACCATCGGTTTCACTTCCTGGAAACCCTTGATAGCTTCGCTTGAAGGATTGGAAAGCGAGGTAATAGTATCTCCGACTTTCACTTCGACAGCATTCTTAATACCCGTAACTATATATCCCACATCACCTGTACGCAGTTCCTTCTTCGGTACCATATCCATCTTTAGGGTACCGATTTCCTCTGCAAGATATTCCTTCTTGGTATTTATGAAACGGACCTTCTCACCTGTGCGCATCACTCCGTTGACTATCTTGAAGTAAGCAATGATGCCTCGATAGGAATTGAATACAGAGTCGAATATGAGAGCCTGGAGCGGCGCATCCTCATCACCCACAGGGTGCGGTACACGTTCTACGACAGCATTCAGGATATCTTCGACACCCTCACCCGTCTTGCCAGAAGCATAGATGATTTCCTCAGGTTTGCAACCGATGAGGTCGATAATTTCATCGGCAACCTCATCTGGCATGGCATTAGGCATGTCAATCTTATTGATGACAGGGATAATCTCAAGATCGTGGTCGATAGCCATATAGAGGTTGCTAATAGTCTGTGCCTGTACCCCTTGAGTGGCATCGACTACAAGCAGAGCACCTTCACACGCTGCGATAGAACGGCTCACCTCGTAAGAGAAATCGACGTGTCCCGGAGTGTCTATGAGGTTAAGGATATATTTACCCTTGTCGAGTGCTTCACCATTATAATCATACTCCATTTGGATGGCATGACTCTTGATGGTGATTCCACGTTCCTGCTCAAGATCCATGTCGTCTAGCATCTGCCCCTGGGTAATCTTAATGGTATTGGTCTTCTCAAGCAGGCGGTCGGCAAGAGTGGATTTACCGTGATCGATATGGGCTATAATACAAAAATTACGTATATTCTTCATTCGTTCAATTATTTCAGTATATTCTTAAAGGATGCAGGTATTGGTGTTTCAAATTTCAGGAATTCCCCTGTAATAGGATGCTGGAATGCCAGTTTGTAGGCATGAAGACAGATGCGCCCAATGGGGTCTGTATCGGCTCCATACTTATAATCTCCGGCTATGCTGTGATGGAGATCCTGCATGTGGACACGAATCTGGTTCTTGCGACCAGTGTCGAGTTTCATCTCTACAAGGCTGTATTCCATTCCACGTTTCAGGGTGCGATAATGGGTGGTGGCTTCCTTACCCCCATCATCGACAGGAGATGAGTGGGTGATAAACATTTTATTATCAGTAAGCCAGCTCGTAATGGTACCGGAATCCTTTTCCATCACACCTTCACACACGGCAATATAACGGCGATCGGCAACAAGGTCTTTCCAGTTGTCGGTAAACAGTTTCTGTACGTCCCTGCGCTTGGCAAAAAGAAGGAGTCCAGATGTCTCACGGTCGAGACGGTGAACAGTGTGCACGGAAAATGTACGGTTCTGACGTTTTACATACTCGTCGAGAATAGACTTCACGGTCTGAGTGCGCTTGCCCGGTTGGGTGTTGGTCAGAATGCCGTTGGACTTATCTACCACAAAAAGGAATGCATCTTCATACACAATACGCACCCACTGGCTCTGAAGGTCACGTTTATGTCCATGATCGCTAATCTGTACGAGCATTCCGGGTTTCAGCGGTGTGTTGAACTGAGTGGTAATCTGAGAATTCACATATACCATCTTCCTAGATAAAAGTTCCTTGGCACGAGTACGCGTAACACCTTCGATATTGGTCATAAGGAAGGGAAGCAATTCGCATTCCGTCTTAACGGGATAATCCCTATATCGGTTTCTTGCCTTATTATCAAAATATTGGCTCATATATATAATAATGTCTATCGCTTCATGAGTAATACAACATTCTCCACATGCTGAGTGTGAGGGAACATATCTACGGGTTGAACTGCAACGACCTTATACTGTGCATCCAGAGCCTGAAGGTCACGGGCCTGAGTCGCAGGATTGCAGCTTACATATACAATTCTCTGAGGAGCAGCCATAAGCATTACATCAATCACACTCTGATGCATGCCCGCACGAGGAGGGTCGGTGATGATTACATCAGGACGTCCGTGCAGATTGATAAATTCACTATTCAACACATCCTTCATGTCGCCGGCATAGAACAAAGTGTTGCTGATGCCGTTTATCTCAGAGTTCACCTTGGCATCCTCGATTGCTTCCGGCACATATTCGATTCCGATGACCTGCCGGGCTTGTTTTGCAACGAAGTTGGCTATGGTTCCCGTTCCTGTGTAGAGGTCGTAAACCAATTCATTGCCTGTGAGGGCGGCAAACTGGCGAGCCACACTGTAAAGTTCGTATGCCTGGTCAGTATTTGTTTGATAAAAAGACTTAGGACCGACTTTGAACTTCAGGTCTTCCATCGTTTCATAGATAAAATCAGTGCCCTTGAAACAATGTACTTGCTGGTCGGCAAAAGTGTCGTTTGCCTTGTGGTTATCCACGTAAAGCAGTGATGTTATTTCGGGGAACGAGGAAGAGATATGTTCCATGAGTTGCGTTGCCTGTTCCCTCTCCTCTTCCGTCTCGATTCTGAACTGCATGAGAAGCATGAACTCGCCCGTATTGCTATTACGCATCATCATACTTCGAAGCAGTCCGCGGTTTTCACGCAAGTTATAGAATACGAGTTTCTTCTCAAGGGCATATCGGCGGATTTCGTTTCGAATACGGTTCTGCAGATTATCCATCAGCCCGCAGTTCTCTATATCGAGTATCTTATCGAAGGCTCCCGTGATGTGGAAGCCAACAGCATCTTTAACGACGTAGCTGACATCCCGACGCACTTCCTCTTCAGTAAGCCAACGCTTATCCGAGAATCCAAATTCCAACTTATTTCTGTATTCACGTATTTTCTTACTGCCCAAAATAGGCATGAAATCAGGAAGTTCTATTTTGCCGATGCGAGTCAGATTATCATATACCTGTTGCTGCTTGGCACGCAGTTGCTCTTCGTATTTCAGGCATTGCCATTTGCAACCGCCACATACGCCAAAGTGCTGACAAAAGGGAGTGGCGCGAAGTTCGGAATACTTATGAATCTTGACGCAAACAGCCTCCATATAGTTGGATTTCTTCTTTTTCACCTGCAAATCCACTATATCTCCAGGCACAACATAAGGCACAAAGACTACACCGTCTTCGAGACGGGCAATAGATTTCCCTTCTGCAGCAACTGCAGAGATTTCCACTTTCTCAATCAGTGGCAACTGTTTCTTCTTTCGTGTCAAATCGAGAATGGTTTTGTTATATCACTTTATATTAATAGCCTCTAATTCTGCTTCTTCCCTATCGCACTCTATCTTACGCAGTAAAAACGGTAATATGGAAGGAGATAGAATGGCAGATAAAATATAGGAAACGACAAAGGTGACAATATAGAATGTGATGTAAAGTCCGCCAGGCAAAACCACTACGTCCCCCATATTGCCTGACTGAATAACAGTCCATTTTATTACTGCAATAGCTATTACAGGAAGACAAATCACAATCGACAGAATAGAGAATACAAAAAAACAACACACAGACAACGAAAACATCTGATTAAAATGTCTGAAGTAATACTTAACTGCCCAAAACCACATCTTCGGACTGAAGCCCGCTGCTATCTTCTGCAAGCCAGAACGATAAAGACTTTTCGTTTTCTGAACATCAACAGCATATCCTTTTTCCTTTGCTCTCCACATACTCACTACGACACTCTGAACGAAGAGATATGCCAAAAGAGCAAACAACATACCTACTATAGCAACAGGAATATTGGATGCCAGAAACGCATGTATAGCAATTGTCAGGGACAAAGCAAACAGCAGTGCCGGAATTAACGACACACGAAGAAAAAAGATGAAATTTGCGGTCAAGAAACTGACACTTCTGGACAAACAAACGATATTTTTTCTCATTTTTTTATCTTTTTATTCCAAAACATCCGCAAATTTATGGCTTTTTCATTAGATTTGCAACCAAGAAAACTAAAAATGACAGCAAAGGAAATAAAATGGGGCTTCATAGGCTGTGGTGAAGTAACAGAAAAAAAGAGCGGACCAGCCTTCAACAAGATTGAAGGTTCATCGGTTGTGGCTGTAATGAGCCGCAACTTAGAAAAAGCCAAGTCGTACGCAACACGGCACAATATTCCACGCTTTTACAATGATGCCCAATCCCTCATAGACGACAGAGAGGTAAACGCGATATACATTGCCACACCACCGTCGTCGCATGCTACCTATGCGATAATGGCAATGCGTGCAGGCAAACCGTGCTACGTAGAAAAGCCCCTTGCCAAAAGCTACGAGGAATGCATACGAGTGAACAGGATATCAGAACTGACAGGCGTACCTTGCTATGTAGCATTCTACCGCCGCTACCTACCATATTTCAACAAGGTAAAAGAGCTGGTGGAATCGAACGAAATAGGCAAACTTCTAAGCGTGCAGGTACAGTTTCACGTACCGCCACGCGAACTTGATGCCAAAAGCGGGAAAGATATGCCGTGGCGCTTACAGCCGGAAGTAGCTGGAGGAGGAGGCTATTTCTATGATCTGGCAAGTCATCAGCTTGACTTACTTCAATATATGTTTGGCATAATACTGGAAGCAGAAGGCTACAGCCAAAACATGGGAGGCCTATACAAGGTTGAAGACACCTTCAACGCATGTTTTCGTTTTGACAACGGCCTGACAGGTTCAGCATCCTGGTGTTTCGTAGCCTATGAATCAGCACGAAAAGACCGTATACTCCTTGTGGGGGACAAGGGAACCATAACATTTTCCGTTTTTGATTATAAACCCATAAAACTATATACACAACGCGGCATAGAACTATTCGACATTCCCAACCCCCAGCACGTGCAACTACCACTTATAGAGCGAATTGTACATACCCTGCAAGGAATAGGAACATGCGACTGTGACAGCTTCAGCGCCACGCCTACCAACTGGGTAATGGACAAGATTCTGGGAAAATTCTGACAAAATTCTGACAAACTTTTTTAGGATATATAGCACAAACAGGTAAAAATGAGATTTAGGAAACATATTATTATGTGTTTTATTTGCTTGGCATTTTCAACAAATGCTGAAGCAAAGTCTTTTTTTTCACGTTTTGCGGAAGGATGGGCTAAGTTCTTCATGAGCTGCGACTCGACCTACGTCACTCCCCAGCTATACAATATCACAGTACAATCGGAACTTAGCTATTGGCATGATTTTTACCATATAAAATCAAAAGAAACAAAAAAAAGCATGGTCATAGAGTCAGAGCCATCTATTGTACTTGGAGGATATGTTTACTACAGCATTCTCGGATTCGGTCTGTCTTGGAATCTTAACGACATAGGAAAACCAAACGGAGAAACCAACGGAACATCAATGAGAAAGGGATTCTCCCTGCATACAGCAAGACTCTTTGCCGAGATATTTACATATAGCAGCGGAAAGACTGCACGAATAACCCATCTTTCTGATTTTGACTTAAAGAATCGCAACAAATCATTCTCAGGACTGGATTCCAAAGTATTCGGCGTGCACGCATTCTACATTTTCAACAACAAAAAATTCTCATGGCCTGCCGCGTTCGGGGAAAATGCAGTACAAAGGAAAAGTTGTGGCAGCTGGACTCTTGGTTTTCAGTACAACAAGCAAACAGTCACTCTGAACGAGAAAGAACTACCCGATTACTTAGTCAACAAGATAAGTCCGTCACTTCTGTTCAGAAAGGTAAACTATAGCGACTATTCCGTAAGTGTCGGATATGCATACAACTGGGTATTAGGACGCAACTTGCTACTCGCCATATCACTGCAACCATCAATTGGTTATCGCCGTTCGAACATTGAGGGAACAGACTTCTCGCACAACATTCTGAATAACGTATCTACCGACCTGACTACCCGTGCCTCTTTTTTCTGGAACAACACACGTTTGTTTTCAGGTCTGATCTTGGAACTGCACACGTATTCGTACAGACAAAGCACCCTAGGTCTGACAAATACCTACGGAACATTAAAACTGGTAGTCGGATTCAATTGCTGGCGTAAACGCTGATATTTAAAACACCACGAAAAATTTTATCCGTTTTTGTTTTGTACTTGTGTCTTTTTTGCCATATCTTTGTAGAATGTAAAGAGAAACCACAAAACAGAACCTATTTTCCATGAAAAAAAAATTCAAGTCAATCGTACTGGTTGCCGCTTTATTTTCAGCAAATTGTAGTTATGCACAATCAGGAGCAAGTGAGGACAACCCTATCGACCGTACCAGCTATATTACTAATCCATCCTTCGAAAACGGAACTTCAGGCTGGACTGTAAGCAACCTCGTCAGTCAGAGCAACACTTCCTTCCCGAAGAAAGAAGGCACATTCTATCTTGAGAGATGGGTTTCATCTGGCAGTGCAGGCAATGCGAGCGTAAAGCAAATGGTAAAGAATCTCCCCGTAGGTGTGTACAAGCTGACCGTAAGCGCGCAGAATATCCTACAGTCCAATGCCACCAAGCAAAACGCAGGAGTTAATATTTTCGCCAACAGTGAAACAACAGAAGTTTACACAGCCGACGACTATATTGTAGAATTCAAGAACACGACTGGTCTGGTGGAAATCGGTTACGAGTCCAAAAGCGCAGGAGGGAATTGGATAGCAGTTGACAACTTCCGTCTATACCAAGTGGGTTACGTTGAGAAGGCCGAGGTTGCAACAAATCTGCAAGCAAAGATAACAGTAATGGAAGGATTCTATGATGCAGAAAAAAAAGGAAGTGCGGATTTCCTCGCCGAAATAAACAAAGCAAAAGGCATGATTGAGGACAGCGAATCAAGTGCTGATGATCTGGCAAAGGAAATCTCTACACTCGACATGGCTTTGTTTGCATTCTGTATTGCCAATCCAGAACCTGGTACAGGTACGGCACCAAAGGTCACCTCTACTAACCATTACATACCTACAGGTAGTACGGAAGCACTCGTAAGAGCTACAATGACAGGTTCGAACATAATGGAACGAGGAGTTTGCTGGAGTACAGAACATAATCCGACTGTACTTGATGACCGTACAACGGAGTATCATTCGCAAAACGGATATATCTACCATATCCGCAACCTGAGACCTGCTACGGTGTATTATATACGTCCTTACATTATGAATAAGACATACATGGTAGCTTACGGTGACGAAGTGAAAATCGTGACTCATCCGAAGGGCACTTGTGTGGGGACATGGGATAACAAGGCTCCGACAGAAGAAGCCAACATACGCTGCAGAACAGCAATCAACCAGACTATCGAATATTTTAACCAGTGGACAGGCATCCGAGGATTCACACTTTCGGGACATTACGGAGCACAGACACCGACAGCAGACTGCTCTTATGGCGGCTGGATGCGTATAGGCCCAAATGCAGGAAACCAGGCTATTGGTACAGTTATACACGAGACCGGACACGGGGTCGGTGTCGGTACCCACTGGCGCTGGAACAACTGTACAGACACACGAGAAGACCAAGGCAAATATGGCAAATGGCTCGGACGAGAAGCAAATGACATGTTGAAATTCCTTGAAAACAAATACAACGACGAAACATGTTACATGAGAGGTGATGCCGTTCATGGCTGGGGCAATAATGCTTCGTATGACTGGTTTGTCAACGGAGCAGACAAAGACAAACACATAGAACTGCAATACTTGGGCGGCTGCTGTCTGCTGTACGCACTCTTTATTGACGGACTTTGTCCTACAACCAGTTATCCAAACGGTCTGTCAGGCTATACATATAATTTTGACAGCGAGAAGAAATACTACTTAATGTGCAAGGATGCAAAAGGAGGACTGGGCAGTGGTCTTCTCTATGCACGCAGCACATCTGCAACAGGTTGGAACCATTATCTTACACAAGAAAAAATCGGAGACGAAGCCGCATGGTATATAGAATATAATCCCACAGCCGGATACTATATGTTTAAGAACGCTGGCAACGGCCGCTACCTTACTCATGCTTCAGGCAGCACTAACATCGGATTGAAAAAAATAACTGGAACCAAAACTCCATCATCTACAGAATATTTCCAACTGATGCCAGACCGTACTGACGTCACTCTGAAAGCCGGCAACAACAATATCAAGACTCATGGATATTGGCTTACATGGTATGACAGTGACAACAAGTCAATAGAAGCTGGCAGTATGGGAGGGCTATTTGGTACCATTAAACAAAGTACTTTTGATTTTAGCGACAAAGCGACAACGCAGCAATGGATTATTATCAGCGAAGACGAAATTGAGCAATACAAGCAGATAGCTATTGCCACAGGTATCAAATCAATTGAACATGAGGTTGCCAAATCTGAAGAAAAGCCTCAGATTATAGAAATATACAATGCCGCCGGCATGAAGATCAGTGCGTTTGAAAAAGGTATAAACATCGTAAAATATTCCAACGGCGAAACGAAGAAAATCATAAAATAACGAAAACACATATTCATCAAACATAACGAAACAAATATGAGAAAGATATTTTTACTACTTTGCATAGTATGTGCAAGTAGCATTTGTGGAAAGAAAGTGTCTAAAGACCTATGGCCAGATGGCACCGAGATTGAAGCCTGGTTTAAACAGACTGATAATGTGGACATAAAAACATTGGGAAAGCAATATCGCATTACAGATTATGGTATAGTTAACGACGGCAGAATCCACACTGCGGAACTGCAGAATCTAATAGATAAAATATCTGCAGACGGTGGTGGTGTAGTAGTCGTACCAGAAGGGGTTTACATGACAGGAGCCGTGTTCTTCAAACAAGGAGTACACCTGCACGTAATGTCTGGAGGAATGCTGATGGGAAGCAATAACCCGAGCGACTACCCTCTCCTGACCACTCGAATTGAAGGAGAAACATGTAAATATTATTCCGCTCTGATTAATGCTGACGGCATTGACGGATTTACAATTACAGGTAAAGGCGCTATCGATGGAAACGGATATACTTTCTGGAAACATTTCTGGGAACGCAGAGACTGGAATCGTAAGTGCACAAACAAAGACGAGCAACGTCCTAGGCTCGTATATATCTCCAATTGCAAAAATGTACAGATAGAAGGGGTAAATCTGCAGAATTCTCCTTTCTGGACCACTCATATATTTAATAGCGAGAATGTAAAACTCATCAATCTGCACATCTATTCTCCCGCAAAACCAGTAAAGGCACCATCTACCGATGCCATTGACCTCGATGTTGTAAAAAACGTTCTGGTAAAAGGATGTTATATGTCTGTAAATGACGATGCTGTAGCCATCAAAGGCGGAAAAGGTCCCTATGCTGACGCATTCCGTACAAAATATGAAGGTATAGACTTAAGCAAGTTCCCTGAAATGGAAGGTGACGGAGAAAACAGGAATATAATAATCGAAGACTGCGAATATGGCTTTTGTCATGGATGTCTGACACTTGGGTCTGAAAGTGTTTTCAACCATAACATCATTCTACGCCGCATCAAAGTAAGTGAAGCAAACAATCTATTATGGCTCAAGATGCGTCCCGACACACCTCAACGCTATGAATATATTACAGTTGAAGACATAGAGGGTTTTGGTAAAAACTTCATACTCGTAGCTCCATGGACACAATTCTACGATCTTAAAGGCAGAGAAACCACTCCGATGTCGTATTCAGACCACATCACAATGCGAAACATAAAATTTGACTGTAATGTATTCTTCAATGTAAAGCAGATGGAATCACAATACCATTTAAGCAACTTTACCTTTGAAAATTTGGAAATAAAAGCTAACAAGAATGAATTACATAAAGATTATGTAGAGAACTTTACTGTTAAGAATGTGACTGTAAAATGAGTTTTAGCCACATTTTTATAAATAATAACATAAAAAGTCATTATATTTGCAAACAAAAACAAAGAACTAAAATACAATAACGATTATGACATTCACAGTAACAGAAGAAAATGGCACAATTAAAGGTGTAATGGACGGCAGACTCGACACAGCAGCTGCACCACAATTTGCAGAAGATATGAAAGTAATGATGGAAAATGCAGACAAGCACCTTGTCTTAGACATGGAGAAACTTTCATTTATCAGCAGTTCTGGTCTAAGATTATTGTTAAGTTTACGCAAGGAAACTATGGCTAAGAATGGTGATATTACAATTATCAATGTTCTGCCTGAAGTAAAACAAGTATTTACAATCACTGGTTTTTATTCTTTGTTTCAATTTAAGTAATGCAACGTGAACTAATCCTTCATAATAACGTAAAACAAATAGGACCTCTCTCTGAATTCATAGAAGATCTATGCGACAGTTTAGGATTGGATACTACGCTCACATTCAATCTGAACCTTGTATTGGAAGAGGCCGTCACCAATGTTATAATGTATGCCTATCCACAAGACGAGGATCATACAATGACCCTTCTGGCATGGACCGAGAAGGACGAAAACGTTATTGCATTCGAACTTAAAGATCAGGGTAAGCCATTTAACCCCATCGAACAAGCGCCAGAAGTAGATACAACCCTCTCAGCTAAGGAACGGAAAATTGGAGGATTGGGCATATTCCTAATTAATCAGATTATGGACGAAGTAGCCTATCGTTACGAAGGTAATTCTAACATACTAACAATGAAGAAAAATATAAAAGAATGAAGACAATTTATATAGACGGGCCGCTGGATGCTATTCATCTGAATGATGTTAAAGAAAAGCTGAAAGAGGCTGATGCACACCTCGGTGATATCATCACCTTGGATTGTACAGAAATGTCATACATATGTAGTTCCGGACTGAGAGTATTTCTGCAGATGCACAAGGATGTGACAGCTGCAGGTGGGAGACTTATCATCAAGGGGCTTCAGCCATTGGTAAAGAATGTTTTTGACATGACCGGGTTTGGCCAGATTTTTAACTACGAATAAACAAAACCAACATGCAGATGCTTAACCTAAGCATTTACGCATGGTTCACCATTGCTGTCATATTATTTAAGACAGTAATGACGTTCAGAGGCAAGATGTCGGGCGACATGTTGGCTCTCATTATTATATCAGCACTCTTATTAACGGGAACGCTCTCCGACGAAGAAGCTTTATCATCATTCAGTGCGCAAACAGTATTTGTTGTTGGTGTGTTAATCGTATTGGGAGCAAGTCTGGTACATGCAGGAGTTGTACACTGGATTTCCAGGAAACTCGGCGCACCTAAAACACTCCAGCAAGCTATTGCGAACCTAATGATATCCGTAGCTGCAATGAGCGCATTCTTCAACAGCAATACCATCACTGCATTATTCATAAATGTTGTAAAAGAATGGAGTAAAAAAATAAAACAACCAGCTTCCAAACTATTGATTCCATTGAGTTATGCTTCTGCACTTGGTGGTTTATGTACAGTTATTGGAAGTTCGACCAATCTTCTTGCCTCTGCCTTTTATCATAATAGCACAGGACAAACACTGTCATTTTTTGCTCCATTCATCCCTGGCGTGGCATGTATAATTACAGGAGCAATAACAACTATAATCTTTCAGAAATACCTGCCGACGCGAAAGTCTCCTGAGGAATCTTTTGAAAGCAGCGAAACCTACACCGTGGAACTTCTTGTACCCACAGACTGCAAACACATCGGAAGCACTGTAGAAGAAGCACGACTATTGAATGTAACTGGCGGGCACCTAATTGAAATCGTGCGTTTCGACAGAGAAATCATCAGTCCCGTTCCTGCCGATGAATACATCTTCGGAGGCGACCATCTGGTTTATTCCGGAAAAATCGATGACATTCTGCAACTACGCACTACACACGGATTAGTAAATGCGACCCACCATGTTTTCAGTATTAAAGAACTGAATAAGAACCGCACATTGCAATTGGCAACAGTTGTGAGCAACAGTAGCTTGGCAGGAGCACGCATGGCAGATATTGATTTTGAAAAAGAAAATGACGTCGTACTTATCGCTGTAGCACGAGAAGGCGAACGAATAACTGACATCCCACGCGAGACCACCATCTTCACTGGTGACACACTGCTTTTTGAGGGAACAAAAATGAATGCGACACACTTGTCAAATGATTTGCAATTTTTCAACAGTATAGCCCTTCCCCAACAGGGACCAAAGACATTCATAAGTATTGCTATTATGATATGCATGGTCTTACTATCAGTTTCAGGCATACAGCCCCTACTCCACTGCACATTATTTGCAGCCGGTGCAATGCTTATCACCAAGTGCTGTACATTAGACCAGATGCAACGCGCCATAAACTGGAAGATAGTAATGATATTTGCCGGAAGCGTTTGCATTGGTAAGGCTGTTGAGACAACGGGACTGGCAAGCACAATAGGATACGGCATCGCACACACTTTCAGTTTTCATCCTCTTGTCGCTTTAATAATGTTCTGTCTTATAGCAACCATAGCTACAGAATTTATTTCAAATGCGACAGCAGCAGCTGTTCTTATTCCTATAGCCATTGATACGGCTAAAATTTTAAATGCAAATCCTCTTACGTTTGTAATAGCACTCATGATTAGCATATCATCATGCTTTGCAACCCCGATAGGCAATGAAACAAATACAATGATATATGGTCCGGGAGGATATAAATTCTCAGATTTTGTAAGACTCGGACTAATCATGAATATAGTAATACTGGTAACAAATATAGTTGCAACCTGTATTGTGTATCCATTACAATAAATATCAATCTCGAATATAAATAATTAAACATATTGAAAATGCAGTGGTTTATTGACTTATTATTATCAGGAGGAGGAGTAGCTCATACAGTCATATTATACTCCTTAGTTATTGCTTTGGGTATATTCCTGGGGAATAAGCTTAAAATTAGCAGTGTTTCCTTAGGTGTGACTTGGATTCTTTTTGTGGGCATTGCCATCGGAGACCTACTGAAACGAATGAACGTTGTAGAAAACATGGAAGTATTGAACTTTGTTCAAGATTTCGGACTCATTTTATTTGTTTTCTCTATAGGACTTCAAGTCGGACCTTCGTTCTTCACATCTCTCATGCAGGGTGGACTGAAAGCAAATGCCATTGCAGCAGGAATCGTAGCGCTCAATATCGTTGTGATGCTTACACTTTATTACTCCTGCCGCAATATTATCCCTGCAGCAAACGACTTGCCAATGCTTGTAGGAACATTATGCGGAGCAATTACTAACACACCTGGCTTAGGTGCCGCAACAGCCGCACTTGACCAGATAAACAGTATGAATCCTAAAATATTTGCCGATGGAATACCTGCAATAGCCAACGGATATGCTTGTGCATATCCTCTTGGTGTTGTCGGCATCATACTTAGCATAATCTTGATAAGAATTTTCTTCAAAGTAGATTTCAAGAAAGAAGAAGAACACTTCAACAAGAAAAATGGCAACAACGATGCCGTAAAGCCACACCTGATGACAATCGAGGTATTCAATCCTGCCATTAACGGAAAAAGCATCCTTCAAGTACACAATTTTATCGGTCGTGATTTTGTATGTTCCCGTCTGCTCCACGACGGACATATCACAGTACCTAATCGCAACACCCTACTCTCTACCGGTGACCGCATATTTGTTGTTTGTGCATCGGAAGATGCTGAGGCCATAACAGCCTTTATCGGTCCTGAGACAGAAATTGACTGGGAAATACAGGATGTAAAGATGGTATCAAAGAAACTGACTGTAACTCGCAGCAACATAAACGGAAAAACGCTGGGTTCTCTTCACTCCAGTTCTATGTTTGGTGTGAATGTGACAAGAATATACCGTTCCGGTATTGAACTGTTTGCCAGTCCAAGCGTCATTCTGCAAGTTGGCGACATTCTTATCGCAGTTGGTCCTGAGGATGCTGTAGATCGCTTTGCAAATCGAATCGGAGATTCTAAACAAGCACTCGACAAACCGAACCTGCTTACTCTTTTTATTGGAATATTCATAGGTATTGTATTTGGAATGATTCCAATTGCAATTCCTGGAATGTCAGTACCTGTAAAACTCGGACTTGCAGGTGGACCACTCATCATTGCAATTATGTTAGGACGTTTCGGATATAAAATCAAGTTGGTTGCTTATACTACAAACTCGGCATCACTCATGATTCGGGACATCGGACTAGTTCTTTTCCTTGCCAGCGTTGGAATCAAAGCGGGCGGCAACTTTGTTGACACTGTACTGAACGGTGGTATCCACTACGTATGGATCGGATTCCTAATTACATTCATTCCACTTATCGTAATGGGAATATTTGCACGCGTAAAATGGCACATGAACTACTTCCTGCTTTCAGGAATTATTTCCGGTGCTACGACCGACCCCCCAGCACTTGCCTTTTCTCAGACACAGGCAAACAACGGAATACCATCTGTAGGTTACTCTACCGTTTACCCACTTTCCATGTTCCTCAGAATAATAACAGCCCAAGTACTTATATTAGCATTCTGCTCATAACATAATGAACATTATAAACAACATACTGTCGCAGCAGGCAGAATTACCACTGCTTGCTGCATTAGTTTTAGGATTATTGGTAGCAATCAATCCATGTCAACTTGCAATCAATATATCTGCTCTGACATATCTGACCCGCAGAGCAAAATACAGACATCCCCGCAGAACACTGTTACTCTATGTACTGGGCAAAACCATCACCTACACAGGCTTGGGATGGATTCTGATGTGCCTTATAGGAGGAGGTAGAAACATCGAAGGGATGTCATATATATTATCCAAAGCTGAGTTGGTTGTACCATACGTATTAATAATTATCGGTCTGTTTATGCTTTTCCGGGCACTACATCCACACCACCATCATCAAGGAGAGAACTGCCACAATTCTGGAGAGATGATACATCGCAACGGTCCCCTCGGTGCACTCGTTCTGGGCATCACACTTGCGTTTGCCTTTTGTCCGGAAAGTGCAGTATTCTACTTTGGACTGATGCTACCACTATCCATCAATTCTCGGGCTGGTCTGTTCGTTCCTCTCTTTTTCGCAATTGCCGCCAGCATACCCGTACTATTACTTGCTTGGGCAATTCGCAGGACATTCACACAAGCAGATCAGTTAAATAACACTTTTGAACATGCACAGCAATGGATTAACGGTCTTGTTGGATTGCTATTCATCATCATGGCAATTATAATCCTTTGTGACTAAAGATATAAAAATCAATGACAATTACAGAGAGATTCTTAAAATACGTATCGTTCGACACCCAGTCTTCCGAGGAGACAGGAACCACGCCGTCCACCCAAAAACAAATAATCTTTGCAGAGGCACTGCGTCAGGAACTTATCAACGAGGGGTTACAAAACGTAGAACTCGACTCATTAGGATATCTTTATGCAACACTTCCTGCCAACATAACGAAACAAGTACCAACCATAGGCTTCATCTCGCATCTCGACACTTCGCCCGATGCACCTGGCAAAGATATCAAGCCTCAAATCATATACAACTACAATGGCCAAGACATCACATTGTCTGCCGGAAAAATTCTTTCACCAAAGCAATTCCCCGAACTGCTCGACCACATAGGTGAAGACATCATCACAACCGATGGTACAACCCTTTTGGGAGCCGACGACAAATCGGGCATTGCCGCAATAGTAGAAGCTATGATATATCTGCGGGACCACCCCGAGATAGAACATGGTGAAATCCGTATTGCCTTCAATCCCGACGAAGAAATCGGTATGGGGGCTCACCATTTCAATGTTGAGAAATTTGGTTGTGAATTTGCATACACCATCGACGGATCCGAATGTGGAGAAATTGAATTTGAGAACTTCAACGCGGCGGCAGCCAAAATTAGCATAATAGGACGTTCTGTACATCCTGGTTCCGCCAAAGGCAAGATGATAAATGCAGGAAGAATTGCTACCGAACTTGTTCAGATGCTTCCACTATCTGAAACTCCGGAAACCACAGAAGATTACGAAGGGTTCTACCACCTCACATCAATAAGTGGAAATTGCACTGAAGCAAGTCTTTCGTTTATCATTCGTGACCACTCTTATGAGAAATTTCAGAAGCGCAAACAAAACATTACGAATATTGTAGAAACCATCAACCAACGTTATGGCAACGGCACGGCCATACTCACACTCACCGACCAATACTACAATATGCGTAAACAGATTGAGTCACAGATGTATATCATCGACATAGCCCGTCAGGCAATCAGCGAAGCGGATATGACTCCAAAGATAAAAGCTATCCGAGGAGGCACCGATGGAGCCCAACTCTCATTCATGGGTCTCCCCTGTCCTAACATTTTTGCCGGGGGCATCAACTTCCATGGTCCTTATGAATTCCTGCCAATCCAGTCTTTGGAACGAGCTAAGCAGACCATCATAAACATATGTCAAATAACAGCACAACGCGAATGGAATCAGAAATTGTAGAAACATACGACAAAGAAAAGATAAACAACTTGCCGGTTGAACACTTTGATGGGAATATCTATATAATAGATAATGAAGCTGACTCCACCAAAGCAATAAACTACCTGCTTACACAGCCATTGCTCGGATTCGATACTGAAACACGCCCCTGCTTTCAAAAAGGGAAATCTCACAAAGTGGCTCTTCTGCAGGTGGCAACAACCGATCAGTGTTTCCTCTTCCGTCTAAATCGTATGAATGGCATACCATACTCCATCAAAAGTCTTTTGGAAGATGGAGAAATCCTGAAAGTCGGACTTGGACTCAAAGACGACATGATGAATCTGCGAAAACGAGAAGAATTCACCCCAGGCACTTTCATCGATATACAGAATGAAGTAGCCAGAATAGGCATCAAAGATAAAAGTCTGCAGAAAATATATGCCAACCTCTTTGGCAAGAAAATAGCCAAACGTCAGCAGCTAAGTAACTGGGAAACCGATGCCCTCTCAGTAGCCCAACAGCAATACGCAGCAATCGACGCCTGGGCATGTGTGAAGATATATCAGAAAATAGAAAAACTCTTAACAACAGAATAATGAAACAACTATATCTAAAACGTGGAAAAGAAGATTCCTTGCTTCGCTTCCATCCTTGGATTTTCTCTGGTGCTATCCACCACATGAGTTCAGAACCAGAGGAAGGCGAATTAGTAGAATTATTCACATCCGACAATCAGTATATAGCTACCGGACATTACCAAATTGGCTCTATCATGGTTCGGGTTCTCACGTTTGAACATGAATCTATTAACCAGCAGTTCTACGAGCAGCGACTCAAAGCTGCATATAATGTCCGACTTGCACTCGGACTTGGTGACGAAAGCTACAGACTGGTACATGGCGAGGGTGACAATCTGCCCGGACTTATAATTGACATTTACGGAAACACAGCAGTAATGCAGGCTCATTCTGTCGGCATGCACCACGACCGACAGACAATTGCCGATGCTTTGAAAAATGTATTAGGAGAAAAACTTCAGAACATATACTACAAATCAGAAACAACGCTCCCCTACAAGGCCGATTTGCATCAGGAAAACGGATTTCTTCTTGGAGGTTCAGCCGATGACATCGCCAGTGAAAACGGTCTGCGTTTTCATGTTGACTGGCTACATGGTCAGAAAACAGGTTTTTTCATTGACCAACGTGAAAACCGGAAACTCTTGGGAGAATATTCTAAGGGACGAAACGTACTAAATATGTTCTGCTATACAGGGGGATTCTCATTCTATGCAATGCGCGGAGGGGCTAACCTCGTACACTCTGTCGATTCCAGCCAAAAAGCTATTGACCTCACCAATGCCAACGTTGAACTAAACTTCCCGGGCGACAGTCGTCACAAGGCATTTGCACAGGATGCCTTCCATTTTCTCGATCACATGCCCACAAAATACGATTTGATTATTCTCGACCCTCCTGCATTTGCCAAGCATAAAGATGCACTGCGTAATGCTATCAAGGGATATATCAGGCTTAATCGTAAAGCTTTTGAACAGATTCAGCCAGGTGGCATACTATTCACATTCTCCTGTTCCCAAGCAGTTGACAAGAATCAGTTCCGAACTGCCGTATTTTCAGCAGCAGCTGCTGCAGGACGTAAAGTAAGGATTCTTCACCAACTCCACCAACCAGCCGACCATCCTATCAATATATATCATCCAGAAGGTGAATATCTGAAAGGATTAGTACTCTACGTGGAATAATTTATGAATAACACGTCTCAATCTATTGCAATCAAATATGGTACGACTTTTTGGAATATCATTAGAGAAATTTCTCAAAGTCAAATGTGTAAATTGTCCATTTTTTACATTGGATTGTTAAACTTGATAAAGCGTGTGCGTTTTTTTATGGCATTTATTTGTCAAAACGTTCAAAACCCATACCTTTGCATCGTGTTTTTCATGGTATTAGATTTATTTTAAGGTTAGTAAAGATTGCTTGTCGTGAGATAAGCAATTTTTTTGCGCTTAACTTGACAACTATTGTCTAGTTAAGCGCAAAAGCTAATATATAAATAACCATATTATCTTCTTAGGCTTATTTATAAGGATTCTCGGGATATTTCCCTTTATAGCGTTCGTATAATGGATCCTGCAGTACCTTATTCATAAAATAGCCGAAGATAGGCAAAGCCGTTCTGCTACCCTGCCCCAATGCCCCCGTACGGAAATGTATGCAACGATACTCGCCACCCACCCATACAGCTCCTACCAGATTTGTCGTTGTACCGACAAACCACGCATCAGAATGATTATTTGAAGTTCCGGTTTTTCCACCGAATTCTGTTTCATTTGCCACCGGATATACATACTCCCACAAGGCATTAACAGTACCTCCTACTTCTCTCATTCCTCCCCACAGCAACTTTTGCATATAGTAAGCGGTCTTCTCCTTCATAGCAATTTCTTCTTTCGGTCCGTCTTTCCGATAATTGTAAATTTCTCTTCCATACCTGTCCAGTATTCGTGTTACGACGACAGGATCTCGATGCCGACCTGTATTCATCACGGTACTGTAAGCACTACACAGTTCCAGCAGGCTTACGTCGCATGAGCCTAACGAAAGAGACGGCACAGTGTCCAACTTACTATGTATTCCCATTTTATAGGCAATGTCAATAACATTAGGAATACCTGTTTTGAGTCCCATTTTCACAGCTATAGTATTTACTGAACGGGCAAACGCAGTGCGAACAGGCATATTAGCATTAGTACAAATACCGTCTGCGTTATGCGGCTGCCACAATTTTGTTTTTCCAGGATTATCAGGATCTGGCACATTCAATGAAACATACGAATCAGTAACCTTATATTCTGGAGTGATTGAATCATTATTTTCAAAGGCCGATGCATATACAAACAATTTGAATGTCGAACCCGGTTGACGCATAGCTGTTACCTTATCATATTTCCAGTGGTCGAAATCTATATCACCCACCCACACTTTCACCATACTGGTCTGCGGTTCCATCACCACCATTCCTGTATGCATGAAGCTAACCATATATCGAATTGAGTCAAGCGTACTTATTACTTTCTCCACATATCCGTTTTTCTTTCCTCCCTTACCATAGGCAAAGAGTCTTACCGTATGCGGCTGATTCAGATAATAGAAAATAGAATCTTGGTTATCATCGTATTTTTTTGCAAGATATTTATAATAATCCGTCTTTTTAGCAATATTTTCTATGAAATTAGGTACTTCGCGATAATGCTCATCTCTCCATGGGGCAGTTCCGTGCCAGTGATTATCGAATTTCTGCTGTACATTCTTCATTCCCTTCTGCACTGCCCATTCTGCATAAGCCTGCATCCTCATGTCGATAGTCGTATATATCTTCAGTCCATCGCTATACAAATCGTAATCATTCTGTTTACACCAGTCAGATACATACTGTCTGATATACTCTCTGAAATACAGAGCCTTCCCACCGTATACTTTTTCTACAGAGAAACGGCTCAGGTCAATTGGCAACAGACAGAGCGAATCGCATTGTTTCTTTGTCATCGGCTTCAGTCCGGCAGACAGTTCCGGATGGTTCAACATATTGTGCAGCACCACATTACGTCGCTCCAAACTACGTTTAGGATTTACCTTAGGATTATAGGTTGTCGTGGCTTTTAAAAGTCCGACGAGTACGGCAGCTTGTTCGGCATTCAACTTACTGGGATCGCAACTCTTTCCGAAGTAAGTCTTTGCAGCTGTACGTATGCCGAAAGCATTACTGCCGAAATCCACAGTATTCAGATATAGTGTGAGAATATCTTCTTTTGAATATACCTTCTCTATCTTCACGGCAGTAATCCATTCTTTCGTTTTGATGATAAGCATCTTCAGTCCAGGCACCTTACACAACACACCATCATTATGCCGTGTTCTCATCTTATACAGATTCTTCACCAACTGCTGAGTGACAGTACTGGCACCGCGCGCATTGCCGTGAATCAAATCCTTTACAGCTGCGAAGACAGCCTGGAAATCTATTCCATGATGCTTATAGAAACGTTCGTCTTCAGTTGAGAGCAATGCATATTCCACGTAAGGTGATATTTCCTCATAGGAAACGAGCGAGCGATTTTCATTGAAGAACTTACCGATTGGAATACTATCGTTATCAGCCGAATACACATATGACGGCTGACTTGTCTCCGGATTCTGAATACTTTCCATCGAAGGCGATTCTCCAAACAGGTAGCAGAAATTATACGCAACAGCAACCAAATAAAGGAAGAAGCAACAGATGAAAGTTGATAAGGTTACAGCCAGTTTCTGATACCACTTTCCCCTATACTGTTTGCTGTACCACAACAAGAAAATCCGTATATACTGAAAGATTTTTTTCATAGTATTCTGAATTATGTTTAATTCGTGGAGATATTTATAAATCTATCCATTTGATGTCCTGGTCTTTCGAAAACCACAACATCTGTTTCTTGGCATACACACGAGTATTTTTCTTAATACGTTCTACGGCCATCGGCAAATCCCATTCTCCACCGATTACCTTGAACAATTCCTTATATCCGACTGTATTAAGTGAATTCAGATGTCGCAGCGGATATACCCTCCTCACTTCCTCCAACAGTCCAGCCTCCATCATCTCATCTACCCTATGATTGATTCGCGCGAAGAGATCTTCACGTTTTCTGCGCAGACCTATCTTCTCTATCTTGAAAGGTCTCTCCTTAATTGTCTGTGTGCGGAAGAAAGAATATGGCTTGCCTGTCTGATAACACACTTCCAAAGCATGGATTATGCGCTTATGGTTTTTCAGGTCAGCCTCGGCATAATAGTCAGGATCCAGAAGCCGCAGCTCAGCAAGCAGAGAATCTATGCCCTCCTTACTGAAACGTTCTTGCAGGTTACTTCGCACTTCATCGTCTATTGTTGGAATATCATCTATGCCCTTGGTTACGGCATCAATATACATCATCGAACCTCCAGTCATCACAACTGTTTCATATTGCTTGAATAAATCTAATAAAAGGTTCATGACATCAGATTCAAATTGTGCTGCACTGTAATATTGATCCAAGGGCAATATCTGCACAAAATAATGTTTAACTCGTGCCATTTCATCTGCGGTAGGAGCCGCAGTACCAATACATATATCCTTGTATATTTGGCGCGAGTCGGCATTTATGATGGGACACCTATAGCTTTCAGCTAAATTCAGTGCATACTCTGTTTTGCCCACAGCCGTGGGTCCCAGCACCACAACCAGTCTATTAGTATTCTCCATCACTGATATCAAGACCCTCAAGACTGATATCTTCCATATCTACTTCGTCTCCGAACATATTGTTGTCATCATCCATGACGTCAACATCCGAGACTACAGGATTACGTGATAAGAGCTCGTCAAAATCGAGCGTCTGCTGTGGAGCCTCTCCCTGCGAACGTGTAACTTTACCCTCTTTCATCGTTCCAGGATTGATGCTGCTCAATTCAATAAAGAACACGCGTTCAGCCAGCATATCGAAAGTGTAAAGCAAGTGTTGCTTCTCATCTTCCAGAAACTCGCTCAGTTCAGTCTTAGCCATAATATAGCAGTCTTGATCGGCACTGGTATCCATCTCTTCCAGAGTGATTTCCTGCCCCTTCTCCCATCCGTTTTCACAGATAGTAAAGCTGGTCAACTGATCATCCTTATACTTACATGATTCAAGAATAAGTTTATGCAGCTCCAGAAAAGTTGCATTCGAGTCGATTTGAATCTCTCGCATGAAGTTTTCCACCTCATCCGATATTACGGTGAATTTATAGATCATCTTACTATACCACGTTTTGAATTTGCGACAAAATCTATGATGTATTCTATTTCTTTACTCATCGGCACTTCCTGTCTGATCTGGTCAATGGCTTCAGCTACAGTCAGGTTACACTGATAAATCAATCGGTAAGCATGCGAAATATTATCGATAATATTAGTTGCAAACTGACGACGGCGCAGTCCCACTATGTTCAGTCCGGCAAAGGAAACAGGTTCTCTGCCAGCCATGATGAACGGCGGTATATCCTTGCTTGTACGCGTTCCTCCCTGTACCATAGTATATCCGCCGATACGGCAGAACTGGTGTACCAGCACTACAGCACTCAGTATCGCATTGTCATCGATGACTACCTCTCCAGCCAACTTTGTTGAGTTACCCATTATGATGCCGTTGCCCACTTCGCAGTCATGTGCTATGTGAGCATTCTCCATAATCAAGTTATTCGATCCCACTTTGGTCGTACCCTTGCTTGCCGTTCCGCGGTGTATAGTCACGTTTTCACGTATTCTGTTATTGTCACCTATTACAACGGTCGATTCCTCGCCCTTGAACTTCAGGTCCTGAGGCACAGCACCTATGACAGCACCTGGAAACAGTGTATTTCCACTACCGATGTGTGTACCCGACAGCAAAGTGACGGAATTCATCAGAATATTATTATCACCTATCTCTACGTTCTTATCAATGAAGCAGAAAGGTCCTATTTCACAGTTTTCCCCTATCTTTGCTTCAGGATCTATAAAAGCCAGCGGGCTGATTTTTGCCATATTATTCTTCCTTTATATCCGGGATTTTTTCCCTTTTTGTTCTTACATATTCTTAAGTATCTCGCGCGCGAACATATTATTAATTGCATGTCCCGGCTTATGTCCGGTTACCTTTCCGATGAGTGGTCTGCCTACGAGTGCAAGATCTCCCATCACATCGAGCAACTTATGTCGTGTAGTTTCGTTTTTCCATGTCAGCGGCTTCGGGTTCAGGAATCCAAGTTGTTTCGCATTCATACGGCTCACACCCAGCTTGTCGGTCAGAGCATCAAAACGCTCCTGACTCAGTTCTATCTCGTAAATCACGATTGCATTACCAAGGTCACCGCCCTTGATGAGTCCCATATTGAGCAGAGGTTCAATCTCTCTGACGAATACGAACGTACGGGCCGACGACACTTCTTTGGCGAAGTCCTTTATGTTGTCCAGCTTGAAATTCTGCTTACCCAGCACACTGGTACCGAAATCGGTTGTAATATCCAGACAGAAGTGGTCACACGGTTCTATTCTCATGTGTTCACCGTTCTTTCCTTCCACCTCAATTACTTTATCAACCACGTAACAATTCTTCTCAGCATCAAGTTCCGCTGTACCTACGTTCTCTATCGACTGAGTCCAGTAGAAGGCGCTTCCATCGAGTATAGGCATCTCAGGTCCGTCGAGTTGTATCAGGCAGTTGTCTATGCCTGCAGCCAGCAGAGCAGCCATTGCATGTTCTATAGTGCTAACCTTTATATCACCCTTCACCAGTACAGTGCCTCGCTGTGTATCTCCGACCAGTCGTGCATCGCAGTCTATCACTGGTGTACCATCCAAATCCATGCGCTGAATCTTCAGTCCATGATTAGCTGGTGCAGGATTGAACGTTGCTGTTATGTGCAGTCCTGTGTGCAGTCCCTTGCCTTGCAGGGTGAACGGATTTTTCAGCGTTTTTTGTCTAATCATATTTGTCTTATTCGACTTTATTTTTGTTTCTTTAATTCTTCCAGTTCCTTCTTCAGCGCAATCACCTCATCACGCAATTCAGCAAGATTATTCACCACAGCCACGTTTCTCGACCACTTTCGGGCATCGATAGCCGGACTGCCCATCAGTCCGCAGTTGCCCTTTTTGGCATTCTTATCTCCCGACAGACCGCTTTGGGCACCAATCATCACCTTGTCGCCTATGTTCAGGTGTCCGGCAATACCTACCTGACCGCCAAACATACACCACTTGCCCACCTTCGTGCTTCCGGCAATACCAACCTGTGCCGACATCACAGTATTCTCACCCACTTCGCAGTTGTGGGCTATCTGCACCAGATTGTCCAGTTTCACACCCTTTCTCACGTACGTGCTTCCCATTGTCGAACGGTCCACACATGTGTTAGCACCGATCTCCACATTGTCCTCAATCGTCACGATACCGATTTGCGGAATCTTGTCATATCCTTCAGCTGTAGGAGCAAAACCGAAACCGTCGGCTCCGATAACGCATCCCGCATGTAATATACAATTGTTGCCTACCACACAATCGTGATAGACAACAGCATTTGAGTATATCTCCGTATTATTTCCTACTTTAGCATTTCTGCCTATAGTCACGTGAGGGTGCAGCACACAGCCGTCACCGACTTCCACACCTTCACCTATGGCAACAAATGGTCCGATGTAGCAATCCTTGCCAATCTTTGCCGTCGGGTCAATAAATGCAAGCGAATCGATTCCCACACGTTTCTGCTTCATCGATTCGTACATCTGCAGCAACCTTGCCACCGCTTCGTATGCATTATCCACTTTCACCAACGTAGCCTTGACCGGCTGCGAAGGAACGAAGTCCCTGTTCACCAGTACGACACTCGATTCAGTTGTATAAAGATAATGTTCATATTTCAAGTTTGCCAGAAACGACAACGCGCCTTTAGTACCCTCCTCAATCTTGGCGAACGTAGTTATCTGGGCATTCTTGTCGCCCTCTACAGTTCCTCCTATAAATCCGGCAATTTGTTCAGCTGTAAAAACCATTTGCTATTTAAAATCTTAAAAAACACAATAAAAGCCCCCTTTTCCGAGGTTTATGCTGCAAATTTAGTAAAGAATTTTCACATATACCCAAGATTTTAGCAAAAACGTGTACCTTTGCATAAAATTTTACTCCGATTAGTAAATACTCCATAAAAATATTCAGAAATGAACAACGACACACAGGCCAGCAATCAGCGCTACATGATGCGTGGAGTCTCAGCCGCAAAAGAGGACGTCCACAATGCTATCAAGAACATCGACAAAGGTATTTTTCCGCAGGCATTCTGCAAGATCATCCCCGACATATTGGGTGGTGACCCGGAATACTGCAACATCATGCATGCCGACGGTGCAGGCACCAAGTCAGCCCTGGCATATATGTATTGGAAGGAGACCGGCGACCTGTCCGTATGGCGCGGAATAGCCCAGGACGCCATAGTGATGAACACCGACGACCTACTCTGCGTGGGAGCAGTCGATAACATACTCGTTTCTTCCACCATCGGCCGTAACAAGATGCTCATTCCGGGCGAAGTCATCGCAGCCATCATCAATGGAACCGACGAGATTCTTTCCGATATGCGCCGCATGGGTATCGGCATCTATGCTACTGGAGGCGAGACAGCCGACGTAGGCGATCTCGTGCGTACTATCATCGTAGATTCCACCGTTACCTGCCGCATGAAGCGCAGCGATGTCATCAACAATGCCAACATCCGTCCGGGCGATGTCATTGTGGGTCTGTCATCTTCAGGGCAGGCTACTTACGAGAAAGAATACAATGGCGGCATGGGCAGCAACGGACTCACTTCTGCCCGCCACGACGTATTTGCCAAATACCTCGCTGAACGCTACCCCGAATCATATGACAAGGCCGTACCTGACGAACTTGTCTATTCTGGCAGCTACAAGCTGACCGATTCCGTCGCCGGAGCACCTGTCAACGCAGGAAAACTCGTACTCTCGCCTACCCGCACCTATGCCCCTGTGGTCAAACAACTTCTCGACCGTCTTCGTCCACACATCCACGGAATGGTTCACTGCACAGGCGGCGCACAGACCAAAGTTCTTCATTTCGTGAGCGACAACTGCCGTGTCATCAAGGACAACCTATTCCCTGTTCCGCCGCTCTTCCGTGCCATCGCCGAAGAATCCGGCACAGACTGGGCAGAGATGTACAAGGTATTCAACATGGGGCATCGTCTCGAAGTATATCTCTCACCCGAACATGCCGACGAAGTCATCTCTATCAGCAAGTCATTCAACATCGATGCCCAGATAGTAGGACATATCGAAGAGGGTAAGAAGAGTCTATGCATCAAATCCGAATTCGGCACCTTCGAATATTAATACACAGTCAACTCTTAACACATAACTCCTAACTGAACACACTTGGAAACAAACAACATATTAGACAAACTCGAGGGCATAGTACCCCGTTTTGAAGAAGTCGGCACACTCATCACCGACCCGTCTGTCATATCAGACCAGAAGCGATACGTGCAGCTTACCAAAGAATACAAAAATCTGGAGGATATAATGAATGCGCGCCAGCGCTACATCAACGCGCTGAAGGGCATTGACGAGGCCAAGGAAGTACTTGAAACCGAAGAAGATGCCGATATGAAGGAAATGGCACGCGAGGAACTCTCGGCCAACGAGCATCTTCTCCCTGAACTCGAAGAGGAAATCAAGCTGCTCCTCATCCCAGCCGATCCCGAAGACAGCAAGAATGTGACACTCGAAATCCGTGGCGGTACAGGTGGCGACGAGGCAGCACTCTTCGCAGGCGACCTCTTCCGTATGTATTCAAAATACTGCGAAATGAAGGGCTGGCACCTTACCATATCTTCCTTCTCCGAAGGAGCCAGCGGCGGCTACAAGGAGATTGTAGCCAATATCACTGGCGAGAACGTCTATGGCACAATGAAATACGAATCGGGCGTGCACCGCGTACAGCGTGTACCTGCCACTGAGACCCAGGGACGTGTACACACCTCAGCAGCTACCGTAGCCGTGCTGCCCGAGGCAGAGGCATTCGACGTTCAGATCAACGAGGGTGAAATCAAGTGGGACACCTTCCGTTCCAGTGGAGCCGGCGGTCAGAATGTCAACAAGGTAGAGTCAGGAGTCCGTGCCCGATATATGTGGAAAAATCCCAATACAGGCGAGACTGAAGAAATCCTCGTGGAGTGTACCGAGACACGCGACCAGCCAAAGAACAAGGAACGTGCTCTCGCCCGTCTGCGCACATACATCTACGACAAAGAACACCAAAAATACATCGATGACATAGCATCGCGCCGAAAGACTATGGTATCCACTGGCGACCGTTCTGCCAAGATTCGCACCTACAACTATCCCCAGGGACGTATCACAGACCATCGCATCAACTATACCATCTACAACCTCGCAGCCTTCATGGATGGCGACATACAAGACTGTATCGACCACCTCATCGTAGCCGAAAATGCAGAACGTCTGAAAGAAGCCGAACTATAAGCCTGTCATGACATTGTCATCCCCTTTCAATGGGCTGGCACGCAATTTGTAGGGATAAAAACTGATAACATTTCAGAAGCATGACATTGAACAATTATTCCGATAATCTCAACCAAATCCTCTCCTACTCAAAGGAAGAGGCTATACGTCTTAACAACGACTACATAGGACCTGAGCACCTCATGCTGGGCATCTTGCGCGACGGCGACAATCTTGCCGCCCACCTGCTCGTGCAGAAGTTTCTCATCAACCCCGATACCATCAAGCATCAGTTGGAGAAACACATCGAAAACACCGACCTGCCCATCTACTCTACCGACATAGCACTCAATACCAAGTCGGCAGCCATCCTGCGTCTCAGCATCCTCGAATCGCGCCTCACCAAGAGCAAGGAGAGTCAGGCAGAGCACCTTCTGCTTGCCATCATGAAACATAAAGACAACATGGCTGCCAAGATACTTGCCGAGAAGGGAGTTACTTATAAGGAACTCTACAACAGCATCGCACAGCCCAGTTCACAGCCTCAGGCTTCGGGAGTTGACTTCGACGAAGAGGCAGAGGAAGACAAGGCGCCAGTGGGCAGCCAGGGCAGTTCAACCAGTCAGAAGCAGAAGACCGACAAAAAGCACAACTCCGACCACCCGGCCATAGACGCCTATGGTTTTGACCTCACCAAAGCTGCCGCTGAAGGAAAGCTCGACCCGGTAGTTGGGCGCGAGAAGGAAATCGAGCGCATTGCACAGATTCTTTCCCGTCGCAAAAAGAACAACCCGGTTCTTATCGGTGACCCCGGTGTGGGTAAAAGTGCCATCGTCGAGGGGCTTGCCCTTCGCATCTCCCAGCGACGCGTATCTCGCGCCTTGTTCAACAAAAAGATTATCTCGCTCGACATGTCAACCATCGTGGCTGGCACCAAATACCGCGGACAGTTCGAAGAGCGCATGAAGAACATCATCAACGAGCTGAAGTCAAACCCAGACCTCATCGTCTTCATCGACGAGATACACACCATCGTCGGAGCCGGCAACCAGGCAGGACAGATGGATGCAGCCAACATGATGAAGCCGGCCCTCGCCCGTGGCGAACTCCAGTGCATCGGAGCCACCACCCTCGACGAGTACCGCAAGAACATAGAAAAGGACGGAGCTCTCGAACGCCGATTCCAGAAAGTCATTGTGACTCCCACCACCCCCGAAGAGACTCTCGAAATACTTCATAACATCAAGGATCGCTACGAAGAGCATCATAACGTCACCTACACAGAGGAAGCCCTTGCAGCCTGTGTCAGCCTGACCGAACGATATGTCACCGACCGCAGCTTCCCCGACAAGGCCATCGACGCCCTCGACGAAGTGGGTTCTCGCGTGCACATAACTAACATAAGCGTGCCGAAACCAATCGAAGAGAAGGAAGAAGAAATAGCCAATACACAGCACCTGCAGGAAGAAGCCGTCCACAACCAGCAGTATCTGGAGGCAGCCGAATTCCGTGACAAGGTAATCCTGCTCACAGCCGAGCTCGACGACTTGAAGAAGGAATGGGAATCATCCATGCAGGACAGCCGCATCAGCATCAGTGCTGACAAGGTGGCAGAGACCGTATCGATGATGACAGGCATTCCGGTTCAGCGCATGATGTCGGCAGAGACTATGCGCATAAAGAATATGCGTCAGGAACTGCAGTCGCAGATCATTGCTCAGGACAGCGCCATCGACCGTCTCGTCAGTGCCATCCAGCGCAACCGTGTCGGACTATCCGACCCCTTGCGTCCTATCGGAGTATTCATGTTCCTCGGTCCCACAGGAGTCGGCAAGACCTATCTCGCCAAGAAACTCGCCGAGCATATGTTTGGCACCTCCGACGCCCTCATCCGTATCGACATGAGCGAATACATGGAGAAATTCACCGTCAGTCGTCTTGTCGGAGCACCTCCGGGCTATGTAGGTTACGAAGAAGGCGGAATGCTCACCGAACGCGTACGTCGCAAGCCTTACTCTATCGTCCTGCTCGACGAGATTGAGAAAGCCCATCCCGATGTCTTCAACATCCTGCTTCAGGTTATGGACGACGGCAGACTTACCGACAGCAACGGACGTACAGTCGATTTTCGCAACACAGTCATCATCATGACCAGCAACGTCGGTACCCGTCAGCTGAAAGAATTCGGTCGTGGAGTCGGATTCTCTGCGATGGCAGGTAAAGATGACAAAGAAGTCAGCCGCAGTGTCATTCAGAAGGCTCTCAACCGTCAGTTCTCGCCTGAGTTCCTCAACCGAATCGACGAGATTATCACCTTCGACCAACTCGAACTCGACAGCATCATAAAGATAATCGACATAGAGATCCGTCCGCTCATCGACCGTATCGAAAAAATAGGCTACCACCTCGACATCACCCCCGAAGCCAAGCGTTGGATAGCCGAAAAGGGCTACGACAAGCAGTTTGGTGCCCGTCCGTTGCGCCGCGCCATTCAGCAGCATATCGAAGACCCCGTAGCTAACCTAATTGTCGAGGAGCAGGTTCAGCCAGGCGACACCATCACGGCAGAACTCACCGACGGAAAACTCTCCGTAAAGAAAAAGTAAAGGAAAACATAAATGACAGAAAGGGTCGTGTCGAAAAAGTAACTGGCACGACCTTTTTTTCGTCTTAACAGATTCCCTTGCATTTCTTCTTCGGCTTCTATCTGAGAGAACTTCAAAGTCATAGAGTTGATGAACTTAGAGTCGTAGATATGTTGACTTGAAAGTGTTACAGTGTTACAGTGTTACAGTTGATTTTATGACTACCAATAGTCAAAAAAGTAGTTTATTATATATATTTATATATATATAAATATATATAATAAAAATTTTTTCTTGAAGAGAATAGCAAATTTTTAACTGTAACACTGTAACAACTGTAACACCTACAATCGTGAAAAATCCGAGAGAATCAGGAGCGTGCTTTTTTGCGTGCCTTTTTTGACATTTAATTTGCAAGCCGCTCCTTTCATGTCGTAAATTTGCACTGTCAAAAACGATGAAAATATGCCTCGTATGCACACGAAAAAAATTTCCTACGCACAGCAACAAAATTTCCTACGCATAGCAGCAAAAATTTCTACGTTTTTCGTACCTTCGCGGCAAAAATGAATACACAAACAACTATAAAGTATGAAACAACTATAAAGTATGAAAAAGACTAAGATTTGGATGTTAGCTGCCCTACTCTCTCTGATATGTGGCAGCAGTATGCTGACCAGCTGTAAGAACAATAGCGATGAGGATAAGCCGGTAAGCGCAACAGAGGACAAGAGCCAGTTTGTAAACGTGACGGATGTAGTACCGGACGCTATTCTGGAAATCAGATATTTTGGAACTTATAATTTCGTAGGTGAACGCATCGACGGATATAAGGCTCCTGTGGCTTGGCTGACACGACAGGCTGCCGACTCGCTGAAGGCTGTAAGCGATGACATGAAGGCGAAGGGTTATCGCCTGAAGATATATGATGCTTACCGTCCGCAGAAGGCTGTTGACCACTTCGTGCGCTGGGCAAAGAATCTGGATGCTACGGAGATGAAACCATATTTCTATCCTGATCTGGAGAAGGACGTGCTGTTTCCGCAGGAATATATATGCGAGAGGAGCGGACACACTCGAGGATCAACACTCGACATGACTCTGTTTGACATGAACACGGAGAAAGAGGTTGATATGGGTGGCACGTTCGACTGGTTCGGACCTGAAAGTCACCCCGACTTCTGCGGCAACCCGGAAACCGGAGAATATACCGGTGACAATTCGAAGAGTCCACAGGGAAGGAGTATCACTGCCGAGCAGTTTGCCAACCGCATGATTCTGCGCCGTGCCATGATGGCTCACGGTTTCAGCCCTTTCCCGACCGAGTGGTGGCACTTCACATTGGCTAACGAACCTTTCCCTAATACTTATTTTACATTTGATGTAGAATAACGATGTAAGATGTAAGAGGTTAGAAGTAAGAGATATCTATTTTTGACAAAATGTCAGTCATGTGATGGCTGGCATTTTCTTTGTATAGACATGTAGCAGAATTTAATTTAAATGTAAAATCAGACACATGACAAATGGTAACATCGGGGTTACGACCGAGAATATCTTCCCCGTAATCAAAAAGTTTCTCTATAGCGATCATGAGATTTTCATCCGCGAGATAGTAAGTAATGCCGTGGATGCCACTCAGAAACTGAAGACGCTGGCAAGCAAGGGCGAACTGAAGGGCGAGGCAGGCGACCTGACAGTGAATGTCAGCATTAACAAGGAGGCTGGCACGTTGACTGTCAGCGACCGCGGTATAGGTATGACTGAGGAGGAGATTGACAAGTATATCAACCAGATTGCCTTCTCGGGTGCAAATGACTTCCTGGATAAGTATAAGGAGGATGCCAATGCCATCATCGGTCACTTCGGACTGGGCTTCTACTCCTCATTTATGGTGAGCAAGAAGGTAGAGATTATCACGAAGAGCTGGCAGGAAGGTGCCAAGGCCGTGAAGTGGTCGTGCGACGGCAGTCCTTCATTCACTATCGAAGAGGTGGATAAGGCTGACAGAGGTACAGACATCGTGATGTATATCGATGATGACTGCAAGGATTTCCTTGAGGAGTACAAGATAGGTGAACTGCTGCGCAAGTACTGCCGATTCTTGCCTGTGCCAGTCAAGTTCGGCATGAGAAAGGACTGGGTGGATGACCCTGACAACAAGGACGAGAAGGGAAATCCGAAGCGCAAGGAAATTGAGGTAGATAATATCATCAACGACACCACCCCTCTGTGGACTAAGAAGCCAGCCGACCTGAAGGACGAGGACTATAAGGAATTCTATCGCAAGCTGTATCCGATGAGCGACGAACCGTTGTTCTGGATTCACCTGAACGTAGATTATCCGTTCAACCTGACAGGTATTCTGTACTTCCCGAAGGTGAAGAGTCAGTTCGACCTGCAGAAGAACAAGATTCAGCTGTATTGCAACCAGGTGTTCGTGACCGACTCGGTAGAAGGTATCGTGCCTGAGTTCCTCACCCTGCTCCACGGAGTAATCGACTCGCCGGACATCCCGCTGAACGTTTCGCGCAGCTACCTGCAAAGCGACCAGAACGTGAAGAAGATTTCAACCTACATCACTAAGAAGGTGAGCGACCGACTCGCCAGCATCTTCAAGCAGGACAGAAAGCAGTTTGAGGAGAAATGGGACGACATAAAGATTTTCATCGACTACGGAATGCTCTCTGACGAGAGTTTCTATGACAAAGCAAAGTCGTTCGCCCTGCTGAAAGACACTGAAGGCAAGCACTACACATACGAGGAGTACCAGACTCTGATCAAGGACAACCAGACCGACAAGGACGGCAACCTAATCTATCTGTATGCTCAGAATCGCGACGAGCAATATACATACATCGAAGCTGCCCATGCGAAGGGGTATAGCGTGCTGATAATGGACGGACAACTCGACCCGGCTATGCTTGGAATGCTGGAGCAGAAGATGGAGAAGACACGATTCACCCGCGTGGATGGCGATGTAATCGACAAACTCATCGTAAAGAGCGACGAGAAGAAGGAGGAACTGCCTGAGGAAGAGAAGAAGTCGCTGACGGAAACCTTCAAGAATGCTCTGCCAACCATCGAGAAGACTGAGTTCATGGTTGATGCACAGCCACTGGGAGAAGGTGCAGCGCCTGTCATAATCACCCAGAGCGAGTATATGCGAAGAATGAAGGAGATGGGACGGCTGCAGCCAGGTATGGCATTCTACGGCGAGATGCCTACGATGATGAATCTGGTACTGAACACCGATCACCCTCTCATCAAGCAAAGCATCAAGGACGCTAAACCAGAGGTGGTAAGTCAGCTTATCGACCTGGCACTGCTCGGAAACGGTCTGCTACGCGGCGAAGCACTGACCAAATTCATCAAGCGTAGTGTGGATCTTATCTAAGCAGACTGACAGAAAAGAATAAAAAGACTTTGCCGGAATAATAAAACGACTGCGTTTTTCGTTATATATTTTTGTATGAACGAATTTCGCGAACATATTATAAAAGTAAAGAGAGGCCTCGCAGCTATTCTCTTTGCTTTTTGTTTTATAATAGTATGCAGGGCACAGAGCGTAATCATCAAAGGAACTGTAGTAGATGACAAGAAGCAGCCTGTTGAACTGGCTCAGGTGAGGGTGGAAGGTACTGCCAACGGTGGTGTGTGTGACCTGAAGGGACGCTTCCGTTTCGTTGCCGAGTCGTCCGATTCCGTTGTAGTCGTAGCATCGATGGTTGGATATGAAACAAGAAAGAGAGTACTGAAGAATCCGCAGGATTCGGTGACAGTTTCCTTTATGCTGCTGCCCCTTGGATTCGAACTGGGCGAGGTGGAAGTGAAGGAAATACGCCGGCAGACTAACACGATGACTGACGTGAGCATCCGCGACATGAAACACATGGGAAATGCCAGTGGCGGAGGTGTGGAACAGGTGATTGCTACGCAGGCCGGTGTGAGCACACACAACGAGATGAGTTCGCAGTATAATGTGCGAGGGGGTTCATTTGACGAGAACTCTGTGTATATGAACGGCATAGAGGTGTATCGTCCACTGCTCATCAGAAGCGGACAGCAGGAAGGACTCAGCATCATCAACCCCGACATGGTAGAGAAGGTGAGTTTTTCAGCTGGCGGATTTGATGCACGATACGGCGAGAAGATGTCGAGTGTGCTGGACATCACATACAAGAAGGTGAAGGGATTCGAGGGCAGCGTGTCGGCAAGTCTGCTGGGTGCCAGCGGCTATGCCGGTTACGGAACTGATAAGTTCTCGATGATTCACGGCATCAGGTATAAAACTATGAAAAACCTGCTGAGCACGCAGCAGACAAAGGGTGAATATGATCCGCGCGATTTTGACTACCAGACTTATATAAGCTGGAGTCCAAACAGCCGATGGACCTTCGACCTGATGGGTATCATCTCACTCAACGACTACAATTTCAAGCCGAAGGACAGAGAGACGAGATTCGGCACGTCGGAGAACACGAAGGACTTCAAGGTGTATTTCGACGGACAGGAGAAAGATAAGTTCCACACATACTTTGGCGCTTTCTCTACGACATACAAGTTCAACCCGATGAATTCACTGACATTCAACCTGTCGGCATTCAAGACGACGGAACGCGAGAAGTACGACATCAGCGGACAGTACTGGCTGAGTCAGTATGGTGAGGAAGAAGGCGGACTGGGTATCGGCACATACATGGAACATGCACGCAACCGACTGAATGCACAAGTAGTGAATGCAGGACTGACAGGCAGGACACGACTGACGGCGCACGACTTAAGGTATGGTGCACTGATGAAGTTCGAGAAGGTAACTGAGTCGATGCGCGAATGGGAATTCCGCGACTCGTCGGGCTACTCACTACCCCACACCGACAACCGTGTTGATCTCATATATAATATGGTGTCGAAAAACGAGGAAACAAGCCGACACCTGGAACTCTTTGCACAAGACACTTGGAGAACTGAAACGAATAAGGGCGAGATAGTGCTGAACTACGGTGCCCGACTGACCCACTGGAGCTGGAACAAGGAATGGCTGGTGAGCCCGAGAGCTACCATTGCATTCATCCCGGCAAAGATACCCGACCTGGTGCTGAGATTCTCTACCGGTCTGTATTATCAGACTCCATTCTACAAAGAGATGCGAGATACTACTACCGTGAACGGGAATACGATAGCCTTCCTGAACAAAAACATAAAGTCGCAGCGCTCAATCCACTTCCTGCTGGGAGCAGAGTATAAGTTCAGAGTGAACCGAAGACCCTTTAAGCTGACTGCCGAGGCATACTACAAGGCCCTGAGCAATCTGATTCCGTACAATATTGATAATGTGCGCGTAATCTACTACGGCGGTAACATAGCCAAGGGATATGCCGTAGGACTCGATCTGAAATTGTATGGAGAATTCGTGCCGGGAACGGACTCGTGGGTAAGCGTAGGACTGATGAGGACACAGGAGAAGATAAACGGGGCTGACAAGTGGGTGCCACGACCAACCGACCAGTTACTGAACCTCTCACTCTTCTTCTCTGACTATTTTCCGAATACAGACCGATGGAAAATCACCGTGCGCGGACATTATGCCAGCGGCCTGCCATTCGGACCGCCCCACTCCGGACGCGAGAAGCAGGTATATAGGATGAAAGCCTACCGAAGAGTTGACGTAGGCCTGTCGTTCCGACTGCTGAACAACGAAGACCGTCATGTGCGTACTCGCGGACTCGACATCTTCAGAAATATATGGCTGGGTGTAGATGCCTTCAACGTACTTGGCATCAACAACGTGAATTCGTACTATTGGATTACTGACATCACTAACAATCAGTATGCAGTGCCGAACTATCTGACAGGACGACAAATCAATGCAAGGGTGCTGTTCGAATTCTAAACCAAACAGTAGAAAGACATTTTCCAAAAATAAACCAGTTTATTTTGTATTTCGCTCGCTTACTCGTATCTTTGCACGTAGAAAGAGATTTCACTATTTTGTTTAATATAAAAACGTTTTTATTATGACTATCCAAGAGTATAATTTTGCTGGCAAGAAAGCAATTGTACGTGTAGATTTCAATGTTCCTATTCAGGAAGGTAAAATTACAGACGACACTCGTATCCGTGGCGCATTGCCAACTCTGAAACTCATCCTTGAGAAGGGCGGTTCGCTCATCATCATGTCTCACATGGGTAAGCCAAAGGGCAAGGTAAAGCCAGAACTCTCACTGAAGCAGATTGTGCCTGCTGTCAGCGAAGCACTGGGTGTACCAGTACAGTTCGCAGAAGACTGCCAGAAGGCTGACGCTCAGGCTGCAGCCCTGAAGCCGGGAGAAGTGCTCCTGCTCGAAAACCTCCGCTTCTACCCAGAAGAGGAAGGCAAGCCAGTAGGCGTAGAGAAAGGCACTCCTGAATATGACGAGGCTAAGAAGGCTATGAAGGCAAGCCAGAAAGAATTTGCAAAGAAGCTGGCTTCTTATGCAGACTGCTGGGTAATGGATGCATTCGGAACTGCTCACCGTAAGCATGCTTCTACAGCTGTCATCGCAGACTACTTCGACAAGAACGACGTAATGCTCGGTCTGCTCATGGAGAAGGAAGTACAGGCTGTTGACAACGTGCTGAAAAACATCAAGCGCCCATTCGTAGCTATCATGGGCGGTTCGAAAGTCTCTACAAAGATCGGTATCATCGAGAACCTCCTCGGCAAGGTTGACAAGCTCATCCTCTGCGGTGGTATGACTTATACATTCATGAAGGCTCACGGCGGTAACATCGGTAACTCAATCGTTGAGCTCGACAAACTGGACGTAGCTCTTGGCGTAGAGGAAATGGCTAAGAAGAACGGCGTAGAACTCGTTCTCGGCGAAGACTCTGTATGCTGCACAGGTTACGACTTCTCAACTTTCTCTGTTAAGCCAGGCGCCCAGATTAAGACTTTCCCATCAAATGCCATCGAAGATGGTTGGGACGGACTCGATGCCGGACCAAAGAGCCGCGAGAAGTTTGCAAAGGCTATCGAAGGTGCAAAGACCATCCTCTGGAACGGTCCTGCAGGTTGCTTCGAATGTGAAGAATTCACTCCAGGTTCACGCGCTGTAGGTGAGGCTGTAGCAAAGGCAACTGCTGAAGGCGCATTCTCACTCATCGGTGGTGGCGACTCTGTAGCCTGTGTAAACAAGTTCGGACTTGCTGACAAGGTATCATACATCTCTACTGGTGGTGGTGCTCTGCTCGAGGCTATTGAAGGCAAGGTGCTCCCAGGTATTGCAGCCGTTAAAGGAGAATAAGCATTGATAACAAACAAACTACACATGACAACAAAGACCTTAGCCTTCATGGCAAAGGTTTTTGTTGTCTGTTTTTTAACCCTCGCCTGTTCAGGAAATAAAGAACAGACGAAACAGAATACAGACGATTCGCTAAGCATAAGGCTGGCTGTTCTGCCGGTGGTGGATTGTCTGCCATACTATTATGCAACTGACGAAGGCATCTACGACTCACTCGGTCTGCACGTGAAACTGCTGACTTATGGAGCTGCGATGGATGCCGACACAGCCTTCTGCAAAGGACACGCCGACGGAATAGTGACCGATATGGTGAAAGCTTGCATATGGAAAGGTGCAGGCGACAGCGTGAAGGTAGTGATGAGCGGAGAGCTGAAACTTTATCTGATGACAGCATTCAGCGCACGAATCAGACAGACAAGCAGCCTGAAGGAAAAGATAATCGGCATAACCCGCCACTCTGCGGTCGATATGTTTACCGACGAATTCCTTTGGCAGGCACGATTCGTTTCAACCGACTTGAACAAACCACAGATAAACAACCTGTCAATCCGCTGTCTGATGGTAGATCAAAATCAATATGACGGTGCCGTAATGCCAGAACCATTTGCATCGGAATGCGAGGCAAGAGGAGCAAGACGCATAAAGAGTACGGACGACCTGGGACTGACACTCAGTGCCGTAGTAATGCGCGACAGTGTATTGAAGACACATAAAGATAACATACGCTTGCTGAAGGAAGGCTATAACATAGCCGTGGAGAGGATAAACAAACTGATAGGGGACTATCAGGCAGAGGTGAACGACACAACACGCCTGTATGGAGAACCAGAAGCCCCTACCCTGATGAGTTACCTGCCACAGGACATGAGAGTAGAAATACCTGACTCGCTGGTGCAGTACCGCAAAATGGGCAAGGCAACTATGCCTAACGATTCAACCCTGGCCCGTGTGGTGCGCTGGTGTAAAGGACGAGAACTGCTGAAGAAGGATTTCCAGGCAAGTGACATTATTTACAAAAAAGAATAACAGACGTGAACAGGACTCTTGCAGAATATATAAATAACCTGAAAAACCAGCTATACGCAATAGAGAACTGGGAACTCTCAGAAGCCGTGGAACAGATAGCCGAGACATATAAGGCTATGCTACAATTCATGGCTAACGGAGTAGAAGACCCTAATGCCAACAAGATGCAAAGACAGTTGTGGACTCAAGCTATGGCTTTGCAACAGAGGTTGCTCAGACTGAAAAGACTGAAGGAAGCACCAAACTGCAAGTACAGCACTATGCAACGGGAGGTGCAGAACCTGGACATAAACAATCTGCTGACACGACTGGAACTGAACGACGATGCCGACCGAGAGGAAGAAGACATCGTGAAGCTGTTCAAGTGGACTCTGACAAGCGATCAGTGGAAGAGTGCCGACTACGAGGTGATGATGCAACTGCTGACATCGGGCGACGTAAGCGACAAGGCCAAAGCTGTGATGATTGCAGCTGTAGGACTGGCTACTCTCGACTTCATGGACGAAAGGAAAATGATGCTCCTGCTCGACGCCTATTTGACAGACAACAAGGAAATCAGCATGAGAGCCCTCGTGTGTCTTATCCTTGCTTTAAGAAAAGATCAAAGCGTAATAGGAATGTATCCCGAAATAGCAAGCCGATTGGAGATTTTCTGTGAAGATGACGGTTTCGTCCAAGACTCTTACACAATACTTATGCAACTGCAGATGAGTTCGCTGACTGATAAGGTATCAACCAAAATACGCGAAGACATAATGCCAAGCATCGTCAAGGGAAGTACCATGCTGAAAAAACAAATGGGCATGCTGGAGATAAGCGAGAAGATGACTGAGAACGGTGAAAACCCCGAATGGCTGAAAACAAATGCCGAAGACGACAGCAAGGCTGAGGAGAAGATGCGCGAGATGACCGATATGCAACTGAACGGCGAGGATGTGTATATGGCTACGTTCTCGATGCTGAAAGGCTACCGTTTCTTCAACGAAACAGCACACTGGTTCTACCCCTTCACTACCGATGACCCTGCACTGAAAAGCATGAAAGAGATGATGGGGAATGAAAACGGGCGTTTCATCAGGGCTTTGCTCAACAATTCACCATTCTGCAATAGTGATAAGTTCTCACTCTGTCTGCTTACGAACTCACTGGGTATGGGCGGATTCGGTTCCATCGCACAACAGATGGAAGCCCAAATGGCTGACATGGACGAGGAAGAAAAATCGGCTATCCTTGACGAAAAAACAAATCGGAAGCATAAAAGAAGTCATTACAGTAGGAGCTTCATTTTCGACATTTACCGATTCCATTATATATATGGTTACAGGAACGAATTCTATAATCCGTTCGTAGATGCTCAGCAGAATCTGTTCAGCCCGATGCAAATAGTTCCTTTACGCAACCTGACAAACCATAGCAGCCTGCTACTGGAACATGCAGAATTCCTTATGCGCAAGGAATATTACCAAATGGCACTGAAGGAGTTTATGTTCTACAGCAAGACAAACGAAGCCACAGCCGAACTATATCAGAAGATAGGATTCTGCCAGCAGAAAATGGGGAACTGGGAAGCCGCAAAGCAAAACTACATCATGGCAGACGGAATCAAACCCAGTTCGAAATGGACATTGTCTCATCTGGGTAAGGTAAGCATAATGTCAGCGGACTACAAGACTGCGATGGACTGCTACAACCAATTATGTGATATGGACGAGGAGAATATCCACTACCTGCTCAGACTGGCAGAGGCTCAGGCTAAACAAAAGCTGATGAACGATGCCATCAGCACCTTGTACAAGGCTAATTATCTGTCGCCAAACTCTGACAAAGTGCGTCGTCAGCTGGCTCTATGTCTTATGCTTCATAATGAGAGAGAGAAGGCAGTCACCTTTATGGATGATGCCATAGATAAGGGTGTGGCATATATGGTCATGGGCAAAAATGCAGAGGCATACACCAATCTGAAGGAAGCATATTCAAAGGCAAAAGACAGAAAGGATTTTGCACAGCAACTGGAACAGGCTGTTCAGCCATATTATGAGGCTGCAATGCTGAATTTACAACAAACAGAACTCTTGTACGACTGTGTAATCACAGAATTGTAAACCACAAAAGAAAATATGACATATCACATATAAATGATATGTCATAATAACAAATTATTCATTCTGTATGTTTTCTCAGAACATAATCTCATGGAGACTATGTCCGCGAACGAATTTGCTTATGTCGATATGTCCGCGGACACCACGGGCCGAACCGTGACCGGTGTATTGCCATATAACGAAGTCATCATTGTTATACAGAGTCGGTTCGACGTCAGTATAGCGGGCAATCATGAACTTATATTTACCCACAAATTTTGTTCGGGCAAAATGCTGGTTATAGAATTTCTGACCAGTATATATCATAGGTTTTCTACCACATTCCTTCTCTACCAGAATAAGCAGTTCGCTGAGCCGTTCCATATACTGATAAATAGACACTCGGCGAGCCAGGACTTCTACGTCTATAATCGGGATGAGATCCTGATGATTACCACGAATCACACTACGGAAATTCTCGAACTGTTCGCGTGCGCTATAGTTGCCACGGAAGAAATGATAACTGCCAATCTTGAATCCGACACGTCGAGCTTCACTATAGTATGTTGAATACATATTATCCTGGTTGTTTGCACCTTCGGACGCTTTCAGATACAGATAACCTGCATGAGGATCGGTAGCAAGAGCATCGAAATTCACACGCCCCTGATAGTGGCTGATATCAAATCCGTGCAATCCTTCACCACCCCTTACTGCCAAGCGAGGTTTATCAAGTGGTTTTGTATAGTGGTCAGGACGAGGTTTTGCAGGTTCCGGATCAGGGTCAACAATACCATATATCATAACACGTGCCACATCCTTCTTGTTCTTTTCTTTCTTTGCAAAAACACTTACGGCAAAGAGAAAAAAAAACATGAGCAAGAGCGTTCTCAGTGGAAATCTACAATTCATTCAGAGGAAACAAAAATGTTAATTATTCGCAAAGATACATATAAATCTTAACGTTCTAAATTTTTATGACTATTTTTGTAAAAGATTTTTCAGGCAAATGATGAATAAAGGAAATAAAACACAATGGTTTGTATTCTGCGGAGGTGGTATTCTACTCAAGGAGCCCCAGCAGGAAGGGGAACTGCATAGCATACCAGTTTCAAACACACCACCTACGGATACAAAAGAGTGGACGAGCATTATGACTCTACCCGATTGCGAAGACGGAACTGAACGCAGGGCATATAGTATAGACAGTGCCACTCATATCGATGGTCACGTCTATGTAGGACTGAGGGAGTCGTTCGGTCGTCTTAGCAAGGAAGACTTCATTATGGCAAGTAAGGCATCAGAACTGCTCTATTGGGATTCGAACAGCAAATATTGCGGTTTTTGCGGAGCACCTATGAAACGTACAACCGACATCAGTAAACAATGTACACACTGCGGCAAGGAAGTGTGGCCGCAAGTAGCTCCGGCAATCATAGTGCGCATTCGTCGTATCAACAGAGAAGGGAAGGAACAGATTCTGCTTGTACACGCAAGAAATTTTCGCCGCAGCGAAATGTACGGACTCGTTGCAGGTTTTGTGGAAACAGGCGAGACATTGGAGGACTGCGTGCGCAGAGAGGTGAAAGAGGAAACTCACCTGCAAATAAAAAACATCAGGTATTTCGGCAGTCAGTCGTGGCCATTCCCCAGTGGAATCATGGTCGGATTCACTGCCGACTACGACGGTGGAGAATTGGACATTCAGAAAGAAGAACTCAGTACGGCCGGTTGGTTCTCGCGTGACAAAATGCCACCAATACCTGATAAGATGTCGATTGCACGACAACTCATTGACGATTGGCTGGAAAGATAAGAGTCTGTCGGTAATTAAGGGCTGCGACAGGTCGGTAAGCAATTAGCGAATACCACAAATACAAAAGTGCCTCATTTCACAATGAAGCACTTTTTATTTTCAATAGGTATTAGTTTTAAGGTAAAAAAGATTGTATTCAGGATAACTGATGCAAAGGTATGTAATCTTTCATTCCGTACAAACTATTTTGGAAGAATTTTTACCACCTGAGCATTTTTTTTACCATTATACCCCATTCTGCATATTTATTTTCTACATGAATACCCGATTTACACCCTATTTTACAGAGTAACACCATTCTTGAAGATAGCTATCTCCTGATAGTTTTTCTTCTCGTTCCACGTAGGCTCGCCATTGGCAATGGCAATCACTTTCTTCATGAATCGCAGGAATACATCCTTCATACTCTCGCCCTCAACTATAGAGCCTGCATTGAAATCAATCCAAGTAGGTTTGTTCTGTGCCAGATTACTGTTAGTACTTACCTTCATTGTTGGAACGAATGTGCCGAATGGAGTACCTCGACCAGTTGTAAACAGTACAATATGACAACCGGCAGAAGCCAAGGCTGTACTTGCTACAAGGTCGTTGCCCGGAGCAGACAAGAGGTTGAGTCCTTTAACCTGAAGGCGTTCGCCATACTGGAGAACTCCGCACACAGCACTTTTGCCACACTTTTGTGTACAACCAAGGGCTTTCTCTTCGAGAGTCGAGATACCACCAGCCTTATTGCCGGGAGATGGATTCTCGCCGACAGGCTCTCCGTGTGAAAGGAAATACTGTTTGAAATCATTGACAAGACTCACTGTCTGGTCAAACAGTTCCGGTGTCTTACAACGGTTCATAAGTATTGTCTCGGCACCAAACATCTCAGGGACTTCGGTAAGTACAGTCGTTCCGCCCTGCGAAACGATAAAGTCAGAAAATACACCAAGCAGCGGATTTGCAGTAATTCCAGAGAATCCATCGGAACCACCACATTTGAGTCCGACCCGCAACTCAGAGAGAGGAATCTCTGTGCGTTCATCCTTTTCGGCTATGGCATAGAGTTCGCGCAGAATCTTCATTCCTTCCTCCACTTCGTCGCCCACTACTTTCTGACTCACCATGAAGCGGATGCGCTCCTTATCGTAATCGCCAAGCAATTCTTCAAACTTGTCAGGCTGGTTGTTTTCACATCCCAGACCGACAACGAGCACAGCTCCAGCATTTGGATGGAGTACGAGGTCGCGCAGAATCTTACGAGTATTTTCGTGGTCATCGCTCAACTGACTGCATCCGTAATTATGAGGGAATGCTACGATGCGTAACTTTTCACTACCCTTCTCTTTCTCTAACTGATTCTTCAATTGGTTAATAACACCGTTGACACAGCCCACTGTCGGAACAATCCAGAGTTCGTTACGAATACCTACATCACCATTCTTACGACGGTAACCCATGAACGTAAGCTGCTCTTTCGGGAACCACTCTGCATAGGCGGGATTGGTTAGAGCATCAGGTCCGACTGGCTGATATTTGTAATCTAACAAACCTGCCAGATTCGTCTTGATATTGGCATCATAGATAAAGTCGCCCTTTTTATGGTCCTCTTTCAGATGGCCGATAGGATATCCGTATTTGATAATATCTTCACCAGCCTTCAGGTCCTGAAGCAGGAGTTTATGCCCAGCGGGCACTTCACCTGTAGTAGTTACTTCTACACCTTCTACGTCAACAGTCTCGCCGGCTTTCAGCGGAACTATTGCCACTGCCACATTGTCGGCAGGATTAATCTTTATCGTTTTCATATATTAGAGGTTTATTTAAAATGGCACATCATTTTGAGGTGTAAAGTCAGCAGCCGTCAGACTGTCAAAACCACCATCATCGGGAACTGGTTCAGCAGCATTCTGTTTTTTTGCTGTATTCGACGACGATGAAATAAGTCCGTCGTTGAAATTGTCATCAAGATTATTCGAGTGTAAATCGAGGAAACGGGCATACTGTCCGACAAATCGCATTCTCACGTCTTCGACCGAACCGTTACGGTGCTTGGCAATGATGAATTCTGCCACACCCTTCAAGTCGTTACCGTACTGATCCTTATAAATCTTGTAATACTCAGGGCGATGGATGAAAGCCACAAGGTCGGCATCCTGCTCGATGGCACCCGATTCACGCAAGTCGCTCAACTGCGGACGCTTGCTGTCAGCTTTATTCTCATCGTTACCCACACGGTTTTCCACCGAACGGTTCAACTGCGAGAGGGCGATAATAGGAATGTTCAATTCCTTAGCGAGTCCTTTCAGAGAACGCGAAATAGTGCTGACTTCTTCCTGACGAGAATTGTACGACATTCCGCTCGCATTCATAAGCTGCAAGTAGTCGATAATGATAATCTGCACACCATATTCGCGTACGAGTCGGCGGGCTTTAGTTCGCAATTCAAATACAGAAAGCGACGGAGTATCATCGATATATAGCGGAGCATCGTGGAGCTGGGTAATCTTTGTGTCAAGTTGTTCCCATTCATATGGAGCCAACTGACCACTCTTGATTTTCTCGCCCGGAATCTCACATACGTTCACAATAAGACGGTTAACGAGTTGCACGTTCGACATTTCAAGCGAGAACATGGCAACAGGAATCCTGTTGTCAACAGCCATATTCCTTGCCATAGAGAGCACGAAGGCTGTCTTACCCATTGCCGGTCGGGCAGCAATGATGATAAGGTCGCTATTCTGCCAACCGCTCGTCACGCGGTCGATATCCTTGAATCCTGAAGTAAGACCACTCAGACCGTCGGTTCGAGCCGCTGCTTTCTGCAACATTCCGTATGCCTCCTTGATGACCGGGTTAATCTGCGTGAAGTCCTTCTTCATATTCGTCTTTGAGAGTTCGAAGAGCTGTCCCTCAGCCTGCTGCATCAGTTCGGCGATATCCTGCGAATCGTCAAAAGCCTGTCTCTGTATGTTGCTTGAATATGTAATCAGTTCACGAGCCAAAGCCTTTTGAGCAATGATACGGGCATGGTATTCGATATGTGCAGAACTGAGCACCTTACGACTGAGTTCGGTAATCGCAACAGGACCGCCCACCAGTTCCAGGTCGCCGGTTTTCTTCAGTTGTTCCGTCACTGTGAGGATATCTACAGGACTATTCTCTGCAGCCAAATCTCTGATAGCCGCAAAGATTCGCTGATGTTTCGTGTCATAAAAGGACTCCGGCTTAAGGTAATCGGAAATCAGACCAAATGCATCGCGCTCAATCATACAGGCACCTATAACGGCCTCTTCAAGTTCGAGTGCCTGCGGCTGCAGTCGCCCGTCCTCACTCAACGGTGCCGGTGAAGTCCTTCTTGTTTGTCTGGGTGTTCTGGCTCTGTTAGTCTCCCCTGCCATCTGTTATATTGTATATAATGTGTAAAATTCAAATATTATCTGCCTCTCTGTAAAAAGTCACAGTGTGCAAAAGTACGAAACATTTTGAAAACTTTCACTTTCCCCGACAATCTATTTTCAAAAAATCTTCCCCGAAGGGTAGTAATTATAATTATGCTACATGAATGAACCTAATCATGATACATGAACGATTTTAATCATAACACACGAAGCATTCAGGACGAGAAAACAAGGACAGTCCATTCGTTTTTCGAGAGTTGGGTGGCCAGGCGAAGTTCCTCCTCTTCGGCAGCTGCGATTACGTGTGGAGAATCAGAAAGGAAAAAGCCAGATGTTACAAGTGTACCACCTTGACGCAGGTGCTTTTTGTAAATGGGCAAATCGCGAATAATGATATTCCGATGTATATTTACAACTATAGTGTCGAAAGTGCCTTCGATGGCAGAGGCATCGCCTTGAATAGCAGTATAGTTGGAAAGTGAGTTGAGTGCGAAATTCTCCTTGGTATTCTCCACACTAAGCGGGTCTATGTCGATAGAGACCACCTGAGTGGCACCATGCAAAGCCATACAGATACCCAGCACACCGGTACCACACCCCATATCAAGAACTTTTTGACCAGAAAAATGCTGCTGACTGAGATATTCCACAAGCTGATAGGTGGTTTCGTGACTGCCGCTGCCAAAGGCACCATGCGGTTGAAGACGAATACCGAATTCACGCTCAAGCACAGGATCGAAACTGTTCCGCTCCCACTCCTCGTTCCAGTCTTTACCTTCCACATCATCAACAGAGTAAGTCACCTTAGTATCAGGCATGAAGAAGTCGGCCAGACACTCTCTGACGGTGTTTTCCGAAAAGTCAGCCGCGGGAATATAAGCGCGCAATCCCGAGTCTATAGGTTCGAAAGTGTCGAAACCTACCTCGCCCAGCATAGCCGAAAGCACATCTTGCGCTACTTCAGTAGTAGGTCGTATGTTAAATTCTATCTGTTTATAATCCATAGTCTCATGGTTTAGATGTTTATCAGTTCAAGTATTTTGCCTGTAATTTCAAACAAGGCTTTCAGGGATTTAATCTTCCCTCTGAATAGTCATATTGATTAGGTCCTCGTATGTACCGTTGAACACGTTTATATCCACATAACCCTTCACACCGTCGATCTTTCCTGCATCTGTATGCTGCCAGAAGCTCCAGGGACCTTTATAGGAAAGAGTATCTACATAATAATGTGCTATCCAGTAAGGATTCTGGTCGAATTCGAGTGTCTGCAGATATTTCTGCCGGAACTTATACGAGGCATACAGCACCGGCTTTATCTGATAGTGTTCTTCAACAATTCGCAACCACGTCTTCACTTCCCTGCAAAGCTGCGCCGAAGTGAGGCTGCCGATTCTCTCCACATCGAGTACAGGCGGCAGGTCGGACTCGTCCAACTGGACTATCTTGCAGAAGAACTTAGCCTGAGCTGCAGCCGGCGACTGCGGACTGTAGAAATGATATGCGCCACGAAGTATGTTGTTCTTCCTGGCATTATAGAAATTCTGATTGAAATTCTCGTCTATGATGTCCGTCCCTTCAGTTGCCTTCACATATATGAAACTGAGCGGAACACCATGAAGGCGGGCATTTCGGAGCACCTCCCAGTCAATATCATCCTGGTAGTGGCTTATGTCTATGCCTCGCACCGTTCCGTCGGGGTACTGTACATGACTGTGCATAGCCTTGTTCCACAGAGGGAACCTCGGAATGACTACGGTGCGGATAACAAACAACAGGAATACTGCCGCCACGATGGCAAGCAGGCTCCAAAACAGATATGCAGAAAAGCGCCGAAACGCAGAAGATAAGAACTTGCTACGTTTCGACGACTTCTTGCTTTTTGTAGTTCTATGCTTAGGCTTGTTCAAGCTGCAGAGTCTTTGTAGTCTGGTCGCAAACCTCAGATGGTCCCCAATACTGGATTGGACCTGGATAGACGTAAGCTGTCTGTTTAGCCCATTCATCGCGCTTTGAAGCGAAATACTTGAATGGAGCACCGTCGAGTTCAACCAAAGCCTTGCGAATTACAGGCTTCATCTTTCCGTTACGCTTCTCAAGGTTCATCATCATTGTGATAGGCACACCACCTGCAATCCATTCAGCAGCAGGCTTGGTAGTGTTCTTGATTACAGACATGTAACCAGTCTTGCCATTAGCAATGAGTCGGCTTGCGTTGTAACCCAGTGAGTAGCAGTAGTCAGCGTCGTAGTTAGATGGAGCAGCACAACGGCCTTCATAACCGAAGAAATGATGCTGAGTGCCAAACTTACCTACATACTTACCCTCTTTCTTCCACTCTGCCAACTTAGCAGCGACCATACGGCTGAGGAGCTTTTCTGTCTCGATGAGCGACACCTGTACATTTCCGTGTGGGTCGCGGTCGAGAGCCAACTGAGCAGCCACGTCGGCTGGGAGCGACTCGAATGTTTTGAGGTTGTCAGCAGCGATGTGTGACTTAACATATGCAATCTGCTCATCTGCGTTGCTGAGAGCCTGAGCTTCAGGAGTAGCGAGCACATCGTTGAGTTCTGCGATGAGTTTCTTGATAGCCGGGATAAACTCGATGATACCCTCAGGGATGAGGACAGTACCGAAGTTGTTGCCTTCTGCTGCACGAGCGGCAACAGCATTAGCGATGTAAGTAACTACATCGTCGAGGCTCATTGCTTTAGCCTCTACCTCTTCGCTGACGAGACAGATGTTTGGCTGACACTGAAGAGCACACTCAAGAGCGATGTGGCTTGCACTACGGCCCATCAACTTAATGAAATGCCAGTACTTACGAGCCGAGTTACAGTCGCGCTGGATGTTACCGATGAGTTCTGAGTAAGTCTTACAAGCTGTGTCGAAACCGAAGCTGGTCTCAATCTGCTCGTTCTTCAGGTCACCGTCGATAGTCTTAGGACAACCTATTACCTGAACACCATACTTCTTTGCTGCGTAGTATTCTGCGAGCACGCAAGCGTTAGTATTCGAGTCGTCTCCGCCGATGATAACTAGAGCTTTGATGCCGAGTTCGCGAAGAATCTGAATACCCTTCTCAAACTGATCTACCTCTTCGAGTTTTGTACGACCCGAACCGATGATATCAAAACCGCCTGTGTTGCGGTACTGGTCCATAAGTTCCGGAGTAATCTCCATGTATTTGTGGTCAACGAGACCGCCAGGACCGAGAATGAATCCATAGAGCTTATTGTTTGGATTGAGCGACTTCACACCATCGAACAGGCCGGAGATTACGTTGTGACCGCCTGGAGCCTGACCGCCAGAGAGGATGATACCCACGTTGAATGGTTCAAGCTTAGGCTGATCGCCCGGTTCGAAAGTGATTACGGGCATACCGTATGTGTTAGGGAAAAGTTCCTTGATTTCCTTCTGATTACCTACTGATTCTGTTGCTTTTCCTTCAACGGCAACAACCGGACCCTGCAGAGCTTTTGGGAGTTTTGGCTGATACTGGGCACGAGCTGCCTGAAGAGCTGAAATTTCTGCCATAATTTATTTACTTTATTAATTTATTCAACTTTATTTTAATTATTTTTTTCTTGCCTCCTGAACATATCCAAGAGCTTCTTTACACTTGTCTGTGATATACTGCCAGTCACCAGCCTTTACCTTGTCGCTTGGGAACAGTTTGCTACCCATACCCACGCAGAACACGCCAGCCTTGAACCAAGCCTTCAGGTTCTCCTCTTCGGGAGCGACACCGCCTGTGACCATAATCTTCGACCAAGGCATCGGAGCCATCAGACCCTTAACCATGTTTGGTCCATAGACGTCACCAGGGAATAGTTTAGTGAGATCGCAACCGAGTTCCTGAGCCTTGCCGATTTCGCTTACGCTACCGCAGCCGGGGCAGTAAGGAACCAGACGGCGATTGCAGACAGGAGCAATCTCCGGGTTGAAGAGCGGACCAACGACGAAGTTCGCACCCAGCTGGATGTAGAGGGCTGCAGTAGGAGCATCAACTACAGAACCGATTCCGAGAGCCAGTTCCGGACATTCCTTAGCTACATATTTTGCACACTCAGCAAATACCTCGTGAGCAAAATCGCCACGGTTGGTAAACTCGAATGCACGAACACCACCGTCGTAGCATGCCTTTATTACCTTCTTAGCAACTTCAGGGTCACTGTGATAGAATACGGGCACCATACCCGTCGAGCCGATTTTCTGAAGCACGGCTACCTTATCAAATTTTGCCATAATTGTCAATTATCTGTTTTTCTGTCAGTCATCAATTCATTAACGTTGTACACGACCATTAGCAGCACCACCAGCCAGAGCCTCGACTTCCTCGACGCTTACGAGGTTGAAGTCACCATTAATGGTGTGCTTGAGTGCACTTGCAGCAACAGCGAATTCGAGAGCCTCGCCCTGAGTCTTCTTAGTGAGCAGTCCATGAATCAGACCGCCAGAGAAAGAGTCGCCGCCACCGATACGGTCTATGATAGGATTGATGTCGTAACGCTTAGACTGATAGAATTCCTTTCCGTCGTAGATAAGAGCCTTCCAGCCGTTGTGGGTAGCAGAAAACGACTCGCGCAGAGTAGAAACTACGTATTCGAAACCAAACTCTTCCTTCATCTGCTTGAAGATACCCTCATAGCCGGCTGCATTTGTTTCGCCACCCTCCACATCGGCATCTGGCTTGAAACCGAGACAGAGTTCTGCATCTTCTTCGTTGCCGATACATACATCGACGTACTGCATCAGCGGACGCATGATGCTGATAGCCTTCTCGCTTGTCCACAGTTTCTTGCGGAAGTTCAGGTCAACGCTGATCTTAACGCCATGCTTCTTTGCACAGATACAAGCCTGACGCAGACACTCGGCGCTGGCATCTGAGATAGCAGGAGTGATACCGCTCCAGTGGAACCAGTCAGCACCCTCGAATACTGCATCGAAATCGAAGTCCTCTGGCTTTGCCTCAGCGATAGCAGAGTGGGCACGGTCGTAAATAACCTTCGACGGACGCATACTTGCACCAGTCTCAGCATAGTAAAGACCAACTCGGTCGCCACCACGGGCGATAAAGTCTGTGTTCACACCATAACGGCGCATTGCATTCACAGCAATCTGACCGATTTCGTGCTTAGGGAGTTTCGTAACGAAATAAGAATCGTGTCCGTAGTTAGCACAACTGATGGCAACGTTTGCTTCACCACCACCAGGAATAACTCGGAAACTCTCTGCCTGTATAAAACGATCGTTTCCATTAGGAGAAAGGCGAAGCATAATCTCGCCCATTGTAACAATTTTAGCCATGTAATAGATAAATTTAGATTACTAGTAATATAATGAATATGTATCTGTTCTAAGTCTCTCTGCGTATTGTTCTAAGCCTCTCTCTGTATCAGCCAAGCGGTAAACAAACCGACAATTCGCCGTACATATCGTGCAAAATTATATAATTCCAGCCAAAAGGCAACCATCGCAGAGCCTTTTTTTTACAAAAAATACCATTTTAATAAGATTTTTTGGATTTACGTTTCATATTTTATAAAATACAAGTAACTTTGCAGGCATTTTGTCAAGTCTCCGACAAATTTATGATGAGCATATTGTAAAAAAGGTATTAGTTTGGTATTATTCAAAGGGTTCAAAGAAAGATGATGGAAACTCAGTCAAAAATTCGTATTAAGGACATAGCTGAAATGTCCGGGGTATCGGTCGGCACTGTTGACCGCGTACTGCATGGTCGCACAAACGTATCAAAGAAATCGCTGGAGAAAGTACAGAAAGTGCTCGACGAGATTAATTATGTGCCCAACCACTATGCATCAGCCCTGGCAAGCAACAAAGTTCATAAGTTCGCAGCTATCCTGCCCATGCACGAAGTAGATAGTTACTGGGCTCGCGTAGAGAAAGGTCTATACGAGGGTGTCCGCAAATTCAACGACTTCAAGATTTCCTTCGACGTGTTCCAATACGACCCATTCAACGACGAATCCTTTAAAAGCGAATGCGACAACCTCATCAACTCCGAACCCGATGCTGTAATCATTGGTCCTATCTTCAATTATAATATAATGAAGAACTTCGTGGACCGCCTTGACAAGAAAGAGCTTCCTTATGCCCTGCTCGATTCCAACTGGTCAGAATTCAATCCTGTCACCTTCTACGGCCAGGACTCTCTGAAGAGCGGTGAATTCTCAGGTCGTATAATGGAAATGGCAATCAAGGGAGATGCCGACGAAATAGCAATTTTCCGTGTGATGGGCGAAGGCCGTGTAGCCAGCCGTCAGCAGATGAACCGAGAAGTCGGTTTCCGCAACTACATGAAAGAGCACTGTCCGAAATGCAAAATCCACGAAGTGAACCTCTACGCCTACGACAAGCCTGGAATGAAGGAAATTCTCAACGAGTTTTTCACACAGAATCCTGATGTGCAGTACGGAGTATCATTCAACTCTTCAATCCATCTCGTCGGCGAATTCCTCTGCAAGGAAATGCCTAAGCGCAAAGTGACTCTGATGGGTTACGATGCCGTAGATGCAAACGTAAAGTGTATCAAGGACGGCTCTGTTGACTTCCTCATCGCCCAGCACCCCCACGATCAGGGTCTCAACTGCTTCCGTAGTATGTTCAACGCCTGTGTACTACACATAAAGCAGAAGCGTGACCACTATGTATCAATCGAACTGCTCACAAAAGAGAATATAGATTTCTATACTGACTAAAAAGAATAATACATACACAATAAAAGCCAACACATAACGTGCTGGCTTTTATTGCTTTTGGCGGATTTAATATCCCAAAAGCCTCTTGTCGGATTTAATATCCGATAGCCTGCCGCGGGCAGGCTATCAAAGCAATATTCCTGTCAGCATTTGAAAGTGGACTTTCACTGTTGACAGGAATATTACTTTGAGCCTCTTGTCGGATTCGAACCAACGACCCCGAGATTACAAATCACGTGCTCTGGCCAACTGAGCTAAAGAGGCGGGTGGACAAGCTTACTGTATCGCGTCGCTACAACCTGCTGCCTTTGCTGCCGTCAAGCCCTGGAGGATTCACAGGGAGCTGACCGTACAGGACTTGCCCATATCATAATCGGCTGCGAAGGTACGAAATAAAACGGAATAAAATAGTATTTGAAAGAGTAAAATTACAAAAAAAAATGCAATTGTCTTTTTTTATCGCTGAATCTACACTACCTTTGGCACTGGAAAATCCGAAACTGAAATCATATACATTATATAATATATGCTATGAAAGACTCAGAAAGCCGACCAGCACCTACACTTTGTGACCATCAAAGTAAACTACTAACTATGACAGCACAAAAAAATGTCATTTATATTACATTTATGTTACGTAATTAAAATGCAACATCGATTTATTTGCTAAAAATCCCCCGCCTCAGTATTTTTGTACGTTAAAAAGTAATTAAACATGAGTTACGAAGTATTTCTTGTAGCATCCAGACTGTTAGGATCGCTGGCACTGCTCATTTTCGGAATGAAGGTCATGAGTGAAACATTACAGAAGATGGCTGGTCCAGGGCTTCGTCACCTTTTAGGTCAGATGACCACAAACCGTGTCACTGGTATGCTTACTGGAGTATTGGTTACGGCAGCCGTACAGTCATCCACAGCCACGACCGTGATGACCGTTTCGTTCGTCAATGCAGGGCTGCTCACCCTGGCTCAGGCTATATCCGTCATCATGGGAGCCAACATCGGTACCACACTGACTGCCTGGATCATGTCAGCCGGATTCGCATTCAACATCACGAACCTCGTATGGCCTGTATTTCTCATAGCCATGTTTCTAATTTACAAAAAGAAACATGAAGATATCGGACTATTCCTCTTTGGTATTTCGTTCATGTTCCTCGGCCTTGGCACACTGCGCCAGACGGGAATGGACATGAATCTCGGCGAACAACCCATCGTGCTCAACTTCTTCTCGTCGTTCGACCCCAACAGTTTCACCACCACCCTGCTCTTCCTGCTCATCGGTGGTATTCTGACCATGATGTGCCAGTCGTCGGCAGCCGTCATGGCCATCACCATGATACTCTGTTCCAGTGGAGCCCTGCCTATCTACCAGGGTATTGCACTTGTGATGGGAGAAAACATCGGAACCACCGTGACATCCAATCTTGCAGCTCTCACGGCATCTACACAGGCTCGCCGTGCTGCCTTTGCACATATGTTCTTCAACGTATTCGGAGTGTGCTGGATATTATTCGTCTTCCACCCCTTCATCGACTTTGTCTGCGGACTCGTGGGCTTCGATGTCGATATGACAAAAGAGACGGCAGGTCAGGCAGCTTTTCTTGCCAACACTGCAAAGCTGAGCGTTGTGCTGGCTGCTTTCCACACTTGTTTCAACGTTCTCAACACAGGCATCCTCATTTGGTTCATCCCACAGATTGAGCGTCTCGTCTGCTGGGTCATCAAAGACAAGGAAAGCGACAAGATAGCTGAAAACGACCACACCCTTCGTCTGCAGTACATCCAGAGCAGCCTCGTCCACACCCCTGAAATAGCAGTTTGGCAGGCACAGCGCGAGACAGCACAGTTCGGTGAGCGAGTAGAAGGAATGTTCAACAAGGTTCGCGAACTGATGGGCGAAAAAGACCTGAAGAAATTCGTGAAGCTCTACAGCGAAATAGAACTCGAAGAAGACATGACCGACCAGCTCGAAATAGCCATTGCCAACTACCTGGAACAGGTTAGCGACAACCACCTCTCCGATGAAACTAAGTCGAAGATACGTCAGATGATGCGTCAGGTGGATGAACTCGAGTCTATCGGCGATGCCTGCTTCAACCTGGCTCGAATCTGGAACCGCTACAACGAGTCTAAGGAAACCCTTACCGAATCGCAGCAGCAGAACCTGCAGACACTCCTGCAACTCTGCCAGGAGGCACTCATACAGATGAACATCGTGATTGCTGGTCGTCGCGAAGACCAGGATCTGAAGGAGACCTTCCGCATCGAGAACGAGATAAACCTCTTGCGCCAGCGTCTGAAGACCGACAACATACGCTCCGTCAACGAACATGAATACAGCTATACACTTGGCACCATGTACTCCGACTTCTTCAACGAATGCGAGAAGCTGGGCGACTACGTGGTCAATGTAGTACAGGCAAGACTGAGCAAATAAAAATAATCACACTATTCTCCCCTACACCTTTCGGAGTTACGATTCCGTTACAATGCAGATACAATTGCATGACGTAACGGATTCGTAATCTGTTTTCTTTTTTTCATCTGGCCATAGCCCTTACTTTTGCAACATGAAATCAATATAATACAACAAGATGGACAACTATTTCATGATTGCCCTTCGTTTGGCAGGCGCCTTAGGCCTTCTCATCTATGGTATGCGAATGATGAGCGAAGCGCTTCAGAAAATGGCGGGTTCACAATTGCGACACATATTGGCACGCATGACCACCAACCGCCTTACAGGCATGTTGACAGGTGTATTTGTCACCTGTGCCGTACAATCTTCGTCAGCAACAACAGTGATGACCGTTTCGTTCGTCTCGGCAGGGCTGCTCACTCTTTCCCAGGCCATATCCGTCATCATGGGTGCCAACATCGGCACCACGCTTACTGCCTGGATCATGTCACTCGGCTATTCTGTAGATCTTACAAACGTCGTGTTTCCGGCTTTCTTCATAGGCATGATACTCATCTACAGGAAGCGGCGTCGCTATCTGGGAGACTTTCTCTTCGGCATAGCCTTCCTGTTCTTCTCACTCGTCATGCTCAGCTCCGCAGGTCGCGATCTGGATTTGGCTCACAATCAGTCGGTGGTCGATTTCTTCGCCTCGTTCGACACCAGCAGCCACCTCTCCGTCATAATATTCCTGCTCATCGGAACTATAATCACCTGCATAGTCCAGTCATCGGCAGCCGTCATGGCCATCACCATTCTGCTCTGCTCCACAGGCGTGCTCCCCATCTATCTGGGCATAGCACTTGTAATGGGAGAAAACGTAGGTACCACGGCCACAGCCAATCTGGCAGCTCTGGGTTCGGGCACAGAAGCACGCCGGGCTGCACTTGCACACCTGCTTTTCAATGTATTCGGAGTCATCTGGGTTCTCATCGTATTCTATCCATTCGTAGATATCGTATGCCGCATGGTCGGATACAACCCCTCGCTTTCCGGCCAGGCTGATCGCCTGCCTGTAGTTCTGGCGATGTTCCACACATGTTTCAACATCACCAACACCGCACTGCTCATCGGACTGATTCCACAGCTGGAGAAAATAGTGCGCATACTACTACCCGGTCAGAAAAAGACAAGCCAAAGAGAGTTCAGCCTGCAATACATACAGACCGGCCTTGTGCAGACGCCGGAAATCGCAGTTCTTCAGGCTCAGAAAGAAACATCGAGATTTGCAACCAGTGTCAGAGATATGTTTTCGATGGTGAACACCCTGGCCGGCGAGAGCAACAGCCGTAAATTTGCAAAACTGCTCGACCAAATTAAAAACGAAGAAGAACTCTCTGACCAAATGGAACTGGGCATAGCAGACTTCTTGCAACAGATAAGCAACGACCACCTGAGTGACGACTCAAAGATGAAAATCAGACGTATGATGCGCGAGATAGGAGAATTGGAGTCGATTGGCGACGCTTGCTACAATATAGCCCTGACACTCGATCGCCTACAGCAGTCGGGAATCGTATTCACCTCTACACAGACTGCCCACATAAACGAGATGATGCAGCTGTGCGGTGCAGCCCTTGACCGTATGTGCGCCGTGATGGACGGTTTCCGCGAGGATTTCAATCTGAACCAGACCTACGAAATCGAGAACAGGATAAACGCACTGCGCAACAAGCTAAGACAGGAGAACCTGCAGTCTGTCAATAACCAGGAATACAATTACACACTGGGTACTATCTACAACGACACAATAAGCGAAATGGAAAAACTTGGCGACTACGTAGTAAATGTAGTGCAGGCAAGATTGGAGAATTAATATAAAATCCATATATTCGCACCAGAAAAACAAAAAAAGATAAAGTGAGTACAAAAAAAATACTTGTCATAGACGATGAGTTAGACCTTTGCGACATCCTGTTGTTCAACCTGCGGAATGCCGGATTCACTGCTGAAGCAGCCTATTCAGCCGAAGAGGCAGAGAAGCGTGGTGTGAACAACTATGACTTGCTCCTGCTCGATGTGATGATGCCCGGAATATCCGGATATGATTTTGCCTACAGACTTAAATCCAATCCCCTCACATCATCCATACCAATCATATTCCTCACTGCAAAAGACACTGAAGAGGACACACTTCGCGGATTCGGACTCGGAGCCGACGACTACATTAAGAAGCCATTCTCCGTGCGTGAGGTAATAGCGCGCATCAGAGCCGTACTCGACCGCGCAGGCAACCTGCCGTCAGCCCCTGCCGACCAAGGCTCCGAAAAAGACAGTGAGCACTATATCACATACAAAGGCATATGCATCGACCACACACAAAAGACAGTGACCGTAGATGGAGGCGAAGTTTCCCTCACTCGCACCGAATATGAGCTATTGCGCCATTTAATTCTTCACCGCGGCGAAGTGCTGAGCCGCCAGCAACTGATTGAACTGGTGTGGCGCCCTAACGTGATTGTCAGCGACCGTGCCGTCGATGTCAACATAGCACGTCTGAGAAAAAAAATCGGAATCTATGCCGAAAAAATAATTTCGAAAGCAGGATTCGGGTATCTATTCAAAAACTAATCATCCGCAACACAGATGAAATCACTCTCCGAAGGTCGGAAAATGTTTCTTAGCGTAATGGTGACATTCGTCATCTACGCCATTATCTTCATTCTGTTCGAGGACTACGACCGCGCCTTCCGCCAACCATTCAAAGAGGCCAGCGACTGGCATCTGCTGCTCTTCTCCGTCATCATCATGACCCTCTTGGCATGGATGCTCCACCGCTATGCACAGAGCATGGACCAGCGCATCAGTCGCGAACAGATGGCAAAGGAAAGCCGTCTGCGCCGCGAACTCACACAGAACATTTCGCACGAACTGAAGACTCCCGTTGCCAGCATCTTGGGATATACCGACACCATACTCGACAATCCAGACCTCGACAGCCAGACACTCCACCAGTTTATCGTGCGCACCAATTCACAGGCCCACAGGCTCACATCGCTGCTGCAGGATCTTTCTACGCTCAACCGCATGGACTATGCTGCCGACATGATAAACAAAGAGCGTACCGACATCTCTGCCATCGTAGCCGAGATTACGGAAGAGACTGCCCTCTCGCTCTCGCAGCGGCAGATGACACTGCGCAACTGCTTGCCCCAGGGCATCATAATAAAGGGCGACCCCTCGCTCATATACAGCATCTTCCGCAACCTCTTCAACAACTCTATGATCTATGCCGGCAAGGACACCACCATCGAAATCACGGCTGAAGACCGGGGCACTGAGTGGCACTTCACATTCCGTGACGACGGACAGGGCATCGACAGCGAACACCTGCCCCGACTCTTCGAACGCTTCTACCGCATAGACAAGGGGCGCAGCCGGGCTGAGGGAGGCACCGGACTGGGACTTGCCATCGTGAAGAACGCCGTAATGCTGCATGGCGGCACTATCACCGCCAAGAGTCAGCCTGGAGAGGGCCTGCAGTTCGACTTCACGCTGAAGAAATAGACCCTGCCGCTGCACAGGCAAAAAAAACTCTGATTGTATAATGTACATGATACAATTTTAAATAAAAATTCTTACCTTTGCAGCCATTATGGAAGAACTGATCCTAAATCTTACTAACGGAGCACTCGACAACCTCAACTATGGTTGGATAGTGCTGTTTATGGCCATCGAGTCGAGCTTCATCCCCTTCCCCTCGGAAGTGGTGATGATACCGGCAGCGTACATGGCAGCCGAAACGGGCGAAATGACCTACCCGATGATTATCCTTTCCGGCACGCTGGGAGCGCTGCTCGGAGCACTGGTCAACTACGTGCTCTCGCTCACACTGGGCCGTGCCGTTATCTATGCCTTTGCCAACTCCAGGCTGGGACACATGTGTCTCATCGATGCCGGGAAGGTGCAGCAGGCTGAGGAGTATTTCGACCGCCATGGAGTCGTCTCCACCCTCATCGGACGCATGATTCCCGCCATCCGCCAGCTCATATCCATCCCTGCCGGCCTGGCCCGTATGCACCTGGGCACCTTCGTGCTCTGCACCTGCATCGGCGCAGCCATCTGGAACTGCATCCTCACGGGCATAGGCTATGCCTTCCACAGCGTGATGGCAAAGGACGAACTCATCGGCATCGTGTCGCATTACAGCCACATCATCGGCATCGCAGCCATCGCCTGCGTGGCAGGATTCCTCGGATACATAATCTATAACGGACTAAAGAAACACTAACATTCAGATTACTCAGATTACAAAAATATGTTTGAAAACCTGTCCGAACGTCTCGAACGTTCATTTAAGATACTGAAGGGTGAAGGAAAAATCACCGAAATCAACGTAGCGGAAACCCTGAAGGACGTGCGCAAGGCACTTCTCGAAGCCGACGTGAACTACAAAGTAGCCAAGACCTTCACCGACACCGTGAAGCAGAAAGCACTCGGCCAGAACGTGCTCACAGCCGTCAAGCCGGGACAGCTGATGGTAAAGATAGTACACGACGAACTGGCACAGCTGATGGGTGGCGAGAATGCCGAAATCAACCTCACGGGCAAACCCGCCGTCATACTCATGGCGGGATTGAACGGAGCCGGAAAGACAACCATGTCGGGTAAGCTCGCCCTCTGGCTCTCGAAGCAGAAACACAAGAAACCGCTGCTGGCAGCCTGCGACACCTTCCGTCCGGCGGCAATGGAACAACTGCGTGTGCTAGCAGAACAGGTCAATGTGCCGTGCTACATCGAAGAGGGAGCCACCGACCCGGTGCTCGTAGCCCAGAACGCCATCAAATATGCTAAGGCAAACAGCCTCGACGTAGTCATCGTCGATACGGCAGGCCGCCAGTCGATCGACGAGGAGCTGATGGTTCAGATCCGCAACATAAAAGATGCCATAGAACCACAGGAAACCCTCCTCGTAGTCGATGCCATGATAGGTCAGGAAGCCGTCACCACAGCAAAGGTGTTCAACGAACGTCTGGAAATCGACGGAGTCATCCTCACGAAACTCGACGGTGACACGCGCGGCGGTGCTGCACTCTCCATCCGCACCGTAGTTGACAAACCCATCAAGTTTGTCGGCACGGGCGAGAAGATGGAAGCCCTCGACCCCTTCCACCCCGAACGTATGGCAGACCGCATCCTCGGCATGGGCGACATCGTCAGCTTCGTGGAACGGGCACAGCAGCAGTTCGACGAAGAGGAAGCCAAACGACTGCAGAAGAAGATTGCGAAGAACAAATACGACTACACCGATTTCTACAGCCAGATTCAGCAGCTGAAGAAGATGGGTAACATCAAAGACCTCGCCTCGATGATTCCGGGTATAGGCAAAGCCCTGAAGGACATCGACATTGATGACAACGCATTCAAGTCGGTCGAGGCCATGATCAACTCCATGACCCCCTACGAACGCACACACCCCGACAGCATCAATATGTCGCGCAAACAGCGCATATCGAAGGGTTCGGGAGTGAGCCTCGACGAGATAAACCGCGTCACCAAGCAGTTTGACCAGATGCGCAAGATGATGCACATGATGACCGGCAGCCGCATGGCAGGCGCTATGCAACAGATGGCACGCCTGAAGGGAATGCCCGGAATGCCGAAGTTTTAGTAAGTAGTTTTGAATTTGAGTGAAACCTGAAACTTGAAACCTGAAACCTGTATAATAGAAAACAATACAACAATATGACCCTTATTGACGGAAAAGCAACAGCGGCAAGCATCAAGAAAGAGATAGCAGCCGAAGTGGAACAGATAGTAAGCCGCGGAGGCAAGCGCCCCCACCTGGCAGCCATCCTTGTCGGACACGACGGAGGCAGTGAGACATACGTAAAGAACAAAGTACTCGCATGCGAAGAGTGCGGATTCACCTCTACCCTGCTCCGCTTCGAAGACGACATAACCGAGGAGTTCCTGCTGAAGCAGGTGGAGAAACTGAACAACGACCCCGACGTTGACGGATTCATCGTTCAGCTGCCACTGCCCAAGCACATCAGCGAACAGAAGGTGACGATGGCAATCGACTACCGCAAGGACGTGGACGGATTCCACCCCATCAACGTAGGTCGCATGGCAATCGGACTGCCCTGCTACATCTCAGCCACCCCGCTCGGCATCACCGACCTGCTCGCACGCTACAACATCGAAACGAAGGGTAAGAAATGCGTCATACTGGGTCGCTCGAACATCGTGGGCAAACCGATGGCACAGCTCATGATGCAGAAACGCACACCGGGCGACTGCACCGTCACAGTGCTGCACAGCCACTCGCAGAACATAAAGGAGGAATGCCGCCAGGCCGACATCATCATAGCGGCAATGGGCGTGCCCAACTTCGTCACAGCCGACATGGTGAAACCCGGAGCCGTCATCATCGACGTAGGCACCACACGCGTACCCGACTCCAGCCGCAAGTCAGGGTTCCGTCTAAATGGTGACGTGAAATTCGACGAGGTAGCCGACAAGTGCTCCTTCATCACTCCCGTCCCCGGCGGCGTAGGTCCGATGACCATCTGCTCGCTGATGAAGAACACCCTGCTCGCAGGCAAGAAAGCCATCTACGAGTAAGCCGTGTGACGCCCCCTAAATTCACAGATAACGTCCCTGCAACTCCATATGACGTGGAATCATTGCAGGGACGTTATCTGTATATATAAAAAATACCCCCCCCCCGTGCATCACTGTACAGAGGGGAGTTTTAGGTTAAATTTCTTATGAGCGTTAATCTTATGAGCATATAACCAAGAGATTAATGCCCGCTGACCGACGTCAGCAATAAATCAAAAATAAAGGGAAAATGATTTTAATATATTTGCATATGCAAATTTATGGCTTTATCCCGACACAGCAAAATTATTTTATATAAAAAAAGCGCCAAAAGAGAAATAAAAGCCCGCAGATGAAAAATAAAATATTTTTTTGGGAAATTTATTTTGTATTTCGCTCGGTTTGCACTACCTTTGCACCCGCAAATGAGGGAGAGACCTCCCCGAAGGCGCCAACATGGTGGATGTAGTTCAGTTGGTTAGAGCGTCAGATTGTGGTTCTGAATGTCGTGGGTTCGAGTCCCACCCTCCACCCTCAAAACAAAGAGAAATCCCTGCAACAGCTTATGTTGCGGGGATTTTCTGTTTCAGAACGGTCCGTGTCCCATGCAAGCCTGCATCACTCCCTGGCTCACGCCCGAGCGCAGGGCTGCCTCCTTGATTACCTTCTGTGTGGTAAGGGCGATGTAGAGTTCGGGGAGCAGGACGTAGCGGTAAGAGCCTGCAT
>DEJQ01000007.1:0-162813 GCA_002353575.1 Prevotellaceae bacterium UBA2744
CTCTGTGAGTGGCTGCATATATAGTTTTTTCATTGTGTATTTCCTCCTTAGAATTATTTGTTAATGTACTTCTTGCCGTTCTTGATTACGATACCCTTGTAGTTCTTATCAACTACCTGACCGTTCACGTTGTAGATTACACCGTCCTCTTCTGCCTCAGCAACAGCTGGAGCCTCAACACCTGTAGGAGTTTCACCTTCAATAATGAAGTTGAGAACCTTTACACTTGAGAAGCCACCTGGCAGATAAGCCTGACCCTTATTGAGGTTAGTAGCTGATGCAAGTTTGTAGAGACCAACATTTGAATTGTCTGACTTAGCACCAAGAACATAATTATCAGCAGCGACAGCAGTAGCATCTTCTGTTACAGCAACCAGTTTGTTCTCGCTGACTGTAGCACCACTTGCAGCAACCGGGATGGTGATTGTACCTGCAGCACCACCGTCAGTCTTCAGGATAAGGCCTGTGTTAGCAGCGACCTTACCAGCCTGAGGAGTGATAATGATGTTATCGCCTGATACAGCATCAGCCTTCACGATATAAGCCTTACCACCTTCGATATTGTCAAGGTCGAGTGCGTATTCAGAAGAGAATGAAGCATAACCTGCAGCTTTAACAGAAGTAACTTCAGCAAGCTGAACCAAACGGAAACGGGTAGCACTCCACCACAAATCTTTTCCATTACCAGACTGAACACCAATGTTAACATTTGCGGTTTCTGTTACTGTGAATACAAGCGAAACGTCATTCCATCCACGATTGAAAGTACCACCAGTGTTACCGACACGAGGAATATCAACATTATCCGTACCAGCAAATAATTTGAATGAAGCACCATCAATGACTTTTCCACGTGCAGTAACAGTCAACATATACTTACCCGGAGTCAATGAAACAGTCTGCTGTATTCCTGCATTGTTATCGTTCTTATAAATATCAGCATACTTATAGTCATTCTTTCCATTACCGTCGGTAAATGATTCCCCTGAAAGTACCTGTATTGTACCATTAGTCTGCCCAAATACCTCCCATGCACCAAACTTTTTATTTTCGCCATCATAAGTTGTTATATTAGCATCTGTGATAAGAGATGTCTTATCAATACCACCTACGCCCTCAGCCAATGCATTCGATTCAACATATATGCGATTTGCTGTGAGAATAGCCTCCACTTTTGCATCTGCATCGGAAGCAGAAGTAGCTACAGCACTCTGAGCAGTAGCAATTGCTGCATACTTGGTTTCGCTTGCATAAGGGAGTTTTGGATATTCAACAGCCTTAGCATTGTCAAGAGCTTTGTAGCGTGGTAACACACCTTTAAAATCATCAATAGCATTACGAAGAGCTGTATTAGCTGCTACATATTCACTGAATGTACTTGGGGTTGCGCCCTTTGCTGTTTCTACATCTGTACGCTCTGAACCAATAATTGGCTTATACGTTGCATCAGCAAGAACTTCTGTTGCCTCATCCTTCAAGTCATTGAATTGAGCAGCAAGAGCAGATTCATCCGTATATTTCACATTATAGAATGACAACCAGCTGATATTGCTATTTTCAGCGACTTCAATAGTGACAGTAAGTTTACCCTCTGCATCAGTAGAACCGATAGCAGAGAAATTACCAATATAGAATGAACCGGCATTGAATAGAGCACCGGCACTTATATCTACAGTTTCACCGCTACCAACTTTCATAGTAACTCCTTCTGCAATCTTAGCCTTTCCATTCGCTTGGCGTACACGAGAACGGATAGCTACAGAGTATTCTTTATTTGGTTTCAAACCATCAACAGTAGCAGTAATAGTTTTCTTGTCAAGACTCTTATCATCATTTGTCCAATACTCGAAGAATGGTGTCAAGAAGTCAGAACCATCATTATTACCTTCTACTGACCACGTATTGATGTACAAAGATTTATCATAGTTCTTACACTGCTCGCCACCAATCTTCCATGCTGACAGGAGAATATCATCTATTGTATTATCAGAATGCCAGCCTGTTGAAGTTGGTTTTAAAGCTGCAGCTTCTGCATTCTCTAATGTACGCGCATCATAGGCTGCCTTAGGAGTAGTAAAGTATTCTGCATAAGCAGAAGCAGTGTAAACATTCGTACCAGCCAAAATTGTTTCAGCCTCATCAAAGTATGTTTTTGCATTGGCGTATGCATCCTTTGATGCAGTAGCATTAGAAATTGCTGTTGACAAGGTGTTATAGTTAGCGATTGTTTTTGAACCACTAAATGTTGTCTTTGCATCAGTCAAGGCAGATTTAGTCGCACCTAACATAGGCACAGATTCAAGATTCGTTGCTTGTTCAAGGATTGCCTCTGCATCTGAATCAGAAACTGAATTGTCATAGAAAACATATGAGATTCCATTGAAAAGGAACCATGAGCCATCCCAAAATGCTTCCGAAGATACATCTAATTCAAGCTTTCCATCAGCACCAACGTATGCAAAGCCCTCTGTAGTATAACCTTTATTGTTAACAATCTGAACAAAATCACTTGTACTATTAGGATTAGTATCACTCGCTTTATCTTCATACCAACTCTTTATCCTAATAATATTACCGTTTGCACTCAGATAAGAGTCGCTGATAGGGTAACCCGCAGCACCCATTGTGACGCATTTATCATTATAAGCCATTCGCTTCATACCACGAACAGATATTTTATAGATACCCTGTTTCAGACCAGTGATAGTACGTGTGTAATGAGCATTACCACACTGATACATTTCAGAACCATAATCTCCCCAATTATTATTTCCACCTCTTTTGTCGTGCTTTGTTGCTGTCCATTTAGCTGACGTAGGTACTCCGTCATTTACTATTGCAGACGCTGCCCAGTTGTCTACATCAGTTACAACATCGTTCAAAGTCTTGCCTGCAGGAATTGTGATACCCTTTTGTGAAGCTATTGCTGCCTCTTGAGCAACTACCTTTTCCGCGAGCACTGCGTTATACTGAGCCTGAGTTAGAAATTGCCATTTACTTGCAGTTGTGTTAAGATTGACGTCACCAGCTTTAGCAGGACAATTTATGAAATTGCTACCATTCTGAAGTGTGAATCCATTTGCTGCATCACCTGAAGGAGTAAATGCTAATGGTGATCCATTATCTGTATAAGCATTGCTTCCAAAACCCTCCTTTGTGCTTCCTGCTATAGTAATGTCATACATTCGCAATGTGTATTTACCATCAGCTACACTAACTTTCCATGGCAGACCAACTGGTTTTGCCACACCTCGTGTTCCCCAGCCACTGCCACGTGACAAGAATAGACCGCTTTCTTGATTGTAAATATAATAAACACCATCGTTTACTGGCGTTTCTTGCGCATTAGCATTAAAGCCAATAGCACTGGCGACAAAGAGCATCGCCAAAAGTAGTTTTCGTTTCATAAAAAGAGTTTTTAGTTAATAAAAAGGTTAATATATTTTTGGTTAGCAATATTTTTTATCAGCACTACACTGAAGGGTATAAACACGAAAAACGCGCAAAGGGTCTTGACAACTCTTCACACGTTCATGATTATATATGAGCAAAGTCTTCTGACAATGTTGTCAGAAATCCCCCCCCAATTATAACTTTATCGGATTTAAATCCCTTCATAATTCTGATTTAAGGCGCTCCAAAGGTACAAAGTTTTATATTTTTTACCAAATACAATCAGAAATTTACACATCATAACAAGCAAATGACATGATTTTTCACAAAAATAGTCATATAGGGAGGGAAAAGGGGGGGTAAGGGTTAGAGAGTAAAGGTCCGTCAGCTGATATATACTTCCATTTTCTTTTTTTCCAAATGTTATTTTTGTTCCAAATCTCATGAAAAAACACACTTTTGGAACGATTATAATTTATTTTTGTTCCAAATCTCATGAAAAAACACACATTTGGAACGACTATAGATTTTTCGAGCCCCACCGCAATGGGTGTTTATAAGGTGTGTTTTCCGAATTATTGGCAACTAAAAGTTATTATATCGATTAAATGTTGTAACTTCGCACCCGAATATGGCACAGGAGCAGAGACAATATCAGGTACAGACGGAAGCGCAACTGCTAAAGTTGTCGCCACTGCAACTTATGACTACGAAGTTGCTGGAACTGCCTATTGTCGAACTGGAGCAAAGGGTGAAGGACGAAGCCATCGACAATGTGACCTTAGAGACAGGGAGTGCAGAGGGTTCTGCGAGTTCCGACAATTCAGATTACCCGGAAAGTACCGATTACTCTGAGTCTTCCGAATATTCCGATGAATCGGATTATTCCGATACTCCGGAGGACTCAGACAGCTCCGATGACAACCACTCCAACTATGATGACCTGTACGACTCTGATGAACTGCCTGTGTATAGCCAGAACGGCGGTGGTGAGAACAAGCAGGAGTATGTGATAGGAGAAACAGTGTCGTTCGTGGATAGCCTGATGGAGCAGCTGGTCGATTTCGACCTGACAGCCCATCAACGCACACTTGTGGAATACCTGATAAATTCGCTTGATGACAATGGCTTCATCGAAAATCCTCTATACCGAATTGCCGATGAAATGCTGTTTCAGCATAACATCGAGACCACTGAGGAAGAACTGGAAGAGGCACTGAGGATTCTGCAGCAATTCGACCCCGCAGGCATCGGGGCAAGAGACACAAGGGAGTGTCTGCTACTGCAGATTGACCGAAAGATGAACGACAAGGAACACCTGCTGGGCGATAAATACTTCCTGCTGGAAGAAGGCAGGAACATCGTAGCAGATCACTACGAACTATTCGTAAACAACAATACCGAGAAACTTTCGAGACTGCTGAACATATCACCGTCGCGACTGAAACTCATATTCGACGAACTGAAGAAACTGAATCTGCACCCGGGACTTGCACTGACGGAGTCGGCACGCGACAGAGTCAGTACAGCAGTGCCCGATTTCATCGTGGAGACAGACGAAAACGGACAGATTACCTGCCGACTGAACAACGGCGAAATGCCCACTATGCGCATCAACCGCGAGTATGTGGATCAGCTGAAGGCATACGAGAAGACGGAGCGCAAACTGAGTCGCAGCGAACAGGACTTCGTGACATATACCCGCAATAAGATTGACTCTGCAAAGCTCTTTATCGAGGCGGTGCGCCAACGCAACAACACCCTGATGAAGACTATGGAGGCAATCATCGCAATGCAGCGGCAGTTTTTCCTGACTCAAGACCCTGACGACCTGCAACCGCTCATCCTGAAGGAAGTGGCTGAGAAGGCAGGATTCGACATCTCCACAGTGTCGAGAGTGAGAAACAGCAAATACTGCATGATCGACGGACATATATATCCGCTGACTTACTTCTTCAAGCAGTCGCGAACAAACGCACAAGGAGAAATGCTCGATGCAGACAAAACGAAGTCGGCAATAAGACAACTCATAGAGAATGAAGACAAGACCACGCCGCTGGCAGACGGACAACTCGCAGAACTGCTCGGCAAACAGGGTATAAACATAAAACGACGCACAGTAGCCAAATATCGCGATGAAATGGGTATTCCGCCTGTACAAAAACGTTTGAGCTTATGACAGAGAAACGACTAATGCAAATAGCCAAGGCACTATCAATAGTGTTTTCGCCATTCTATACTCCGCTATGGATTCTCATCGTGCTGTTCTTCTACAGCTACCTGCAGCTGCTACCTTTGCCTTACAGGCTCTTCATACTGTTCATGGTGTTTATCTTCACGGTGCTCATTCCGCAACTTGGAATCAACATTCTAAGAACGGTAATGCAATGGACACACATGCAGATGTCGCATCGCGAACACCGTCATATGCCCTACCTGCTTACCATATGCAGTTATACTGTATGTCTGGTGCTTATGACAAGAATGAACGTAGCCATGTTTGTCAGGGGCATAGTGATGGCTGCCTTCGTTTCACAGATAATCTGCATCTTCATAAATGCATGGTGGAAGGTGAGCACCCACATGGTGGGTATGGGCGGATTGGTAGGTGCACTGCTGGCATTTAGCAACCTATTCTATTTCAACCCGCTGTGGTACACCTGCGGACTCATACTGCTGAGCGGAGCAGTAGGTACCAGCCGTATCATTCTGCGACAGCATAGCCTGGCACAGGTCACAGTGGGATTCGCAATAGGATTTGTCTGTGCACTGGTATTTATCCTGCTGGCATGGATGTAAAATTAAAAATCAAATATATGACACCACTCGTTTCAATTATCATGGGCAGTACAAGCGACCTGCCCGTAATGGAGAAAGCAGCACAGTTTCTGGATGAGATGCAAATCCCGTTCGAGATGAACGCCCTGTCGGCTCACAGAACACCCGACGCAGTAGAGGCTTTTGCCAAGGGTGCAAAAGACCGCGGCATCAAAGTGATTATTGCCGGAGCCGGAATGGCAGCAGCACTGCCAGGAGTAATAGCTGCCAGCACTACCCTACCCGTCATCGGAGTACCTATCAAGGGGAGCGTGCTCGACGGAATGGATGCTGTATTCTCAATCATGCAGATGCCTCCGGGAATCCCTGTTGCAACAGTTGCCATCAACGGAGCACTGAACGCTGCCATCCTCGCTGTAGAGATGATGGCTCTTGCCGACGAGTCCCTGGCTGAGAAGTTTGCGGACTATAAGAAGAATCTCTGCAAGAAGATTGAGAAGGCTAACGCAGAACTGAAAGAGGTGAAGTACGCTTTCAAGTGTTAAGTTGAGAGTTTAGAGTTTAGAGACAGTTTAGTAGTTTAAAGGGTAGATATGTACACAAGAAGAAGGAGCAGCGAGGTAGCTGTAGGCAAGGTTAAGATAGGCGGTGAGAACCCTATCCGCATCCAGTCGATGGCAAACACATCGACAATGGACACAGAAGGCAGTGTAGCGCAAGCCATGCGCATAGTAGATGCCGGCGGCGAGATAGTCCGTTTTACCACACAAGGTCAGCGCGAAGCCCAGAATATGCAAAACATAAAGGACGGCCTGCGTGCGGCTGGATATGATGTCCCTTTGGTGGCTGACGTGCATTTCAATGCTGCCGTGGCTGACACTGCAGCTACAATCTGCGAGAAGGTACGTATCAATCCCGGTAACTATGTAGATCCGGCACGTACATTCAAGAGTCTGGAATATACTGACGAGGAATATGCCGATGAAATCAAGAAGATAGAAAGCCGCTTCGTGCCATTCCTGAATATATGCAAGGAGCACGACACTGCTATCCGCATAGGAGTGAACCACGGTTCGCTGTCGGATCGCATCATGTCGCGATACGGTGACACGCCGGCAGGCATGGTGGAGTCGTGCATGGAATTCCTGCGTATCTGCGTGAAGGAACATTTCAGCAACGTGGTCATCTCCATCAAGGCAAGCAACACAGTAGTCATGGTACGCACGGTACGCCTGCTCGTAAGCGAAATGGAGAAGGAAGGCATGGCGTTTCCGCTGCACCTTGGGGTGACAGAGGCAGGAGAAGGAGAAGACGGAAGGATAAAGAGTGCAGTGGGCATAGGAGCCCTGCTCTGCGAAGGTATTGGCGACACGATAAGAGTAAGTCTTTCTGAAGCACCAGAGAAAGAAATACCCGTAGCCAGGAAACTGGTTGAAATGATTCCTGAGTGTGCAAAGATAAGAGAAGAAGTCAGGGCAAGCATCAGCGACGACACAGTAATGCTGAGCCTCAACGAGGAGAAGTGGGAAGACCTGCAACTGAAGGCTTCAATGGCTACTGGCGCACTTTTCATCGACGGATTGGCACATAAGCTGGAAATCCAGAACCCCGGATTCACGAAGGAACAGCTGACTGACCTTGCCGATTCGATACTGCAGGCTGCAAGAGTAAAGTTCGTAAAGACTGAATACATCTCATGTCCCGGCTGCGGACGGACTCTGTATAATCTGGAAGAGACCATTGCCAAGATAAAGGAGGCTACGAAGCACCTCGTGGGACTGAAGATAGGCATCATGGGATGCATCGTGAACGGTCCGGGCGAGATGGCAGATGCCGACTACGGATATGTAGGTGCCGGAGTAGGTAAGATAAGTCTGTACAAGGGCAAACAGTGTATCGAGAAGAATATACCAGAGGAGGAAGCTGTAAGCAGGCTGCTGGATCTGATAAACAGCGACCAGGAATAGACATAGTGCACAGAAATAATGGAAAAGGAAGTGTTACTGCATTCTTGTTGTGCACCATGCTCGAGTGCCATACTTGAATGGATGCTCTCTAACGGAGTGCGCCCTACCATCTTCTATTGCAATCCGAATATCTTTCCAGAGGAAGAATACAAGATAAGGAAACAGGAGATAACGAAATACGCGGAGAAGTTAGGCCTGAAGATTATAGATGATGACTACAACCACGAGGCTTGGCTGGATTTTGTGAAGGGTTACGAGAAAGAGCCCGAACGCGGAAAACGCTGTCTCATGTGTTTTAAATACCGTCTGCTGCGCTCTGCCCGAAAATGTAAGGAACTGGGACTGGAGGAATTCACCACCACCTTGGCATCGAGCCGATGGAAGTCGCTTGACCAGATAACGGAAGCCGGCATATGGGCAGCAGAGCAGGTGGGGGGCGGAGTGCACTTCGACGCCCGCAACTGGCGCAAGGGAGGGCTTCAGGAACGCAGGAATCAGTTACTGAAGGAAAACGGTTTCTATAATCAGAGGTATTGCGGGTGCGAGTTTAGCGTACCCAGTGCTCAGGATTAAGCAAATTGCTCTCGCGGCGCAGCTGGAAGTGCAGTGTATAATGTCCGTCAGGGTCAGCTCCGATGACTCCAAGGGATTCTTTCGTTTTTACTTTCTGTCCCTTGCGTACCGATACGCTCCTCAGTCCTGAATATACACTTATGTAACTGCCATGGCGCAACATGACAATGTAAGACGAACCGTATTGGAATATGCTGCTTACTTCACCGTCGAATATGGCACGCGCCATAGCACCCTGCTGGCCACGGATATCTATACCCCTGCTGTTGAGGGTTACGTTGCGCAGGCCCTGCACATTATACCTACCGAAGTGGCGGGTTATATTGAATCCGCCGGTAACAGGCATAGGCAGACGTCCCTTGTTGGCAGTGAAACTGCTGCTGAGTTTGTCGTTTGAGTCTGAATATCTGAACTTCTCGATCTTTGTACCGCTATCAGTGGTAGAGGTACTCTGTCCACTCTTCTTTGAAGACTTTGAAGATTTAGTTTTCTTGGCATTAGCCTCTGCCGCACGACGCGCTTCCTCTTCCTGACGACGGCGTTCGGCTTCAGCACGACGACGACGTTCAGCCTCAATCTCCTCCTGAATCAATTTTTCAATCTGGTCGCTTAACTGCTGTTCGCGTCTCTGGTATTCGGCAATCTGCTTATTGACTAACTTGAGATTCTTATTCAGCAAAGTTGCCTTCGACTCACAATTAGACTTCAGTCTGGCAAGTTGCTTCTGACGAGTCTGCATTGTGCCAAGGTTCATTTTCAATGATGCCTGTGCACCTAACAACTTATTACGGGCATTGTTTACTTCCGTCTGTTTATCTTTAATCAGTTCGCCCTGTGCCCGCTGGTATGTGGTGTATTCGCGTATGTAACGCATACGACGGATTATTTGTGCGAAGTTGTCTGCAGAGAAGATGAAGGTAAGACGCTGCTGCACAGACTGCTGCTTGCGTTGTTGCACAAGAGAACGGGCATATTGCTTGCGACGCAACTCGAGCTGAGCCTCAAGACGGGAGAGTTCGGCAGTCATAGAGTCAATGTCTGCCTGCAGGGTCTTTATTTCTATTCCCAGACTGTCGATGGAATGCTGCTGACGCTTCATCTTGCCGTTTATAACGAGCACACTGTCAAGGTTTGCCTTTATGTTTTTGGTCAGTTGCTTGGCACGCTGCTGTTCAAGCATACGACGACGCTCAGCTTCTTTCTTCTCATTACGAAGACTGGTCTTCTTATCAACCTTCTTCGCTGCAGTAGTCTTGGCAGTATTCTTTGTAGTCTTGGTAGTCTTTGCTTTCTTACTTGTAGTCGTTCTTCGACGCTGCGCCTCAGCAGGAGTACAAACTGTGACAAACATAAGGAAGAGCATACAAGAAAATACAAGCTTGTATGCAGTAGTCAGTCTGGAGTGTCCAAACGAGCCAGTGGCATTATGACGGCTGAAGATGTGCATTAGAAGTCGGAGAGGCTTTTAAAGAAGTCCACGGCAGAGACCTTATCATACTTATACGACGGCACAGTATGAGCATCCCAGTCGGATTTATTGTTTTTGTTTGAGAGATTAAGCGTCAGTTCAATATTCTTGCTGCCAAGCGGGAACTGGAACTGCAGCTGGTCTGTATCCTCCCGTGTAGCCTGTTGCCAGAAATAATTTTCGATGGTCTGATAGTCTATAGCACGATTAGAGTAGCTGTTCAGTTCATCGTAGGTAAGCACTACGTAGCGTTTGTTGTAGCGGTCGATAAGAAGGATGGAACTGGGGTCAATCTCCAGACGCCCTACTTCGGATATTCCGAGTATAGGATCGACGAGTGCGACCTGTATTACCTCACCCTTTCGCATACGGAGTGTGCCACCGGTACCGACACTGCTACTATCGAACTTCAACCTGACACGCACACGGGCAGTCAGATTCGTCTGAGCTGAAAGGGATGAGTTATCAGACTGTAGCTGATCGGTACTGACCGATGTCTGTGGTTCGGTTACAGAAGATGTGTCTGCTGCATTTTTGCTGCTTCGGCAAGCAGACAGGAGAGCCGCTGTAAGGAGAAGTAAATATAATTTCTTTGACATATACTTGAACTTTAGGCACCTCAAGAATTCCGTAGAAGCAGGAACCTAAAGGCATCAATTTCAATTTTGAGCGCAAAGTTAGTGATTTATTCATAGAAATATCGTACCTTCGCGCGCAAATTTTAAACAATATATATTATGAAAGTAGCAATTGTTGGCGCAAGCGGCGCCGTGGGACAGGAATTTCTCCGCGTGCTCGACGAGAGGAACTTCCCTCTTGATGAATTAGTTTTGTTTGGATCAAGCCGAAGTGCCGGCACAAAATATACCTTCAGAGGCAAGGAATATGAAGTGAAACTTCTGAAGCATGGAGATGACTTCAAGGATATAGACATTGCATTCACCAGCGCAGGTGCCGGAACCAGCAAGGAGTTTGCTGAGGACATAACTAAGTTTGGTGCAGTAATGATTGACAACTCAAGTGCATTCCGCATGGACGACGATGTGCCATTGGTAGTGCCTGAGTGCAATGCCGAGGATGCCCTGAACCGCCCACGCGGTATCATCGCAAATCCGAACTGTACTACTATCATGATGGTAGTCGTGCTGAAGCCAATCGAGAAACTGAGTCATATCACCCGCATTCACGTAGCAAGCTACCAGAGTGCCAGCGGTGCAGGTGCAGCTGCCATGGCAGAACTGCAGCAGCAGTATAAGGAACTCGTAGAGGGCAAGGAACCTACAGTGAATAAGTTTGCATATCAGTTGGCATACAACGTAATTCCTCAGATTGACGTATTCCAGGACAACGGATATACAAAGGAAGAAATGAAGATGTTCAACGAGACTCGTAAAATCATGCACACAGATGCAAAGTGTTCTGCCATGTGTGTACGCATCTCTTCACTTCGTGCCCACAGTGAGGCTGTATGGGTAGAGACAGAGAAGCCTATCACCGTAGAAGAGGCTCAGGCAGCTATCGCAGCAGCAGACGGCGTGACTCTCATCGACGACCCAAAGAATCAGAAATACCCTATGCCACTCTTCACCGCAGGCAAGGACGACGTATATGTAGGACGTGTACGCAAGGACCTGGCTAATGAGAACGGTCTTACATTCTGGCTCAGCGGCGACCAAATCAAGAAGGGTGCTGCACTGAACGCAGTACAGATTGCCGAATACCTTATCAAGGTAGGAAACGTGAAATAAAGTCGTTTTTACTGACATTCATATAACCGATAAGCCCAANNTTGGGCTTATCGGTTATATGAATAGTAAGTTTAAGTATAGCAAACTTACCTTAATACATTAACGCCAAGTTTTATTTTCCCCTCTTTCGTAAACCTTGACGAGTTGCACATCGAATACGAGTGCAGAGTAATCAGGTATGGATGAGTTGGTACTGGTAGCACCATACCCCATGCTCCAAGGGATAACCATGTGAACGATGTCGCCCTCTACCATTTCCTGCAGTGCCTGACAGAATCCAGGCACATTCTCCTTTACAGCCAAAAGCGTAGGAACAGATGTCCGTTCGTCAATCGCATATATCGACTTTTCTGTAAAACTCTGTCCGAACATACGACCATCAGGATAGCTCTTGGACGGAATGAGGCGGCCACGGTAGAATACACGTACCGAATCTGAAAAAAGAGGAGTCTTAGAACCAGTTCCCTTTATCAGATTCTGAATATACACATACACATTATTGTCATTCGGGTGTGCATCGGCATATTCTTTTGTAACATGATATACGAGTGTACGATGCCAATTGTCCTTGCCTTCCTTAGCAAGACGGGCAATAGAGTCAACGTATGCCTGATTACGTGCCTGCCAGTTGTCGTATTCACCAGCCTCTGATTCATCCTTAGAACATGAGAACATGAAGCATGAAAGCAGACAACTGATTAGAGCTATAAGTGAGAGTCTTGACATAGTAGCCGGTTTATTTCAAATTCTTCAGGAGACTTGGGATGCTTACCTGATCTTCGATGATGCCACGCAAGTCGCTGATAGCAACACGCTTCTGCTCCATTGTATCGCGGTAACGGAGAGTAACTGTATTGTCTTCCAGTGTCTGGTTGTCAACAGTTACACAGAATGGAGTACCGATGGCATCCTGACGGCGGTAGCGCTTACCAATCTGATCCTTCTCCTCGTACTTGCAGTTGAAGTGGAACTTGAGTTCGTCGATGATTTCGCGTGCTTTCTCTGGCAGACCGTCCTTCTTAGTGAGTGGGAAGACCGCCAACTTGATAGGAGCAAGTGCTGCCGGCAGACGCAATACGGTACGCGTATCGCCACCCTCGAGCTGTTCTTCGCAGTAGCTGTGGCAGATGACAGAGAGGAACATACGGTCAACACCGATACTTGTTTCAATAACGTATGGAGTGTATGATGTGTTCTCTTCCGGATCGAAATACTCAATCTTCTTGCCGGAATACTTGGCATGCTGAGAGAGGTCGAAGTTGGTACGGGAGTGAATACCCTCCACTTCCTTGAATCCGAACGGCATCTTGAACTCTATATCGGTTGCTGCATTAGCATAGTGAGCCAACTTATCATGATCGTGGAAACGGTAGTTCTCAGCACCGAATCCGAGAGCCTGATGCCATGCCATACGACGCTTCTTCCACTCATCGAACCACTGAAGTTCGGTACCCGGCTTAACAAAGAACTGCATCTCCATCTGTTCAAATTCACGCATACGGAAGATGAACTGGCGTGCCACGATTTCATTACGGAATGCCTTGCCTATCTGTGCAATACCGAATGGGATTTTCATACGACCGGTTTTCTGCACGTTCAGGTAGTTTACGAAGATACCCTGAGCTGTCTCGGGACGCAGGTAGATAGTGCTTGCTCCTTCAGCTGCCGCACCCATCTCTGTCTTGAACATAAGGTTGAACTGACGTACGTCGGTCCAGTTGCGAGTACCAGAAATAGGACAAGCTATCCCTTCATCGATGATAATCTGGCGCATACCCTCGAGGTCGATACCACCGGGAGCATTCATCACATCCTGATAACGCTTGTGAAGGGCATCGCGTTTAGCTGTCTCCTCAAGAACACGAGGAGAAGTAGCACGATACTGAGCCTCATCGAAAGCATCGCCGAAACGCTTACGCGCCTTCGCCACTTCCTTCTCGATTTTTTCGTCGTATTTTGCAATCTGCTCCTCTATCAGGACATCTGCACGATAACGCTTCTTTGAGTCGCGGTTGTCGATCAGAGGGTCGTTGAAGGCATCTACGTGCCCGCTGGCCTTCCATATAGTCGGGTGCATAAAAATTGCAGAGTCTATACCCACGATATTCTCATGCAGAAGTACCATATACTGCCACCAGTACTGTTTGATGTTGTTCTTCAACTCAACACCGTTCTGTCCATAATCATAAACTGCTCCGAGACCATCATATATCTCGGAAGACGGGAATACAAAGCCGTATTCCTTACAGTGGCTTACCACTTTCTTGAAAATATCCTCCTGTTGTGCCATTGATTATATATATTCTTTTTAGATTGACTACGTAAAAATCAGCACAAAGGTAAAACTTTTATAACGAAAAACTCTTACCTTTGGTGCTAAATTTTATGAATAGCACAAAATGGAGTACAGTAAAAGGACTTTAGAGGCTGTAGAACTGCTCAAACAACTTATCTCAACGCCGAGCATAAGCAGAGACGAAAGCAAGGCTGCTGACATTATGGAGGGATATATGAAGTCGAAGGGACTCACCACTCACCGTCATGGTAATAACGTGTGGAGTCAGTCATCCCTCTTTGACGCTAATCTGCCCACCATTCTGCTGAATGCACACATAGATACAGTAAAACCTGCAAATGGGTGGCAGCACGACCCATTCATGCCTACTGTGGATGAAGACCTGCTCTATGGCTTAGGAGCTAACGACTGTGGCGGCGGACTCGCATCTCTTCTGCAGGTATTCCTGGCATTTGAAAGTGAGCTACCCCATAAGGATTTCAACCTCATATATCTGGCATCATGTGAGGAGGAGGTAAGCGGCAAGAACGGCATTGAGAGTGTATTGCCTACGCTGCCACCTGTTTCATTTGCCATCGTAGGTGAGCCAACCGGCATGCAACCCGCCATTGCAGAAAAAGGATTGATGGTGATTGATGCAACGGCCCACGGGAAGGCTGGTCATGCAGCCCGCAACGAAGGCGACAACGCTATCTATCATGCCATGCGGGACGTGCAGTGGCTCAGTCAATGGCAATTCCCCAAACAGAGTGAATTGTTAGGACCTGTGAAGCAGACTGTAACCATCATCAATGCAGGCACACAGCACAACGTAATTCCGGCTGAATGTACTTTCACCATAGACGTGCGCAGTAACGAATTCTACTCAAACGAAGAGATATTCGAGTATTTCCAGAAGAATCTGACGTCAGAACTCAAGGCAAGAAGTTTCCGCCTGAGTTCATCTCATATATCTCCCGTCCATCCCTTTGTCATTAGATGCATTAAGAACGGCCTGAAACCATTCGGCAGCCCGACACTGAGCGATCAGGCTCTGATGCATTTCCCATCTTTGAAACTGGGCCCTGGAGAATCTGCCCGTTCACATACTGCCGATGAATTCATAAAAATAAACGAGATAGAAGGAGCTATAGCCCTCTATCTCGATCTGTTAACTGATTTCAAACTATAAGTTAGCGAAATACGTATTTCTTTCCGTTGCGGATATATATACCCTTACCAGGTTGTGTGACACGCACACCGGTAAGGGTGTAGTACGCATCATCGCCTGCTGCAGGCTGCATGGCATCATCAGATGATATTTCTATATTTTCTATACCTGTAGATACCGGATCGTCAGCTACGACTGTCACCTTCCCGTTGGGAGCACTCGATGAGACCGTAACGGTCCAACTCTCAGGATTTCCATACTTTGAGTGTATCGGATAGACGGTGCCATCAGAGTCCTGCATAACCATGCGCATAGTGTATTTGCCTGCAGTCATTGAACGGGGAAATACCGGGGAAGGAATATCATTCCCAATGTATAAATAGCCAGGATTTAAGACTGCATTTATATGAGAAAGCTTCATCTCTCCATTGGAGTCATATACAGCTATGCCTATTGAACCTTCAAAAAGGAAATCGGAAACAAACAATGTGTCAACATGTAATGTCAAATAACTCCCCTTGGAAATTGCAGAACTTTTCACAGTCCCTGACAGGTAATATACAGACGGGCCGAAACCAAAATCCTCCTCAGCAGGCTGAACACCTAATACTACATCCTGATTATATATAAAATTGCCCAAAGACGCATTGGGTTGAAGGGCTGAAAGAGCATAATATCCATTATTAGCACCTGCCCACCCCCAATTAATATGCAACATACCTCTTGAAGCATCATATCCATCTAAGATGAACGCATGACCACCTCCCTTGATACTTTCTGCTCCCATAAGAACGGGTCTGCCTTCAGATATATCATCGAGAATCTCTTTGAGAAATTCCTCAGTACCCAATACATCCCTATTCCGAAGTTTGGCGTATTTGTTATACCCGAAATAAACTGCCAGAGCCTTAGGTATAATATCATCATAAGTACCCGACTCCCCCGTGTTATCCACATTCCATTTCATATCGGTAGCCACTCCCAGATGATAGCACAGCTTTGCTATTTCATTGGCCTGACTTTGAGTATATAATCCCGTATGATATTTGCCATTGTCGTCATAATATGCACCATACTCGCTTGAAATATTATCCCAATTATACGTTTGTTCGCTGAAATTGACAGATACATTGTCGTAGTTTTTGTTTTTGTAGGTACCACCTTGTCCTCTGGCTGGATATTTCCAGTAATTCATAATCTGAGCCATAGACAATGCCACACATCCTATCGCAGGTTTGCCATGAAAAATGGAATATGTACCCGAATATGACACAGGCAGCTGGGCATTAAATGGATAGTTTTGCTGCCAATGAGTTTTTATCAGTGGTTCAATACTATTATAGCCGGAAGTCAGAAGATTTTGCCTGACATCAACCTCTGTGATACCATTCGCATCGTAGTACTCCTTAGCTGCCTGCATCTCAGCTGAAAGTGAAGACAGGAGATATTCCAATCCATCGGGAACAGTCTCACTCGACAAGCTACCTGTAGTGCTATAGCCAAGAACGTCACGGAAACGGTCGTCGCCACTTACTATGACATATCCCTCTCCGTTGGATATGTTCAGGACATAGTAATCAGATGATGGGGCATCAAGTCCTTTTACTTCGTTCTGCCCATCTGCCAAGGCAACGACGAAATCGTCATCTTCGCATGCTGTAAATCCCTCTACCTGCTTAGTAAACGCTGCAGCAACAGACTTGGCATCGCGCAGTGTGCGCGATGACGAGAATGCTGCAAGAGCGACCAAACTCACAGATATGAGCAGGAATAGTCGTTTCAACGTTATGAATGACGAAGGATTAGTTACGTTCGATTGTCTGTTCGCGGTCTGGACCGACGCTTACAATAGTGATAGGAGTTTCGAGTTCCTTCTCGAGGAATGCTATATAATCGCTGAATGCCTTAGGGAACTGAGACTCACTTGTTATCGTAGTCAGATCAGTCTTCCATCCTGGCATTTCCTCGTAAACAGGAGTGACAGTGCCGTCGCTGATATCGTACGGGAAGTCGCGAGTGACGGTTCCGTCAGCCAACTTATAAGCAATACAAGCCTTGATTGTTTCGAATCCGTCGAGTACGTCACTCTTCATCATTATCAGTTTTGTTACACCACTGACCATGATAGCATAACGAAGTGCGACGAGGTCAATCCAACCGCAACGGCGTTCGCGTCCTGTAACGGCACCATATTCGTGACCGATATTACGGATGGTCGCTCCGGTTTCATCGAACAATTCTGTAGGGAATGGACCAGCACCTACTCGTGTGCAGTAAGCCTTGATGATACCGAATACATCGCCAATCTTATTAGGACCTATGCCGAGACCGATACATGCACCGGCACAGATAGTGTTTGATGAAGTGACGAATGGGTAAGAACCGAAATCGATGTCGAGCATAGTACCCTGGGCACCTTCACAGAGAACGCTCTTGCCTGCCTTCAGCAGTTTGTTGATTTCGTGTTCGCTGTCAACGAGTGGGAACTGTTTCAGATACTCAATGCCTTCCATCCACTTTTTCTCTACCTCTGTGATGTCATAATCGGTATAGTTCAATGACTTGAGGATGCGTTCGTGACGAGCCTTATGCTCTGCATATTTCTGTTCGAAATTGCAAAGGATATCGCCGACACGGAGTCCGTTGCGGCTTGTCTTGTCACTATATGTAGGGCCAATGCCCTTTCCTGTAGTACCTACCTTATTCTTTCCTTTTGCAGCCTCGTATGCTGCATCGAGCAGACGGTGAGTAGGCATGATAAGGTGTGCCTTCTTAGAGATGTGAAGACGTCCGTGGAGTGAGTGTCCGCTTTTCTCCAGGTCCTTTGCCTCGTCCATGAAGAGGTCTGGAGCCAGAACCACTCCGTTACCTATTATATTTACTTTGTCACCCTGGAATATACCAGAAGGTATCGAACGGAGTACATATTTCTGTCCTTCAAATTCCAATGTATGTCCTGCATTCGGACCGCCCTGGAATCGTGCTACTACATCGTAGCGTGGAGTTAAAACATCTACTACCTTTCCCTTGCCTTCGTCTCCCCACTGGAGACCTAAAAGTACATCAACTTTCATTTGTCCTATTTAATTATTTTCATTATTAATCCATTCTGCAGCCTCGTTCAATTCGGCATCAATACGGGCAAAGCGTTTCTCCTCGCGTGTCATCTTTGCTTCCTTCTCCTTCTCCATTTTCTTCTTCAGACGATACAAGCGCGCCCCACACACATCACACAAGCCATAAATATATAATGAACTGCGCAGTTTTTTGAAACGAGGAGTACGGCATTCAGCTACTAATTCAGTGATTTTATTACTCTTCAGATTCCATATTCTGCCACATCCCTTACAGATGTAATGATGGTGAGGTTCTACTTCATAGGCATTCTCATAGAGAGTCCTGCCATTTATCTGATGGCTATACACCAGACCGGCTTCATCAAACAGGCTTAGTGTACTAAACACCGTTGCTCTGCTTATAGGATACCTCTCGGGCATCATTGCACATATCTCGTCTGCACTATGATGACCATTCATTGCCAACACCACATCAAGGACTATGTTTCGCTCAGGAGTTTTACGTTTCCCCTGTTCCTCAATGTAGCTGTCAAGAATATCTTTTGCAGACTTTACCATAATGCTATTTAGTAACGCGGCGCAAAATTATGCCTTTTTGCTTGTTAGAACAAATAATCAGCTATTTTTTTAGCTTTGTTCATATTATCATCAGACTGGCTGGCGAATATCTGTAATGTCTTTACTGCAGCCTTACTCAGATTGTTCTCACCTGCAGTGACGTCACATGTCAGATGGTCAAGCAATTCCTCTGCCGATCTATCATTCATTTCGCCTTTCCTCAGCACATGACACATTGTAAAGTAGCCCGTAATCTGAAGCATCAGATTGTCTGCCGATATCCATTCAAATGCCTTACGACTGGCATAGGGAAGCCGTCGCATGAGGTTGAGCGCAAAGATTTGCGCCATTTCAACAGTACGTATCTCCGAAACCCAAATATCACACAGGTCCTCTTCAAAGTCCTGCGTCGGCATCAGTATGGTAGCAAGAATCCTGCATTCCCGCACGCTCTCATGCCATAGGGCTTGAGCCAACTGTCGTTCAGAGGGAAACTCGCGGGCTATCTGCTGTATTCGCGGCAGTTCTATACCGAAGTTAACTCGATAGTCATCTGTCTGTCGCATTGCAGCAGATGCAACACCATTCATGTTGGCACGCAGTTCCTTCTTTATTTCAGTGATTAACCCGTTATTCATTTACCAGTGGCAGAGCCGAATAGAGTGTTGAGTAGCGCAGCATCTGTTCTGCATAACCTTCCGAATAGGACACCTTCACATCGGTTATCTTGCCGTCCTTATCTCTCTCAGCCGTGAACTTAGGATTGATGAATCCCTTGTATGGGGCTATGTTGAGTTTTGCGTAGCGTTCAAGTATTTCCTTATGGAGCGTGGGATCGACCTTCACTCCATACTCCTCTACCAATGCCTGGGCTCCCTTATAGTCTCCGGTTGACTTTATGCGCTGTATCTCTGAGAGCAGTTTGCCAAAGAGGACACGCAGTTTCTGGTAGTCATTAATCCGCAGATAGGTCTTTCCATTCACCTTCAGCAGCTCACACACATTGTCAGCCTTTCCATGTTCGAATGCCCAGTGAGCGATAAGGGCACGGTTGCGCATATGAGCCTCTTCAAGATTCTTACCAGGTTGTACTCTGACCAGTTGAGTCATCAGACCATTCTGCATCTGAGCGTAATATCCAGCCTTATATGCCTCAGTACTTGGAGTGAGCCCCAGTTCGACGAGTTTGGGATCCGGAAGGTAATACAGGGCAAAGAGGTCGGCACGGGCCTCTTCTATCGTACTTCCGTATGCTTTCAAGGAATCAGGATCGACACCGTCTAGCAGTTTTCCCGAACCATGCCCCAGACACTCGTGGAGGTCGGTATGCAACTCATCGCATACATCTGCGTATTTTTCAAGCAGATCTTTGTCACTATCGGAAAGCACGAACTCGTCTCTCATTCCATTGCCCTTGGCTGCCTGGTTGTATGCATTAGTGATATTACCGATAGTTACAGACTTCGAACCATGTTCTCTTCTAATCCAGTTGGAGTTTGGAAGATTGATGCCGATAGCTGTGGAAGGATAGAGGTCGCCAGCCAAAATAGCTGCGTTGATGACTTTTGCACTTACACCCTTCACCTTTTCTTTCTTAAATGCTTTATCTACAGGGCTATGGTCTTCAAACCACTGAGCATTACGACTCAGTGTCTCCGTACGTTTGGTTGCCACGAGATCCTTGAAATTCACGAGACTCTCCCATGAGCATTTCAGTCCGAGCGGATCACCGTAACACTCGATGAAACCATTTACAAAGTCAACGACCGGTTCGGTATTCTCTGCCCATGCAATGCTATAATCATCGAAAGTCTTCAAATCACCGGTCCTGTAATATTTCACCAGGAGATCAATCACCTCCTTCTGTTTATCATCTTCTGCATAATCACGTGCGAGCAGCAGGTTGTCAACGATGTGTTTTATGACATCGCCATAAAGTCCGTTTTCTGTCCATTTCTTCTCGTATATCTTGCCGGATGCATCTTTTACCAATCGGGAGTTCATACCATACATAACAGGACGCAGGGCATCACCTTCAGCCTTCTGCTTCTCATAGAAAGCCTCAGCTTCACCCTGAGTGACTCCTTCATAATAGTTCGAAGCCGATGTCTTGATAAGGTCAACACCCTCAGCCAGATTGATTCGTTTCTGTAGGATATTGGGATTGAAGATGACATCGCATACCTCTTGCAGCAATGCATCCAAACCGCCCGGTACGTCCTTGAAAGAGTCTGCACAAGCATGCACTCTACGCATGAACCAAGCTGAAGAGAAGCCTGGAACGAACTTATCGCAGGCATAATGGTGGTGAATTCCGTTGCTGAACCACACTCTTTTCAGGTATGTCACAAATGCATTGTATTCATCCTTATCACTCTCGTTACCTGTACGCACACGACTCTCTGCCTTATATACTTCCTCGAGAACCCGACGCACGCGCAGGTTATACCTGCAATTCTGGTCCCACAAGATGTCACGTCCCCACAGAGCTGCTTCCTGCAAATAATAGATAAAAGTCTTCTGCTTCAGGCTCAACTGCTCAAAGCCTTCGACCTTATATCTCAACATCTGCAGATCGGCAAAGCGTTCATCTGCATATTTAAAACCATCCGCTGCAGCTTCAACTGTAGCACCTGTCATCATCGCTGTAATTATCATAACTTTTATATCGAACATAATGTATTTATTAAAACTCGAACTTCAACTTTCCAATAAAACTGAATCCCTGCCCCGGATTGCCTTGCTGCAACTTACCGCCAACCTTATAACGCTTATCAAACAAGTTATAAGTATCTACTGATGCCGTAAGTCTGAACGGGAAGCGCCACTCAAGTCCGGCACCGAATATCGCATAAGCCGGCTGTTCAACTACCACAAAGGGTTTATCTTCCGTATATTGTGCATTGAACAGGTCGTTGTCAAGACAATTCATCTTAGACTGAATATGCATATTGGCACGCACTCGCAATGCACCTGCGCGAGGCATAGAGAACAACTGCTGCGAACCGACGAAATTGAGGATGAATTTGGGCACGTTACTGATGTCATGGTCTGAAGAAGAAAAACCTTCAGCCTTGAAAGGGTACTGATAGGTCATGTTCAGACTTAACAAGGTCTTTGGCGTATTATATTGGATCACACCTTCTGCACCTCCTATGGCAATCTTACCGGCATTGTCGAATATAGTATTCCTACTAAGATCATTACTGGTATAGAACACCAAATCATAGACATTATTATAAAATAAGTTCAGCTCACACATGAGATTGGCAGGTTTAATGTTGACGGTTGCCCCTAACTGCACAGCATCCATCTGTTCCGGATTCATATCTTCCGACCCTCGGAAAAGTTCAATTTGGGACGCACGATACAGGAAAGGTGCGTCAACGAACGAATGGGCATAGGTGGCCTTGATACTCCACATAGTGTTAGGCATGTAAATCAAGGCAACTCGTGGCGACCATGTATTGATGTGCCGGCGATTATTCCTTAACTTATGGTCAAAACGCAAACCACCATTCAGGATAAGCTTCTTGGTGAAATTATGCTTCAACTGCACAAATCCTGACATACTTTGTTCATCACCGGTATAGAATATGCGGTTCGTCGTCAGTGATACAGCACTAAAGTCATATCCTAACTTAACTGCTGCATCGGTCAACTTAAAGTAATCGTATTGTATGCCACCCATCAGGGAGCCGTACATATTCTCCGAGAACTTATATTTATATGCCACGCTGGCAGAACCGCCAAAACTGTAATCTTCCCAGTTGACAGATTCCCAAACTCCTTTTGTATGAGGTGGAAGAACATTATCCAAATTCATCATCAGCAAAAACAATCTGGCATGTTCAGATTTGATAGTATCTGCCAGCACATTATAAATCTGTACGCGTTCTGAACCGGCAAAAGCTGACACCGACATTGACAGATTGCCCCAAGTATGGGAATAATCCGCGTTTATACGCAGGTTGGTTCTCGACGGACCCGGCTTTTCTCCATTCTGTGCACTATATTTGTCATAAGAATAATAGTTGCCAAATTCTACCAGATTGTAGTATGGAACAGTCTTTGCATGTTGCCCGACGACAGAGACCTTAAAATCGCCCCATCTTATATTTGCACCCAAGTCGAAGGCCGGCTTATTATTATATCCGCCGATATATCGCTTAGTATTATTTTCCCATCTGACTTCGCCTTGAGCGGAATACACAGAACCCCACAGAAAGATATCGGATTTCAGGTTACCCTTACCCAAAAGCACCGTACCACTATAACTGTTATGTATTCCCGCACGGGCAATGACAGAACCGCCGTCCAACTCGGCTCCGGTCTTAGTGATGATATTTATCACGGCAGTCAGTGCCACGTTACCGTAAAGAGAGGATGCAGGACCGCGTAACACTTCTATTTGCTTTATCTTATCGAGATTCTGCCGGAAGTCAAGAGCCTCGGCATTGGAACTGAAACTATTCAGCCGGTGACCGTTGAGCATGACGAGCATATGTTCCTGGGTAAGTCCGTAAACACCACGCATAGCTACGTTATTCTCGATACTTCCTATTTCTGTCAATCCCGGAACATAAAGGAGCAACAATTCACTCAGAGTACGGGCTCCGGAGGCTGCAATCATCTCTTCGGTAATAAGAGTTACGGGCACTGGAACCTCTTCGGTAGTTTCTTCTATTTTCGATGCAGTAGTAATGACGGTCTTACCTTTCTTCAGCCGTTCGAGAATATCTACAAAACGCGGATTTTCTCCGTATGCCGTGTAGTAGGGATCTACCGCCAGCAACTTCCCAATATACATTTCGGCATCAGCCGGGCGGTCCTGATTCAGGCTGCTGAGTGCCAGGATGCGGTACAAAACAATCTGATCTTCCCCCTTGAACGACTGAATATTATTCTGCAACAGGGAATCAGCCTGTTCAAAGCGTCCCATTTCAAACGCTTTACGAGCCTGCGAGAGAATGTCTTGCCCCTGTGCGGCAAGGCTGATGAAAAAAAATATGTATGCGATGAAATGCCTCATTTCTTCAATGAATTTGGAATGACAAATGTGAATGTGGTACCCTCTCCAGGTGTCGTATCTACAAGTATCTTTCCTTCATGCTTATTGGTTATGATCTCGTTTGTTATTGACATACCCAATCCCGTTCCCTTACCGACGGGTTTGGTTGTGAAGAATGTATCGAAGAGCTGTTTGCGCACTTCGTCAGTCATGCCCGTTCCATTATCAGAGATGATGATGGAGAAATCTTCCGCACCGTCTTCAACCTTCACGATAATTGAAGGCTGGTAATCTGTACCCTCTGAATTCACATTCTTATCCTTGACGGCATAGCAGGCATTGTTCATCACGTTGAGCACGGCTCTGCATAAGTCTTGCGGAATAACCATCTTCTTTGGCATATCCTGCGGGTACTCTTCCTTGATTGCTATATTGAAATTCTTGTCATTTGCCCTCATGGCGTGATATGAAAGCCATACATATTCATGCACAAGCTGACAGATGTCAGTAGGCAGAAATTCATTTTCCTTACCACGGCTCTGCAACAGGATGCTGCGAATAATACTGATAGCACGTTGTCCGTGTTCCTCAATCTTAGCCATATTCTCCTTCAGGTCCTCTGATATCTCAGTTATCTCCTCGGCATCATCATCACCCAGTTTTTCCCTGCATTCATCAACGATATCCATGAGATCATCAAGAAGTTTCTCCGACATCTTGCTGAAATTGATGACGAAGTTCAGAGGATTCTGGATTTCGTGTGCTATACCTGCACTAAGCATACCGAGGGAAGCCATTTTTTCCTGGGTATGCAACTGCTTCTGCAGAAGTTCAATCTGTTTTTGCTCGTCAGTTGTCATGGTAGAGTAATTGTGAATTTAGTATAACGGTTCTTTTCAGATTCCACTTTGATGCTTCCGCCGAAGTCCTGTATGATTTGCTGACTCAGATACAGTCCCACGCCGGGCGCCTCTGACGTTGGCTTGGTAGTAAAGAACGGGTCGAAAATCTTATCGATGATTCCATCCTCGATACCTATGCCATTATCACAGAATTCCAAATATGGGGGGGCCTCGCCAGAATGCGGCAGTATTACGACCTGTACCACAGGTTCATATTCCTCACCCTTGGCAATCAGCTGGTCGGCTTTCTTTATCACCGCGTAGATGCTGTTATGAATCATCGAAGCAATAACCTTGCTCATGAGTTCCGGATTGACATCAGCTACAATGGGCAGTTCCGGCATTTCCCATTTCAACGAGATTTTGTACTTGTCTATTTCCTCGTGATAATACTTTTCCGCAATCTCGACCGTCTGAGAACAGAGTGTGGCTACATCCGTAGGTTCCACCTTGTCGGAACGCTCCTTCAACATTTCCTCCATTGCCTTCAGAATGCGAGTTGTCGCTACTCCGTGCTGCTCTATCTTCTCGAGGTTCTGGGTCATCATCGACAACACATCCATACAGTCCTCGTAGTTATCCACATCCATCTTCGCTTCCTCTTCCTCCAGATTCTCTTTCATGTCCTTAGTCAGTCCGAGGGTAAGATGCGAGAAGTTATTGATATAGTTCATTGGGTTCAGGATACGGTCGATAAGTCCTTTTGTCAGTTTACCTACTGTTGCTTCATGTTCTTTTCTGAGCAACTCATGCTGAGTCTCGCGCAATTCTTCCAACGTCGTTTCCAGTCTGTTTGACTTCTCTTCAATCTCGTTCTTCTGCAGTTCTATCTCGTTCTTCTGGGACTCGATCTCATCCTTTTGCTGTACGACTTCCTGTGTCCTGGCAGTAACCATCTCTTCCAACTGCTCCTGCTTGCGACGCATCATACGGGTACGATACTTGTAATATGCTGTAAGAAGAAAAACAAGCATTATGACATACAATGCGATGGCATACCAACGCATATATATGGGATATGGCACTTCGAAATTCAATTTCTCGCCTTCGCTTATCCGTCCGTACGGATCTAAAGAACGAATGCTCAGCTGATACTGACCATAGGCAAGATTGTGAAGGTCGATATCCTTATTATCCGCCCACTTTGACCATGCGTCATTATCATGCAACCGGAAACTGTAGAGCGTCGTTCCGATAGGATCGTAAACATCGTTAGCCATCGACATATACAAATAACGATCGTCCTGCAGGAAACTGCGCATGAACACCTGCGATTTCACGGGTGTTTTGCCGATGGTCCCGTCCAGGTCCATACGTATCAGTCCGAAATTACCTCCTATCCACACTATACCATCTTTAATAAACATTGCCTGGATGCTATAATGTGAAAGCGGATGCAACCACATAGCCATCTCTTTTGACATTCCGTCCATTACAAGCCCTGTTCCATCGTCGTTACAGTGCCAATACTTCCCCTTGTCATCAGTGTATTCAAGCAACAAGGACAGGATGCCATTATTTTGTCGGGTAAAGTGACTCTTCTTTGCAGACATATAATAATGTTCCCCGCCCAATGTCAGAGCCCAGATACCGCCTCTCTCATCTTTCTTAAACTTTATGACATTGGGTATGGAATCAATCAGCTGAGATTCCTTATTATACGTCCTGCGATAGATGCCATCCATCTCTCCTGAAAGGAAAGAATTATCGTTTTCAACGAGTAAAGACAATGACATGTCATTTGACTTTGAAGACACATGGTCATCGTATGTAAAGATACCGTCCGTGGTCGCCGCAATCACACTGCCCCTAATCGTAGCCTGTACATCCCAACAAGCCTGCTCCATTCCGGGCAGCTTGACGAAATGGTCGTCTTCCAGCCAGAAGAGACCCTGGAGGGTACCGACAAACAGCCTGCCATTGACATCAGCAATGCTGGTTACCTGTCCATGCAATCCTTCCATCACACCATACTGGGTGTATATCTCAGAAATGCTTATCCGGAACAGTCCATTATCTGTTGCTCCCCATACAGTGCCCTTACCGTCGTAGTCGATAGTAGTGACACTATTAGAGCAGAGTCCTTTCTCTTCGTTTATTTCCCATACCTTATTCCCGTTTGCATCAATTGCTATGACACCTGCAGAAGCAGTAGCCAAGATGGTCCGATTATCCGACACCTTCAATCGTTTACGCACTTCTATGCCATTCCAGCGGTCCAAATCCCTATCTATTGGAGCAAGCATTACCGTTTCCTTCGATGCATACTTATCGCTTTGAGTATAATAGACTTTGACCGTGTCTGCCTCGATGCCTTCCACACATCCTTTGACATTTATGCCGCTAAACCACACTCGTCCCTTATCATCCCTGCTCAAGGATATGACACGGGAAATGCCCGGAGTATGTACTATCCTCCATTTCACATGGTCATATACGAGCAGTCCCTCAAAGTTGGCTACATAGACATATCCGTCCTTCTCGCAAAGGATATCAAAGTTCCTATTATGGGCATTATAAGCATTTGACGAATAATTCCTGAAAAATGGTGTGCCTATAGAATGGCGGGCATAACCACCTATGCTCACCAACAGTAACGCCAATATGTAAACTACCCGTCTCATTATTTCAGTTTTTCATATTCAATATTCGAACCTACGTACTGCATCCATTCATTCGTAGTTAATCCACGTTTCATTTTTGCATACACCTGTTTTGACATATACGGTGCCGAAATGCAATATTTGACAACGCGACCGTCGCTTAGACCCAGCCAAGCCCAAACTCCCTTTACGCTTACGGATAATCCCCAGGCATAAGCTGAAAAATCCGCGGGAACCAACCATTCCGTAGGAGTTCCCTTGACCAGATTATAGGGTTTACCTATGGCATTTTCAATACGGGTATTTTTCAATTTAGGCAAATACCAGACCAACATCTCTCTGTCATAGCATGACGAAACGAGAGTTCTATTGTTATCGTTTAAAGCCAATCCTGTGACTTGGGCAACATGACCACTGAGAGCAGTTATATAGCGGTCGTCATCGTTTATCAGGACTATATCCCCGTCTTTCATGCCAAGGAACAGCCTTCCGTCCGACTCTGAATACAAAGCACATGTAACGACTCCTTCCGCAAAGCTCTTACGTGGCTTTATGTTTCCTGCGCCGTCCATTTCAGCACAAGTTCCATCCTTATAGAAAATCAGGGTTTTATTATGCCTTTTCACCACAGCAGACAATTCTTTAGACTGCGGAAGTGTAGTGCCTACTCGCATAGAGCGGGTGTCAAACCACGCAAGCGAGTGACGGGCAACAAGCAGCAAAGTCGTAGCATCCAGCTGCATGATATTGAAATAATGGTCTGACGGTAACTTAACAGTGCTCTGCAACTTTTCATAGTTGAATATGCACAATTCGCCTCCATAAGACAATGCAAAGATATTATTCTCATTCAACCACACAGACCGGAAGTCATAAGAGTTGTTTTCCAACAACATACGCATTTTCCCATTTTCTATCAAAGCAACTTCTCCGTAATTGGTGACAGATACACTACCATCCCTATTGCCTTTCAGCGCAACCACACTATTCACAGCTCCCCGTCGTGGGAGGGTGTATGTATTCATGGCCCCTGTAGATACAACTAACGCCTTGAACGTCTCCTTCTGGTAGGGGTTTCCCTTGTATTTATCAGCAAAATACCAACTGGTATATGCCAGAATCCCGGCAAGATCGATGTCCCCACTTTCATATTTTGCCAAAGAGGTAGTACCGAGCGAACGGCTCAACGTACGGAAACTAAGCGTATCACTGATGCTTTTTGCATAGGTAGCAGCATCTCGCTGTTCCCTTGCCTCTTCGGCAGCCATGCTTGCTTCTTCAGCATTTCTCTCTGCAAGCATAGATTGCTGATGGGCCCTTTGTGCATTCTCCTGAGCCAGACGAGACTGTTCTTCGGCACGTGCAGCATTGGCTTCTGCCAGTCGGGATTGTTCCTCGGCCCTGTCTCGCTGCTTAATCGAGATGTTCATCTGGTCATAAGCGATTGCCTCCATCTGCTGACTTACGCGCTTGACGATAGTCGCTTCCTTCTCCTTTGTCTTCAGTTCTTCAATCTCGTTGAGCAACTCACTGTAATCATTCTTCGACATACTCTTTCCTGCAAAATATGCCACCAGAATTGCCGCTACAACTGACAACAGTGCAACAACTGGCATCAATGATATGTTAAACTTCTTAGAACCCACGAGTTGATTGTTATATATCTTATTTGTTCTTGACTACAAGGACCGTAATGTCATCGCTTTGCGGAGCTTCCCCTGCAAAGGCATGCACCTGACTATTGACGGCATCCACAATCTGTTCACAGCTGGCACCTGTCAGTTCACCCAGAACCCGTTCGAGTTTTGCTTCTCCGAATTGCATCTGGTCTATATCCTCCGCTTCGGTAACGCCATCGGTGTAAAGTACCAGCGAATCGCCTTTGGCAAGAATCATCTTGTCATTCTGGAATTTAATTCCTTCGAATGCACCGAGCACGATGTTGATATGCGAATGCAGCATCTCCACGCCACCGTCCTTGTGCATGATATATGGGGCATTGTGTCCGCAGTTGCAATAGTCTATTTCGCCGGTCTTTATGTTATATATTCCATAAAACACCGTGACAAACATAGAGTCAACACTCTCTCCGCAAAGTACATCATTCACAATCGCCATACTCTCGTGAGCAGTCAACCCGCGCAGCCCTGTTGCCTTTATCAAAGTACGGCTCACTGCCATGAATATAGCAGCAGGCACTCCCTTGCCCGACACGTCGGCAATGGTAAAGCCGAATCGTTCGTCATCGATACGGAAGAAATCATAGAAGTCCCCACCCACATCCTTTGCGGCATGCATTGACGCAAAAATTTCAACCCGATCAGCATCAGGCATCTTCAGTTCGAAGGAATGAGGAAGTATAGCCAACTGGATTTCCCTTGCCACACTAAGGTCTGCCTGAATGTCATTCAGTTCTTTCCTGTCTTTCTGGGCAGCCTTCACGAAGTTAATCTGTTCAATAGCCTTTTCGATAGTACGCTCCAAGTCTTCCAAGTCTATCGGCTTAGTAGCGAAATCGAACGCACCACTGTTCATAGCCCGGCGTATATTGTCCATATCGCCATAGGCACTGACCATAATGCATTTCTGGGCAGGATTGCGCATCTCGTTGATTTTTGCAAGCAAGGTCAATCCATCCATCTCCGGCATATTTATATCGGAAAGTATAATGTCAACATCCGGATGCTTCAGCAACATCTGCAAAGCTTCCAGACCATTATGAGCAAACAGAAATTCGTACTCACCCTTACGAATTTTTCTACGAAAAAACTGTGTTAACAGAAGCTCCAAATCCACTTCATCGTCAACACTCAAAATCTTTACGGCCATAGTTATATTATAATATGTTGCAAATGTACAACTTTTATTTTTTCTTACCAAAATTAAGTCTTCCATTTCTTTTTGACCCGACCATACTGAAACATCCGTCCACGTCAGCATTGGCTATCGTCAATGACGTGCGAAACCCCCGCCGCGATTAAGATGATTCAAAATCACGACAGGGATTTCTCTCCTTTTTTTTAACTAAATTCTATTCCCCTTTATAAACTACTAATTTCACGGCACAAAGATATATATTGTATATCTGGTTTCACGCACAACATCCGTGTCAAACGAGTTCAAAGATTGGTCCAAATTGGTTCAAACACCTGTTTTGTCAAGGGTGAAAGCAAAAAAACAGTCCGTCTTGCCTGTTCAGAAAAGGATGATATGGAATTATTTTTGTAACTTTGTATGCGAATAACAAATAAACCATAATATTTAATCGGTGTCCATACCCAACCAGCCAGGGCTCATCATCTGGGGACCGGAGTATAACCACCCGGACTGGCACAACGAAGGCAACGCCGACAGCCTCATGCCCACCATCACCGAATACTGGCAGCCTGCAGACACAACAGACCTCACGCACGCAGTCATTGCACTCCGCAATGCCGACAACTACCTCCGTGCAAAGTCTTTTGCCGAACTGCGCATCACTTTCATGAAGGGACTGCCCGGCGACTCGGCATTCACCTTTCTCGGAATATATGCCCTTGACATTGCCGCTTCCGACACAACACGGCTTGTGTGGAAACGCGTGACAACGGAGTGCGATTTAAGACGCCTGGACCGCCTGCAGCAGTTCCGGCATTCCCAATAGTCAAAGAGACATAAAACAAAAATCAACTTCCATCAAATTGTCACGCAATCACACGAAATTTCGTCATCTTGTCAATTTCAAAAGTCTTTTCCTTTCTTTTTTGCCATTTTTTTGCAAAATCCTTTTCACTTTTCCTGTAAATATGTTTACCTTTGCGGTCGAAACAAATCAGAACCAAAAAACTGTAAACAAGATGGATAAGATTAAAGTAGCCATCGTAGGATATGGCAACATCGGAAAGTACGCACTCGAAGCAGTTCAGGCATCAGCCGACATGGAGTGCGTAGGAGTAGTACGCCGCAACGGTGCTGAAGGCAAACCGGCAGAACTGGCTGACGTACCAGTAGTAAAGAACATATCAGAACTCAAGGGTGTACAGGTGGCAATCCTCGCCACTCCTACCCGTAAGGTAGAAGAGTACGCCAAGCAGTGTCTTGCACTTGGCATCAATACTGTCGATTCGTTCGACATTCACACACAGATTGTTGACCTCCGCCGCTCACTGGACAAGGCAGCCAAGGAACATGGTGCGGTAAGCATCATATCAGCAGGATGGGATCCGGGAAGCGACTCCATCGTACGTTCACTCATCGAGAGTCTTGCACCAAAAGGTATTACATATACCAACTTCGGTCCAGGCCGTTCTATGGGACACTCTGTAGCAGTACGTGCTATTGACGGAGTACGCGATGCCCTCTCAATGACTATCCCTGTAGGTACAGGAATCCATCGTCGTATGGTATATGTCGAACTGGAAGACGGAGCTGACTTCAAAAAGGTAGAGGCAGCTATCAAGGCTGATCCATACTTCGTGAACGACGAGACACACGTTCAGCAGGTTCCCTGTGTTGACAACCTGAACGACGTAGGTCACGGCGTAAATCTCGTACGCAAGGGTGTCAGCGGAAAGACTCACAACCAGCTCTTCGAGTTCAACATGACAATCAACAACCCTGCCCTCACTGCTCAGGTGCTTGTAAACGTTGCCCGCGCCAGCATGAAGCAGAAGCCCGGTGCTTATACGATGATTGAGATACCGGTTATCGATATGCTTTATGGCGACCGCGAAGAGCTCATCCGTCACCTTGTATAATTATTGTCGGGTGAAGGAAACAATAATTTGAAATAATTTAAAATAATTCTTATCGAACGGATTATTGGTAATAACTACAACATATACAAACAATAAAGAGGACCTCGCGGTCCTCTTTATTGTTATAGGGAAGTTACAGGAACTTTACTTTACGAATTGCTTCTCTACAGATCCGTCAGAGTACTTAATGATATTGATACCCTTCTGCACTCCTTGAAGCTGTGTTCCGTCAACTGAATAAACTGCCTTTACTTCCTTGCTGCCTACAACCTGTACATTTTCCACTGCATCTACGAGAGGATTAAAGACTGACAGCTGTGAACCTTTTGCTATTTTCTTGGTTTCAGCTAAAAGGGTACCATCAGTAGAGAGTCCAAGACAGTAGTCCTCACCCGCAACTGCCGGCAACAAAACACCCTCTGGACTTACTGCAAAATTCGTAGAACCGGCAACGATAACATTTCCCAAATAGATGATAGCATCGGTCGTCTCACGGTATTTCGCATTCATATTAGGCATATCATCACGCTTTGCGCCTGTGATTGCAGCCCACTTCACATCATATGTATTTGCATCAAAACAAGCCACGAACTGGTCGCTCCAGAGGTCTGGAACAAGAGCATCATTGAATGGCACAGGAGTAGAGACATTACCTACAACATAAAGGTTGCCGTTATCTACAAACATCTTCTTGATTATATCGCTAATATATAGGCGTTCAGTAGAAGCTGGGGTAAACTGCTTTACAGTCACACCATCAGCAATGCGAACCAGCAGAGCGCCATATACATCCTTATCAAAAGAATAGTCAGTTGATGTCTTACCTATAGTAAGAGTATTTGTATTAGCAGCCATGATACCTACATGCAAACCATTTGCATCGGCAGTCATACCGATACTGAACGGACCATAGTTGCTTTCTGCAATCTCCTTGTCACCCTTGAAAGTAAGCACCTGTTCCACCTTGTTACCGTCCCATGCAATCACACCAAGACAGAGAGCATCATATACAAGTCCTTCACCGGCAAAGATATTACCGTCAGCATCTATTTCTCCAGCCTTGTAGCCGCCTCTGTACGTAAAGCTGACATAAACCTTACCGCCATGCACAGCAATAGCTGTAGGATTTACCATCATATCAGAACCCTCTGTATATTTATCAGCGGCTTTTGAATTGGCATGGGGGAGGATAGGCAATACAGCCTGCAGTTCTCCACTTGTATTATACTTTGCGACGAAGGCATTCACCATATCGTGCGACTCCTCAACTCCTGAGTATTGATATATCACAGCAGCATCACTGGTTGATCCGAATGTCACATCATCAGCAAAAGTACCTGCAACATATACATTGTCTCCATCGACCAGAATCTGAGAGATTTTCACAGCGCCCTTAATACCTACAGCCCACTTGGCAGTGGCAGATGTTTCTCCCTGAGCCACTGCTGCGATATAAGCACTTGTCGCAACATTCTCAAGCAGCGCATCACCTATCATAATCATGTCATCATACAGACCAGTCTGATAAACCACACCATCAGCACCGAATGCAGACGGAGTAGAAACTGGTGCATACTTTCCCTCGTACTCTGAGATACTTGTCAGTGTTTCAAAATCAAAAGTCCACGCACTGGCTGACAACGGACAGATAACAGTAGCCCATGCCAACATTCCTAAAGTCAATAATTTCTGTTTCATAATTATATAAATTAAAATATTCTATTCTGTTGAGAGGAGCGGATTAGCACTGATTGCCTCACGAGGTAATACCATAGTGTAACGGCTGTCACCCTCCTCAAGAGTATATGTCTTTCCATCGTACTGTCTGACGATACACGGTTGGGTAGTGCGTCGCAAGTCAAACCAACGATGACCCTCAAAGCAGAGTTCTACGCGTCTATTCTCCAGGATAAAGTCGATGAGTTCGTCCTGTTTCATCGATTTCATCGAGTTAATAGTGTTCGTTTGCACAGCTGCGAGGTAACGCTTCTGAATCAATGTGGTCATATAACCGATAGCCTCGTCAAGTTTTCCGAGTCGTGCTGCAGCCTCAGCAGCGGTAAGGTAGAACTCAGCACTGCGGAATGTACTGCGACATTCATTCTTTCCACCCTTCAGCAAATCATATACCTGACTGGTCTTAGCCTGGAAGAAACGGTTCTTGCGCAGATCGCCTGTCGTTATCGAGGAGATAAAATCAGCATTAGGGTATCCGATTCCCTTATATTGTGATTTCATAATCTGTTCCAGGCTCACTATATTCTCTTTACTCTTATAGTTATCCGGCATCGTGTATCCAGAGGTCGTAAAGTCTTCCAGTTCAGGATAAGCTTCTACGACAGTTTTTGCAGCATCCAATGCATCCTGCCAGCGTCCCATATAAAGAGATACACGGGCAAGTAAGGCGTCTGCTGAAACCGCATTGAAACGGTATCTCATATTTTCCTCCCACTTATCTACGTTGAGTTTCCGTTTTGCCATATTGAGATCACTCAATATCTGCTGATACACTTCTTCAACGGTACTGCGTTTCAAAACTGCATCCACATCAGCAGAAGTTAACAATGGCACTGCCAGTTCGGTTGCAGGATTACATTTTGTATATGGTTTCCCGAACAGGTTTACGAGAATTGAATACGAATATGCACGGAACATATATGCTTCACCCACCAACTGACTTATGCTGACATCGCTGGCGTCTGTTATCTCCGATTCCTTCTCTATCACATAACTGGCAATGTAAATAGTATGATAGAAGCGTCGCCAGTTCCATGATGTAGATTTCTCGTCTGGCGTAACATCATTCCATGTCCACATATCGAAATAAGCATTGTAGTCCTCCGCAGTGATAGTTGCCTTATCAATGGTCAGTTCATCGGTACGCAGGGTTGTAAGCGAACGATCGTCAGGAAAGTTGTGATAGACACCAGTCAACAGTGCGCGATACTCCTCGCCTGTCTTAGCAATTACCTTTCCAGTCGGTTGTACATCCAGAAACTTGTCGCACGACACAAGCAGGAGTGCTATTGAAAGAAAGAAAATATTTTTCATAATTGTCGTTTTCTTTAGAATCCGAGGTTAATACCGAAGATGATATCACGCGATATCGGCTGAGCAAACGGGTTGCCCATTGTCTCCGGGTCGAGATAGTTATTGTAGTTGCTTGCAATAGCAAACAGGTTTCTGCCCTCAACGCTTACCGATGCATTATGGATACCAATACGCTTCATCCATGCCATATCGAACTTATATGCCAATCGCAGGCTTTGCAGACGGACATAATTGCAGTTGCGCACCCATGTATCAAGCATATTGTACAGATTCAGGTCGTGCAACTGCACATACTCTGCCGGACGGTCGGTTGAGTTCATCAAAGCCGGGAACAGAGTGTTCTGATTGGTCACGGTCCAGCGGTTCAGCACATCATGATTAGTATTCAAGCCACGGTCGAATGATGTAGGATTATATGTAGGGGTAACCCTCACCTTCATACCGAAGTTGAATGTGAAGTTAAGACCGAGAGTCCAGTTCTTATACTCGAAGGTGTTGATGAAACCGCCCGACACCTTAGGATCGGTAGAGCCCATATACTTATACAGCGAACGCTGCTCTTCTGCAGACAGCTTACTGCCGCCAGCGGCATTGAGGTTTAAGAGTTTTGTCAGACTGACTGCCTCGCCCTCCTTATTGCGGAAGAGAGGATAGCCCTCACTGTCCAGTCCTGCTGTCTCAAGAGCGAAGATGGCACCTACAGGATAGCCTTCGCGCGAGGGGTAGGTAGCATTATCAGCAATCGTTTCACGCAGAACCTTATTATTGTTCACACCGAAATTGAGCTGTGTGGTCCAATGGAAATTCTTCGACCATATATTACGTGTGGCAAGTGCGAATTCCCATCCCTTATTCTGCATAGTTGCCCAGTTGATGGTAGTACTGCTGAAACCTGTTTCGAGCGGAAGCATCTTCAGACCAATCAAGTCGCTACTGCGACGATAGTAGTAATCTACCGTGAAGTTGATTCTGCCCTTAATGAATGAGAAGTCGAGCCCGACATTCACGTTGCGTGTCTTCTCCCATTTCAGCGACGGATTAGGAGCAGTTTCTACATTGATGATATATTCCGACTGATTCAGAATCGTTTTTTTATCATAAGTACCGATAAGGTAAGGAGAAGTCTGCTTATCAATATTACCCTGAATACCATAGGAGGCACGTATGTTCAGATTATCTATCCACGTAACCGGTTTCATCCATTTCTCCTCTCCCATACGCCACAATCCGCTGACACTATAAAGGGGCAGATAACGGTATTTCTTTGCGACACCGAATACATCGCTACCGTCAAAACGGATGCTACCGCCCAGAGTATAACGCTCTTTGAGGGTATAGCTACCTGTCGCAAACCAGCTTACGTATGCGTTTTCAGTCTGAGTTTCACGATGCAGCGGAAACAGACTTGCTGAATTCTCTGTAGGGAAATATACAGTCTGTGTAGTCAGCGTACGAGGGTCATAACCGTATGCCGCAGTATAAACAGAATTTGCATCGACATGACGTATTTCCGAACCAAGCATAAACTGCACTTCGTGATAGTCACCTAAACGTTTCTGCATCTCAAGCATCCCCTTCCATGTCCACTGATGACTATGCGCCTCTGTCACCTGATGCTTACCTCCTGTAGTAGGCAAGAACGGCGCCTTACCCGTACTATATGTATATAGAGAGCGTTCCAAATCCTTTCTCATTGCAAATGAATACTCTCCGGCATATTTGTCAATTGTATAGGCATCGGTTTGCAAACCGAGTTGGGTAGTGAATTTCAGCCAATCGGTAAACTGCAGCTCCGCATCGAAGATAGCCATTATCTGACGGTCCTTACGCTGGTGCTTTGTATTTGCCCGTTCCTCGAAGATATTAAAGTTCAGTTCGCTGTCTTCCTTACCTCCCTGCACGTTGATATCGTAGTTATATCCGCCATCTGCATCGTATGGCTGGAAATAAGGATTGGCAAGACGACTGTAATAGACAGGATTGACAAATGAATTCACATCAGTCATGAATGAATTCTGCTTACGTTGGTTCACGAAGAGTGAAGCACCTATCTTCAACATCTCGTTAATGCGGATATTTGCCTTTAACGTAGTATTGAAACGATCTGCATTCACACCTCGCACATTACCCTGCTGGTTGCTATATCCAACCGATGCATAGTACGTTGCCTTATTGCCGCCACCGCTTACGCTCACACCATAGTCCTGAGTGAAGGCAGTGCGCATAAGGATATCGTTCCAGTTTGTATTGATACCCCTCAGACTGTTAATCTGGTTTTTAGCATCTGCAGAAAGGGCATCCCATCCTCCTGCCTTGAAATTAGCAGTTTCACCGAGACTTGAGATAATTCGAGCCACATCGCCCTTGTTCTCACGGAATGTATAGTTCGACTGCAACAGAGCAAGTTCCAGATTCACCTTTTCATCGCTATTAAGCAGGTTCAGACGGTCCAGTCCCATATTAGGACTTACAGTCAACTTCGTATGGAAGTTAATCCTCGGAGCACCCATCTTACCCTTCTTCGTCGTAATGACGATGACACCATTTGCAGCACGGGCACCATAGATGGCTGTTGCAGCCGCATCCTTCAGTACCGTGATACTTTCTATGTCGGCAGGATTGATTCCGGCAATACTGGTCTGATACAGGTTGTCGATATCCTTCAGGTCCTCCATCGTAGGCACCTCGGTTCCATCAAGTGGAATACCGTCGAGCACCCACAGAGGGTCCTGGTTTCCGTTGATACTGGAGATACCGCGGATACGTATCTTCAACGGAGCTCCCGGAGCACCCGTACTGCTCACGCTTGAAAGTCCCGAAACCTGTCCTGCCAATGCCTGATCCACATTGAGCACAGCGCCCACAGTTTCATCGTCTATTTTAACGGTAGTAGATACACCCGTCATCTTTCTGCGGTCTATCTTCTGATAACCGGTAACGACGAAGTTATCCAGTTCAAACTCCTTTGCTACATCCTGCGCTGCCTTCAGTGTGTCTTTCTTATTCTGAGCATACGAACTCAGCGACAGAAGAAAGGAGAAAATAAAAATGTATTGCCTTATCATAATCTGATTATTAGTTCCTATTAAAGTCCAAGTGCAGTATCTATTCTCTGCACGAGGTCAGCACAATGCATCTGGACAGCAGTGCGGCCCTCGCCTATGCGAGCCTTTGCCCATGTGCGTATGCGCATCAGCTCGCCTCGTTTCACACTGATTACATCACTTGTGCGAGTCAACTGGGGAGTAGTCATATTTATCACACGCGGGCGACTTGTCAGATCCCTTTCTCCACAGAAAGAGGCGAAACCGCCCTCCAACAACTTATTCATTTTTACGCCCTCGCTCTCTGCGGCTGCGGTAATCAGTGCATCGACCATACACTTCTGCACCGTGCGCTGATTCACGTCCGGGTTGGGACGGTTAGTGAAGATAGCCGTATGCAGTCTGTTCATCATATCGGCAGCAGTAAACACATTGGCGGCACCAAGGTCTGCCTCTGCCTGCAACATACGCACGAGGCGTTCGTTTGCCAGCATATCCCATAAGATGAAGTTCAGTTCTGTCTTCCATGCAGTCATAGGGTGTTCCTCTCTGCCATGCTTCAGCAGATAGGTTTGGTTTGTAAGGCTTGCAGGGAACAACCACTCAGGCAGCGTGAACAGATTCTTTATGAGGTAATCGACCGATGCACGCTGACGTCCGGCAGGCACATAAGTGTATGTCTGCTTACCGTCGGTCATCACCGTATTCTCGAGATATATACCACCTATGTTTGCAAGCACATGATAATTGTACATATCCCACTGCCCTATCACGTTGTTCCAGAGGTCGGCAGTTTCATCCCATGTCTGGTCTATATCCCCTGTACGTGTCCAGGCGATTATGTTTGGCACGATACGCTTCAGGTTTTCCAATCCGTAGCTTGCACTCTTCACGGGGTCATCGCCGAGATCTTCACTCATGGCTGCAGGATTGACAGCCTGACGGAATCCTCCCGTTTCGCTATACATGAATTCCTTGCTGTTGTGGTCGCGCAGGAACTGCGAGAGCTTTATCTTCGCCTCCACCTCACTCGAGTACCAACGGTAGCCCCATTCTATCGCCATCTTATCGTATGCTCCGATGCGCGGTGCACGTATCTTCACTCCGTCGCCAGGCTGTGCCACATAGTTATAACGTGCATAATCCATGATGCTGGCAGAGATACCGCCTACACGGTCGATGAACGACTGGCTGCGCAACGAATCGGTAGGATATGCAGCCGAGGCTCTCATGTTATGGCGCAAGCCAAGCGAGTGACCCACCTCGTGGCTCGCCACGAAACGGGCAGCATCGCCGATGATGCTATCGGGCAGTTCCAACTGGCGGGCACCGGGATAGATAGCCGCAGTCTGTACTTTTATCCACTGGCTAAGCAGTTTCTTCACGTTGTGCCACCAGATTACGTCTGCCTCCAGGATTTCTCCGCTTCGCGGGTCTGTTATGCAGGGGCCCATTGCATTTGCCTTCTCCGAGGCAGCATACGTAACGACAGAATATTTCAGGTCATCATCTTCGCGCTCTATGCTGTCGGTCATCTCCTCGACGCGGATGGCATCGCGGAAGCCGGCACACTGGAATGCCTCGTTCCAGTCGAGGATTCCCTGTCGGATATGCGGACGCATAGAAGCCGGTATGCTACGGTCCAGATAGAACACAATCTGCTTCTTCGGGCGGGTCAGTTCGCCGCGCTCATAGGCAGCTACATCTTCCGGTTCCAGTCGCCAGCGGTTTATATAGTGCAGAGTCTTTGTCTTCTGCTGCGAATCAGAGAAACTAAGTACGTTGTCGGAGAAATAGCCTACACGGTTGCTTTCCTCGCGTCCCATCATCGGACGCTCAGGCAAGACGAGCAGTGACGTAGATACGACAACAGTTACATATACCCTTTCGTTACCTTCGCGAACCATCGTGGTCAGTTCGCTTGTCGCAGTCACACTCTCCGGGTGCGACTTGATTGAGAGGATACGGCTCAGGTTGCTGTTGGGGCTCTGCGATATGTTCACGCTATGGAACACATCGTTCAGACAAGCATCGCTACCATTAAACAATTTGGTTACAGGGAAGATGACCGACGCTGAGTCAGGGCCCACCTCACGTACTTTCAAGACGGCAATCACGGGGTCGATATAGTTATCCTTAACCGATTGTGCCATTGCATCCTTGCTATCAACCAGCGGAGTGACACGCTGCTGGCGAATGGTTATGGTCTTTTTCTTCTTATCCCATTCGAAGCGTATTACCTGATTCTCATAATTTATTCCTTTGTTCACACCGCTCTCGTTCAATTCCTTCGGAACGCGCTGCAAGCGGTTCACCACCAAGATCTCCTTGCCCAGCAGATCTGTGGGCATTTCCAGATACATCGTATCCTTCTTGCTTACTACATTCATCAGTCCGTTCCACTTCACCGAGTCGCGACCGGTGAGCAGTGCATAGGATGACTTCTTGGGGGCTTCCTCCTTCTTATCCTTCCGCTTAGCCTCAGCAGGCGAAACGACACAGAGAGCAGCAATGATAACGACTATAAAACGATACAAAAAACCCATGATAATCAATTTTGCCGACAAAGGTACGAGTAAGTAAGCGAATAGCAAAATTTATTTTGACTTTTCCGAACGAGAGTACCTTGCGCGAGCCTGCGAAGCGACAGGTACGAGTAAGTGAGCGAATAGCAAAATTTATTTTGACTTTTCCGAACGGAAGTACCTTGCGCGAGCCTGCGAAGCGACAGGTACGAGTTCCTTTTTACAACCTCATCTGAGCGATGTCATAGCTTTGTTTCACTCTACCCGTAGTTTTGCCAGCAATCTGCCAGCATTCTGACTCCATTGATGTGAATTATATGTACAGTACATGTACAGTATATGTACAGTAAAACACTGGACAAGTAGTGGACAAATACTGAACAAATAGTGTAGGACGACCGAAGGAGCTCCGAAGCATTACCGAAGTTGTACCGAAGCAAAAACGAATGGACGAAAACGACAAAAAAAATTGTAAGCAAACAATTACAGGTGGTAAAAAAAAGGCGCGAGAAAACTCTCGCGCCCAAATTATCATAAGATGCAGGACTGATTACTTGTTGATAATAGCACCATTTGCATCGTACTTGTTACCATTCTTGTAGATAACAATCTTACCGTTCTCGAGGTACTTGCCGTCAGCCTTAACTGCGTCTTCAGCAGCTTCAACACCAGCGATACCTGTTGGCAGACCGGTAGTGAATGTAGCAGAAGCGAGTGGAGCTCCGTCAAGACCTACAACTTGCTTGAATACAACTACAGATTCGAATGTACTCATATCGAAGTCAGTAACTTCAACACCTGTGATTTTGATAGTGTAAGTTGAGTTTGGAGCAAGATTATCGATGTAGATAGTTACTAAGCCGTCAGATACGTTCATTGGATTCTTAGAACCAGAAGCAACAACCTCACCTGCAGCATCAGTTACTTCATAAGCAAAGTCTGCATTGAGTGCGAATGACTCTGCATAAGAACCAACTATTTCAGAGTCGTAAGCAACCTTAGCCACGATCTCGTCACCGAATTCAGGATCGTTAACGAATTCGCCGCTTACTTCAAGAGCGTAGTTAGACAGCTTAACGTAAGCTTGCTGGAATTTAGCAGAAACTGTAACAGCCTCCTCTGGCATTGTGAATGACTGAACACCAGTCCACTCGTCAGTTGTAACTTCGATAACACTATTGCTTACACTACCTCTAACGATTACAGAAGCGAGCTCATAGCCTTCGTCCGCAGTAGCATTGATAACAACTTCCTCGCCAGCACCAGCCTTTGCAGGAAGATTGAGAGTACCGTGCTCTGTTTGAGCTACTTCGATTTCGAATGGAAGACCTGCGCCGTGGTAATACAGAACTGCATTGTCGATACCACACCAGTTAGCAACAGCCTCAGTCTGCTCGAAACCTACTTCAATCTTGTTGTCAGTAACAACGATATCCCTAACCTCGTAAGCAGTTGGTGTGCCAGTTGTCAGGTAAGTCTTGTTTTCGTTACCATATACATACTGGCTCTGCTGACCTTCACCTGCGAAGTTGTTGACGAACGCAGCAATCTTCAGAGAATATACACCATTAGGAATATTCTCGATAGTCTGATAGAGTTTACCAGTGTAAGGATCTGGATTCCAGTTCTCCCAGAATGGAACTGTGAATGCGCCCTGCTGATTACTAGCAGTACCCTTGTTCTGAGCACCAGTAGTAGTAATCCAAGGAGATGTACCATTATCGAATGTGCCGTTTACAACAAATGCAGTCTCAACTGGGTTTGCATAAGTAGCACCTTCAACAGCCTTAGTATTAGCAATCAGCTTAGCATCTGGGATTGCCTTCTCTGCTACTGCATCGACAGCAGCGATAGCTGCCTTGTACTCATCAGCAGTATCATACAGCTGGTTGTAAGTAGCAATAGTCTCCTGAACTTCGCTGTACATTTCTGCAGAAAGATCATCCTCAGTATATCCAACTATCTTAGCAAGAGACTTGTTAAGAACGTCAGAAGCGAGAACCTGTGCTGTTACACCCTTCAGCTGAACGATGTGCCAGTTAGTTGACTTAGAAGTCTTGTTCATACCGATTGTTACAGAACCGTCTTCACCGATTTCGATGCCTTCGATTGCAACGACTGCAGCACCTTCTGGGAAGTCAGTAGCATAGTAGAGAGGTATTTCGCCTCCGTAAGTTTTATCTGCTGTCTTAGCATAGAGAGTTACGCCTGTAGATACTTCTGCGCTTGGCTCAATCTTGTCGCCAGCATTCCAAGTACCCTGAGAGAATGCCTCAGATGAGAAGCCGCGTCCGAATGTGTATGCAGCACCACCATAGAGTTCAATCTTATAAGTACCAGGAGTCAAACCGGTAACAGTCTGAGTAAGAACGTCACCTGTGTAGTCGCAATTGCCTTCATAGTATTCGCAAACCTGCACAGTCTGACCGGCGTTAGTTGTAACAGCTGGACAGAAAATTGTGTTAGTATAACCAGCTGAACCACCGTTGATATTCTTCCAGTTAGTGTCGATTGTCAGAGCACTGAAATCAGCAGTGAGGTCAGTTTCGATGTAAACCTTCTTAGGAACGAATGTAGCATTTATAGTAACTGTAACTGCACTTGCAGGCATTGTGAATGCACCGTCTGATACAGCAACATCTGCACCATCAGCATCCTTGACAGTGATTTCTGAGCTTTCGAGTTCATAACCCTTGGCAGGAGTGATTACTGGCTTGATGACAGCACCAGCTGCAGCAACTTCAGGAACAACAACAGCACCATTCTCCATTTCAGCAACGAGTGTAATCTCATTAGTTTCTACGTCACCAGTCTTACGAACGAGAACATAGTCGCTGTACTGAGTAGTAGAAGGCTGCTCCTGGATTACGAGGTCGGCAGTCTGATCTACAGTGAACTCTGGAGAAGTAGTTGTAGTAATTGTTCCACTTGAAGCAATAGTATGAACAACTACGCCATTTACTGCGAAGTTAGTAGTACCGGAACGTGTAGCAGTAGTCAGAGTGTACTTACCTGGCTCAAGAGTTGCAACTACGACGTCGCCACCGATTGCAGAACCGGCTGCACCGTTAGCCATACGAATCTTAGTGAACTGATCCTTAACTACAGTGATGCCTTCGATATTTTCAGTTTCCTGAGCAAATACGGCGTTGCTAATTTGCTCGTCACGTGTTACAGGCTGCTCTGTCTCTGGATCGACAATCGGGTTGCCATCTTCGTCAAGTACCGGAACAGCTTCTGTAGCCGGAGTCCATGTGATAGGAGACTTAAGCTGAGCAGTAGTACCTGCTTCGATTGTGAGAGAACCCTTGTCAGTGCCACCGCCATTAGCAGCAGTCTTATAGAGCAGACCATCTACGAGCATATAGTATGGATAGAAGAATTCGAGAACATCGCCTTCGAAGAGGTTTTCGCCTGTTTCTCTGCTATCATAGAATGTTGGGAGGTTTGCACCTGAAGCATCCTTAGTAGCCATCGTTCCGTCAGCCAGCTGAATCTGTGCACGGAGAATTACACGACGAGGAGCAACACCGCGGTAAACGACATTTACCTCAGCGCCTTCAGCTACTGTAACGTCTGCGCTGTTGTCGCTTACGTAGATGTACTTAGTAGCAGGAGCAGCCTCAGATTCTGCAGTCCATACTTCGCCAGCTTCTGTTACCTTGAAGTCAGCCTTGAATGCAGAGTTGAGTTCGATTGTAGCACCAGCATTGAACTTCTGCTCTTCAGCAGGCTTCAGAATCTTACCAGTCTCATCAACATAGTTAATCTTGACAGCGTAGAATTCCATACCTGCAGGAATATCCTCAGCAACGACTACGCTACGAACAAGTACATCGTCAATAGCGAAGTTTCCGTGATAACGACCTGTCGGGAATGTCATGTTGCTGATACCGTAACTTGTTGCACTAGTAGGAACCTGAGCCTTGTCAAGAATCTTATTACCTCCTTCGTCAGTAATAGTTACGAATGTCAGTCCGTTATATACAGTAACCTTCAGATTGTACCATGAATAGTTGGTAAGAGTGTTATTACCGTTCTGAGCAGAGATGTTACCTGTGTTAGGAAGGTTAACTTTGAAATTCTCAGCATCGTCATTGATTACCCAGTCTGTATTAGTTGTGTTAGCAGTAGCCGGAGTAATTGTGAATATGTTAGCATCATTTGCCTTATTTCTGATGTTGAACGAACACTTGTCACGCTCAGGAGTACCGAGAATCACCTTAGCTTCGAATGTGAAGTCATCCTGCTCTATATTGAGAGCGTTTGAATTCATCTGAGCACCATTCTGGTTTCGAGTATTCTGGTCAGCAGCAAGGAAATTGGTCTTGTTTGCAAAAGGAATACTTTCACCTGGAACATCCTCGTAAACAGGATTACCCTCTCCATCCTTAATAATTTCACCCGTCATGGGGTCAACTTTTTCAACCCTTACTGTAGTAGCGCGGTCAGCTATTGTGCTACCGTCAACGATGATTGGGGTGAAACGGCCGCCTGTACTTGTTGTCCAGTCAACAGTACCGGTTTCGTAGTTCTGCAGGAAGTAACCTGTAACGCCTTCTACAGGAGCAAACACGAGGTTGATGACATTAGTTGTTTCATCCTCTGATACAGTGAGAGGTTCGTTGCCTGATACCTGGTCGTAGAATACACCATTGACAAGCATACGGGATACCTCGCCCAAAGTAGCATTTACCTGAGAGCCAACCTTTGCGTTCTTGTGAGTTGTAGCCTCCTTGAGAACATTACCGTCACCATCAAGATAGTTAACTACGTAGTCAGCTACGGTAGTCTTCTCGAATGTAACTGTAATGACAGTTGAACCGTCAGAAGCAGCTACGAGGTCTTCAGCAGCATCGTTAGATACATAAGTATATTGAGATTTACCATTGACAACAGTTGCCTTATCGTCCTCTGTGATAGCAATAACTTTACCTTCATATTCTTCACGAACAGAAGCATCCTTGAATTCATTGCCATCCTGGTCAACAAACTTAACTGTATAGTTGTAAATAGGAGTAGCAGGAATATCTTCGCTTTCGACAACATCGCGAACTACAATATCGTCGATAGCAAAGTTTGCATTGTAACGAGATGTTGGGAACTGCATCTTTCCAAGACCACCGGTTTCTGACAGAGTAGGAATGTTAGTCTGATTGAACCCATCGATAACTTCTCCAGCAGCATCCTTCAGAGTAAGATAAGTCTTGCCGCCTGCGATTGAAGTAACTTTAACATCAATCCAAGCAAGGTCAGCAATACCTTTGTTACCACCAGCAGAAACAGTAGCTTTCTGAGTACCACCATTGATAGTCCATGCTGTAGCATTGGCAGTTACTTCTGCAAGATTCAGAATGAATGCACTGTTAGCATAATCGTAAATATTAAATGCTGTAGCAGTCTGATTAGTTGAGGCACCAAGCTTCACGCGGAAAGACATTGTGAAGTTTTCACCTGCAGCAACTTTTCCTTCTGTTTCAGTAGAAGTAATGGTTGTACCATTGTTGTTACGCTGATCCTGAGTAACTGACAAATACTTGTTACCAGCATCCTCAAGAATCACAGGAGTGTAACGACCACCAGTGGCAGTAGTCCAAGTAACTTCACCGTTTGAATAATCGTTTGAGTACTTAATCATGCTCTTGCTTTCAACCTTCAGACTGCCATAACCAGAAGCTCTATCGCCATTATTACTACCATTGCTGATAGTCAACTTAGCGAGGTCAATCTTCGTTCCGGCAGGAGCAGTTGCAGAGAAGAACTTGTCAACATCGCCCTTAGCACCGACGAAACTGAGTGAAAGTCCACCATAAGAGTTAATCTTGATAGTTACTTCACCATTGTTCTTAGCCTCGTCCGTGTTAGCCACATACGTCTGCTTGTGAGTGTAACCATTCGCTCCCTTACCGGAAACATTTGACTTACATTGGCCGGCAAAAGCCTCAAAGCCTTCCACTGTACTTCCGCCAAGCTTCACATCTACAATGTTACATTTGTCCGCATTGTACGAAATGCTTGCAAGTGTAGCACCGTCAGAGTTAAGCACAGCAAAAGTGTTGTCAGTACCATCCTTCAACCATCCGTTGAACATGGTAAACGAAACTGTTACTTCTTCTGCGTTGCCGAGAGCATAAGCACCACCGCCAACAGCGAATGTTGCCTCTGCAGTACCATTTACTACAGCTACTACATCACCGATTGCAGCAGTACCTGTCTTAAATGCAGGCTCACCGAAAGGTGCAGCACCAGAACTGAAATCAGCAACAAACGGAAGAGAAGTAATCTGAGCCCATGCGCTACCACCAACCACGAGAGCCAGTGACATCACAAGAGCCTTCAAAGAAAAGATAAACTTTCTCATACTTTTTGTTTGTTTAAAAGGTTAATAATTAGGTTAATTAAAATGTTTATATGTTTTGAGGGCACTGAAAACCCTCTTGTTTTGTTTGTATTTTTCGTTATTCAAGTATCAATCTCACCTAGTATCCAGTCAATGTATGTATCTGAAACATTATCCACTTCACTTTTATCATAAATCGTTAGCAACTTCACTTTTATATCATCCAAACGTTTGTCTATTGTATATGTAATCACCCTTGCTCCACCTGCCTTGCCCTTTCCTTTAGAGCTTATCGACATTCGTACTTTGTGTAATCCATTACCTAAATCAGCTCCACTATACGGATTGTCTTCTAAACATTTCAACAAATCAGCAAAATCACTTTTAAATGATTTGTATTTTTTAAAAAGAGGCTTTGCACGTCGTTCGAACTCAGGTGTAGTTTCTATTGTCACCATTGATTCATCTCATCCAGTAATGCCCAAGCATTCTTCAGAGGCTTACCACTCTTTTCAGCCTCACTGCACTCATCCAATGCTCTGACTACACTCTCCTTAACCATATACTCACCCTCCGTCGGTTCTCTATAAGCAAATTTATCAGCCCCCACTTCTTTATCTTCGTTTGAGGCGATAGATTTGCTGAGCCTTCTACTCAATATGCTTCTGTCTCTTTTAGACAGCAGCTGTGCATTTGCCCATACCGAATCAAGAGTTACAGCTGCCATATTCATTCTTATTTAAAAATTAATAATAAGGTTAATTAAAATATTTATTTTAGTTTTGTTTTTTATGTTTTTTTCATCTGTTGTTTTTCATCGACACTTATTGTGTTTTCTGACATATATGCGCACACATATACTACATACGCATACGCACAATGTTTTGTTAGGGCAAATGTAAAAATAAAGTGCAACTACTATGAACAGATTTTAAGGGAAAAATCGCCCGATTAACTTTTTTTAAGCCTTTCGCACCTGTTTTGTCGTGAACGTATGACAAAATACTAAGGTTAAAAATAGAGAAATAAAGTAATATTGATTATGTTGGGATTGAACAATAATTGGAAATAATTTTTCGTTAATCACACGAAACATATTATTGGGTCATATTATTGTATCACTTGCGCAGGTGGAGGAGGTTCTCGCGAAGCACAACGATGAGCAGATAAACGGCAATAAGCAAAGTATTAACCCCTAAACGTAGGGCAATGTGCCAATCCTGCGGTACGAACTGCATGGCAACGAAAAAAAGGGCAGCAAGCAGGAAATACATAAATATCGATTTCATCGGGTAGTTTATAGGATTCTTTGCCTGACCTACGATATAGCTAAGAGTCATACTGGTAGCATAACCGGCAAAGCCCGCCCACGCACACGCCATATAGCCATACTGCGGAATAAACTTGATATTCACTGCAATCAGCACCGAACAACCGATAAGCGAGAACCACGCACCCCAAATCGTGCGGTCGATGAGTTTATACCAGAATGAGAGATTGAAGTAGATACCCATCATAATCTCTGCCGCCATCACGATAGGCACCGTACGCAGACCTGCGTGGTAGTCAGAGCCGATGATATTCTTCAGTATATCCATGTAACCTATTACGCAGAGAAAGGCAAAGAGGGTGAAGATGATGAAGTACTTCATCGCCTGGGCATAATACTCCTTGGAATCGCGGTCTTTCGACTTCGCAAACACGATGGGTTCGTAAGCATAGCGGAAAGCCTGAGTAATCATTGCCATAATCATGGCTATCTTCACACAGGCACCATAAATGCCCAATTCGATAGTTGCCTCGGCTGAATTATGAGCCCCCGTATAGGTATATGCCCAAGGGAATATAATCTTATCGAATGCCTGATTCAGTATGCCAGCAATACCCAAGATGAGGATGGGCCACGAATACGAGAGCATACGGCGCATAAGACGGAAATCCACACGCCAACGTATGTGGGAGAATTCAGGGATGAAGAAGAGAGTAATGAACGCGGTGCAGACCAGATTGAGGAAGAATACATAATAGACGTCGTTCTTTCCCATAGTCACAAAGTATATGATGTTAAGGCCTATATTCATGATGATGAAGAGCATCTTCAGCGTCGCGAATTTTATAGCCTGCTGACGGAAACGTAGGAAGGAGAACGGAATGGCCTGAAGGGCATCGATCGACACGCATACTGCCATTATCTGCATATATTCCGGGTGGGCACCCTCACCGATTGCAGAGGCGATTTCATCGGAGAAGAGGAATATGCCAGTGAGGAATATCGCCACGAGCAGGGCTATCACTGCCATAGCAGTAGAAAAGACGGTATGGTAGTCTTCACCCTCTTTATTGGCAAAGCGGAAGAAGGTGGTCTCCATTCCGAATGTCAGGATGACGAGGATGAGTGCCACGAATGCGTACAGGTTGGTGACGACGCCATATCCGCCGTCTGCTGCCGCTATCACATGTGTATAGAGTGGTACAAGCAGATAGTTCAGGAATCTGCCTATAATCGACGACATACCGTATATCGCCGTGTCCTTCGCAAGAGATTTCAAACTCGCCATAGTTCCGTTGTATTGTTTCAGATGCAAAGGTAAAAACAATTTGGGGATGGCAGGAAAGAAATGTACTGAATTATTGTTAACGGAGAAAAGAAAAGGCGCAGGGCCTTGGAGCCTTGCGCCTAAAATAGGAATATGCGTGTAAGTCGGTTACTTCACGAAGATCTTCTTCACTGTGCCGTTAGCATACTTCACAATGTTCAGACCCTTCTGGAGAGTAGCTACAGGAGCACCGGAAACAGAGTAGATAGCTGCGATTTCAGCCTCTGCGGCAGCATCAATGCCATCAACGCTCATTGGGTTCTCAGAGATAGCCTTCTCGCTGTCAGGACCGTAGTAAGTCAGAGTGAAGTTGTCACATACGAACCAGCGAGCAGTCATCTTACCTGAAGTCTGGAAACCTACAGAAACCTTCTCGCCTTCATTAACTGTGAAGATTACAGAGTAAGTATTGTACTTTTCTGCACAAGCCTCTTCCTGAACATTTACTGAATCAGCAGAGAAGTAAACAGTGTCGCTTTCAGCTGTGAATGTAGCTGCATAGAGGAATGCACGACCTGGATTCTTTGGATCAGCCTGACCATTGAGTGAGTTAGAAGCCTGAGCTGTGAGCTCGTATGTACCTGCTGGCAGAGATGGGATGTCCTGCCAGAAATTGAACTGGAGGTTTGCAGCATCGCCATTCCAGAATTCAGCCGACTGTCCTTCGATACCAGCTGCAAGAACCTGTGCGTTACCACCATTGTTAGTGTGCTTCCATCCTGTATTGAAGCCCTGCTCAATGTCAGCATTGACAATGAGGTTAGTCATGTTAACAGGATTAGCGTCAGTTGCATCTTCAGCATCAGCAGGAATCTTCAGAACCGTAATAGCTTCCTGGAGACGAACTGTGAGAGCCTCTACTTCTTCTGTAGTAAGATCAGAGATAGCATCGTCAGAAGCATCAGTGTTCAGAAGAGTCTGTGCCTGAGAAACAGCGTCAGCTGAAGGATTGTATTCAGTTATTTCATTGTTCATGAATTCATCGAGAGCAGTACGAGCATCGCGACATGCTGTGACAGCTTTCACGTTTGCTTCTGCTGTAGCCTGAGCCTTTTCTACCTTAGCAATTTCAGCCTTTACATCGTTGATAGCCTTTGTAAGAGCATCAGCGTCTTCGCTGTCATTATTGATGCCTTCAGCCTTATCAACTACGTCAAGTGCATTATTATAGATCTCTGTGTTTGCAGCAGCCACAGGAGCAGTGATGTCATCCTCATAGTCGCCTGCATAAGTATTGAGGTTCTCAGCAGCGGAATTGAGTGACTCGATAGCTCCGGCAAGTTCTGTGTGGAGATCATCCACAGAAGCTGCACCATTGTAATAGATTGAGAACTCATACCATGTCACCCAGTTGCTTTCCTGCAGTTCGTCAGCGCATACACCGAATGTGAGTTCACCATCGGCAGAAACGACTGTTGAAACTGTAGTTACAAATTTCTCAGCATATTCCGGGTCGTTGAAAATCTTAGCAGCCCCTTCGCGGTTGTTGATTACGAATACATCACCTGCAGCAGCCAGACCAGTATATTCTTCAGCGGTGTTGAACTGAGCAACGGCTACGTTTGCCATGTCAGACTTAGTGCCGCCTGCAAATACATAAGCTCCGGTTGTACCTGTTGTGTTGTATGCATCGATATTCACGTCGTTAGCACCGATACGATAGAAGCCCTGAGTCATAATTGTATATTTACCAGCAGGCATATCCTTCAGTACGCGGCTTGCCTTGAATGGGGTGTTGTTGTAAATCTCAGCTACGTTGTGCTGAACGCTTATGCTACCCTTAGTAGTTGTCCAGTCAGCGAAGTTACCGTTCTCGCCAATCTTCTCAAGGAGAATAGAGATGTCGATACCGCCGTCGAGAGACTTGCCAGATGCAACGAGTGCATCGAAGTCAGCCTTAACACCAGTCATGATAGTTTCACCGAGAGAATCGATAAGCTTATTGATTTTCTCTGTGCTCAAGTTGAAATCGAGAAGTGCCATTTCAGCAGCATCTGAGATAGGTTCAAGGGCTGCAGCGAGGTTAGTATAACCGGCATCAGCTGTATATTTCTCGAGAGCCTCATAGAGTTCACCGCCTTCGTTAAAGAATTCAGACAGCTTCTTGTATGCAGCAATACTTGTGTTTGCTTCGGCAACAAGACCTGAGAGAGCTTCGTAAGCAGCCTGGTTAGCCTCTGCGTCAGTGCTTTCAGCGTCAATCAGTGCCTGAGCATCATCGATAGCCTTAGCAAGTGCGCTCTCTATATCCTTGAAGAATGGCTCACCACTTCCAAGAATCTTGTTAGCTCCAGAAACGGCTGCCTTCAGAGCAAACATTGACGGGTCGATACCTGAACCTACATATACAAGTGAGATACCGTCTGTGAAGAAGTGAGGCATAGAACCAGAACCCTTGTTGACAGACTTGTAACCGAGTGAGAAGTAACCTGAAGTTTCCTCCTCAAGAGTGAACTTGATTTCGTCCTTTGTCCAAGTACCTACAGGGAATGTCAGGTTGTTTGAGAGATATTCCTTACCATTATCAGCAACGAAACCGATAAGGTTCTTTTCAATAGCATCAGTACCACCAGTGTTGAAGTAAGACATGGTCAGAGTATAGTCACCTGCAGGAAGTGTTACAGCCTGCTTGTACTGCACAGCCATAGTCCAACATGTTACGAAACCAAGTACCTTGCCTTCTGAAGAGCCGTCAGACATGACAGTCGGAACAACATAATCCTTTCCGCCGAGGAATGCACCGCTACCGATTGCATATACACCGGAAGCACATCCATTGTCGGTCTTCTGTCTTTCCCAGCCTGTGAGAGGAAGCATACTGTAGTTAGTGAGAGGAATGTTGTTCTTCTCACAGTCATAGTCGTATGTACAGATACCGCCTTCGAGCGGTTCGTCAAGGTCGAAGTGAGAGTTTACGATGAAGTAAGAAGAGAGGTCTGTAACACCTGATTCGTTAATCTTCTTCTGAGCTTCGATAGCAGCCTCAACCTGCTCAAGAGTTGCAGACGGGTTGTCATATACAGTCTGAGAAGCTGCTGTTTCTACGTTATACACCTTACCGATGTTGATAAGGTCAAGGAGCTCCTTCTTTGCCTCAGCAATCTTAGCAGCCTCAATCTCTGCTGCATCAACAGTCCATATCTGCACTTTTTCGATGAAGATGTGAGGAGCACTGCCAGAACCTCCGCTGTGAGCGAAACCGAGAGAAATCTGACCTGCAGTCTCAGCATCGAGTTCAACTAAGACTGTATCCTCTTCCCAAACACCTTCCTGATAAGTAGTGCTGTCAGAATAGAAACTCTTTTCTGCAGAAGTGAAACCAATCTTGTTTGTGATTGTTCCCGTACCTTTTGCATTGTAGAGGGTAGTAACAATCATGTAAGTACCGGCAGGAAGGGTTACATCCTGAGTGTAAGTAGGAGCAGAACCCCATACACCTACGATACCAAGTACTTTCTTACCTTGCTCGCCAAGAGCGTAAAATGCCCCCCCCAGTCCGATAGGGCTTTCAATCTCGTCGATTGCAAGCGGATCATAGACGGGGAAGATACCTGATGCCTTAGCATCACGTTCATCACCTTCGGTAGTGTGCTTGATGTTGTCGGTCGGGTTGCTTGCTGTCCAACCTTCTACTGGCTGCATACCATAGAGGTCAGTACCATCAGAACCTGCCCCATTGTCGTCCAAGTCTTTCGCATAAGTACGGACTGAACGAGCAACTGGAGTCATGGCACTGAAGTCGGCATTGGTCAACTTCGAAGACGTGATGTCTTCCTTTCCTGTGTATCCGTAAGCCATGCTGCAGAATACACTCGCTACAAATAGTAGCGCAAGAGAGTAGAACTTTCTCATGTCCAATTTTTTTAAAGATTAGTAATAATGTTAATTAATATATGAGATTGCTAATTTATTCGCAATGAAAGAACATAGTTTCCAGATTCTCGATAAAATTTATCGTTGCAAAGTAAATTGAAAATATATAATGAACAAAATAAAACTAAAAAAAATGTGTCACTTTAGACAAAAGTAACACATTTTAATACAATATTGAAAAAAAGGATGTCTTAATGTTCTGTTAGTTTTTATTCCAAGTACGTATATCCATAGAGCCCGCTGCGGTAAGTATCAAGGAATTCCTTTCCTTCCTCAAGTGTCACCTTACCTTCCTTAATGGCCTGTTTCACCCACACTTCAAGCGAGCGCACCATCTTCTTAGGTTCGTACTGAACATAGCTGAGTACGTCGGCTACCGTCTCACCGTCGATGATATTCTTTATGTGATATCCTTCTTTATCTGTAACCACATGAACGGCATTAGTGTCGCCAAACAGATTGTGCATATCGCCAAGAATCTCCTGATAGGCTCCGACAAGGAAAACTCCTATGTAGTATGCCCCTTTCTTCTTGTCGAGGGAATGTACGGGAATGAAGTGGTTCACACCGCTTTCTGTGGAGAAATTGGCGATTTTACCGTCAGAGTCGCAGGTGATATCCTGGAGTGTGGCATTACGGTCAGGACGTTCCGTAAGTCTCTGGATTGGCATGATTGGGAATATCTGGTCAATAGCCCAACTGTCGGGCAGGGAATGGAACAGGGAGAAGTTGCAGAAGTATTTGTCAGCGAGGTTCTTCTCAAGCGAACGCAGTTCCTCAGGCATGTGTTTCATCGAATGACCAAGGATGTTTACCTCGCGAGCCACTGCCCAATACATACGTTCTATCTCGGCACGAGTACGGAGGTCGAGCATTCCGTGGGCGAACAGGTCGAGTGCCTCTTCGCGAATCTGCTGTGCGTCGTGCCAGTTCTCAAGCATATTCCGCTGATTCAGATTGCACCAGATGTCGTAGAGGTCTTTTGCCAATTCATGATCATCATCGCCTACCACGAATTCATCGGGCATTGCAGGCACCTCGGTGGTCTCCAGCACCTCCATGACAAGTACGGAGTGATGGGCAGCCAACGAACGTCCGCCTTCGGTGATGATGTTAGGATGAGGAATATCATTGCTATTGCTTGCCTCTACGAATGTATATACGCAGTTGTTCACATACTCCTGTATAGAGTAGTTGACCGAAGACTCTGAATTAGACGAACGGGAACCGTCGTAATCCACGCCGAGTCCTCCGCCGCAGTCAATGAATTCGACGGAGAATCCGAGTTTGCGCAGCTGTACGTAGAACATGCTGGCTTCGCGCAGGGCATTCTGAATACGGCGAATCTTCGTAATCTGACTGCCTATATGGAAGTGGATAAGCTTCAGGCAGTCTTTCATATCGTTCTCTTCGATATACTTGAGTGCTGTAAGCAGTTCGCCGGAAGTAAGTCCGAATTTGCTGGCATCACCCCCACTCTCTTCCCACTTGCCGGAACCGGAGGCAGCCAACTTAATACGGATACCGATATTGGGACGCACTCCCAGTTTCTTGGCTACACGTGTGATGATTTCCAGTTCGTTGAATTTCTCAACGACGATGAAGATGCGCTTACCCATCTTATGGGCAAGAAGTGCCAGTTCTATATAGTCCTGGTCTTTATAGCCGTTGCAGACGATGATGCTGTCGCTGTCCATATTGACAGCCAGCACAGCATGGAGTTCAGGCTTGGAACCTGCCTCAAGGCCAAGGTTGAACTTCTTGCCATGTTTGATTACCTCCTCAACAACGGGCGAAATCTGATTAACCTTGATAGGATAGATGACAAAGCTCTCGCCCTGGTAGGAATATTCTTTTGCAGCCTTGGCAAAACACGTTGAAGTCTTCTCTATGCGGTTGTCGATGATGTCAGGAAAGCGCACAAGTACAGGCGCTGACACATCGCGCAGTGACAACTCGTCCATAACTTCCCTCAGATCAACCTCCACACCATCTTTCTTCGGAGTTACAGCAACATTACCTTTCTCGTTAATGTGAAAATAGTTGACTCCCCAGCCGTTTATGCCGTACAGTTCGTTGGAGTCTTCAATTCGCCACTTTCTCATTTATCAGATTTGCGTAATTATTAATTTGTTCTTGAGTGTGTATTACATCTATGTCTATGATATGCTTTGCCTTCGAATAGAAAGGCAGGCGCTTCTGCAGGTTCTCCTCGATGAAACCGATCAGTTCATCAGGTGACTTACCCTGTATGAGCGGGCGTCGGCTCCCACCCATCAGCAGGTGTTCCTTCAGCACATGTGGCATAGCTCGCAGGAACACCGTTTCTCCCTGCCTGTTCAGGTAATCCATATTGTCAGAGAAACAAGGAGTGCCGCCGCCGCAACTGAGGATGACATCCTCAAATTCCGCTACCTCATGGAGCATATTCTTCTCTATCTCACGAAAACCAGCCTCGCCCCTTTCGGCAAATATCTGAGGAATGGTCATGTGAGTACGACTCTCTATGTATTGATCCAGGTCGTAGAACGGGCGTCCGGTCACTCTGGCAAGTTCTTTTCCGAGCGTAGTCTTGCCCGCACCCATATATCCTATGAGGATGATTCGTTTCATCGGTTCCCTGTTTTACTTACGAGTACGACGTGTGGTATGCTTTGCAGGTGCCTCGCCCTGTGCAGAAACGATTTCCTTGCACTGTTCGTATGTCAGAGTCAGCGGATCTTTCACTGTACGGGGAATCTTATAGTTGGCACCATTATACTTGATGTAAGGACCGAATCTGCCGTTCATCACCTCCATATTCTCATCCTCTGCGAACGACTTCAGGTGGTTCGACTTCTCTGTCTCACGCTGCTGTTTGATGAGTGCAACAGCCTCGTCAAGGGTGATTTCCAGAGGATTCACATCTTTAGGAATCGATACGTATTTCTTTGCGTGATATACGTATGCTCCATAGCGGCCGGCACCGATAGTGACTTCTGAGTCTTCAAATTCACCGAGGTTACGTGGCAGTTTAAAGAGTTCGAGTGCTTCCTCAAGGGTGATTGTCTGAACCGACTGATCAGTCTTGAGCTGTGCAAATCGCGGGTGTTCAGTCTCATTGGCAGTACCAATCTGAACCATCGGTCCGTAACGGCCAATCTTAACGGTTACGGTGTGACCTGACTTGGGGTCTGTACCAAGTACCCGTTCACCGACCTTGAACTCAGAACGCTCCTGCATGGCTTTTTCGATGGTCGGTTCGAAGTCCTTGTAGAAATCCACCATAACCGTCTTCCAATCCTCGCGTCCGTCTGCGATTTCATCGAAGTCCTTCTCCACACGTGCAGTGAAGTTATAATCGACGATTGAAGGGAAGTGTTCTGTAAGGAAGTCATTCACGATAACACCTATATCTGTTGGCAGGAGTTTACCCTTCTCGTTACCGAACACTTCAGACTTCTGAGTTGTCTTTATAACAGATTCGCCTGATTTTTTCTTATCCGGAGCAAGTGTAAGTATGGTGTATTTACGTTTCTCGCCTTTCTTGTCACCCTTCTCTACATAGTCGCGCTGCTGTATGGTGGAGATGGTAGGTGCATAGGTAGATGGGCGACCGATTCCGAGTTCTTCCATTTTCTTTACCAGACTTGCTTCTGTGTAGCGCAGAGGATGCTGGCTGAATCGTTCTGTAGCAGTAATCTCCTCAACACCCATTACTGTACCTTTCTTCACTGCGGGAAGAATTACGCCGGAGTCATCATCCTGTACGTTGCTGTCATCGTCGTAGCTTTCGCGATATACACGCAGGAAACCGTCGAAGGTGATTACTTCGCCCGAAGCGGTAAACACCATTCCATCGGCTGCTTTTGACGGAGTGATGGTGATAGTAGTCTTCTCAGCCTCAGCCTCAGCCATCTGACATGCTACGGTACGTTTCCAAATGAGGTCGTACAGACGGCGTTCCTGAGCCGTACCTGGTATCTCATGCTGAGAGATATATGTGGGACGGATAGCTTCGTGAGCCTCCTGTGCGCCCTTACTGCTTGTGTGGAAGTTTCGCGGATGACTGTATTTCTCTCCGTGCAACTGTATGATTTCGTCCTTTGCAGTATTAATACAGAGAGACGAGAGGTTAACAGAGTCGGTACGCATATACGTGATAAATCCGCTTTCGTATAGTCTCTGCGCCACAATCATTGTCTGCGAAACGGTGAAGCCCAACTTACGTGCTGCTTCCTGCTGCAGGGTTGATGTAGTGAATGGAGGAGCCGGGAATTTCTTTATAGGCTTCTTCTCTATGTCAGTAACCTGGAATGAACAGTCTTTACATGTCTCCAAGAATGCACGAGCCTCAGCCTCAGTCTTGAACGAGTGATTCAGAGATGCCTTCAACTGCTGACCGTCAACTGTAAAGACTGCATGCACACGATAACTGCTCTCGCTCTTGAAGTTCTCTATCTCGCGCTCACGCTCTACGATAAGACGAACAGCAACCGACTGCACACGACCAGCCGACAGACTTGGCTTCAGCTTACGCCACAGCACTGGAGAGAGTTTAAAACCAACCACACGGTCGAGCACACGACGTGCCTGCTGCGCGTTGACAAGTCCCATATCGATAGTTCTCGGATGCTTGATAGCCTCCAAGATTGCTGTCTTCGTAATTTCGTGGAATACTATTCGTTTTGCAACTTTAGGGTCAAGGCCGAGTACCTGACTCAGATGCCATGATATTGCTTCTCCTTCGCGGTCCTCATCGGATGCAAGCCAGACAGTCTCTGCCTCCTTCGCATTTTTCTTCAGTTCGCTTACAAGACGAATCTTATCACTTGGAATCTCATATACTGGAGAGAAATCAGACAAATCAACACTCATCTCCTTCGACTTCAAGTCACGGATATGTCCGTAGCTCGACATCACCTTATAGTCTTTCCCAAGGAACTTCTCCAGCGTCTTTGCCTTTGCCGGTGACTCGACAATAACTAAATTCTTTTGCATACCTTCTTATCCAGACAAACGGTACAAACTGCTTGTCTATATACATTATTTATAGAATTTTTAAAATCGGGGGGCAAAGGTACGAGTAAGTGAGCAAAATGCAAATAAAAAAGATGAAAAAAATGTTTCCAGGCTTTTTTATTTACATTTTTGAGCGGGAGTACCTTGCACGAGCATAGTGAAGCGAAAGGCAGTGCAGACGGGGGTTTTAATCAAACAGCGAAGGCATGCCATCTTTTTTTGAGGCATACGGAGTACGTCCCAGATGACGATAAGCGAGTTCTGTGACCTCGCGCCCGCGGGGAGTACGTTTTATAAATCCTTCCTTGATGAGGAATGGCTCATATACTTCTTCCACCGTACCTGCATCTTCTCCGATAGCTGTGGCTATGGTACCTATTCCGACCGGACCGCCTTTGAACTTATCAATGATAGTAAGCAGAAGTTTATTGTCTATCTCGTCAAGTCCGAACTTATCGATATTGAGTGCTTCGAGAGCAAAGCGTGCTATGTCAAGGTTGATAGTACCATCACCGCGCACCTGAGCGAAGTCGCGTACACGGCGCAAGAGGGCATTGGCAATACGAGGGGTGCCACGCGAACGGGAGGCTATCTCTCCGGCTGCATCGAACTCACACGGCACACCAAGCAGATTGGCAGAACGCAGAATGATTCCACGCAAAGTCTTGGCATCATAGTACTCCAAGTGCATATTGATTCCGAAACGGGCACGCAAAGGAGCTGTGAGGAGACCGCTTCGGGTCGTGGCACCTACAAGTGTGAAGGGACTCAGGTCTATCTGAATACTGCGGGCCGAAGGACCCTTGTCAATCATGATGTCGATGCGATAGTCCTCCATCGCACTATAGAGATATTCCTCTACAACAGGAGAGAGACGATGGATTTCATCGATGAAAAGTACATCATTCTCCTCAAGCGAAGTAAGAATGCCTGCGAGATCACCCGGTTTGTCAAGTACTGGTCCACTGGTTGTCTTAAAGCCAACACCCAATTCGTTTGCAATAATCTGACTCAGGGTTGTCTTTCCGAGTCCCGGAGGACCATGCAGAAGGGTGTGGTCGAGCGGTTCACCACGGTAACGTGCAGCCTCGACGAATATCTTCAGGTTTTCAACTACTTTCTGTTGACCTGCGAAGTCATCGAAGCGCAACGGGCGCAAGGCCTGTTCATAGTCCTTGTCTGCATTGGTGCGCTGTTCGCGTATGTCGAAATCTTCCATATATTGTTTGTTATTCGTTTACAAGTATTTGTCCTTTTGTGGAGAGTCCCTCGCACGAGATATGCATTTCTTTGCATGAGGAATTGTTCCAGAACTCCACCTTTGCCTTTCCTTCCTTGTCGGTTACGATATTCGGAGCCCAAAAGATAGTACGGCGGAAGTCCTCGACCGGCGGAATCACGCTATAGTCTTCCATTTCGAATGTGGAAGGCACGTTATACCCTTGGAAATGGGTTGAGCGCACACCCTTCGAAGCCACGTTGAAACGGAAGTGGGAATAGAGGAATACCGTCACTGGACTGACACCATTCAGGTCCGGACAGAAGAGGGCTCCTCGATATGCCTCAGGCTGTTCACTTATATACACTCCCTTGATTTCATCGAGGAAAATAGGAAGGTCCTGGTTTGTAGGCCGGTGAACCATCCACTGTGTTGGATTGCCCGTGTCTATCTTCCGTGACATATACGAGATGGCGGCATAGTCATTGTCAAGAAGCCATACGATAGGGCGATTCTTATATCCTAAGCCGTCGCGGAATATACGCGGCTGCTTGGCTGTAGTCTGGAACTGTTCATTGCTTTCCTGTGCATTTTTATCCATCTCGTCGGATTGCAGATTTCCGGAGTCCCCGGAAGTTGCTGCATCTCCTGCATCTTCAGAGAATCCGGTATCTGCATTGTTGCCGGCATCCTCAAACAGAGTCTCGTTGACAGGTGCCTCCATCGCTTCAAGCGAACCCAACATATTGGTTCCTCCGAAGAAAGGGTTTCGCTTGGCAAGCCATTCATAGACGGTGGGCAGTTCCTCGCCCCTGTCGGCATAGATATCGGCATCCAGATCAGCATTATAGTAGATAGAAGCATAGTGCTGTCCCTCTTTCTCAGATGCCCAGGCTGCACGGGCATTCTCAAATAGGCTCTTTCGCTTTGCCTTCACTACGACGGTGGGTAGCACGTGTTCTTTCTTATTGATCGGGATGTATTCCTTGCTCTCAGCGGCAGCCTTGCGGGTAGCCGGATCGTTGAAAAGGTTGGGTTTAAGCAGAGGAAGCGGACTCGTCTCCTGTGCAGTGAGCAAACGCCGGGCAGGCGAGAAGTGACGATCGATTCCCACGTAGAAGTTGGCATCTTCCCAGTACCCCTTCTTATCTGCTTTTCCTGTGTTGATGAGAAGTGTGTATTCGCCCTCTACATCGGGCATCTTAAAGGCATAGAAGCCATTGGAATCGGTCTTTGCCTCACCCTTTAAATGGAATCCGCTACGATTGAAGAGGTTCACGTCGAGCCAGACGTTATCGACTGAATACTTCTTTTTCTTCTGACGCAGTTGTCCGTATATGTACAACTGGTCTTCGATAGGCTGAGTGAATCCAACTGGATTCGGAGGCAGGAAAGAAGTCTTATTGGCTATTTTTTCGGGAGCCTTCAGTCCCGCCATGAATGCCCAGTCGTAGCGTCGCCAACCCTGTACCATCATAAGCAGGTCGGCATCGGCACGATGTTTCTTATCGTCTGCCTCAAAGTAATAACCGGGGTCGGAGATATAGCCTTTCAATTCACTTGAGAGCAGGAGATAGGTCTGTGCATTTCCTTCAGCTCCATTGACCATCGTTGCTGCGTCGATAGCCGACAAAGAGAGAACCGCCTGAGACGGAGCCTGTATATTGAGCGTTATCTTGCCGCAGGGTTTTGGAAAGGCAACGGGGGTTGTGATACGAATGGAGTCGGATTCCCGCGATTCGGGACGGATAAAGAACAACCTTTCGGCAAGGATCTGTCCGTCGCTGGTGAAGAACGTAATCTGATTGACTCCCGGACGCATCTTGGCACGGTCGAAAGTCATCATGACAATGTATTCAGCTACAACAGTATCAGCACGCAAGGTTACTCCATTGTGCATGATGGTATAGCCAAGCAGTTTTCCGTGCAGTGACTTACTGCAATAGAGCGTAGCATGTATCTCGTTATCTTCCAGAGTGTTCAAGTCGAGCGACAGACCTTCGTCCTCGGGGTCTGGCAGTCGGAAGTCGTGCTGTCTGCCCTTGTTGTCTGCCAAGCGCAGATAATGGGCAGTTTCATCGGGTATATAACGGAACAGACCACGGCCTTCACGTTGCGTGGTAACAGCATCCAATACCTCTTTCCTGTCATTCAGGAGTGCACCGCCAGCCTCAACGACATTACCGGTCCGGTCGGTAGCATAGAATGCCACACGGCAGGGAACCCCCTTTATGAGATGACCGCCTTCGGGATAGAAACGAACCCTCAGACGCCCATCGGCATCGGAGGTATCGTCAGAGGTATCGCGCAGGTTAGGCAGACGTCTCTTGTGACTGTATTCATCCATGACCATCTGTGAATAGTCGCCAGGGGTCTTAGGACGCTTGAAGATGGGCACCACGCGTGAGAAGATACCTCCGTTTCCCCAATTAGTCATATAACGCGTGTAGGCACGTATCTCATAGAATCCTGCACCGAAGATACTATCCACTTTTATATCGCCATAGGCACAGCCGTTCGTAACTTTCAGTTTTCGTGTTTCCACGACATCGCCCGACGGGTTTACCAGTTCTACATATACCACCTTACTCAAGTTCGTAGGAATGGTATAGTCGGCACGGACTACGTATGCCTTGAACCAAATGGTTTCACCCATGAAATAGCCCGTATTGTCGATATGCAGATACACCTTCTCCTGCGGCATGGCTTTATTGAAATTCATGGCATGCCTCATATATGACATCAGCTGCTGCAGCTCAGAGGGTTGCTGGGCACATACAAGCAGTGTATTCAACATTAATATGTAGAACAGGAATATCTTCTTCATAATCGGGGCTTATTTTTGAGTGAGCATCTGACTTTCGTCGTTCACAAGCACATACATACGGTCGTTAAGACGTACTCTGTCATTCACCTTTATACTGATGACATCGCCTTTATGAGCTGACTCTACAGGATAACTCTTGCTGTTGTCGTTCGGATCATCGACTCGCAGTTCGCCTACGGGCTGAATCAGGGCACCCGTGGTGGGTCCCGTGACGAGTATCTTATCCGTATTGCTGATAGAACTGTTTTCCACTAAGAATTCCGCAACACCAATCTTAGCGAAGAACTTGGTACACTTACCACAATAAACCTTTTTCTCCGTTGCCTTCGAGCCATACACATCGCACCATTCACCAAGGCGCTGCCCCTGATAGTAACCGTCCCAGAATCCACGATTGAAGACTGTGCTGAGCTGGCGGTCCCACTCATCCTTGTCGGCAGAGGCGAACGTGCCGTTGATGACTGCATTGATAGCCTCATCGTAGGCACGAACCACGGTATATACATACTCAGGGCCGCGTGCCCTACCCTCTATCTTGAACACGCGCACTCCGGCATTCATCATAATATCCATGAATCGGATGGTTTTAAGGTCCTTGGGCGACATGATATATTTGTTCTCCACTGTCAACTCCGTACCGCTTTCAGCATCGCGCACATCATAGGCACGACGGCATATCTGAACACACTCTCCGCGATTGGCAGAACGACCTGCATTGTGAAGACTCAGGTAGCACTTGCCGCTGATAGCCATGCAGAGGGCACCGTGGCAGAACATCTCGATACGCACTGGTCTGCCACTCGGTCCGCAGATGTGCTGAGCCTCTATCTGCTCGTATATCTCCTTTACCTGCCACATATTCAGTTCGCGGGCAAGCACAACTACATCGGCAAACTGAGCATAAAACTTCAGTGCCTCGACATTGCTAATGTTCAACTGTGTACTCAGGTGTACCTCCACTCCCTGCTGACGGCAGTAGGTCATCACTGCCACATCGCTGGCGATGATGGCACTGATACGCGCATCACGGGCAGCATCGACTATCTCGTGCATCGTGTCTATGTCGTCAGAGTATATTATGGTGTTTACGGTAAGGTATGACTTCACCCCCGCCTCATGACAGACGGCAGCTATCTCACGAAGGTCGTCGATGGTAAATGCATTGGCACTATGAGCTCGCATATTGAGCTTGCCAATACCAAAATAAACAGAGTTTGCCCCAGCCTTTATTGCTGCTGCAAGACTTTCTCTCGACCCCACAGGAGCCATTATCTCACAATCCGATCTTTGCATTTACTTATGTCTTAAAGGAATATCCCACAAAGGTAGTGCAAACTGAATGAAATGCCAAATAAATTGATTTTTTAATTAAAGGGGAAGGGTCAGGGATTAGTAAATAAGAGTGAAAGAAGTTTGTTGAGCCATCCAGCAAGAGGGGCGGGACTACTTAATAGTCCTGCATTGAATTGGAGATTCAGCATAGAAAAACGAATACGGTAGTGCGGCTCATACTTTTTAGTATAAACAGAAAGACTACTGCCACTGATATTATCTTCTGCTTTCACCTCAATAGGTATAATTTCAGCATTCCACTGGATAACAAACTCTACTTCAGCAGTTGCAGACGACGTCCAATAATATGGCTTTTGATTATCAGAAAGCGACATAATTGACTGTAATACAGCATTCTCGGCCATAGCCCCTTTAAACTCTGTATAATTAGCTATAGGATCTGTTACAACAGATGCTGGCAAATGAGCCAAACGGCGAAGCAATCCACAATCGCAAGCATAGACCTTGAATGCATCCGTCTCTTCATATGCAGAAATTGGCATACCAGGCTTACTGATATTGAAAATGCGGTATATCATCCCTGCATCCTCCAACCACATCAAGGCATCTTCATAGTCTTTTGAGCGGGCACCAGTTTTGATTACCTTCCACACAAATTTCCGATTTTCTTTTGACAGCTGGGCTGGCAACGAATGCCACACAGCATGAATACGTGGTATTTCACGTGGCTCGGCATATTTTGCGAAATCCAACTCATAAAGGTCAAGAATGGCTTGAAGAACTGACTCAACTTCGCCAATACCTTTGTTTTGAAGTAAGGCAACAACAGCCTCTGGCATACCACCTGAAACCTGATAACGTCTGTACTCTGTACGCAATTTGTTCATGATGATTTCAGGTAGATGGTGAATTTCCTCAAGCGAATCAATATATTCGTATGTTCGGATATCGCTGGCTTGTAAGAACTCCTTAAATGTAATAGGATACATATTAATTATTTTCACCTTTCCCACAGGTACCGCCATTCTGCGTTTTTTGACAGCAACACCCAATAATGAACCAGCAGCAATAACATGGTACTGAGGAGCCTCTTCACAGAAGTATTTTAAGCTGTTAAGTGCTTCCTCACACTCCTGTATCTCATCAAAGATTATCAACGTCTCGCCAGCTACAATTGGTTGGTCGCAATAAAGCATCAGTTCCTTGATAAGTCTCTGCGGATCTTTTGTCTGCTGAAATACAGATTTCAGTTCTGGCTGATGGTCAAAGTCAAATTTAACACAATATTTGAAACACTCTTTACCGAATGTTTCCATTGCCCATGTTTTACCAATCTGACGTGCACCGCGAAGCAATATGGGCTTTCTGTCAGGAGTGTCTTTCCATGCCTTAAACTTGTTGATAATATCTCTTTCTATCCTCATATTACACTACAAAGTTCGATTTTGTGTATAAAAATTACATTTTTTCTAACTTTCCGGTGCAAAAGTACTAAACTTTTTATAAACCTCTGCAAAAAAGATGATGTTTTTTTGCCGATACCAAAATAAACAGAGTTTGCTTCAGCCTTAATAGCTGCAGCAAGACTTTCCCTCGACCCCACAGGAGCCATTATCTCACAATCTGATCGTTGCATTTACTTATGTCTTAAAGGAATATCCGACAAAGGCAGTGCAAACTGAATGAAATGCCAAATAAATTGATTTTTTTCCGACTCAGCAGTAAAATCCTCTTGTATTACATTCTGCAGAGATAGCCTTTTTCGAAGACACTTGGGAAAAGGAATTTTGATTCTCTATCCACAAATTTCACAATGAGGAATTTACTGTCGAGAGAAACCACTCTACCTGTTCCAAAGCTCTTATGAACAACCTTGTCCCCTACCTCCAGATTCTCCCAAGGAGTTTCAGGCATTTCTTCTTCCTCTGGAACTACATCTTCTGTTTCTACCGCTTCCTCAATAGTCTCTTCCTCTATATCTTTGTCCTCAATAGTAGTTTTCTCCATAACAGTATCCCAACCACCGATAACAGTATTGGTATGAGTATTGATGCCTGTATATTCAAGAGAAGAATCCTCGTATCTCTTGAACTTATACACAGCATCGTTCATCAAGTCGCTATTGAATACGCCCAGACTTACCAGCAGACTGAAATCTTGAAGAGTCAAGCCGGTTACCTTGCGGAACAGTTCCGGCTCCAACTGCATTATGACATCTTTCAAGCAATATTCTCTGTAATCAGTAAGGTACATGAACACAGGTATTCGTGTGGCAAACTTTATGAGTTTTTCCTGAATCTCCCTGCGTTTGCTCTTATACTCTTTTTCCTCCTCCGTCAGTTCTTTCTTTTCCTTTGGAGTCATCTGGCTTGGGTCTTTCGTCTTCTTTGTCTGCTTTACATGTTCCGACTTATTAATGATAGTTTCAATGTCAGAATTCAAGCTACGGAAACCCTCAATGTTCATCAGCGCTTTCATTGCCTCCGGATTGTTCAGCAAACGCTGCAGAGTAGCATTATCCACGTTTACCAATACGGCACTTTCCCACCTGCGTGCAAGCAAAGTCGCTGTTGTGCCACTCATCGCCATATCAAGCACTCCGGCTGCATCAATCTCTTTCATCGAAGAACCGTCATAAGCCAGAATTGGCAGGAACTTGATAAACTGCTCCACCTTCTTTTCCGGATTACTTACCTCAACATTCAGCTGACAACTGTATTCCTCCACCTGACGCAAAGCCCGGTTTGGAGCAAAGTCAAATACATAGCAGAGAGGCTTCAGTATTACCTCCTTGCCTTCCGCATCTTTTGTTGTCCAAGGAGACTGCACTCGGAAAGCTGCTTGGAAATATGTTTCTGGGGATGTAGTATTCCTCAGCATCATGATGCCAGTCCAAGGCTTTACTGTAACACCTGTAGATAGTTTTCCGCACGACAGAGTTATCGTCTTTGATTGCTGAGGATCATCCATAGCATTATAAACTGGGGTTACTGCTTTTGCGCCCATACCAGCCTCATTTCCTGCTGCTACTATTACCTCATAGTCATCAAAGAATCTGTTAGCCCTCTTCCTCAGCAATGCTGCCATAGCCTTGCATGCTGCCACACTTGGCAGAAACCAATAGGTGTGTTGTAAGTAACTCAGCAAACGGCTGTCAGAGAAAGGCATTGGCGGTTTCTCTTTGCCTTGCTTCAGTTCTGTTATAATATTGTCAGTATATGTACCTCGAATCAAGTCCAGCCATTTCTGCACATATTCCTCATGAATAAAAGATGCTTCGCTCCCCTCGCCATTAGGAGAGGGGCTGGGGGTGAGGCTTTCTGCACGGAAGAATTCATTAAGGTCGAATTCGTCAAACTCTCCTTGTGATGCTATCTCGCTTATGCTCTCAGGCATCTGATAGGTCAGCATCACCATTTTGGGCAGTTGAGCATAAGGATTGTCGTCCCCCTTCCATTCTTCTTTGGCTGCCTGTTCGTCAGAATACGTCCAGTTGAATATCTGTTCCTCTATAAACTCTCCTGTCGATATAGCTCTGAATGGTGTACCTGAAAGATACAGATATGCACCAGTTCTCAGAGGCATCAATTCCTCGTCATATATCTCTCGTGCCTCTATCTCGCCTGATGAGTCAGCATCCTCCGTAATAATCTCTCCTGCCTCAGTAGCACGTTGCAGGGCTGGGTCTTTCTTGTCATAGAAGTTCTTTGCGTTCTTGCCCCATGCACCATAGTGATATTCATCGAGCACTATGCAATCCCAGTCTATCGTCTGTATCCATTCGTTGGTAGCCTTTATGCCTCCCATAGCATTTCTGCCCAATACGTCTTGGAAAGAAGCGAAGCAGACGAAAGGTTTCCTTTCATTGACATAGTTAAACTCTCTGTCATCCTGTTTCTGACAGAACTGCCATCCTTCAAAGTCTTTATGTGTTATGAGGTCTTCTTCCCAAGCAGTCTTTACGGCAGGTTTGAATGTGAGCACCAGCACCTTTGTCCATCCCATCTTCAATGCCAGTTGGTATGTGGTAAAGGTCTTGCCGAAACGCATCTTTGCATTCCAAAGGAAGTGAGGTGTCAGTCCTCTGTTGTCAGGATCTTTCTTAAATGCCAAGAAATAGCTTGCGGTCTTCTTTACTGCCCGTTCCTGTTCTGGTCGCATGGGGAAATCATAGATGCGTTCCGTCATGCTGTCACGTCTCTCCATAGCAGCACGAATAGCCTTTTCCACATCTTTCACCTCACAGCGGAACCATTCGCCAAAGGGGTTTGCGAATCTTGCTTTTCTCAAATAGTAGTGTACTCCACCCAACCCCTTATCCATAAAGAATGTGCCATCTGAGCGCATGGAGCTTCGTTTCAAGACTATATTTTTCTCAAGATATAGTTCATGTCCCTGTTCCTCGATTCGGATAGTACCAGGCCGTGAGGTATAGCCCACTTTCAACAGTCCCTTATATTTAGGAACATCAGGCAAGCTATAAGCATATATAGTTGGTGTCTCTTCAACCCTGTTTCGGAGTAAATCTTGTGTTGCCATAACTTTATTTCTTATCTGTTATGGCGCTTAGATAAGTTATCTAAGTTTATCCTGGAAATCTTCAAAAAAAAGAATACATACCGGAAGATTCCAGTATGTATGGTGATTTTTTATTCAGTTCCGAGAGAGAGAATGTCAATTCCATTATTTTGTAATATTGACAGTGTTGTACCCTTGTCGCTTGAATTCATCAAACGACATTCTACCAGAAGTAAGATCCTCCCATACCTTGCGGAGATTCACAGCACGCTTAAAAGCAGCCTTCTTTTCTTCTTTTGTTTCGTACACCTTAATCATATTACTTCGTTTTTCTCGATGCAAATGTACAAGGTGTATTCTAAACTTCCAAATAAAAACTTAAAAAACTTGTCAAAGAGCGCCTTTTATTATATTGTCTTTTATTATCTTACCATTATTCCATTGGTCTTATCATCGATTCTATAAATGCTATCTCCTCGTCAGTTAAGCCGTACTTCTTATATAGCATCTCGTCTGTCCAAGGGTGAGAGAAATCTTGGAGAGGGACAACCCAAAATACAGACTTAGACAGATTAATAGAACTTAAAGTAACTAAAAGAAGAAATCGAACAAATTTTGTATATAGGTAACTAAGTAGGTTGTCAGCTTGTTCCCTATGTTCATAATTGCCTATAATAAAGTATGAATGTGTGCATATTTCTTTTGGCTCTATTACACGAGTTGAAGCCGTCAATACTCGATACATTCCATCTTTACCTGGTTCACCTGCATGTTCAGCACTAACTTTGCCTATAATAATTTTGTATGCATCTATACTATCATGTCCTTTTGTAACTTCGTCGCGACTTATATAAGAAGCACCATCACTAGAATAAAGCTTTAATGATTCCTCAAATGGACGTTCTTTTCCTCTATAATCAGTTGGAAGGCCATAAGGACATAAAGGAGATACTATTTGTGCTAAATCTGGCTCTTCGAAAACTCTTGATTTATGCAGTATGCTGACTGCATTATTATATCTGACAAGAACAGGAAATTCATTTAGAGGACGATCTAGATTATTTAAGACACCTCCTTTGATATTAGTAAAATTACAATCTCCTTCATGTTCTTTATCCCATAAGAAATAACATACGCCACCACTAATACTGTTCTGAGGAAAACATTCTTTTGCATTAACGAAATCCACAAGCACACGAATGTGCTTGTCGTTCATCATTTTATCTCTAAAGTCCTCAAGCTGTTTCATTCCTCCTGAAAACCAACGCGATGGAATAATCACTGAAAAGTAAAGCGGATTCAATTTCATTACTTGACAAACAAATAGGTCATATAGTGGTTTTGCTTGTCTACCTGCTCCTCCTGTATCAAGTTGATATGGCGGATTTCCTATTATTACATCGAATTTCATATTCTTAAAGAATTGTTTTGGATTGTCTGCATGGATAAACATATAGGCGTATTGCTCCGCCTCTGAGCCTCTGTCATATACACTCTGGCTGGCACCACAATATTTGCATTTGCCATTTACCCAAGTGTGCTTGATATTCTTGTAGAGGATGTTTCCCTCTTGTGTTTCAAACTTTGAGATGCTATATTTTCCATTGGCAGTCTTGCTGCAATAAACTGAACGACGAGCTAACAACGAAGTCAATTCTGTGCAGGCTATACCAAATACCTGATTGTGCAGAATGTGATCAATACGCTTTTGCCGGTCGGGTATTTCATCTGCAAGTCCTCTGTCAAGGCGCTTAACTATCTCCCTAAGAAAGACTCCACTCTTTGTAAAAGGGTCGAGGAAAGTAGTCTTAGAACTTCTGAACAACTCCTGTGGCAACAAATCAAGCATCTTGTTTGCCAATTCGGGAGGAGTAAAAACCTCGTCATTGCTTAGGTTTGCTATGCAGTTTAGTACATCAGGATTATAGCTACTATTGTTTGTCATAGTATTTATCTTAAAAGGTCAACATATCGGATTTTCTTATCATTTGCCCAGTCGCGAATCAGGCAGTAAGTGCCATTATGCAGTTGTATGTTTTCCTGCTTGCAACCTGGACAGCGAATCAGTTTATCGCGTTCACCAAAGAGCGACATTTCCTTTTCTATCACTCCATCGCGACAACTATTTGGCACCACTCCCCTCAAGCCATCCATCTGCCAAAGATTCCAGCTGACTATGTAGGCGATATACTTGACAGATTTTTCTATAGGTCGTTTGCCGAATTTTGCTTTGTAGTTTTCAATAAAGGTGAGAAGAAGTGCTTCACGGGCAAGGAGCAGAGAATCGCCCTGCCACTCAAAGCCATAGGTATTTTTATATGCAATCTGTGCCCAGTCAAGCCACTCGCCGCTTGTTTCTGTATTTTCGCTTACAATGCGAAGTTTTCTGTCAAGCAGTCCTATACGATACTGAAGAGGAATAATCTCGCCTGTAGTAGTATCATACCGACTGACCAAGTATGGTGCTTCACCACAGGTTATTTCCATTCGTGTAGCCCGTACATAATCTTTCCAAGTCTTACCAGCAGGAAACTCTATCTTCTCTGTCTGTGTTTCCCAAGTTTTACGCTCTGGAACTTCAACATTGAATACATCCTTTCTACCAAACCATGCTTCATCGACAAGATTGTTCTGGGCATTACAAATCCACGAAGGAGTAAACACCTCTGCCATTCCTTTAGAACGGTCTGCTTGTTGTTCCTTCGATTTCAGCACACGAGGTTTCACGACTTTACCGAAGGTTCCTGTGATACGTTCAGGCATAATTTCATCATTATACCCATAGCCCTCACCCATTGATTCATAATCGTTTGTAGCCCAAAAGATATTCTTCCGGGTTGTATGGTCACGAAGAAGCTGCTCCATCACTTCCGGGGCAAAGTCATTCTCCAATATGTCTACTGCATTACGAGGCATCAGTCAGCAGAACACAAAAACCTGACCGATACCCAACTGTCAGAAATAAGAATTAAGGTTATAATAAAAAAGCGGGGTATCTACTTCTGCCTGTTCCGTGACTTTAGCCTACCACAGCTATTCCAATAGAACAAGCAGTTTCGATACCCACATTCGTATATATAGGATACTCCCAACAGTGCGCATGAGGGCATAAGAAGCCCTCAGCACACCTTGGATGCATCTATGTATATACATCCGTGAGCGTCACTCTGCGATTGTTTTTGATTGGAATTTGATTGTGGTAGTTCAAGTCACCAAAAACAAAGCGTTAGTGTCGCTTTTTCAATATGTTTTGCTAATGCACTTCTGCATAGCTCTGCAAAAATACAAACTAAATTCTAAAATAATTCAAATCTTGAAGGATATTTTTATTTGAGAATTGAAATTGCTTCATGATGTTTTTTGCCGATACCTCACTTACTTAGCAGCAATCCCAGTGTTCATCGGGGTTTCAGCAAGTGAGGTATAGAAAAGATACCTCACTTGTAACCTCACTATCTTCTCTAAATCTTGACCTGAAAAAAATCGTTTCTTGTTCATGGAGCCTCTTCCGCTTTCCTTACGCTTTGGTTACGCTTTCCTTACGCTTGTCTTGGTTAAGCTCCTGTTAAGCTTTGGTTAAACCTTTGTTTAACTTAAAAAAAATTGACGGACTTACCCTTAATACTGATTTTTGTTGTGGATTATATACTACTTTGTACGTCTGACAACGGAAAGAACTTAAACGATACTTCCTTCCCACAGCTTCTGAAGGAATACTTGTGCAGGTAAAACTTCTACGCCATTAAACAGGCGGGGAACGACATCAAGCGATACAATGATAAGGCGAGAATCTGGATGCTCCTCATGGAAGGCTTTCAGTCCTTTCAAATGTTTGGACTGTACCTCTCTGCATGATTTGAACTCTATTGCGACTTTAGCATCCCCCAGGACGGCATCCACCTCGTAACCAGAATAAGTGTGCCAATAGGATAGAGTCTCTTCAGAGTCGTTGTATCCCAGATAAGCGATTATCTCCTGTATCATAAGGTGTTCATAAGCATGACCAAAATCGTCGCTCCCAGGCTGTAGTTCATGACGATGTAGCAGATAGTTGGGCAGCGAGACATCAAAATAATAGAACCTGGGCGACTGACTCAGGCGGCGCTTTACACTTTTTGTAAAGGCCGGAACCATATAACCTATAAGCGTTTCTTCTAAAATGGAAAAGTATTCTTTGACGGTTTTTGCATCTATACCACAATCCTGTGCAATATTATTGTAATTTACCATTTCACCGTCTGTGAGGGCAGCCACCTCCATGAATCGACTGAAGGATGCCAACTTACGAACCAGTGCTTCGGCAGCGATTTCTTCTTTCAAATAGACAGAGACATAGGCTTGCATGCGTTTCTGCAATTGGCGTTCACTGGTGGCCATATAGTGAGTAGGCAGTAGTCCGCGATTAACAGCTCGCACAACATCGAAGTCTTCGATTTCTGAACTCACCAGAGGATACAATACGTTCCTTACAGCACGCCCTCCTAAAGTGTTTACCCCTTTCCGCTTCATTTTTCGAGCACTGGATCCACTTAGTATAAAATGAATCCCCTGTCGAGTTATCAGCCAATGAACCTCATTTAACAATTCAGGGATAAGTTGTATTTCATCAATGATAACAATATCCCCATCCTTCATGTCCGCGAGTTCCTGGCGAAGCAAAGAGGGATTACGACGCAAACGTTCGTAGGTATCAGTTTCCAGCAAATCATAAAACCTGTTATTAGGGAACAAATGCAGCAACAGCGTCGTCTTTCCCGTCTGACGAGCACCGAACAAGAATACGCTTTCTTCTTGTGCATCAATTACTTTCAACAGTCTTTCAATCATATTTCATTGATTAATATCCGGAATACTATTCCTGATTTTTCAGTAAAATCGGGAATATCTCTCCGTAAATTCGCCACAAATATAAGGGCTATAGTTGAAAAAACAAATTTTATTCTTTCTCTATTTATATGTTTTAACATGTTTTTCTCCATTACCTGAAAAAAAGTTGACTCGATTAACCTTTAAAACTGATTTTTGTTGACTGTTTGCATTTTTTGCCGATACCTCACTTACTTGGCAGCAATCCCAGTGTTCATCGGGGTTTCAGCGAGTGAGGTATGTTCAAGATACCTCACTTATACCTCACTTGTAACCTCACTTTGGTTTCAGAACTTTAAATTAACAAAACAGCACTTAAATCTGGTCTTTTGTTAATAACTTAAAATTGCACACTTTTGCTGAAAAAGCAATTCTTAGTTAGAGAAAATTTGTTCCATAACTAAGAAAAACTTGTTCGTACGCACAAGAATTTTTTTTCCTGTGCGTAAGCGCAAAATGCCCTAATTTTGCTGCTTCAGAAAAATATTGCACACTCATTAAAAACTGATAAAAAAGTCACATAAGATAGAGGAAAAAACTGTTAATTTATATGCGAAATATTAATAGTTCCGCATCCGTGCTTTTGTGCGTGCTTTTTCTTCTGCATTGTTTGCAAACCGCTCACAAATTATATTATCTTTGTACGCGAAAATAATTCGCAACACAAACACTTCGTGGTTTGTTAAACTCATTACTAACCTAAAATTTAATTTCTATGAACAAAGAAAAGTTATCAGTTCAGGGTGAGGCTATCGAAGCCTCAACACAAAGAATGCTCGAAGCCGAGCTGTTTCTTATTTCGATGGAAAACGCACCAAGAAAACAGGATGGAGTAGAGTTTTGGAACATAGAGGATTTCCTAAGAAGGCTATGGAAGGGACAAATATTATAATATGACAATCGAATAAAAATCAGCAAGAGAAACTTCACAGCTTCCCTTGCCCAATCCGCGAAAAATATAACTAATCTTTACTTGAACATGATGTCTTCAATCTGTTTTGCAACGTCGTCACTCATATAGCGCGATTTACAGCATGCAATGATATATTTCCTGGCTTTCTCAGGCATATCCACCTTTTTCCATACATCGTTGCGATTCTTCCAGCGACCTTTTGTAGTTCGCTTATCAATCCAAGTAATGGCATCTTTGATTTTCTCGCGTCCCATCTCAGAATACCATCCGTCCTTGAATGTGTAGGTGCCATACTCATGCGGTGCAACCGTGATTTTACCATTTGCAGAACGCAATATCTGTGCACAGGCATACTCTCCGTCGGCACCATAATACTTAAACTGTGTATAGCCATTAGCTTTGCCACACATGATTTTCTTCTCGCCATCATACTGCATTGACTCCATAATCCATACACCGTGGAGTTCTTTGTCGTCAATCTTTACATTCTGTGCAAGAAGGTTTGCTGTACAGAGCATTAATGCAGCGAACAAAATGCTCATTCTTTTCTCGATAGTTTTCATAAGCAGAAAAGTTTTTAAAGGTTAATAAAAATGGTTGACGCTGCAAAGGTAAAGATCTTTCTTGCATGATGTCAAGGATTTCCGTTTGCATATTCTTGGCAATCAAAAGTGCAAAGTCTCTGCAAAGTTTGCAATTGTTTGCAACGATGTCTAACTGCCGATGGAAAGGACGAAATCGTCCCACTGCTTACTGCTGCCTTTTTTGTGGAATACTTTCTGATAAAGTCGGCTGCGAGTGCTGCTAATGGTACTTATGTCACGTGCAAGCACATTGGCAATGTCAGAAGGCGATACACGCAACTTAATCAGCAGTGAGGTCTGGAATTCCAGTTCCGACATAGAATAAAGGCTGAGCAAGTGATTAGTGAAACTGGGATATACAGCATCCAACTGGCGTTCCATTTCCTGCCAATCCTCAGCCTTCAGGCGTTTACCCTCAGTAATGCCACGTTGCAACTGACGGTAATAGTCAGACATGAAGAATGAACGTTCGACTTCCTTCAGAGCCATGCGGACAGGTTGAGGCCGCAGTGCTATCTCTTCTTCTATCTCACGCAGGCGGCGGTCGGCACGACGCACCTTCTGATGTTTTGCAACAGCTACCTGAGCTGTAATCAAGAGGCAGACGAATACTGCTATAAGGGCATATATCAGACGGTGATTGGCAGAAAGGAGTTTCCGTTCGGTAGTAGAGAGGACATAATGTCGTACTTCCTCGTTAGCATCTATACTCCGATCATTACGTATGATCTCACGAATCTCATCTATCTTTACATCACTCATATCCGTAACACGCTTCCAGGTAGAGACGGCACCACTCTTTTGAGTTGTGATGACAGAATCGTTTACAATAACAAGCGGGCGGGGCTCGTCATCCTCCATATACATCATATTACCATTGCCCAGTTCCGACAGGGTAATCTGACTAATACTACCTGAAGCAACAATAATGCCTGAGGCGGTATAGAGCAACCTGCAAGCATAAAGTATGCTGTCACCATCATAAATATGCAAATATGTAATACCGTTTATGGGGAAGTCATACGTTTCGCCTATGGGGTAATTAAGGTGAGTCAGAGTCCAGGCTCCTTCAAGATGATATTTATTTGATGAACTATGTTGGCAAGAACAAACCAACAGAAAAAAGAGGATGTAGGATAGTATCTGTTTCATAGCATTGATATATTCTCTTTACAAAAGTATGACTTTTTCGCCTGAACGACCAAACAAGACGGTTTGCAATTTGTTTGCATACGACCTGATTTTATGTTGGGAAAATGTCGATTTTGGAAAAGTGTAAAAAAACCTCGTTATTTGTGTTGGAAAATGGATTTTATTTTGTGTTTGCACTTGTATTTAAATAAAATATTGTATTTTTGCGGCAAAGGCACAGCAACATTCACTATACTATTTCAACAGCAAAAAACAAGGAGAGTTGGACTTTGTAGTTGAGTATGCTGGCAACATACTGCCGATATAAATCGTGGATTTAATATACAACTTAGATTTAGAAGGACTGAAATAAATACTAAAGCATATGGAATTTACGTATGATGTTGTAGTGGTCGGAGCAGGACACGCAGGATGTGAAGCAGCGGTAGCAGCAGCCAACCTGGGAGCGAAGACCTGTCTCATCACGATGGACATGAACAAGATTGCACAGATGTCGTGCAACCCTGCCGTGGGTGGAATTGCAAAGGGACAAATAGTACGAGAGATTGATGCCCTGGGCGGACAGATGGGAATCGTCACCGACAGAGCCTCGATTCAGTTCCGCATGCTGAATCGCTCAAAGGGACCTGCAATGTGGAGCCCGAGGGCTCAATGTGACCGCGAAAAATTCATTTGGACGTGGAGAAGTATCCTCGACAACACAAAAAACCTCTCAATTTGGCAGGATCAAGTGCGCAATCTGATATATGAAACTGCTGAAAATCAAGAGGGAAACGCCTCTGAAAACCAGGATTTTTTTGTCGGCAAAAAATCGGCTGAAAAATCAGAATCGGCACAAAAAGTCGTTGGTGTGTGCACTTTTACCGAAACTGTGTTCCATGCCAAGTGTGTCATCATCACAGCGGGCACTTTCCTCAACGGACTGATGCATATCGGCAGAACGAAGCTGCCTGGAGGGCGTTGTGCCGAACCTGCATCTCTCATGCTGACCGAAAGCATCACTTCGACCGGAATCAGACAAGGCAGAATGAAAACGGGTACTCCGGTCAGAATCGATAAACGTTCCGTCGATTTCTCACTGATGGAAGAACAGCCAGGTGATGAAATCGGAGGAGGGTTCAGCTATATGTCTGAAGAGAACTCTCTGAAGCAATTGCCTTGTTGGATTGTATATACAAACGAGGAAGTACATGAAATGCTCCGTTCCGGATTCGACGACTCCCCACTCTACAATGGGCAGATCCAATCCATCGGACCCAGATACTGTCCGTCGATAGAAACAAAACTGCATACGTTCCCTGACAAGCAACAACACATGCTGTTTCTGGAACCCGAAGGAACCGATACAAATGAGATGTACCTGAATGGTTTCTCATCATCGCTCCCCATCGACGTACAGATAAACGCACTGAAGAAAATACCGGCATTCCGCAACCTCAAAGTATATCGTCCAGGCTATGCCATAGAATATGACTACTTCGATCCGACACAACTGAAACATTCCCTGGAATCGAAAATCGTCGAGAATCTGTTCTTCGCAGGACAGGTAAACGGAACTACGGGATATGAGGAGGCAGCAGGTCAGGGACTCATGGCCGGCATCAATGCGGCGATAAAAAGCAGCAAGGGAAGCGGACATGAACTGAACGGCGGAGAACCGTTCGTTCTGTCACGCAACGAAGCGTATATTGGTGTGCTGATCGACGACCTCGTAACAAAGGGTGTGGATGAGCCATACCGTATGTTTACGTCAAGAGCTGAATACAGAATCCTGCTCAGGCAAGACGATGCAGATATGCGTCTGACAGCAAAAAGCCATGAACTGGGACTTGCCACGCAGGAACGATTTGAACGTACAGAAGAGAAGCGGAAAGAGATAGAACAGCTGATAGAATTCTGCAATACGTTCTCGTTAAAACCGGCACTGATAAATGACGTGTTGGAGTCGTTAGGTACTACTCCGCTATCGCAAGGACTAAAACTGAGCGACCTGCTGGGACGTCCGCAAATCAATTTTGATAATATCCTGCCACATATAAAACCGCTGCAAAAAGCCATCGAAAGCATAATGCCGAATGCTACCGACAGACACAAAAAAGAGGTAATAGAAGCAGCAGAAATACGCATAAAATATGCTGGATATATCAGCAGGGAGCAACAGGCTGCAGAGAAGATGATACGGCTGGAGAATATCAAAATTGCGGGTAAATTCGACTACCCTACCCTCAGTCAGATTTCTATCGAGGCGCGTCAGAAACTGCAGGCGATACAACCCGTAACACTCGGGCAGGCATCACGCATCCCAGGTGTGTCACCATCAGATATCAATATAATGCTGGTACTGCTGGGACGATAATACTAACCAATCAAAAACAAAAATATACTTAACTATGAACAATCCGTATTTACTGGAACACCTCAGATCCATCAAGGACTTCCCCAAGAAGGGAATCAACTTTCGCGATGTAACCACACTCTTCAAGGATGCAAAATGCCTTGAGATTATGGAAAACGAACTCTACGAAATTTACAAGGACAAGGGCATTACTAAAGTCGTAGGACTGGAGACTCGTGGATACATAATGGGAGCTATTCTGGCACGCAGACTCGGAGCAGGATTCGTGATGGCTCGCAAACCCGGAAAACTCCCCGCAACGACTATCAAAGAATCATTCACCAAAGAATATGGTGTGGATAGCATAGAAATACATCTCGATGCCATAAATAGCGATGACGTAGTATTGATTCACGACGACCTGCTTGCCACCGGCGGAAGCATCAAAGCAGCATGGAAACTGGTGCAGAAGCTGAAGCCCAAGAAGTGCTATATGAACTTCCTTATCGAGATTCGAGACGAGGGTCTGAGGGGAAGAGAAAACATCGGAAACGGAATCGAATTTACAACACTGATGACATTATGAAAACGGCAGGAAACATTGCCGTCGCATCAGATGCCAAACATCAAATTGTTTCACGTGGAACATTACTATACGTCTCATGAACAAGGAGGAGGAAAGACTCACAAGGCTTAAGACAATAGTAGCAGCGCTACCCTCGTCGCCGGGATGCTATCAGTATCTTGACAGCACAGGGAAAATCATATATGTAGGTAAGGCGAAAAATCTAAAGAACAGAGTTTCGTCATACTTCCTGAAAACTGTTGACAGGAGAAAAACAGAGATTCTCGTTTCGAAGATTGAAGATATAAAATACATAGTGGTCCCTACCGACGAGGATGCTCTACTGCTTGAGAACAACCTGATAAAAAAATACAAGCCGAGGTACAACATATTGCTGAAGGATGGCAAGACCTATCCCTCGGTTTGTGTGACTAACGAGTACTTCCCCCGTGTGTTTAAGACAAGGAAAATCATCAAGGGCGCAGGTACTTATTTCGGTCCATTCTCGCATATAGGCACCCTGAACAACATCCTTGAACTGATCAGCAAAATGTACAAGATACGACGCTGCCGACTTGTTATCACACCTGAAGGGATAGAAAAACAAAAGTACCAGACCTGCCTGGAGTACCACATAAAGAACTGCAAGGCTCCATGTGTGGCAAGACAGACAAGGGAGAACTATATGCAGGAGGTAGAGGAAGTGAAGGAGATTCTGAAAGGCAATACACGTATATTGTGCGATAAGATGTTGCGTGACATGCAGCGTCTTTCAGACGAGATGAAGTTTGAGGAAGCTATGGAAATAAAGAAACGCTACGACCTGGCTTTGGAGTTCTGTGAGAAGTCAGAGGTGGTATCATTCTCGTATAATAACATTGACGTGTATTCGATCGACAACGAAGATAAAAGCTGCTTCATAAACTACCTGCACGTGACCAACGGAAGCATAAACCAAGCCTTCACATTCGAGTATAAAAAACGGGTAGATGAGAGCATGGAAGATATGCTCGCTCTTGGTATAATAGAGATGCGCCAGAGATACAAGAGCACAGCAAAGGAGATTGTCATACCCTTCCCGATAGACTTGGAGATGAACGGCATCACATTTACAGTACCGGAAAGAGGCGACAAACGACACTTGCTGGAACTGTCGAAGATGAACGTAAGACAGTACCGCTTAGACAGTCTGAAACAGGCAGAGAAACTAAACCCGGAACAACGAAGCACAAATATCCTGAAGGAACTGCAACGAAAACTGGGGTTGCAGAAGCTACCTATGCGCATAGAACTATTTGACAACTCCAATATATCAGGCAGCAGCGCAGTGGCAGGTTGCGTGGTCTTCAAACAAGCTAAACCAGCACGCTCGGAATACAGGAAATTCAACATAAAAACAGTTGAAGGACCTGACGACTACGCCTCGATGCACGAGGTGGTTTTGAGAAAATACCAAAGAGCGATAAATGAAGAAACGGAACTGCCAGACCTGATAGTCTGTGACGGCGGCAAGGGACAAATGGAGATAGTACGCGAAGCTATAGAGGACGAACTACACCTCAACATACCCATCGCAGGACTGGCAAAAAACAGTCACCACCGGACCAACGAACTTCTGTTTGGATTTCCACAGAAGACCATCGGTGTGGAGATGGACTCTCCCCTGTTCAAATTCCTCACCAGGCTGCAGGATGAAGTGCACAGATATGCAATAACCTTCCACCGCGACAAACGCAGTAAGGAGCAAACCAAGAGCGAACTGGACACCATCAAGGGCATAGGACCGGAAAGCAAGAAACTGCTACTGCGGGAATTCAAGAGTCTGAAACGAATAAAGGAAGCAAGCGAGGAACAACTTGCAAACGTAGTAGGAAAAGCAAAAGCAAAAATTCTTATCGCTGCGTTTAGTGCAGAATGATAAAAAAACGTACCTTTGTAGCATGAGAGCAGTAATACAAAGAGTGTTGCAGGCATCTGTAACCATAGAAGAGAACATCAAGTCAGAAATCCAGCAAGGATATGTCGTACTGTTGGGGTGCGAGAATGCAGACACCGAAGAGGACATACAATGGCTGGCAAGAAAGATAGCACTAATAAGACTATTCGACGACGAAAACGGAGTGATGAATAAATCCATCCTCGATGTCGGAGGCGACATAATAGTAGTATCCCAATTCACCTTGTGGGCATCATACAAAAAGGGCAACAGACCGAGTTACCTGCGTGCCGGTAGCCACGATGTCACAATCCCCCTGTATGAACGTTTCGTGAAGGTTATGTCGGAACAACTGGGCAAGCCTGTGCAGACTGGTGAATTCGGAGCATATATGAAGGTATCACTTGTCAATGACGGACCGGTGACAATCTGCATCGATACGAAGAACAAAGAGTGAGTTGAGAGTATAAAGTTTAAAGCACATAGAATATGGAAAATAACAAATACGAACAGGCTCTGAGTCGATACAACTGCGACTTGGACGACAAGGAAATAGCCAAAGAGGTTGAAAATCTGCTGAATAAGCATCTGAAAGAGAATAACACGAAAGAAGTAAAGAAATTTCTCTTCAACTCAGTGGAACTCACAACGTTAAAAACAACTGACAGTGAAGACAGCGTATTGCGGTTCATCGAGAACGTAAACCGATTCGACCGCGAACATTCAGACTTGGGACACGTAGCGACAGTATGTGTGTATCCTAACTTTGCAAAGATCTGTTATGAATGTCTGGAAAACGACAATATAGAAATAGCTTGCGTAAGCGGCAGTTTTCCGTCAAGTCAGACCTTCCTTGAGGTTAAGATAGCAGAGACAGCACTCGCCATTAAGGACGGAGCTACGGAAATCGACATCGTAATGCCTGTGGGTAAGTTCCTGGCTGAGGACTACGAAGGAATGTGTGATGACATAGCAGAACTGAAGGCAATCTGTGGTGACAAGAGCATGAAGGTAATCCTCGAAACGGGCTGTCTGGGTTCTGCAAGTAACATCAAAAAAGCCAGCATCCTATCCATGTATGCAGGAGCAGACTACATAAAGACATCGACTGGCAAACTGGAACCGGCAGCAACCCCGGAGGCAGCATACGTGATGTGTCAGGCCATCAAGGAATACTACGACCAGACAGGCATACATATAGGATTCAAGCCCGCAGGAGGCATGAAAACCGTGAAGGATGCCCTCACATACTACACGATTGTAAAAGAGGTCCTGGGCGAAAAATGGCTTACAAATAAATGGCTACGCCTCGGTACCAGTTCGCTGGCAAACAAACTGCTTAGTGAGATTCTGGATAAGGAAGTGAAGTTTTTCTGATCAGACTGTACGTCGGGCTACGTAATCAATGTAAGCAAAGAGTGAAGATTTTACATCGGAATCAGGGAAAACAGAAAGCAGTTCCTTAGCCTCATCAGCCAACTGGAACATACGTTTTTCGGCATATTCAATTCCACCGTTCTGCAAGGTGTAATCTATGAGTCGGTTTATCTCCGATTCCGTGGCAGAGAGATTCTTCACAGCCTTGGCAATACGCAGCATTTCGGCATTATTACCGGACTTTAAAACAAAGATGGCAGGCAGAGTAAGCTTGCCTTCTTTCATATCATTACCTGTAGGTTTTCCTATCTCTGTGGAATGTGAGTAATCGAAGATATCATCACGTATCTGGAAACAGAGTCCGAGGGTTTCTCCAAACTTGCCGAGACGCTGAACCATACCCTCATCATCGGTAGCAGAAATAGCTCCTGCCTGGGCACAGGCTGCAAAAAGCGATGCTGTCTTCTGGTGGATAATACGGAAATAAACGTCTTCGCTTATCTCCTGGTTATGCACAGACTTAAGCTGCAGGAGTTCACCACTTGCCAATTCCCGGGTCGTAGCAGCCACAATAGACGAGAACCTGCGATTAGCTACCTTCGACACGTTCTCTATGGAAAGAGCAAGGATAAAGTCGCCCACAAGGACAGCAATCTTATTGTCGTAGGTCTTATTTACGGAGTCCTGTCCTCGTCGCTCCTCACTCTCATCAACCACATCGTCGTGAATCAGCGTAGCTGTGTGCATCAGTTCCAATGCTACAGCACTATGCAGAGTATCCTGACAGACCTCGCCACAGAGTTTTGCAGAAAGCAGAGTGAGCATCGGACGCATCATCTTACCCTTTCGACTGGAGACATGGGTGAGCACCTCCTGAAGGAGTGCATTATCTGAATGCATACACTGATTCCATGTCTGGATAAAATCCGACATCTCTGCCTCAATAGCGTTTCTTATCTGTTGTAATGCATCCATAAATATCCGAAATCAGTGCAAAGGTAATCATAATAGTGCGATTTTTCTACTTTTCCGAGGAAAAAACTGGCACGGCCCTATCGGTATGTATAGTCCATCTTCATGGATACAAACCCCTTAGGCCATTTCTTCTTGTCAAGATAAAATTTAGCACGCCCCGATTTCAACAGGTAGAGATTCGGTCTCACTTCGCTAAAGTCATAATACATATTGTTCTGACCCTCGTTATAACTGAGTTTTGAGATCTGCCAGCATCCCTCGGCAATGTGGACCTCCATACTGTCGAGCCGTACTATATACATCTTCCTGTTGTCTGCCATATAACTGCCTATGCACTTCATGCCCGTCTCCTTCTTCTTCTTGTATTTCTTCTGCAGATCATTCGCCTTGTCGCGCACCTTCTCGTAGAATTTATCGAACACATTCGCACTCATCATACCGTCGTGCTTGAGGAACGACTTAACCTGTTTCGGCTTCAGGAGCTGCAGCATCTCCACCATACGTACATTCGAAGTGGTAATCTTGCCTTTATGAAAATGTATATCCTCAGCCATAGTGATGCCGAAATGCTTGTGTTCCATCAGCGCTGAAACAATCTTACCATACCCTGCAAGACGAGCTACGAAGGTAATGGTGCGTCGATGAGGAATCTTCTTCAGGTCCATATCCTTCTCCAACTGACACCTGACAGAATAATCCAACTCGTCAATATGTTTCTTCAGTGGTTTGGCATTATCCAATACTTGCTTGATTAAATACTCTTCGATAGTCATTCCGTCAGCCAGCACAACGTATTCAGGTAATTCTACAGTCTTCAAAATTACGCTGTCGCTCTGAGCAGACACATCGAGACTATAGAACATTACTGAAATAATAAATATGGTACGTGCGATAACTTCCATCATATAGCTTTGTCTTGTAATTGTGGCTGCAAAGATACACTTATCTTTTTACATGCAAAAAAGGTCAAATCATATTAGCAAGCTTTAACACACGGAGGAATAGCTGTTTCTACGTACAAAAGATTTAGTTTGTTGCTCCGTATTTGGAAAAAAGTACGTATTTTTGCCCCACTAACTGATAAATAATGAAAAAACTATTTCTACTCGATGCCTATGCTTTAATCTACCGTGCCTACTATGGTTTTATCAACAGGCCACTGATTAACAGCAAGGGAAACAATACTTCTGCTATCTTCGGATTTGTAAAGACACTGGAGGAAGTGCTGAAAAAAGAAAACCCCGACTATATCGGAGTTGCCTTCGACCTGCACGGACCTACGTTCCGCCATGAGGCTTTTCCGGAATACAAGGCGCAGAGAGAGGAAACTCCCGACGGCATTAAATTCGCCGTTCCGGTCATTAAGGAAATCCTGACTGCATACAACATCCCTGTATTGGGATGTGAAGGGTACGAAGCCGACGACATCATCGGAACGCTTGCGACTCAGGCAAAGGGCATCAGCGACCTGGAGACATACATGATGACTCCCGACAAGGACTACGGACAACTGGTCAGCGGTAACGTGCGTATGTACAAACCTCGGCATGACGGTGGCTACGACATATTAGGAGAGAAAGAGATAAAACAGAAATACGGCATTCAAGATACCAGACAGGTCATCGACCTTCTGGGACTTATGGGCGACTCCTCGGATAACTTCCCGGGATGTCCGGGCGTGGGAGAGAAGACTGCCGTAAAACTGATAAACGAATTTGGCAGCATTGATGGCTTGCTTTCAAACATAGACAAGTTGAAAGGGGCAATGAAGACAAAAGTGGAGACTCATGTCGATGACATCAAGATGAGTCATTTCCTTGCCACCATAAAAACAGATGTGCCAGGACTGACCCTCGACCTTGACGCACTGAAACGACAGGAGCCGGACAGCGAAAGTCTGCAGGCTTTGTTTGAAGAACACGAATTGCGTTCTCTCATCAAAGGAAAAGAAAAGGCTCACTCCCCCATCCCACCCAAAGAACAAAAGAAGAGTGCCCAGCTGGATATGTTTGCTTCAGCCCCGACAGCTGCAACAGACAAATCAAACCCACAAATCCTTGACTTATTTGCTGGCAACAGTGCGAACGATTCCGAAAATTCTATTCTCAGCGACTATAAATCCATAGGTGCGAAGTACCAAATGGTTGATAGCGAGGAGGAAATGCAGAAATTAACCGAAAAACTTTTGTCAGCAAAAGAATTCGCGTTAGATACAGAGACTGCCTCATGGGACAAAAATGACAAAACTGTGGATCCGATGAAGGCAGAACTGGTAGGTTTGAGTTTTTCCGTCACAGAAAACGAAGGGTATTATGTTCCGATACCGGCAGAACGAGACCAAGCAATCAATATCCTGAAAATATTCGAACAGGCATATGCCAGCGAGACCATTCTGAAGATAGGTCATAACATAAAGTACGACATGATTGTCTTGTCGCACTACGGCATAAAAGTCGGAGGCCCTCTCTTCGACACGATGATTGCCGATTACGTACTTTACTCAGAACGCCCACATAAGATGGATAGTCTGGCAGAGGCATACCTGAAGTATAAAACCATCCACTACGAAGATGTAGTGGGCAGCGGCAGACTGCAGAAGACCATGCGCGATGTGACTCCCGCAGATGTAGTAAACTATGCAGCGGAAGATGCTGACGTGACACTCAAGTTGAAACATATCCTAGAGAAGGAACTGGAACAACGCGGACTGACCAAACTGTTTGAAGACATAGAGATGCCTCTTGTGCGAGTGCTAATGCGAATGGAGATGAACGGAGCACGAATCGACACAGCAGCCCTGAAGGAAACATCAGCTCTCTTCACAGAAAAAATGCTGGAGATAGAACGTGAGATACACGAGATAGCAGGTGCAGAACTGAATATATCTTCTCCAAAACAGATTGGAGAACTTCTCTTCGACAAACTGAAACTGGTGGAGAAACCAAAGAAGACAAAAAAGGGGCAATACGTGACCGATGAGGCCACTTTGCAGACTCTGAAGGGCAAGCACAAGGTCGTGGGTATGATTCTCGATTACAGAGGCTATAAGAAGCTTCTGGGCACATATATCGATGCCCTGCCGCTGCTGATTAACTCCAGGACGGGCCATATACACACTTCCTACAATCAAGCTGTCACATCAACAGGCCGATTGTCGTCAAGCAATCCGAACCTGCAGAATATCCCGATACGGGATGAAAACGGCAAGGAGGTACGAAAGGCATTCATCCCCGACGACGGAGAACTGTTCTTCTCTGCCGACTATAGTCAGATAGAACTGCGACTGATGGCTCACATGAGTGGCGACAAGAATATGATCGAGGATTTCAATTCGGGACACGATATTCACCAGGCTACAGCAGCAAAGATATTCAAATGTCCTATTACGGAGGTGACAAGCGATATGCGACGTAAGGCTAAGACTGCCAACTTCGGTATCATATACGGCATCTCTGCATTCGGACTGGCAGAACGCATGGAGGTAAGCCGCACAGAAGCAAAGGATCTGATAGATGAGTATTTCCAGACATACCCTGGGGTGAAGACCTATATGGAAGAGGCTGTAAAGAAAGCCCGGAAACTGAAATACACCGAAACTCTCTTCGGACGCCAATGTCAGGTGAACGGTATCGACGAACACAATGCCGTGGTACGTGGATATGCCGAACGAAATGCCATCAATGCCCCAATCCAAGGAACGGCTGCCGACATCATAAAGATAGCTATGATTCGCATAGACCGACGCCTGCAAGAAGAAGGACTGCGCAGCAAGATGATTCTGCAGGTACACGACGAACTGAATTTCAGCGTGGTGCCTGAAGAGAAGGAACGCCTGGAACAGATTGTCCGCACTGAGATGGAAAATGCCATACAACTGTCCGTACCACTCATCGTGGATTGCGGATGGGGAAACAACTGGCTGGAAGCACACTGATTAAAGTTGAGAGTTGAGAGTTGAGAGTTTAGAGTTTAGAGATTAAAGTTGATAGATTATGGAAACAATAGTATTTGCAAGTAATAACGAACATAAACTTCAGGAGATACGCAATATTCTGAGTGGACACTTCGAGATTAAGTCGCTCCACGACATAGGGTGTGAAGCGGATATCCCAGAAACAGGACTCACGTTCGAAGAGAATGCTCTGCAGAAGGCAGAATATGTGAAGGCACACTATGGTCTCGACTGTTTTGCCGACGACTCAGGGATGGAGGTTGAGGCTCTTGGAGGCGAACCTGGAATCTACTCTGCCCGCTATGCCAAGATGCACGGCAGAGAGGTGACTCCAGACACCCGCGACGACATAAATATGGATGTGCTCATAGAACGCTTAGAGGCTCTGAAACCGCAATACGGCACTCTTGCCGGCGCACGCATCCTCTCGCCTGCCCAGTTCCGCACCTGCATAGCTCTCATCTACAAGGGTGAGACACACTACTTCGACGGAATAGTCAGAGGAAACATCATCGACCAGAAACGAGGAACGGAAGGATTCGGTTACGACCCTATCTTCGTACCTGACGGATTCGACAAGACTTATGCCCAATTGGGCAATGAGACCAAAAACGGAATCAGTCACAGAGCAAGGGCAGTACAGAAACTGGAGGCTTTTTTCAACTCTTTAAAATAACGCAAGAAGACGCATACATCACCATGAACAGCTGCAAGCATTTCATCGTTGTTCTCACGCTCCTATGCTGGTGCCCCAGTCTTACACTCATGGCACAACGGATAGGTGCAGGATTCGATATGTATAACTTCTTCGATAATTCCGAAGGCGACGACACTTACCGAAGCACAGTAACCTATGCCGGAACACGTTTCACTCCGACCCTGACGCTGGCAACCAACGACAGCCTTCATCGCGTTGTGGGAGGGTACAATTTCCTGTATGAATATGGAGAAAGCGGACTCAGCAAGGGTGCTATAGAAGTCTATTACCAATTTAAGAACAAAAACTTCAGGGTTCTCTTCGGTAGTTTTCCGCGACATCTGATGCACGAACAGATGCCTGACTACATCCTCTGCGACTCCATCAGGTATTTCCGCCCTGAGATGACCGGAATAGACTTCCTCTACACAGCAAGAAACGGACATGTGGAGGTGTTCCTCGACTGGATACAGAAACGCTCGCCAACAGAGCGCGAACAGTTCATGGCAGGCGTCACGACCCGTTTCCACTTCAACAGATTCCAACTGGGTATGGAGGGAAATATATACCACTATGCCCTTGAAGATGACGGACACAGCATGGGGCATAGCATACACGAGGTCGTCACAGCCCACCCCTTCGTAGGAGTCCTGTTAGGCAACAAAAGGGGGACATTCACTGCCGACCTGCGAGGCGGTGTCCTTCTGCAGGCAGACCGCGACCGTGCAGATATGAAATGGCACGTACCCGTTGGGTTCATCGCCGATGCCGACCTCAGATTTTATCGTTTTCTCCTACACGAGACATTCTATGCCGGTAAGTCGCAACATTACTTCGGCAGGGAGGGTTTCGGAAAGTACTACTGGGGCGACACTTTCACCCGTTCCAAATGCTACAGCCGCACAGACATCGGTTACAACATCATAAGACACAAGAACGTGGATTTTGACGCAAAACTGACATTCAATATCACAGATAAAGGAATGCAGTGGCATCAGATGCTTACCCTGCGATTCAGATTAAATGGTGAGTATAAATTCAAATCGCAGACTTCCCATTAGTTCCTATAGTTCCAATTCCACCTATTAACTCCCATAGCTCCTCCCCATACCATGACCCTCAAACGCATTACCACTTCAACCGACCCTCTGCTAGCAGGAGTACCGAAACTATACGAGGAGGCATTTCCGCCTATAGCACGCATAGACAGCAGGCAGCTACTGAGGCTGATAGACAAACATGAAAACCTTGAGTTCTACGTAATATGTAAGGACGATGAGTTCTGCGGCTTCGCTATGATATGGAACTTAGACACATTCCGATATTTTAATTATCTGGCAATTTGTCCTTGGTGTCGGAACAAAGGACTGGGAGCAGAAGTAATCGATACTATAAGAAAACAGTCAACTCTGCCATTCATAGGGGAAGTGGAACAACCGATAAGCGAAATGCAGAAACGACGCTTGGCATTCTACAAACGCAAAGGACTGGTAGTCATTTCCGAGAATCCTACTATCCTGAACAACTTTCATCCCGGCAATGACCTTTGGCTCATTTCTACCAATCCCGTCAGCGATATAGACTTCATACAGCAGGAGATCATCGATAAGGTTTATAAGGTCTCTCACTGAAAGAAGTAGCACCTTCAGGCAAGATATGTTTTAGTCTATACAGCCGCACAACGCAGACTAAAAAAGGCCACCGCCCCAACACAGGGACGGCAGCCCAAACGCTCATAAAAAAAATGTTCACTTGACAAATATCTTCCTGACGGTTCCGTCGCTCATCTTCAGAATGTTTATGCCCTTAGCTGGATGAGCAATGCGAACACCATTGAGGTTATAATTTAAAAGTTATTAATAGGTTAGAAGAACACGCAAAAAAAACGTGGACAATTACTTTCGTCTACGTTTACCTAGGTATCGCCAAACACCTTTTGCCACTTTGAACGAGTAAAAGCCCACGCCTTACAGCGTGAGCATCCGAGCTTTTTACTCTTGTGGCTTACTTTAATTTGGCGAATTTAGGTAAACAAGAACTTAAGCGGACGCTTTTCTATTTATATTTCTTTATGTCGTTATTTTCTCATAGGCAAGTGGGAATTAAATAGTATTTAATTTTGTTTACGCTGCTATACTAATATCATAGAGATATTCTGGAGCAAAGTCTGCACCATTCTCCCATTCAACAGTATTAAATTTGATTGAGAAGTTCTTGAAATAGTCAATATCCTTCAAGGGAAGATACACCGGACCATTCAAAGAATTGCTTAAATCAACAACCCTTCGTTCTCCATTATTGAAAAACAACAAAAGTCTGTAGCCGTCAATGTATTCTGCATTTACTATTTCAATAAACATAATATCACTATTTTAAAGGTTCTATTTTATCAAGGGGTTCACCCTTCTGTGCTTTTTCCCAATTTGCCATTAATTCAGTCCGATGCCCGTCAAGCCACTCAAGGATCATTCGGAGTGCTCGTCCTGGCATCTCTCCTTTTACAACACCATCTAATATGTTAACGATGACCTTATAATCACCATACCAAGCATGAAAATGTGGAGGCTGGTGATCAGAAAAATTCATCCAGATATATATTCCGTAAAAGAAACTAATTTGAGGCATGTATCTACTAATAAATAATGTTTACTGCGCAAAAATACGAGTAAGCGAGCAAAGTACAAAATAAATAGATTTATTTTTATTTTCAAGTGTGCAATTTCCAGTATTTAACAATGGGACGGATTTTAACATAACGTGTTAAGATAAGCATAAGGATTTCTTGAGGAATTTTTGTAAATTCCGAATTTTCTCCATATTTTTGCAGAGAATAAGCATATTGTGACCATTAATGGATAAGATAGGAAGATATGAATTTCTGGCAGAGCCGTTCCATTGTGACTATGCCGGGAGACTTTTCATGGGGCATCTTGGAAACCACTTGCTGAATGCGGCTGATTTTCACTCTACCGACCGGGGATTCGGCATGAAGTACCTGATGACGATTCAGCGTTCGTGGGTGTTGTCGCGACTGGCGATCGAAGTCGTGGATATGCCAAGTATGTACGAGAAATTCACCGTGGAGACATGGGTGGAGAGTGCCATGAGGTATTTCACAAACCGTAACTTCAAGGTGGTAGGCAGTAACGGGAAGACTCAGGCATGGGGACGATCCGTTTGGGCAATGATAAACACGGAGAGCCGTCACCCGGAAGACATCTATGCAATAGACAATGGCGCAATAGACAAATGGATTGTGAAAGATTATGACTGTCCGATTGACAAGTGCGGCAGAGTAGCCTTATCGGACGGAGTGCAGCTGATAAAGACGATAGACACGACATACAGCGATGTGGATATCAACGGACACGTGAACAGCGTGAAATACATAGAACACGTGCTGGACCTGTGGTCGATAGAATGGTACAGGGAACACAAGCTGAAACGCTTTGAGATTGCCTATGTGGCTGAAGCCCACCAGGGCGAGCGACTGTCGTTCTACAGAGAACAGATAAACGAGATGGAATACTATGTGCGCATAGTGAGAAACGATGGAACTGAAACCTGCCGAAGCAGGGTGGTTTTTAAATAACTGAAGGTAATAATGGCTGAACTTGACTTACAGATTGAAGATGCAAAACCCGTAGAATATACGGACGACAACATACGTCACCTGAGCGATATGGAGCACATCCGTACGCGTCCCGGTATGTACATCGGGCGACTGGGCGACGGCTCGCATGCTGAAGACGGAATCTATGTGCTGCTGAAGGAGATAGTGGATAATTCCATTGATGAATTCAAAATGCATGCAGGAAAACGCATTGAGGTAGATATAGAGAACGGGATAGCGGTAACTGTGCGCGACTATGGACGAGGCATACCGCAGGGAAAGATGATCGAAGCCGTGTCGATGCTGAATACCGGAGGTAAGTACGACTCGAAGGCATTCCAGAAATCTGTAGGACTGAACGGCGTAGGTACGAAGGCAGTGAATGCGCTGTCGAATTATTTCGAAGTACGCTCGTTCCGCGACGGAAAGGTTAGGATTGCCACCTTCGAGAAAGGAATCATAAAGACCGACAAGACCGAGGATACACAAGAGGAGAACGGTACTTACATCAAGTTTCAGCCAGACAATACGCTCTTCCTCAATTATAAGTTCCAGCCGGAATTTGTGGAGACTATGCTCCGCAACTATACTTACCTGAACACAGGACTTGAGATATACTATAACGGCAGGAGAATCGTGTCGAGAAACGGTCTGAAAGACCTCCTGATAGACACGATGAACACTACCCCACTCTATGAGATAGTACACCTGAAGGGTGATGACATCGAAATTGCCTTCACACATACAAACCAACAGTATGGCGAGGAATACCATTCGTTCGTGAACGGCCAGCACACCATTCAGGGAGGTACACACCAGAGTGCCTTCAAGGAACACATAGCCCGGACCATAAAGGAGTTTTTCAATAAGAACTACGAATATGGCGACATCCGTTCGGGCATAGTGGCAGCCATAGCCATCAATATTCAGGAACCTCAGTTCGAATCGCAGACGAAAATCAAACTCGGCTCGCTCACTATGGAACCCAACGGCGGAATCAGCGTGAATAAGTTTGTAGGCGACTTCATAAAACTCGAAGTAGATAACTTCCTGCATAAGCATCCTGAAATAGCTGAAGTGATAGGACAGAAGATTCAGGAAAACGAGCGCGACCGCAAGGCTATTGCCGGTGTGACGAAGTTGGCAAGGGAACGGGCAAAGAAGGCTAACCTGCACAACAGAAAACTGCGTGACTGCCGAATCCACCTGAACGATGCGAAGGGAGACAAGAAAGAAGAATCGAGCATATTCATCACTGAGGGCGACTCGGCAAGCGGAAGCATCACGAAGAGTCGCGACGTAAACACACAAGCTGTGTTCTCGCTCCGCGGAAAACCTCTCAACTCGTTCGGTCTGACTAAGAAGGTAGTATATGAGAACGAAGAGTTCAACCTGCTGCAGGCGGCACTGAACATTGAAGACGGAATAGAAGGACTCAGATACAACAAGGTCATCGTAGCTACCGATGCCGATGTGGATGGTATGCACATACGACTGCTGATGATTACGTTCTTCCTGCAGTTCTTCCCTGAACTCATACGCGAAGGACATGTATATATCCTGCAGACACCGCTCTTCCGTATCAGACAACGAAAGAAGAAAGTGAAGAAGGATGCTATGGCTATCATAGAGGAGAAATATCCCACACAGGCAAATGCGAAGGGCGATTTCATCAACCTCTATTGCTATACAGAGGAAGAGAGAGTCGAAGCAATAGGACTTCTGCAACCAGAGCCTGAGATTACACGGTTCAAAGGACTGGGTGAGATTTCTCCTGAAGAATTCAAGAATTTCATCGGTGAGGATATCCGTCTGGAACGCGTAACGCTGAAGAAGACCGATAAGGTGAAGGAACTCCTTGAGTATTACATGGGTAAAAATACTATGGAGCGACAGAACTTCATCATCAACAACCTGGTAATCGAAGAGGACAAGGCGGAAGAAGAAACAAATGAAGATGGAAAGGAATTATAATAATTTCTGTCATTCCCCACAAAAAACATGAAACGCATAGCATTATTTCCCGGCAGTTTCGACCCCTTTACCAAGGGACACAAGAACATAGTAGAACGGACTCTGCAGAGTGTTGCCGACGAGGTTATCATTGCCCTCGGCAGAAACAGTGAAAAGAAATGTATGCAGACAGTAGAACAACGGGTAGAAAGCATTCGGAAATTGTTCAGCGGTAATGACAAGGTGAAAGTAATGGCTTATGACGGTCTTACGACAGACTTTGCAAAGAGCATGAATGCAGACTTTATCGTGCGCGGAGTACGCAGCATGAAGGATTTTGAGTACGAACGCGAGATAGCCGATGTGAACCGTCAGCTATCAGGAATCGAAACTGTTTTACTCTATACACAACCGGAATATGCGAGTATCAGTTCGAGCATCGTACGCGAACTGATGTCGTACGGCAAGGATGTAAGTGAATTTTTACCATAACAGAAAACTATGAAAAAGAATATAATCTGCAGTCTGGGGATTTCCATACTGCTGTTATTCACCCTAACTGCAACGGCACAACGCACTATGGGGGGTATGAACGAGATGCAAATCCGTAAGATGATAGTCTCGCAGAGTGCCATTAAACAACTGTATGTAGATACCGTAAACGACCAGAAACTGGTGGAGGATGCCATCCGTGGAATGCTGAAAGAACTCGACCCGCATTCACAATACACTCCGGCAAAGGACGTACAAGCCCTAAATGAGCCCCTACAAGGCTCGTTCGAGGGTATAGGGGTGCAATATAACGTCAACGAAGATACTCTCGTTGTAATCCAGCCTACGAGCGGCGGACCATCAGAGAAAGTGGGCATCATTGCAGGCGATAAGATCGTGACTGTGGATGACTCCGTAATTGCAGGAGTTAAGATGTCAAGGGCGGAAACGATGAAACGCCTGCGCGGACCGAAGGGTACGAAGGTGAAACTGGGTATTATCCGTCAGGGAATCCCGGGCATACAGACATTCGTGGTTACTCGCGACAAGATACCCGTCTATACCCTTGATGCTGCCTATATGATAGATGAGACTACAGGGTATATCCGGATCAGTTCGTTCGGACAGACTACCCACTCGGAATTTGTGAAGGCGGCAGCAGACCTCGCCGGACAGGGCATGAAGAATCTTCTGCTCGACCTGCAGGGCAACGGAGGCGGCTATCTGCAGGCAGCCGTAGAACTTGCCGATGAATTCCTTTCCGACGGTGAGATGATAGTATATACCGAAGGACGAACCTTGGGACGCCGTGAGTACCATGCAAAGGCAGGAAAGATGAATATAGACAAGATTGTAATCCTCGTAGATGGATATACAGCCAGTGCCGCAGAAATCGTTTCCGGAGCTATTCAGGATAATGACAGGGGTACAATCGTAGGACGCCGAACCTTCGGAAAGGGACTCGTACAGCGACCGATCGACCTGCCTGACGGTTCGATGATTCGTCTTACAGTTGCCCATTACTACTCGCCTGTAGGCCGTTGTTTCCAGAAACCATACGTGAAGGGCGACAAAAAATCGTACGACAACGATATGCTGGAACGGCTGAACAGCGGAGAACTCATGTCGGCAGACAGCATTCACTTCCCCGACTCACTGAAATATACCACAAAGGGCGGACGAATCGTTTATGGCGGAGGCGGAATCATGCCGGACGTATATGTACCGCTCGACACAACCATCTACACACGACTTTACCGTGAGCTGGCAGCAAAAAGCTGCATCATTCAGAGCACGCTGAAATACCTGGAAAAACACCGCAAGGCATTCATTAAGCAGTACAACATAGAAGCATACCGCAAGGCAAAGGCAAAACGGTTTGAGAACAAGCAGTACGATCCGAAGGACCTGATTGAAGGCTTCCGTAAGTATCAGTCGGAATTCAACGTACCTCAGGAAATGATTGACTTACTTTTAGACAAGGCAAAGGAATCGAAGATACAATACACAGACTCGATGCTTCAGGCTACGATGCCTGTGCTCCGCATACAACTGAAGGCACTCCTTGCCCGCGACCTGTGGGATATGAACGAATACTTCCAGATCATCAATCCATCGCTCGAAATCTACAGACAGGGTTTGAAAGCAATAAAGGAAGAATAGAATCAGATTAAAAAAGATTCATGCGCATAATTGAAGTGAACCACGAAAGTTTTTTGTCTAACTTTCGTGGTTCACTGATTGCATCCTCATTCTTTATAATATAAAACCGGAATTAGTTCTTTCTGTTGCCGAACAGGCGGAGGAGCTGGAGGAAGAGGTTGATGAAGTCGAGATAGAGTGTGAGAGCACCGAGAACGGCGAATTTCTGCGTTGTATCGTTGACTTCAGCATTCCAGAACATCTGCTTGATCTTTTGGGAGTCATAAGCTGTGAGTCCTACGAAGACGATGACTGCTATGATAGATGTAATCATCTCAACTGCACTGTTCTTCAGGAAAATGTTCACAAGCGATGCGATAATAATACCGAAAAGACCCATGATACAGATGTTTCCCACCTTCGTAAGATCTGTCTTCGTGATGCTTCCATAGATTGCCATAGCGCCGAAAGTACCTGCAGTGACGAAGAAAGCCGTAGCTATCGTACCAATCTGGTAAATAAGGAATATGGATGAGAGTGTGGCTCCGTTGATTACCGAATATACCAGAAACATCAGAGTAGCCGTGAGGGCTGAAATCTTGTTGATGGCAGCAGTAAGGGCAATGACAAGAACGAACTCGCCTATAAGCAGTCCGTAAAACAAAACCGGATTGGAGAAAATAGCATACTGAAGAGGAGCGTTAGAACTAACATAATATGCCACAAGACCTGTGATAGCAAGGGCTCCGCACATCCAGAGATATACGTTGCGGATAAGTGTTTGCTCTGCAGCTACAGATACTTCCCCACTATGGTAAGTGGCAGAGTTGTAATCGCGATTGTAATTGAAATCTGACATAGTTTAATGAATTTAATTTGAACTCTAAGGTCACCACAAGATCAGATGACCTTAGAGCTGTTGTTTTGTTATTCGTTATTTAATACTCCATTCGAACACACCGCAACTGAAATCCTTTGGCTGTACGATTTCAAGCTTCATGGCAGAAGTCTTTACAGGAACGAAATTAACGGTGTTCGGAGCACCCTTTACAACACCATAGTTACTTGGTGACTGAACTTCCTTCCATGCACCGGCTGCATCCTTATAATAGAGTTTCCAACTGTCAGGAACACGGCATCCGCCCCAAGGACCATCGTCGAACCAATAGACGGTAGATGTGCTGACTGTAGCAGCCTCTTTGAAATCGTACTGGAGCCACTCGGTTGTGTTCTTAGCAGGCCACCAGTGAGTGTAAGGAACAGAACGGTCGTCTCCGTCGCTTGGCACGAGGCGGTCGTTGATGGCTGAGAGGGCAGGCAGACGCTTCTTGGAAGCAGATACCTTACTCTCGCTTGCTATGCTGGCTGGCTGTGCAGGAGTAGTAGCACTGAGGTCGATAGGAATCCAGACAGTCATCTTACCGGGACCGCGGTGATTCCACGCATAATAAGGGATGAGAGTGAGTTTCTCGTCCTTGGTGGTAAGACGTCCGGTAGTGTCGAAATTAAGCGTCTGAGCGTCTGTAACAAGCGTTGGAATAGTAGTATTTGCAATGTTTACAGTACCGAAGGTGAACTTAGGTTCCTGATTGAGGAGGACAGAGAGAACATCGCAGGAGTTGTCAGGGAACTCAGCACAATATACGATAGGACCCTTTTCGAGGCTCACACGACCCTTATCAGCTGATACCTTACCATTTGCACGTACTACGCGGGGTTCCATATCGAAGTGGATGCTGACCTTGTCATTAGCCTTCCATTTGCGATTGATGACGAAGTAACCCTGTTGGAGTTCGCTATCCACCTTTTCGCCATTGACCTTAACGGAATAAGTGAGATTCTTGCCATCAACGAATGTGTAGAGATCGCTTGGAACAACCTCGCCGCGAACCCATCCAGGAATACGAATCTTGAGAGCGAACTTACCACTACCCTTCTTTATGTTGAGAGTGACGTCGCCATCCCAAGGATAGTTGGTTTCCTGCTGGAGAGTGACAGACTTGCCGGCAACCTTGGTAGTAACGGTGTTTCCGTTGAAGAGGTTGATGTATAGAGCATCATCCTTAACAGCATAGATATACTGAGGCAGAGAAGGGATGAAACGGGCAGCGTTACTTGGACAGCAGGCACAACCGAACCAAGGCTGGCGCTGATGCTGACCCATAGACTGCAGTGGGTTTGGATAGAAGAATGTACCGCCATCGATGCTGATACCACTGATTACACCATTGTAGAGAGTACGTTCGAGTGCATCGTAGTACTTAGAATCTCCGTGAAGGAGGAAGAGTCGGTAGTTGAGATAAACCTGAGCAATAGCAGCACAAGTCTCGCAGTAAGCCGACATATTAGGCAGTTCGTAGTTCTTTCCGAAAGCCTCACCAGAGGCAGTAGCTCCGACACCGCCAGTGATATAGTACTTCTTTGAGATGATATTATCCCAGATGCGGTCGATAGCTGCGATATAGTCCTTATCGCCTGTGAGTGCAGCAATATCAGCCATACCGGCATACATATATCCGGCACGTACGGCATGACCTACAGCCTCGTCCTGTTCGATAACGGGCTTATGACTCTGAGAATACTGCTGCTTGATGGTAGTCTTTCCGCGCTCATCAAGGAAATACTTAGCTTGTTCGAGGTATCGCTTGTCGCCCGTAGCGAGATAGAGTTTTGCAAGACCCATCTCTGCAATCTGGTGTCCCGGCACTACATGAGCCTGACCAGGATTCTTTCCTACCTCTTTATACACACAATCGGCATACTTGATGGCTATGTTGAGGAAATTCTTCTTTCCTGTAGCATAATAGTGAGCTACTGCAGCCTCGCAGAGGTGTCCGAGATTATAGAATTCATGACTCAAGTCCTCTACCTTGCTCCAACGCTTCGGTCCTTCCCAGTTGTGCGGATGACCCGGATTCATCGTGCGGAAAGTGTTCAGATAACCGTCAGGTTCCTGTCCGCTTGCTATGACAGCAATCACGGAGTCGCAATACTTATCCAGACTCTTACCCTTGAAAGTGGCATTTGGGTAAGTCTGCATCAGATAGCTGGCACCTTCGAGAGTCTTGTAAGGGTCGGTATCATCGAAAGTATAGGCATGCTGATCGATTTCGAAAACCTTGCTCGGGTCTTTGATATGCTGGGCAGCACGAGAGAAATTCTCATAGCGGTTGGTTTCTTCACACTTACTGAAAGCCAACGGAATGGTCACATTACGACTGGCTTCGAGACGCTGTCCCCAGAATGTGTTCTGACTAACTTTTACACTTGTGAACGGAACCTGAGTGATAGGGTATCCGTCTTTACTGTTTTGAGCATTGGCAGCAATGGTGATGCATGACAAAGCCAAAAGTGATACTAAACTCTTTTTCATAGGTTATTTGATTTATTTTTCTTCTTTGTTATTCAATTGTTCTTTGATCTTAGCCAATATTTCATCGCTCAATTCAGGATTGTCCTCAAGTAACTTCTTGGTTGCATCGCGACCCTGTGCCAATTTGTTTTCTCCGTAGCTGAACCAAGAACCCGACTTCTTAATGATGTTCTCATTTACAGCCATATCGAGAATTTCACCACTCCTTGAGATACCCTCTCCGTACATTATGTCGAACTCTGCCTTGCGGAAAGGAGGAGCCACCTTATTCTTCACTACCTTTACCTTCACCTGACTGCCTATCGCCTCGTCGCCCACCTTGATAGTGGAAGTCTTGCGAATGTCGAGACGGACAGAACTGTAGAACTTCAGGGCATTACCACCAGTGGTTGTCTCAGGATTGCCGAACATAACGCCAATCTTCTCGCGAAGCTGGTTGATGAATATACATACAGTATTTGTCTTAGAGATGGTAGAAGTGAGTTTACGAAGAGCCTGAGACATAAGTCGGGCTTGAAGTCCTACCTTATTGTCACCCATATCACCCTCGATTTCTGCCTTCGGAGTGAGTGCGGCAACAGAGTCGATGACGATGAGGTCGATAGCAGACGAACGAATCAGCTGATCAGCAATTTCGAGAGCCTGCTCTCCGTTATCTGGTTGTGAGATAAGTAAGTCTTCTATTTTAACACCGAGTTTTTCGGCATAGAAACTGTCGAAAGCATGTTCTGCATCGATGAAAGCACAGATACCTCCTTGTTTCTGACACTCAGCGATGGCATGAATGGTAAGAGTAGTCTTACCTGACGACTCAGGACCATAGATTTCTATGATTCGTCCCTTTGGATAACCTCCTACACCAAGAGCTATATCGAGTCCTATAGAACCGGTAGGGATTACATCAACATTTTCTTTTCTCTCATCTCCAAGTTTCATGATTGAGCCACGTCCGAAGTTCTTCTCAATCTTGTCCATGGCTGCTTGGAGGGCTTTTAATTTTTCTGCATCTGCCATAATATGGTTTTATTTTAGTTTATATCAATTCAATTCCAAATCTCCATCATGTATTTCATGCCAGGGAAGACCCTGTTTGTTCAGTTCGTCCATAAACGGATCGGGATCGAACTCTTCTACATTCCACACACCAGGTCGCTTCCATATTCCCTTCATAAACATCAGCGCACCAATCATTGCCGGTACTCCAGTTGTGTAGGAAACTCCCTGCATACCAGTCTCTTCGTATGCAGCACGATGGCTACAGTTGTTATATACATAATATGTATGCTCCTTGCCGTCTTTGAGTCCACGGATTCTACACCCTATGCTTGTCTGTCCTTCGTAGTTCTCACCCAATTCCTGTGGGTTAGGAAGTACAGCCTTCAGGAACTGAAGAGGTACAATCTTAACTTTTACAGGTCCGCTGCCGTCAGCAGCCTCAGCCTGATACTCTATTTCATCTATGCGCGACATACCTATGTTCTGAATCACTTCAAGGTGCTTCAAGTATTGTTCGCCGAAGGTCATCCAGAAACGGGCACGCTTGATAGTAGGATAATTCTTTACGAGCGATTCTATCTCTTCATGGTGCAGAAGATATGATTCCTTCGGACCTATTTCAGGATATGTCAGGGGCTGATGGATTTCGAGCGGTTCTGTCTCTACCCATTTTCCGTCTTGCCAGTAAAGACCCTTCTGTGTAATCTCACGAATATTTATCTCTGGATTGAAATTAGTGGCAAAAGCCTTATGATGATCTCCTGCATTACAATCTACAATGTCGAGATACTGTATTTCATCGAAATGATGCTTAGCTGCATAGGCAGTGTAGATGCTTGTTACTCCAGGGTCGAATCCGCAACCGAGGATAGCACACAGACCAGCCTTCTCAAATCTGTCCTTGAACGCCCATTGCCATGAATACTCGAAATGAGCCTCATCCTTTGGTTCGTAGTTTGCTGTGTCAAGATAATTAACGCCTGCCTGCAGGCAAGCCTCCATGATTGTCAGGTCCTGATATGGGAGAGCCAGGTTCATACATATATCCGGACGGAAGCTATTGAAGAGAGCCACCAGTTCTTCTACATTATCAGCATCCACACGAGCTGTCTTGATGCTTCCCTTTGGAACCAAACCCTTACTTTCTATTGCATCAGCCAGAATACGGCATTTCGATTCTGTTCTCGAAGCGATCATAATGTCAGTAAACACATCACTGTTCTGTGCTACCTTATGAGCAGCTACTGAAGCTACACCTCCAGCACCAATAATTATAACTTTTCCCATACATTATATATTTTGTGCCCAAAGTTAAGTGTAAGCAACCGAACTACAAAAAAAATTAATTTATTTTATATTTCTCAATATTCTTTTCAGACACTCAAAATTATAAAATTAGAAAAATTTGTAGATAAAAAAAGGATTAATCATGTGATAATTAACCCTCTTTTTTTGTATGTAATTTTTATGGTAATGTTACCCTAAGTTGCAAAGACCATCTATAGATTATTTTGGTTGAATAGTCTCGATAGAAATCTTCGTGAATAGTAATAGAATTATAACCTTTCGTAGCATTATATCTCAGACCTTTTCCTCCGTTGGAGCTAGGAGATGAGTCATATGTGCCACCATATACATAATAGGTACCAGAGGATGGATAATACTCATAATCAACTGTAGTTGTTTTACCATCTGCATAAGAAGCATAGCTATCATATACGACACCAGGGCCTATAGCCTTAATTGTTCCTTTTACCTTACCTTTTACTGTAGTACTGCTACTACCACCACTTGAGTTATCTCCATCAGTATTATCCTCTACATTAGGAACTTCATTGGTATCGTTATTATCAACTACATTAGTATCATTGTTAGATACTACACCTTTTTTCAAAGTCATAGTATGAGTAGTCGATTTTCCACTCCATTTGTATGACCCGCTGAAAGTTTCTCCAGAAATAGTGAAGTTTCCAATGACTGAATTTCCAGATGAAAGATAAGTCATCATGAAATCTCCATTAGAGTTGTAGAGAAAATTAAATTTCTCACCGTCAGCTGAACTGTAGCCACTTTTGTCGCTATAGAAAGTATAGGTGCCTCCTATAGGTGCTCCTGATTCTGAACATGAAACCAAAGTCCAAGTACCTACCAACTGAGAACTGATGTCGTTGGAACCTGATGAGTTTCCACTTTTGCCATCATCGTCGCTACCGCACGACAAGATCATTGCATAGCACATAAAAATAGTTATGAGCGTTGTGGCTAAACTAAATACATTAATTTTTTTCATAACTTTAATTTGTTAAGGTTAATAATAAGGTTAATTGGATTTCATAATATTTAATTACATCATTTATATAAATAAAAAAACGCGGACAATTACTTTCGTCTACGTTTTCCTGGTATCGCCAAACACCAAACTGCTTTGAACGAGTAAAAGCCCACGCTTATAGCGTGAGCATCCAAACTTTTTACTCTTGCAGTTTTCTTAAATTGGCGATTTAGGAAAACAAGAACTTAAGCGGACGCTTTTGTAATATTTTATAAATCATTTGTCAATTCATAAGCAGGTAAAATTAAATTATTTTTTATTCTGTGCAAAAATACAAGTAAACATGCAAAATACAAATTTATTTGTTATTTTTTTATTGAATTACCAATAGAGGTTCATTTTTGTTCATAAATATATTTTTCTTATTCTTTTCTCTTTAAATTCTATGAAGATGATTATAGGTTGTTGATAGTGTTGAAAAGAAAATGTTAAAAAACTTGCTTTTGAAGTTATCATTATTCCACTGGTAGTTTATTATAATACATATCAACATATAAAATAGGTTTAATCTTCTGATAATCTGTAGAAATGTAAAATTTATCAACAGGCTGTCAATAAATAGTTATATGATAACTTTTCTGCGTTGAATACTGTTGACAAATAGCAAGAATGGAGTTGAAAAAATAATGATAAAAAATAATAACTTTCCATTGGCTTTCGAATTGAAATTTTACTATCATTTTATATATAGTTCTACCCTATTTTGAGTTATTGAAAGTTATCCACATTATCCACAGTTTATCAACATAGTTATTGATATACGATAAGTGGATATGCATAAAAACACTTTTATGCAGCTTGAGATTGGATAAAGAAAAATATGGGGTTAACTAAGGAATTTTTGCGCCTTAACTAAGAAAAACTTTTTTTCTAATTTGAAAAAAAGTTTTTCTACACTATGTAATTTTTTCCAGTGTTAAAAGGAACTATAGAAATATGCATAAAACCTGAATAATTATTCATTGTTTATGATTTCTACCAGTTCGTCACTTTCCTTGGTTACTACCTTTCTGCAAAACATTCGTCCGCTATCTTTCAGTCTGTCATAATCGGAAGCATCCAGATGTTTTATGAATCCATGATAGTCTATGAAATGAAGAGGGGTGAGAGCCGGCAGACCTGGATATTTGTCTGTGTGCAGAATAGCGTTTTCCCTGAAAGGAGAATTGAAAATGATTGTCTGCAGACACATTTCCGACGGCACGAAACTATATCTGAAATAATTACGCAGAGGTTGCTGTTTCAGTCTATCCACTACATATCGGGCACAGGCTGGAGTGATTGCCCAATAGTCCGAACCCTTATAGATATCACACTTTCTTCCGTCGATAGTGGCTTGAGGTGGTTTGTGGAAGAGTGGTTTCATTATCCATCTTGAAGCTACGATCAGTTTGTCCTTCAACCATTGCGAACTGCATTTCAGGTCGCGGAAGAAGTGATAGTTTGTGTAATATGGATATTGAAGGTGAGCAGCAGTCATGTCGAAACCTGCAATAAATTCCTTCTTTGGATTTTCATTGAAAAAAACTACTATCTTCTCTGGATTCCACATCGGGTAGTCGAGTCCGCTCAGGCAAACAATATGACTATACTCTACCCCACTCCCCAGAACGGCTTTCAGCAGTTCCTCCTGATACAGGACCTGACTCCATCCGCCCCAGCTGGTCCAATGGCGGGGTACGAACCTTACCTTTCCCTGAAGAGCCTTTTCAAAGGGAGTGATATCCACTTTCTGGTCGATGTGTACATAGAAGTCAGCGTTGACTGAAAGTCGGTCCACCAGCCTTCTGAGTTGGTCTGGATCGGTATATGCAGATATGATGTATGCTATTCTTTTCATCAGAAAATCGATTATGAGTGCAAATATAAATAATATTTTTGTACATTTGCGCACATTTTCTAATCTAAATGAAAGAGAGAAATAATGCTTTCGATTTTCTGTGCGGTATCTGTATCATACGTATGATCATGTTGCACATCACAGGCATCTGTGGATTCAGTAATGAGAGCTGGTGGACTCCGATTATGGATTGGAGCTATTATTTCATGTCTTTCTTCTTCTTCAAGGCGGGCTATTTCAACAAGACAATTTCGGGCAGTTCGAGGGAATTTATAGGCAAGAAAGCCAAGCAACTGCTTGTGCCGTACTTCGTGTGGGGACTCATTGGAAATGCCATTTTCTATTTCTTCGTCATCTTTATCCTTGACCCTAAGAATACTGTTGTAAAAGGACTGACTTTAAAGCACACCTGGGAGTCGAGTATGTTCTACGGCAATCCTCCCACTTGGTTTCTGTTCTCGTTTTTCATTGCTTATGTAGTGGCACACCTGATTTCCAAAGTGCCACCGCTTCTGCGTATTCCAATACCTGAACAGATGCGTTGGCATCATCATAAGGCAGTGATAAATATTAAGTTGCACTGGGTCATACTTACTTTCCCGTTCATCAGTTGGTGGCTGTGGAAGGAAGGAAACCCGCTCTGGATGAGTCTGAACAATGTGTTTATCGGAATATATCTGTTCTACCTCGGTCGTCTGTGGCACTTCCTGATGGAAAAGATGGGAACCGTCTGTACAGTTGTGGTCTCGACACTTATGCTGGCAGTTTTCGTGGTGCTCAATCTGCATTACGGAGGAAAATATACTATGTCGGAAAATAATTGGGAAGGACAGGTATTCGTACTCGTAATCGACATCACCTTGTCGCTCTGCGGACTTTCCGGCCTGTTACTTTCTGTAAGGATGCCGCGAATACCCGTTATCAACTTCATCGGTCAGCATTCGATGGTGTTCTTCGTAGCTCATTATCCGATAATTCAGTTCTACAAACTGACTCGTTCAGCCAATGTGAAATCACTTAAAGGCAACTGGGACGATTTCGTAATTCTTACGGTTGTGATTTTCGCCATATGCTTCCTTTTGGTTCCTTATGTAGAAAAAATCCCTTGGTTGAGTGGCAGGTTTAAGAAAAATAATGTATCTTCGCAGGTAAATACTTAGAGAATATGGTAATAGGATATACGACAGGTGTATATGATTTGTTTCATATAGGACATCTCAACTTGTTGAAAAATGCCAAGGGCATGTGCGACAAGCTGATAGTAGGTGTAACAGTAGATGAACTGGTAGCTTACAAAGGTAAGCAGGCAATGATTCCGTTTGAAGACAGAATAGAATTAGTGCGCAGCTGCAAATACGTGGATGCGGCAGTTCCGCAATATGATATGGACAAGCTTACAGCCTGCAAAAAACTTGGTGCACAGTATTTGTTTGTAGGCGATGATTGGTATGGGACGGAAAAGTGGAACGAATATGAAAAGGATTTTGCAAAGGAAGGAATAAAAATCATCTATTTCCCATACACGAAGGGTATTTCGTCAACTAAGATAAATGAGGCACTCAATGCAGTAAGAAAACATAATTTACAGGATCTGAAATAAAAAAACAGAGGATGCTATGTACAACAAGAATTTCTGTCTCAGTTCATATATAGCCTTCAGATATATCTGGAAAGACGGTATGGACTTTTATAAGGGTTTTAAACACAACAATTACAAACCTGTTCCGAAAGAGCAGCAAATAGGTGTGAAGACTTCTGAAGACATAGACCGTGAAATCCGTCGTCAGGTAAACGAACTATATACTAAGTATGACAACATAGGCATATTGCTTTCAGGCGGAATGGATAGTGCCAACCTGGCTTCCTATCTAAAACCTGGCAGTCATGCATATACATTTATTTCCGACACAGGTGTGTTTAACGACGATATAGAGAGGGCAAAGAAATATTGTGAAAAGTTCGGACTCCAACATCATCTCATAAGCATTACCTTCGATGACTATAAATACTATACTCCGATAGTAATAGCAGCCAAGTCGGCACCTGTGCATTCTATCGAACCGCAAATCTACAAAGCAGCCATAGCTGCCAAGAAAGACGGAGTAGAGATGATTCTGGTAGGAGAAAGTGCCGACCTGATATTCGGAGGTATGGATAAGCTGATCACTCCTGAATGGACTTTCGATGCGTTCGTGAAAAGATATACATTCCTCGATCCTGAATTGGTGCTGCAGAACCCAGTATCGCAGATGGAGTTGTACGAGAAATATCGTATTGGCAAGGATGGCATTGACTTTATGCGCTTTATGGACGATGTCTTTGCCATCGAGAGTTCGAGTTCGTATCTGAACGCATTCTCTGTTGCCGGCTTGCCATATTACGACCCTTATGCACGATTAGTAATGTCGGAGCCTCTGGATATGAACAGAGTAAGAAACGGTGAGCCCAAATACCTTGTTCGCGGACTTTACGCTATGAAATATCCAGAGTTGCCTATACCTGAAAAAATTCCGATGCCGCGCCCTGTGGATTCTATCTTCAAGGATTGGGAAGGTCCGAAGCGAAGCGAATTTCGCAGTGATATACCTATGCAGCAGCTTACAGGAAACCAGAAATGGCAACTATGGTGTGCCGAGCTGTTCCTTCAGTTATACGATTAATAATAATGTCATAGTGAAACAACAGAATTATACCAGCGAGGAAATGAAGGAATGTCTGCTCAGGACATTCAAATTCCTGAAGACCTTCCTTAAGGAACATGATTTACATTATGTAGCCTGTGGGGGAACTGTGCTCGGAGCTGTGCGTCATCACGGGTTCATTCCCTGGGATGATGATATAGACATATATATGCCGAGAGCCGATTACAATAGGCTCCTGCAGATGAACGACGAGCTGAAACCCTATGGTTACGAGATTGTATCGTTGAGGAATAAAGGCTATTATATTCCGTTTGCAAAGATTTCCCACATGGGATCTACTATCTGGGAATTAAAAAGGCACCCTTTTATTCTTGGAGTGTTTATTGATATATTCCCACTCGACGAATTCGAAGAGAAAGAGGATATTATTACAGAGAGGCAATATAAAAGCCACTATTATTTCGACAAGTATATTAATGCAGTGAGTTCATATCCCGTTTCATTCATGTTGCAAAATCTACTGCACTTTAATATACATAATGTAGGAGTGTATCTGTTGTATTTATACAGACGCAGAAACCCGTGGAAGTATCTAAAAGACTTCCTTGAATTCGAATCGTCGTATGTAGGGGGCAAAGGCAGCAAGGCCGTATGTGTGACACAATGGGAAGGCAGGGTGTTTGAATCGGAGTGGTTCAAGGATGTCATTGAAATGCCGTTTGAGGATACAACAGTCACAGTACCACGCCAATACGATGCATATTTACGCAAACTATATGGCGATTACATGAAATTACCTCCAGAAGAAAAACGAGTGCCTCATCCACACTATTTTGTTGACCTCCACCATCGCTTGACACTTGAAGAAATAAAACATTCTAAGTAGGAACCATCGTATGCCGGTAACACTGAAGGACAAAGCTGCAAAAGGATTGTTTTGGTCTGCTTTCAATAGTGGCACCATACAACTGCTGAATGCTGTTTTCGGAATCATACTGGCAAGACGACTCTCGCAGGATGACTATGGACTCATAGGCATGCTGATGATTTTTGCACTCGTGGCAAATTCGTTGCAGGACAGCGGATTCGTCACTGCTCTCACCAATCGGCGCGAAGCCACACACAGCGATTTTAATTCTGTCTTCTGGTTCAATGTGGTTGTGAGTTTCATGATGTATGTCCTTTTCTTCTTCCTGGCTCCGCTGATAGCCGGATTCTACAACGAACCTCTTCTCACATCTCTATCGAGATACTATTTCCTGGGATTCTTTATAGCCTCATTTAGTATAGTGCCCAGAGCAATCCTGTTCAGACAGATACGTCAGAAACCACTTGCCATCATCGGAGTGGTTGCACTCCTTGTGTCAGGAACCGTAGGCATCATAATGGCATATAACGGAATGGCATATTGGGGACTTGCCACCCAGACCATCCTGTTTAATCTGACTGTCTCTGTGCTGAGTTGGACAGTGAGCGGATGGCGCCCCTCGCTCACAGTTACGCTGCGACCTATACGTGAGATGTTCGGTTTCTCAAGCAAGATGCTTATAACAAACATCTTTAATCAGGTGAACAATAATATCTTTGCTCTGGTGATCGGAAAGCTTTACACAAAGAGTGAGGTGGGACTTTACAGTCAGGCTAATAAATGGAACATGATGGGAGCGCAGACCATAACCGGAATGGTTCAGGGAGTGGCACAACCCACCTTCGTACAGGTCGGAGATGATAAGGACCGACTCTGCCATTCGTTCAGCAAGATGCTCCGATTCACCTGCTTCGTCAGCTTTCCCGTTATGTTCGGACTCTCGCTGATAGCTCCTGAGTTTATCGTGATTCTCATTACGGAAAAGTGGTTGCCCAGTGCCATGCTGATGCGAATACTATGTATAGGCGGAGCATTTCTGCCCATCTCGACCTTGTATTTCAATATGCTGATAGCACGAGGCAAGTCGAATATATATATGTGGAACATTATCTGTCAGGGACTGGTTATGCTGGCATCAATCATAATCATCCATTATCTGTCAGGGAATGTAAGGGATATGGTGATAGTTTATGCTTGCATCCTGGCACTTTGGGTACTTGTATGGCAGTATTTTGTGTGGCGAGAGATCGGATTCTCTCTTCTGCAAGCCCTGAAGGATATCCTGCCGTTCGGTCTGTTGGCAGCAGCAGCGATGATTTCCACCTACCTGCTGACTGAGTGCATTCAGAATATCTATTTGCTTCTGCTAAGCAGGATTCTGCTGGCAGCAATAATCTACATATCCGTACTGTGGCTGCTGAAGGCAAAGATTCTGCGCGAGAGCATCATTTATATCTACAAACGAAAACTATAGACATTATGGCAAAACGGAATGTGGCAGTCGTCCTGGCTGGCGGTAAGGGTAGCAGAATGGGTGCAGATATACCCAAGCAGTTTTTTGAGATACAGGGAAAGACTGTACTGGAATATTCTGTCGAGGCTTTCGACAGCCATCCGTCAATTGACGAAGTAGTTATAGTGTCACACAAAGACTATATCGACAGGGTAGGGGATTTGGTAAAGAAAAATAACTACAGGAAGGTAGCTGCCATTCTGGAAGGCGGTAGAGAACGCTACGACAGCAGTCTTGCAGCCGTCAGGAAATATGCAACTGAGGATGTGGTTCTGATACTTCACGATGCTGCTCGTCCGCTTGTGTCTAAACGCATTATAGACGATGTGATTTCTACGATGAAATCGGCAAAAGCATGTGGAGTAGCTATTGCCTCGACCGATACCATATTGGTGTGCAATGACGGTGTACTCAATAGTGTGCCTGACCGCAAGAGTATGTATAGGGCTCAGACTCCACAGGCTTTTGATATAGAGGTGATTCGTTCAGCATACGAAATCGGATTGAAGGATTCTGCTTTCACGGCAACCGACGATTGCGGAGTCGTTTTGAAATACCGCCCCGACATACCAATCAGAATCGTTGAGGGAGAGGAGTCAAACCTGAAGGTTACTTTCCGCGACGACCTGAAGATGCTTGAGTTATATTTGAATAAATAACTGATTTGAAACTATATGAAAATAGCTGTTGCCATTCCCACATATAACAGGAAAGAGGTGTTGGTGAAATGCCTTGAGGCCGTAGCAGGTCAGACACTGAAACCTGAGTGCATTTACGTAGTAGATAACCATTCGACCGACGGAACTCCTGATTTGTTGCATTCCATGAATTACGACAAGGAGGTCCTGGGTGTAAAGGTAAATTACAATTATCTGCCAGAGAATGGAGGTGGGGCTATGGGTTTCTCGCTTGGTATGGAGACAGCTCTCAAGGACGGTGGATACGATGCCTTCTGGATGCTCGACGACGACGGATTGCCAGCTAAGGATTGCCTGGAGATACTCTCGAAGTATGTCAGTCAGTATGGATATGTCTCTCCGGTTCTTATGGATATCAACCAACCGGAGAAGTTGAATGGTGCTTGCAAGGGCAGTTATGAGCCTGAAGTGTTACGGGCTGCCTATGGCGGAGGCGAACTGATGCCCAGATACTGTAATCCTTTCAATGGAGGACTTTTTTCAATAGAGGCAGTCAGGAAGGTGGGAATACCCAAACGCGAACTTTTCATCTATGGCGATGAGATGAACTACGACATGAGGATGACGGAGGCAGGATTCCCTTCGTATGGAGTGTTCAGCGCCCGACATCTGCATCCTGTCATGCAGGACACAGATGTGCATTTCCTGGTACTGGGCCATTTCAAACCGGTAAAGTGGAAGATGTATTGCATGAGTCGCAATAAGGTGTATAATAAAAAAATACAGAAACGAAGTGCCGTAAAGAAAGGTTTGGTTCTGGCATATTACTACATGATTAGCGAGAGTTATCTAATGTTTTTTCAGCGTTCATGGTCGTGGATGAAGTTATTCCACAAAGCATTCTTCGACGGACTGAATGAACGCTGGGGCGGAGAACGGGAGTATATGCAAACAAAATAATTTTGTACTTTTTTACCTTCTCTTACTCGCAAAATACATTTATATCCTTACCTTTGCACCCTATATTGTGCAATACTTTACACAGAGTGTAAAAAAATCATACTGAAAATATGAAACTACTCATAGTCAACGGTCCGAACCTGAATCTACTGGGAAAACGCGAGCCAGGCATCTATGGTGCAAGGGGGTTTGAGGATTATTATGCAGAGCTGAAACAGCGTTATCCAGACATAGAGTTCGACTATTTCCAGTCGAATATCGAAGGTGAGCTTATCAATAAACTCCATGAGGCAGGTTTTTCCTGGGACGGTATCATACTGAATGCCGGAGCATATACTCACACAAGTGTGGCTTTGCAGGATGCCATTCGCGGAATCAATACTCCTGTGATTGAGGTTCACATCTCGAATGTGCACCAGAGAGAAGAATTCCGTCATCACTCCATGATCAGTTGTGCCTGTATCGGAGTAATCTGCGGGTTCGGTCTGGACAGCTACCGACTCGCCGTTGAGGCTTTTCTGGCAAAGAAATAAGAAGGGAGAGAAGTGATGCGCGAGGATATTCTGATTTCCGACTTTGTAGATTTTCAGGACGAGCTGGATGACTACATCAAAAACCATATAGACCCAGAGGGAGAATATCTGCATAAGTTGTACAGAGCCACCAATCTGCATCTGCTTTACAGCCGGATGGCAAGCGGACACGTACAGGGGAGAATCCTGAAGATGCTGGTGGAGATGGTGAAGCCTAAGATGGTTCTGGAGTTGGGTACATATAGCGGATACAGCGGATTGTGCATAGCTGAGGGATTGCCCGAGGGCGGACATCTGCACACAATAGAGATAAACGATGAACAGGAGGATTTCACCCGCCCCTGGTTGGAAAAGTCCGATTATGCCGATAAGATAACCATGCACATAGGCGATGCGTTGGAGATAGTACCCAAGATGGGACTGAAGTTCGACATGGCATTCATCGATGCAGACAAAAGGAAGTACAGGGAATACTACGAGATGGTGCTGAAGTATCTCAATCCTGATGGATATATCCTGGTAGATAACACACTGTGGGATGGACATGTACTGACTAAGAACCATCCCGATCCGCAAACGGCGAGCATACAGGAATTCAATGATTTCGTTGCCAGTGACGAGCGAGTGGAAAAGGTGATACTGCCATTAAGAGACGGTTTGACGATTATACACAAAAAGAAATAGATATGGATACAAACAGACAAAATAAGATTGCGAGACTGATACAGAAGGATCTTTCTACGATTTTCCAGAAACAGACACGCCAGACGCGTGGAATCCTCGTATCGGTAAGTGTGGTCAGGGTAAGTCCCGACCTGAGTGTTGCCAAGGCATATCTGAGCATCTTCCCATCGGAACGGGCTCAGGAGATACTCGACAACATAAATGCGCATGTCAGCGAAATCCGTTACGAACTGGGAACACTGGAGAGGTATCAGCTGAGAATCATTCCGGAGTTGAAGTTCTTCATCGACGATTCGCTCGACTACGTAGAGCATATTGACAAACTGCTAAAAGGAGAAAAGTAGAGTTGGCATTTCCGTTTTACATAGCAAAGAGATATCTCTTCTCGAAGAAGTCGCATACTGCAATTAATATCATCAGCGGGGTAAGTGTGTGTGGAGTAGCGATTGCTACGGCTGCTTTGGTGTGTATTCTCAGTGTATTTAACGGATTCCAGGATATGGTGGCAGGTCTGTTTACTGCGTTCGACCCCGAACTGAAGGTAGTTCCCGTAGAAGGGAAATACGTTGCAGCGGATGATGAATTGCTCGAAACACTCCGAAAGAACCGGAACATTGCCGTATATACCGAAGTTGTGGAGGACAATGCCCTGTTGATTGCCAACAACCGTCAGGTGATGGTGACTATAAAAGGTGTGGATGATAATTTTGAGGACCTGACGGATATCAATAACATCCTGTATGGCGATGGAATATTCGAATTGCATGCCGATGTGTTGGACTATGGAGTAGCCGGAATCGGTGTGTTGCAGCAGTTGGGACTGCCTGTTGATTTCATGCAACCTATTCAGGTATATGCTCCGAGGGGTGACGAACGGATCGACATGACCGACCCGAGCGAGAGTTTCAATATCGAGGAACTCTATTCGCCTAACGTAGGATTCATGGTGAAGCAGAATAAATATGACGGCAAATACGTCCTGACGAATATAAACTTTGCCCGCCGCCTGTTTGAGAAAGAGGGAATGGTGACAGCCGTAGAACTGAAACTGAAGAAGGGGGTGAACATTGCGTCGATGAAGTCAGAGATAAAGAAATTGCTTGGCAGCAAGTTTCAGGTGCAGGACAGATACGAGCAGCAGGAGAGCACATTCCAGATAATGAAGATAGAGAAGCTGATTTCCTACATCTTCCTGACCTTTATCCTGATGGTTGCCTGTTTCAACATAATCGGTTCGCTCTCTATGCTGATTATCGACAAGAAAGAGGATGCCGTGATAATGCGGAATATAGGTGCTGACAACAGGCAAATACGGAACATATTCATGCTTGAGGGCAGGATGATTTCGCTTATCGGTGCTGTGGCTGGAATAATCATCGGGCTGGCTCTCTGTCTGATTCAGCAATATTATGGTGTGATACGTTTCGGCAATCAGGAGGGAGCGTACATCATAGATGCCTATCCGGTCAGCGTGAGCGTGTGGGACATCATTCTCGTGTTCATCACGGTGATAATAGTAGGGTTTGTCTCAGTATGGTATCCTGTACGCACAATGACTCAGGAAGTAATTCAATAGGAAATAATATATATATGTTTAACAAAAAATCAAAGACAGAAATGAAGAAAAACATCTATTTCGCACTTTGTGCAGCAGCATCAGTCGTATTGGCTGGCTGTAGCGGTTTTGGTAAGATTACCAGTGAAAACTTTAATGTCACTCCAACCCCATTGGAGTACGTGGCAGGAGAAGTTCCTGCAACTATCAGTGCCAACATCCCGGCTAAGTTTATGCCTAAGAAGGGTGTAGTTACCTGCACACCGGTACTGAAGTGGGATGGCGGTCAGCAGGCAGGTGCCAGCAAGACATTCCAGGGCGAGAAGGTTGAGGCTAACAACACAGTTATCTCGTACAAGAATGGCGGCACTGCTACTATGCGCGTTTCTTTCCCATATCAGAACGAGATGGCAAAGAGCACTCTCTATATGCAGTTTGCTGCAAAGAAGGGAAATAAGGAAGTGAAGATTCCTGAGGTAAAGATCGGTTATGGTGTCATGGCTACGGCTGCACTCGTCAGCGAGGCTGCCCGCACAAGCGGTCGCTCAGTAGCTCCTGATAAGTTCCAGCGTATCATCAGCCAGAAGCAGGAAGCAGCTGTCAAGTTCCTCATCAACCAGGCAAATCTGCGTGGCAGCGAACTGAACAGCACTAATATCAAGGAGTTCATTGCCAAGATGAAGGAAATCAAGAAAGACCAGAAAGGTCTTGCCATCAAGAATGTAGAGGTCAGTGCCTATGCTTCTCCAGACGGTAAGTATGACTTCAACGAGAAACTGGCAGAGAAGCGTGGTGAGGTTTCCGAGCAGTATGTAAACAAGCAGCTCAAGGCACAGAAACTCTCTACGAACGTAGATACAAAATATACAGCTGAAGACTGGGACGGTTTCAAGGAACTGGTGTCACAGTCAAACCTGCAGGACAAGGAAGTTATCCTGCGTGTACTCTCTATGTATCAGGATCCGGAACAGCGTGAGCAGGAGATCCGGAATATTGCAACTGTTTATAAGGACCTGGCTGATGCCGTTCTGCCGGAACTGCGTCGCTCTCGTCTGACTATTAACTACGATGTAATCGGCCGCAGCGATGACGAAATCGTAGAGCAGTGCAAGACTGATGCTACTAAGTTGAGTGTTGAGGAAATCCTGTACGCAGGAAATACAATTGCTCAGACAGATGCCGAGAAGGCTGCCTACTATCAGAAGGCAAAGGAGTTGTACCCAAGCGATTACCGTTCATACAACAACCTCGGTGTGCTGGAGATGAAGAATGGTAATGTGGATAAGGCAGATGAATACTACCAGCAGGCTCTTGCACAGGATCCTAATGCTCCGGAGCCAAATGCAAACATGAGCACTATCGCTCTTATCAATGGTGATTTCAAGGCTGCAGAGCTGTATGCAGCAAAGGGTGTGAATGCATCTTCTGCTGACGACAACCTCGGAAATCTCTACGTTGCTCAGGGTAAGTACGACCAGGCTGCTGCAAAGCTGTCTAAGTCGGCAAACAACAGTGCTGCCCTCGCACAGATTCTGGCTAAGGACTACAGTGCTGCAACAAATACTCTGAACAGCATTAAGAATCCGGATGCCCTCACATTCTATCTGAAGGCAATCGTTGCTGCACGTCAGAACGAAGAGGCTGTCATCCTTACTAATCTGAAGCAGTCGATCCAGAAGGATGGCAATTACAGACAGAAGGCTCTCAACGACTGCGAGTTCTATAGCTTCCCTAACATTACGAAGGCACTTTGATCAAGTCTCTGACATATTCTTTTACCACTATTGCCGCACTCCTCCTGATGGGGTGCAGCGATGGTGGTAATGAGTTTACTATCGAGGGTGAGTTCGATGGCATGAAGACGGGTGAACTCTTTATCTATTCCCCCACCAATCCTAATGCGTCGGTTGATACACTCAGGATAGCAGACAGCCGTTTTGAATACAGGCAGGAAATCTACGATACCATCCCTTATATCATTCTGTTTCCAAATGCGGTGGAGCAGGTGGTGTTTGTCGGACCCGGACAGACAATTGAATATAGTGCTGCTACCAATGACCTTAAAAACTATAAGGTGGAGGGCTCTGAGGAAAACGAACTCATGACGCGGTTCCGTAAGGACGTTGCCGATGTGAAGGAATCCGATGTTCCGAATGTTGCAAAACAATACATACGGGACAATCCTCAGTCGGCAGTTGCACTTTATCTGTTCGACAGGTATTTCATGCAGAACAGTAATCCGGTTTTTGCAGATGTGAAGCAGCTTGTCAGCGTTCTGCGTCCTCACCATCCCAATAATCTGCTTCTTTACACGGCTGAGGAGATGCTGACGAATGTCGGTACTCTGACAGAGGGGAAGAAGCTGAAGAACATAGAGCTGACGACACTCAAGAAGGGGAAAAAGAAGTTGTGGGGCGATGCCGACAAGACAGACTACACGCTGGTCGTGTTCTGGGCTTCGTGGATGAGAAACAGCTATGACATACTGTACAGGATGCGCAACCTGCAGAGGGACTATGGCGAACAGGTGCGGTTCGTAGCCATCTCGCTCGACAATCAGCGCTACAGATGGGAAGACCTCGTGCGTCGCGATTCCCTCGTCATCGAGCATTATTGCGACGGGTTGTCGTGGTCGTCTCCCGTGGTTGCCGATCTGGCACTGGATGCCCTTCCTCTGTATATGCTCCTTGACAAGAAACACAACATCACATATAAGGCAGATGACCTGGATAGAATCAAAGACAAACTTAAAAAACAATTACAATAACATCACATTTACTATGAGTACTTTAGAAAAGATATTTGCTGAAAAGCTTTTGAATATTAAGGCTATCAAACTGCAGCCGGAGAATCCCTTCACATGGGCAAGCGGATGGAAATCACCTTTCTATTGCGACAACCGCAAGACTCTCTCGTTTACAGACCTGCGCACATTCGTGAAGACGGAGCTGGCTCGTCTGCTGGTTGAGAATTTCCCCGATGTAGATGCCGTTGCCGGAGTTGCTACGGGTGCCATTCCTCAGGGAGCCCTGGTAGCCGACCTGCTGAACAAGCCGTTTGTATATGTAAGAAGCAAACCAAAGGATCACGGCCTGGAGAACCTCATCGAGGGTGAGCTTGCTCCGGGTTCCAAGGTAGTTGTCATCGAAGACCTTATCTCTACGGGCGGTTCTTCGCTGAAGGCAGTCGATGCAATCCGCAAGAGCGGCAGCGAGGTAGTCGGCATGATTGCGAGCTACACCTATGGGTTCCCGGTAGCTGAGCAGGCATTCAAGGATGCGGGTGTGCGTCTGCTTACCCTTACCAACTACGAGGCTGTGCTCGAGGTAGCCCTTGAGATTGGCTACATCACCAAGGATCAGGTTCCTATGCTTAACGAGTGGCGTCGCGACCCGGCTAACTGGAAAAAATAATTCAGAAAGGATAGTATTATGGCAAGATACGAAAGTTCAGTTAAGCAGATTCCGTTTCCGGTAGAGAGTGTCTATGCAAAGCTTTCCGACCTGAGCAATCTGCAGGTTATCAAGGAACGCATCAACGACCCTCTCGTGCAGCAGCAGATACCCGATGACAAGCGTGCACAGATAAACGATGTCATCGACAAGATGGAATTCACTGCCGACAGTGTATCGTGCGACGCAGGAATGATTGGTACGGTATCGGTCGGGGTAGTGGAGCGCGACGAGAATAAATGTGTGAAGCTCCAGTCGATGAGTTCGCCTGTGCCTTTCACTTTCTGGGCGCAGGTGCTGCCGACATCCGAGGGTAGCAGCAAGATGAAGCTGACCGTCGATGCCGACCTGAATTTCTTCATGAAGCAGATGTTCGACAAGCCGCTGAAGAGCGGCATAGAGAAAATGGCAGATTTGCTTGCAATGATACCGTATAATTAAGAAGACGCTTATGGCAGAAAAACTTTGGACGAAGAATGTGAATATGACTGCCGAGATAGAGAAGTTCACCGTCGGCAGGGACCGCGAAATGGACCTTTATCTTGCGAAGTACGATGTAATGGGTTCGATGGCTCACATCACCATGCTCGAAAGCATCGGTCTGCTTACGCGCGACGAGCTGGCTGTGCTCTTGAAGGAGTTGAAGTCGATTTACGCACAGGCAGAGCGTGGCGAGTTTGTCATCGAGGAGGGTGTAGAGGATGTGCATAGTCAGGTGGAGCTGATGCTGACCCGCAAGTTGGGCGACACAGGCAAGAAGATCCACGCCGGCCGTTCGCGCAACGACCAGGTGCTGGTCGATCTGAAACTGTTCATCCGCGACCAGCTGCGCGAGATAGCCGAGTTGGTGAAGCAGCTCTTCGACGAGCTCATCATTCAGTCGAACCGTCATAAGGATGTGCTGATGCCGGGCTACACCCATCTGCAGGTAGCCATGCCGTCGAGTTTCGGTCTGTGGTTCGGTGCCTATGCCGAGAGTCTGGTTGACGACATGCAGTATCTGCTGGCAGCCTGGCGCATTACCAACCGCAATCCGCTGGGTTCGGCTGCGGGCTATGGCAGCAGTTTTCCGCTGAATCGTCAGATGACCACCGACCTGCTGGGTTTCGACTCGATGGACTACAATGTGGTTTATGCCCAGATGGGGCGCGGAAAGACGGAGCGCAATGTGGCGTTCTCGATGGCATCCATTGCCGGCACGCTTGCGAAGCTTGCCTTCGATGCCTGTATGTTCAATTCGCAGAACTTCGCCTTCGTGAAGTTGCCTGCCGACTGCACTACGGGTTCGTCGATCATGCCGCACAAGAAAAATCCCGATGTGTTCGAGCTGACCCGTGCCAAGTGCAACAAGCTGCAGTCGCTGCCTACGACCGTTACGATGATAATGAACAATCTGCCGTCGGGCTATTTCCGCGACCTGCAGATTATCAAGGAGACATTCCTGCCTGCGTTCGACGAGCTGAAGGACTGCCTGAGTATGGCTACGTATATCATCCGGAAGATGGAGGTCAACGAGCACATACTCGACAATCCTATCTACGATCCTATCTTCTCCGTAGAAACCGTCAACCGGCTTGCGGCGGCGGGCATGCCGTTCCGCGATGCATACAAGAAGGTGGGCCTCGACATCGAGGCGGGCAATTTCAAGCCCGACAAGGATTTGCATCACACCCACGAGGGTTCGCTCGGCAATCTCTGCAACGACAAGATTCAGGCACTCATGGATAATGTGCTCTCGCAGTTCGACTTCCAGAAGATGCAGCAGGCAATAAGGCAGCTGCTTGGTTCCTGATTTTTGGGGGGCAGGTTTCAAGTTTCAGGTTTCAAGTTTCAGGTTTCAAGTTTCAGGTTTCAGGTTTCAAGTTTCAGGTTTCAAGTTTCAGATCCTATGATATACAAATATTGCGGACACAGCGGAGTCCAGCTTCCGCTCCTTTCCCTCGGTTTGTGGCACAACTTCGGGTCGGTCGATGACTTCGACACGGCATCGCAGATGATTCTGCATGCGTTCGACAAGGGTATATGCCACTTCGACCTTGCCAACAACTACGGTCCTGAGCCGGGTTCGGCAGAGACTAATTTCGGGCGCATCCTGCACGATAGTCTGGCTGCGCATCGCGACGAGATGTTCATTGCCAGCAAGGCGGGACACGATATGTGGCCCGGGGTGTATGGCACGGGTTCGTCGCGCAAGAACCTCATGGCAAGCATCGACCAGAGTCTGAGGCGCTGCCGCCTGGAGTATTTCGATGTGTTCTACAGCCACCGCTACGACGGTGTGACTCCTGTCGAGGAGACCATGCAGGCGCTCATCGACATAGTGCGTCAGGGGAAGGCTCTGTATGTGGGCATTTCGAAATACCCTGCCGACAAGCAGCAGCAGGCATACGACATACTGCGCGAGGCACACGTGCCGTGTCTCTTGTCGCAGTACCGCTGTTCGATGTTCGACCGCAAGGCACAGCTGGGCGGCCTGCCCACGCGTGAAGACCCCTCGAAGAGCAACTTCCGGATAGCGGCCGCTGGCGGCAGCGGCATCATCTGCTTCTCGCCGCTGGCTCAGGGACTGCTCACGGGGAAATACGACAACGGCATCCCTGCCGGTTCGCGTATTGCCAAGGCCAGTGCCTTCCTGCACACCTCCGATGTCACTCCCGAGCGCATCGAGGCGGCTCGTGCGTTGGGCGAGATAGCCCGCCGGCGCGGACAGTCGATGGCACAGATGGCGCTGGCATGGGTGCTGAGCGACGAGCGCGTCACGTCGTGCATCATCGGCACGAGCAGTGTGGCTCAGATGGATAATAACCTGCAGGCACTCGACAACCTGCAGTTCACAGATGAAGAAAAACAGCAGATCAATGAAATCATTTATAAGCCCGAGCTTTCTTTTTAGCCTCGTAGTGCTTCTTGCCGTCTCTTCGTGCAAGAAGAACGAGGTGAACGCTACGTACTATACCGGTGCGCCTGTGTTCATCAGTCTCTCCACGCTGAGTTACGCGGAGCTCCCGGCGGCTCTCAATCAGGGTTCGTTCGTAACTATACGTTCCGTCACGACGTCGGGTGCGAACAACACCAAAATCCGCATATCCAACGGGGTGAGCACCAACGACTATGTGCCTGCGGCGATTGACTACAAATCGTTCCGCTTCGGCATCGGAGGCATCATCGTCGGCACGAACTACATGGGCGAGCCTCTTGCCTACGACCTGGCGTGCCCGAACTGCCGCACTGCGGACTACCGTCTCACGGTCAGGACCGACGGCACGTGTTCATGTTCGCACTGCAACATCGTGTATGACTTGAACAACTACGGATTCATCAGCAACACTGAGAAGAATACCCTGCATGCCGAGCCCCGCGGCCTGCTGCGCTACAGGGCGGATGTAACTGTCGGAGTGGTCCATGTCTGGAATTGAACTCTATCACAGCATCAGGCGTGTGCTCCTGGGCGGAGGCATCTCCGAGGGCGAGGCATCGGCATTGGCTTTTATGCTGATTGAGGAGACTACCGGGCTTACGAAGGCCCGGATTCTTGTGTCCGACGCTGTCGAAGGCGACACTGTCCGCCGCCTTCTCCCGATGGCGGAGGCTATCGCCGGCGGCACTCCCATCCAGCACGTGCTGGGCTATGCCTGGTTCTGCGGCATGAAGCTCAGGGTGGGGCGGTCGGTACTCATTCCGCGTCCTGAGACAGAGGAGCTGGTAGGGTGGGCGAGTAGCGAGAGTCCGGCTCCGCAGTCCATACTCGACATAGGCACCGGCAGCGGCTGCATAGCCATAGCCCTTGCGAAGGCATTCCCCGCGGCAAGGGTCTCTGCCATCGACATCAGCGGCGACGCCCTTGCCCTGGCCCGCGAGAATGCCCGGTCGGCGGGGGTGAGCATCGACTTCCTTCAGGCAGACATACTCAGTCTGCAGCCGCCGTTTCCCGGCAGTCCCTACGACATCGTCATTTCCAATCCGCCATACATCTGCGACAGCGAAGCCGACGGGATGGACCGCAACGTGCTGGAGCACGAACCCCACACGGCGCTCTTCGTGCCCGATGCCGACCCGCTGCTCTTCTACCGCGCCATTGCGGAGAGGGCACAGAATATCCTTGCGCCCTGCGGACGGCTCTTCTTCGAGATAAACCGGCGTTATGCGCAGGAGCTCACCGCCCTGCTCGGCTCGATGGGCTTTGCCGACGTCACGGTGCGGCAGGACCAGTTCGGCAACGACCGAATGATTAGAATAGTTAAAAGTTAAAAGTTAAAAGTGAAAAATGAAAAATGAAAAATGAAAATTACTACATATCCTTTGCTTTTCCTTATCTGGATTATCCTTTGAACAAAAGTAACTCAGATTTTTCACTTTTCACTTTTCACTTATGCATTATGAATTAAAAACAGCTATGTCAATAACCTTTCCATCTCCGGTCTTCGGACCCGTCCACAGCCGCCGGCTGGGCATATCGCTTGGCATCAACCTGCTGCCGGGCGACGGAAAACTCTGTTCGTTCGACTGCATCTATTGTGAATGCGGACTCAACGGCGACCACCGTCCGCAGCAGAAGATTCCTACGCGCGAGCAGGTGGCCGATGCGCTCCGCCGCCAGCTCAGCAGGATGCAGCAGGAGGGCAGTGCCCCCGATGTGCTCACTTTCGCAGGCAACGGCGAACCCACCCTGCACCCGCAGTTCCCCGAGATTATCGACGACACCATCCGCCTGCGCGACGAGTTCTTCCCCCAGGCAAGGATAAGCGTGCTGACGAATGCCACGCAGATTGTGCGCCCCGAGGTGTTCGATGCCCTGCGCCGCGTAGATAATAATATATGTAAGCTCGACACCATCGACCCCGACTACATTGCGAGGGTTGACCGCCCGCACCGGGGCTACGACGTGCAGGCTGTCATCGGGCGCCTCATAGCCTTCGGGCGCGACTGCATTGTGCAGACCATGTTCCTTCAGGGCGAGCACGAGGGCAAGGATGTGAGCAATGTCTCCGACGCCTTTGTCGGTCCCTGGCTCAGCGCACTGCAGCTCATTGGGCCGCGCGAGGTGGAGATATACACCATCGACCGCGACGTGCCCGTCAAGGGTCTGCGCAAGGCTACTCCCACGCAGCTCGACTCCATCCGCGACCGCGTCGAGGCGCTGGGCATCCGCTGCACCGTAGCCTATTGAGAGGAGCAGGCGGGGTTTTTTCTTTCTGCAACGATTGGGTGTGAAATAATTGTCGTATATTTGCGGGCGGAAAGTTTGCGAAACGGCTCACGCTCTGCTATTCTGGGAGCATTAATAAAAAATAGAAGACAGATTCGGACTATGAGAATCATATCCACCGGCATACGGACATTTGCTGCGGAGAGGGTGAAAAATACCCCCCCCCATACTGGTTCTGTAAGTGGATGTAATTTAGCAGTTTCTGCGCTGCGGCGCAACGACGATATACTCTGGGCGCGTTCCGATTCCCCCTTTTTGCGGGGAGTCGGGGCGCGCCTTCGTTATGTATTTATTTTTATTTATTAACCCTTTAAAGAAATTTTTTATGAGAAAAAAATTACTATCAATTCTTGCCCTGCTGCTGATGACAGCTACGGGCGCAATGGCGCAGACGGAAACGCTGCTGACCACAATTACAGCAACAGGCAAAGAGCAAGCCAGCTACAGCACAGCGAATGTGGCAACCGTTTCATTCAGTTATACTGCAGGAGGAAGCTCAGCATACATCGCTAACTGGGGCTGGTGGGGATACGGTTGGTCGGCAACCGTCAATGCTGCCGAAGGATACACCATCACCAAATGTATATTCTATGACGACGCCAATCGTACAGCAACAGACAGCGAAGCTCCCTTTGTAGTAGAAACCACAGAAGAGGATAAGACACCGCAAGTAAATGGCACCCCCATTCTGGCATGGACGTCTAAAGGTATAAAAAAGATTGAGGTTTACGGCTACGCCCCCTTCAACGTCACCGCCAATGAGGGGGCATCGGGCGAATACTGGGCTACCTACTACAACGCTAACGCTACGCAGGGCTTCACTGCCGATGTGAACACGACGGTGTTCCAGGCTTCACTGAGTGGCAACCAGCTGACAATATCACCGGTTGCAAACAGGGAGATTCCTGCGGGCAAGGCCGTCATCCTGAAATCGACAGCAGCCTCTACTATCACGTTGACACCAGCCACTACGACTGCAACGCTTGATGGCAATGCACTGCAGGGCACGGCAACCGCCATCACGAACCCGGGCAATGCCTACGTGCTGAACATGAAGAATGGTGTGGTGGGCTTCTACAAGCTTAGCGATGGCGGAACCATCGGTGCCAACAAAGCATACCTGACATATAGCGGCGCTGGGGTGCGTGAGTTCTTCTCCATCGAGGGCAATGCGACGGGCATCGAGATGCCGACGGCAGAGGTCATCGAGCCCGAGGCTGAGGTCTATGACCTGCAGGGTCGCCGCGTGGCAAACCCCACCAAGGGCCTGTACATCGTGAACGGTAAAAAGGTGTTCATCAACATATAACAGAAAGGAGGACACAGCTATGACTAAGAAAGAATATATGAAGCCCACGATGCAGACTGTGGCACTGAAGCAGCGCACAGCTATTCTGACTGTCAGCCTCGACGAATACGGTATGGACAAGAGCCTCATAGAGGACGAAGAGGTAATCGAGGGCTGGTAGTCCCGCTCACACGGGGGCACTGTCGGAAGGCTCCGCCCCCCCCCCCTGGAGAAGTCCCCGCAGCCGTGAAACGCGAATCCACACCCCCTGTAGGGCTTCTCGCAGCCGTGAAACGCGAATCCACACCCCCTGTAGGGCTTCCCGCAGCCGTGAATCGCGATTTCATACCCCCTGAAGGGCTTCCCGCAGCCGTGAAACGGGTCTCCATACCCCCTGAAGGGCTTCCCGCAGCCGTGAAGCGGGTCTCCACACCCCCTGGACGCCATTCCGATTTTAACAATTCGGGCCGAGCAGCCTGAAAAATACATTTAATTTCTAACCAAAAAATTTAAATCTATGGTACAAATTCCGAATCTCGTGCAGGACCTGAGCCTGCGCAGCCAGACAAACGCCGTCATGATCGACACGGCACGTTTCACCCTCGAACAGTTCAACCGGTTTTTCTCCACGGCCAACCCCGCTCCTGCCAAGCTCGCCGCCCAGCTGGCCTCCTACAGCGCAGCCTACGACCGCCTGAACTCGTCGTATGCCATGCAGATGAAGAGTCTCGACACAGCCCAGATCAGCAGCCTCGACTCCGAGGGCGACCAGCTCTTCTATGCCGTGACGGGCACCGTGGATGCCTTCATGCGCATGACCTTCGACGCGGAGAAGCAGCGCAAGGCGGAGGTGTTCAGCGCGTTCATCCGCAAGTTCTCCATCGACACGAGAGAGAACATGATTTCCGAGTGGTCGAAGATACAGCAGGCCTGCGAGGAATGGGCCGGCAGTGCAGCCCTGCAGGAGGCAGCCACGGCATTGGGCCTGTCGGGGGCAATGGCACGCCTGCAGACGATAGCCGCGACATTGCGCCAGACGATTACACAGCGCAGCGAAGATGCCCCGCAGGCACAGGCAATGAAGCAGGCGCGCGAGGCATTCTATCCCGAGTATCGTGCACTGATCCTGCTGCTCAACTCCTTCGCCGCCGTTGATGACGACCCGGCGCGCTTCTCGCAGCTTGTCGGTACGCTGAACCGCAACATCGACTACGTGCGCATCCATGCCATGAGCGACTCGTCGGCAGCGGGCACCTCTGCTAATTCCGGAAACTCGGGTACTGGCTCAGGAGGTTCTTCTAATTCCGAAAACAACGGAAACAACGAAAATCCGGGTACGGGTTCTTCAGGTTCCGGAGACAACGAAAACAATAGTGGCGGCGGCTCTTCTACTCCGACCACTCCTACCGACCCGACCGAACCTGTCGTTGGCGAGGGCGACGAAGGGTAGAGCCCCCCGACCCCCGAAGGGGGCGACAAGGGAGTGGAAGCTGACACATAATCAGAAATTTCCAATTTTTCATTATGTTAAATGAAAGTTTATTGTGGGGGGAGCAGGCGCGTGAGCGTATGCTCCCCTTTTTTCTTGCCCCTATCCTGTGAAATCTTGAAACAAGCAGGAGGCCGTGTTTAACACGACCTCCTGAATTTTATATGCCTTAACTCCTAATGAAAAGCTACCTCCAGCTCCACGGGGCAGTGGTCGCTGCCGTAGATTTCGGTGTGGATGCGGGCAGCTACGAGGCTGTCCTGCAGCCTGGCGGAGCAGAGCCAGTAGTCGATGCGCCAGCCGGCGTTCTTCTCGCGGGCATGGAAGCGGTAGGACCACCAGGAGTAGATGTCGGCCTGGTCGGGGTGGAAGTGGCGGAAGGTGTCGATGAAGCCAGCCTGGAGCAGCTGGGTGAACTTCGCGCGCTCCTCGTCGGTGAACCCGGCGTTCTGGTGGTTCGTCTTCGGATTCTTCAGGTCTATCTCCTCGTGCGCCACGTTCATGTCGCCGCAGACAAAGACGGGCTTGCGGCTGTCGAGCACGGTGAGGTAGAGGCGGAAGGCATCGTCCCACGTCATGCGGCTCGCCAGGCGGCGCAGGCCGTCCTGCGAGTTCGGCGTATAGACGGTGACGACGTAGAAGTCCCCGTACTCAAGCGTGATGACCCTGCCCTCGGTGTTCATCTCCCTCAGGCCCTCGTCGGGCGGCATTTGGGCGATGATGTCGGCGGGCAGTCCGTAGGCGACGCTGAGCGGACGGTGGCGGGTGTAGATGGCTGTGCCGCTGTAGCCCTTCTTGTCGGCATAGCTCCAGTAGGATTCGTAGCCGGGGAACTCAAGGTCGAGCTGTCCCTGCTGCATCTTCGTCTCTTGCAGACAGAAGAAATCCGCGTCGAGCGCGGAAAAGCTTTCGCTGAAGCCTTTGCCGCACACGGCGCGGAGTCCGTTTACATTCCAGGAAATGAGTTTCATATTTGTGGAGTGTGACAAGTCGGCGATTCGCCGACTCTGTTATGCGAATTTGCTGAGATCCACCTTGCGCATGTCGCCTTCCTTGAGGAATGCGTCGTGGAACGAGTGGGTCGCTGCCAGGTTGTGGCACGACTGGCCCTTCTGCGAAATCTTCAGGTAGTCCCACAGCAGCTGCTTGTAGTCGGGGTGTGCGCAGTTCTCGATGATGGCCTGTGCACGCTGCACGGGGCTCTTGCCGCGCAGGTCTGCCACGCCCTGTTCCGTCACGATGATGTTCACGTCGTGCTCCGTGTGGTCGATGTGCGAGCAGAAGGGTACGATGGCCGAAATCATGCCGCCCTTGGCAACCGACGAGCAGGTGAAGATGGAGAGGAAGGCATTGCGCTCGAAGTCGCCGCTGCCGCCGATGCCGTTCATCATCTTCGTGCCGCAGATCTGTGTGGAGTTGGCGTGTCCGTAGATGTCAACCTCGATGGCGGTGTTGATGGCGATGAGTCCAAGGCGGCGGATTACCTCCGCATTGTTCGAAATCTCCGACTGGCGCAGCACCAGCTTGTCCCTGAAGAAGTCCATATTGTCGTAGATGCTCTGCAGCTTGTCGTTGGTGACGGTGAGCGAACAGGTGGATGCGCACTTCACCTTGCCCTCGAACATCAGATCGACGATGGCATTCTGCAGCACCTCGGTGTAGATCTCCATAGCCGGCATCTCGGGGTTAGAGCCCAGCGCGAAGAGGATGGCGTTGGCAGTAGTGCCCACACCGCTCTGGAAGGGCAGGAAGCCGGGAGGGATGATGCCGCGCTGCTTCTCGCTCATGAGGAAGTGTGCCACGTTCTCGCCGATCTTGTCGGTGATGGGGTCGGCATCCTTGAACGAGCGTGCCTCGTCGGGTATGTTACACTCTACGACACCCACGATTTTCTTCGGGTCGATCTGCAGATAGGTCGTACCGATGCGGTCGGTCACCTTCTCTATCATGATAGGCTTGCGCTGTGGAGGGTCGAGCGGCTCATACACATCGTGGATGCCGATCGACTTGGGCGAGTGGAACGCGTTCAGCTCGATGATGACGCCCTTCTTTGCCAGGCGAGCGATGGTTGGCGAGATGCCGCCCGCAGCCGTCAGATATACCTTGCCGTCGTCCTCGATGGCGCACACCTCGATGATAGCCCAATCGACGTCGCCCAGGAATCCGTAGCGCAGGTCCTGAGCCATCATGCCCAGGTGTATGTCGTTGTATGCGATTTCGCCATTGTTCACGTGCTTGCGGAACGTAGCGTTCGTGGTGTAGGGGGCACGGTAGCGGATGGCATGCTCGTCGGAGAGCAGTCCGTCGCACGACTGTCCGGTCGATGCACCCGTGAAGATGCCTAACTGGTACGGGCGGCCCGCCTCGTGCTCAGCGTGAGCAATCTTGGCTATCTCTGCCGTCACTGCCTTTGGTGTTCCTGCTGGTGTGAAGCCGGAGAGTCCGATGTTGTCTCCGTTCTTGATCAGCGCTGCTGCCTCCGCAGCCGTAATTCTTGTAAATGCCATAGTCTGTTTCTGTTTGTTTGCCTTATAATAATTGCTTCTGTTTGTTTACCTTGTAATAATTGCCTTATGAAATAATCTTGTTTGCCCCGGAAGTAATCTTCACGTACTCCGGATGTTCCTTCGCAAAGTTATCGACATAGCGGATGCGCTTCTCGTCGTATATCTCGCTCACCGCAATCAGGATGCCCGTCTCCTCCACGTCGCCGAAACCGTAGTTGATGGCTGTGCCGAACATCTTCATCGTCGGCGACAGACACATATACGCATTCACCAGCGGCGGAATGCTGAAGCCCAGCGCGCGGATCTCGCGGTTCAGCACCTTGTAGTCCTCGTTGAAACTGTCGTGGCAGAAGAGGTCGGCAAACTGTTTCGGATCGTGCTCCAGCTTGAGCGGCTTCTTCGGAATGACCAGGTTCAGCTTGTCGCCGAAGTGCTTCTGCATGAAGTAGAGAATCATGTCGCGCCCCATGCGGTTGTAGGACGGATACATCGTCACCTTTCCGAAATAATACCTGCAGCCCGGCATGATGACGGCGAGAGCCCCCAGTCCGTCCCACAGATTGTCGAGAGCGAAGATGGCCTTCGAACCGGCGCGCGTCGATTGGTACTCCAGCGTCACGAACGAGCGGCCCAGCTCGATGGTGTGCGGCAGGTAGTCGCGGATGAACTCCTCGGAGAAGTGGAACATATGGCTCGTAGCCAGAATGGGCTGCCCCTCCTGGTCGAACTGGATGTCGGGGCCCAGAATGTAGCGGTAGCCGCCGACAATCTTATTAGCCTCGGGGTCCCATACGATGAGCTGCTTGTAGGGATTCTCCATCGTGTCGTATTCGTCCAGGTCGCAGTCCAGACCCGTGCCGCCGCCAGCAGCGCGGAACGCTATCTCGCGCAGACGGCCTATCTCGCGCAGCACATTGGGCGAATCATGCCACGTCACAATGTATATCTCGTTGTTGCTGCGGCTTGTCATGCGCAACTGTTTCTCCGGGGTCAGTTCCTGACAGAGAACCTCCACAGGGATCGGTGCAATTATTTCCTGCTCCATTATGCCTTATTTAATTCATATACTTTATCTTCTACCCATGCTGCCCATTCGCTCGCCGACTTCGACTTGTCGGTGAATGTCTGCCAGGGGATGGGTTTGCCGAATGTCACCGTGAAGGTTTTGCCGGCATTCTTGAACATCTCGTCTGCCAGGAAAAGCATGGCAAGATTTATCTTCAGATTGTGTTTCTTGCAGAATCGTGCAATGTTATAGAACCGGTCGGAGTTGTGACCCGAGAAGTGCACCGGTATCACATCGCGCTTGTACTCCACGCTCTTCGTCACGAAAGTCTTCTTCCACGGCAGGTCGCGAATCACTCCGTCGTCCCCCTTCCTCGAACACAGCCCTGCCGGAAACATCACCACGTGGCGGTCGCTCTTGAATGCCTGGTCCACCATCTCCGGCAAGTTCCTGCTCTGCGCTCCAGTCTTGTTAATAGGCACACACAGCGGCGCAAGACCCTTGAAGTTCATCAGAATGTCGTTGACAAGATAAATCATCTTGCTGTCCCACTTCTTGCAGACGATGCTGCCCAGAGCCACACCGTCCTGCCCGCCGAGCGGGTGGTTCGAAACGATAGTGAAATACCGGCCTTCCTCGTTTCCCGGCAACCTGTCGATTCCCTCCGTGATTACTCCGTCGATGTTCGTCTGCAAAATAATACCGGTCTTCAGATGCTCCAGAGTGCCATCCAGAAAATCCTTGCCTATAAGACCCTTGCCACGACCTGTGAGAAATTCGTTTATCTCGTCCTGATGCAGGATTCTCTTCAGCCAATTAACAATAAACCCCGGGATGTATTTTGCCTTGTTTCCTATTTTGTCTTTCAGAACCTTATCTACATCGATTCTGAAATCCTGTTCTTCGTTTTCCATTAAATGTCTTTCCTTCTATAAGTTCCAAATCATGCGCGAAGGTACGATATTTATATGAAATATAGCACAACTACCTGTAAAAAATGCACATAATTCCCCTTGCCGTGTAATAAAATGGAAAAATTGAATGTTTACGGGCTGCTACGGAACTCTTATCCAGTGTTCTGCCGCTTCCGCTATTTTGCCAGCTCCGTGCAGATGCGTTCCTGTATTCTGTGGCCTGTCGCAGTCTTCAGCACTCCGTTGTTTATGATGGCAAAGGCGAGCAGGTGTCCGTTCGAGGCAGCCACGTAGCCTGCAAGCGACGACACGCCCGTGACGGTTCCGGTCTTGGCAAACACATTGCCCTTGGCAGGGCGGCGGACCATACGCTTCTCCAGCGTGCCGTCCTGACCGGCAACGGGCAGCGAGGGCTGCAGATGCCTGTAGATGCCCTTGTTCTTATAAGCATAGCGGAGCATATCGACCAGCGTTGCAGCGGTAAGGAAATCGTAGGGCGAGAGTCCGCAGCCGTCGTGAATCTTCACCCTCCGCGTGTCGCTCTCGGCTTTCTTCAGCACACTGTACACCACCTTTGCCCCGTCCTTGTACGTGGCGCCGTTGCCCGCCACAGAGTGTGCCAGTTGCGAAAAGAGAGCCTCGGCATACAGATTGTCGGAGTTCTTCATGACGCGCGCCAGCAGTTCGAGCATATTCGTCCTCTTCGTGTAGATGGTGACACTCTTTGCCGGGGTGTCGGCATTGACGGCGCACCCCCGGCAGCTGACACCCTCCCTGGCCAGTTGCGAGGTGAGCGTCTGCACGAAGTGGAGTGCGGGGTTGTAGTTCAGGTCCGTGGGGTATCTGTTGCTTTCCGGCGTCAGCTTTCCCCTGTCGAAGAGCAGGGGAGAGATGTAGGGATGAAAGACACTGGGCTTGTCGTCCCAGCACCAGCCGTTGCCCCATGTCGGCAGGTCCTTGAAACTCGTGTCGGCATAGATGAAACCGTCGATGGAATCAATGCCCATCCCCTTGATTACCCCGGCGAGCGCCGTCAGGTCGTCGAAGGTGTAGGTGGGGTCGAATCCGCCGCGTATGTATATGTCGCCCTGCAGATACCTCACCATGCGCACCGTGTCGCCGTCGTTGTAAGTCAGGCTCACGATATTACCCGTACAGCTGGCAGTGGTCTGCAGCTCGTATGCTTCACCGAGAAAATCGAGAGCCGCAATGGTGGTGAGCAGTTTCTGGCACGATGCCGGACGCAGCACCTTCTGGTCGTTATATCTCCACAGCAGACTGTCTGCCGTCAGGTCGTACACCTGTATGCCCGATACATAGTGGGCTGTGTCGAGTTCTTGCGATATGTCATCAAGTGCTGCCACCACCGACTGTGACCATGTCTGTGCATGCACTGCACCGGAAAGGCAGCAGGCAAGCAGTGCGATGTATAATGCAGGTTTCTTCATTGTGTCTTTTATTCTTCGTCCTTATTCTTTTCTGATTCGATAGGGCTGGTCATTCCCACCTCGCAGTGGTTGCCCGAGCGGAAGATGGCCTTCGCCGTCTTCTGTATCTCGGCAGTTGTAACCGAGTTGACGGTCTTCTCGTATGAACTTACCCAGTCGTTGCCCCACATGGCATATCCAACCATCTGGTTCATCCAGTAGCCGTTCTTCTTCAGCTGTTCGGCATGAGAGCGAAGCATATACTCCTTCACCTTCTGCAGGTCTTCTTCCTTCGGACCCTTCTCCACCATCTCATCAATACCATTATAGATGATTTCGGTCATCTTCTCACGCTTCTCGGGTGCCGTGGTCAGCGAGATGGTGATGGCTGCTTCGTTTACCGGGTAGCGTACGATATTGCCGCTGACGGGTACGCCGTAGGCTCCGCCTTCATCCTCGCGCACCGTCTCGGTGTAGAGCATATCCATCAGTTGGTCGAGCATGCTGATAAGTATCGTGTTGCGCAGGGTCTGTTTCATCTTGGTGTGGTAGGAGAAGTTGACGAGAGCACGTGGCGTCTCCTGCTGCTTCTCGAACACATTCTTGATTTCGCCTTCCGGGTCGCGCAGAGTGATAATCTTGTATTTCTCCCTGCCGGGCAGGGTAGGCAGTGCTCCGATGTACTTTGCAAGCAGTGGAGCGATGGAGTCGGCATTGCAGTCGCCCACGATGAAGAATTCGAAGTCGTCGGCATCGGCAAAGCGCTCCCTGTAGATTTGCAGTATCCGGTCGTAGTTGAGACTGTCGAGCGATTCTGCCTTGCGGCGGATGGCACGCGGATGGTTCTTGTAAATGACCTTAGCTATCGTATCGATCAGGGCAGTGGTCGGTTGCAAGTCCTGATTGCGCATCGCCTCGCGGGTACGGCTCACCTGAGCCTCGAATGCCTCCTGGTCCTTGCGGGGAGATGTGAATTTCAGATAGACGAGCTGGAGCAGAGTCTCGAAGTCTTTCTTCACACACGAACCGTTCATGCCCTCGGAGTTTGCTGATACGTATGCGTTTGCGCTGACCTGCTTGCCCGCCAATGCCTTGCTGAGTTCGGTATCGCTGAAGTTACCCCAACCGCCTACGTTGACAAAGGAAATGCCGCTTGTCTGCAGGAATTCGTCATCGCTGTAGAGTGAGTTACCGCCAAAGCTGGTAGCTGTGAGACTGATCTGGTTGGGCGAGAAGTCTGTTTGCTTCACGTGAACCTTGATGCCGTTGCTCAGAAGGATGAGCTTTGCCCCGTACTTGTCATCCTTAATCTTCTTCACTGTGCCTGGAGCGGGCAACTGTTCAATCAGCGGACGATTGTTCACCTCTTCCTTGAGCGGCTGTATGTCTTCTTTCTCCACTTCGGCAAGATAACCGAGAACTTCTTCTTTCGTCGGCAGTATGTTGTCTTCCTTGTCGGCTGCAAACATGGCAATTGCGAGATTGGAGTCAGGCATCAAGGTAAATACCTGATTTACCAGTTCTACTGTGTATGTTGGCACTACATGGTTCATCATGTCGTACTCCACCTCAATGCCCGGAGTAGGTTCCTTGTCTATGAAGTGGCGCACTAACTCATTCACATAGTTTGTACTGTTCACCTTGTTGCGATGCAGATAGGCATTTTCCAGCCGTGAGAGATATTCAGCCTTGAAGCGGTCGAATTCTGCTGCCGTGAAACCATATTTCTTTGCTCGCAGAATCTCGCGGTAGAGTGCCTGCAAACCTTCTTTGTATTGGTTCTCCTTGCAAACCACATGACCCGTGAAGGCTGCCTTGGTCTTTGAAATCAAATAATCATTGTGAAAGAATCCTGCATCGATAAACGGTGCACTTGGTTTCTGCAGAATGTCATCAATACGTTCTGCAAATATGCTGAAAATGGCGTTTGTCAGGAATTTAAACGTCATGTAAGTTGTATGGTCGTCTTTGGGGACTTGAGGTGTTTTCCAGAATAGATAGAAAGCATTCTCGCGTTCCTCCTTGTCCTTGTTGATTGACACGATAGGAGTCTTGTTGTCTGGCACAGGATAATACTCCAACTTGGCTGCCTCAGGTCCTGCAGGGGCAATGTCGGAAAAGACGGTCCGTATCTTCTCCTCCATCTCATCCACGTTAATGTCACCCACAATGATGATGGCCTGCAGGTCGGGCCTGTACCACTTGCGATAATAGTTGCGCAGGTCGTCGTAGGGGAAATTCATGACGATGTCCATCGAACCGATAGGCAGGCGCATACCATACTTGCTGCCGGGGTAGAGTTCGGGCAGGGCCTTCTCGTACATACGCATCATGGCCGACGAACGTGCACGCCACTCTTCATTGATTACTCCTCGCTCCTTGTCTATCTCTTTGTCCTCGAGCAGCAGGTCGTGGCTCCAGTCGTGCAGTATGAGCAGACAGGAGTCGAGTGCACCCTCTATCTCCACATTTACATTATTAATGTTATAGACAGTCTCGTCGAAACTGGTGTAGGCATTCAGGTTCTCTCCGAACTTCACTCCGATGCTTTCCAGATATTTCTTTATGCGGTCGCCGTGGAAGTGGGTGGTCCCGTTGAAACACATATGTTCCAGGAAGTGGGCAAGTCCGCGTTGGTTGTCGTCTTCCTGAATCGAGCCTACCTTCTGGGCAATGTAGAAGTCGGCTCGTTTCTCAGGCCAGTTGTTGTAACGCAGATAGTAGGTCAGACCGTTGGGCAGCACTCCCGTGCGGACTGCCGGGTCGAGTGGCAGCTGCTCTGCTGCTGTCGGCAGTGCAGCTACGATGAGTGACAGAAAAAGTCCGCATCGAAGTACAATGCGGAACCAGAAAGACTGTGTATTGTTATTTGTTCTGTTCATAACTACTTATTTTTTATCCAGGGCATGTTTTGCATAATCTACTGTATAGTGAAGACCGCGCGACTCCTTGCGCTCCAGGGCCTGACGAGTTATGAGGTAGCCTACGTTAATCATATTGCGCAGTTCACAGATATCCTTTGTCGGCTTTACACGCTTAAACAGGTGCTCAGTCTCCTCATAGAGCAGGTCAAGACGTTCCCATGCACGGTGCAGACGCAGGTCTGAACGTACGATACCTACATAGGTTGACATAATCTGTCCGACCTCCTTGGCATCCTGTGCTATGAGCACCTTCTCTTCATTGGTCATCGTGCCTTCATCGTTCCAGTCAGGTATCTTGTCGTTGAAGTCGTATTGGTCAATCACCTCAAGCGAGTGTTTGGCAGCTGCATCGGCATATACTACAGCTTCGATGAGCGAGTTGCTTGCCAGGCGGTTGCCTCCGTGAAGACCTGTGCAGGAGCACTCGCCCACGGCATACAGGCGTTTGATGGTGCTCTGGCCGTCCAGGTCAACCACGATGCCTCCGCACATATAGTGTGCAGACGGAGCTACAGGTATATACTGCTTCGTTATGTCTATGCCTATGCTGAGACACTTTGCATAGATGTTCGGAAAATGATGCTTTGTCTCCTCCGGGTCTTTATGCGTGACGTCGAGGCAGACGTGGTCGAGGGCATGAATCTTCATCTCGTTGTCAATGGCCCTGGCTACGATGTCGCGGGGAGCCAGACTGAGACGCTCGTCATATTTCTGCATGAATTCCTCGCCGTTCGGCAGACGTAATATGCCGCCATAACCGCGCATTGCCTCTGTAATGAGATAGGCTGGATGGGTTTCCTTCGGATTGTAAAGCACCGTGGGGTGGAACTGTACAAATTCCATGTCTTTCACCTTTCCCTTGGCGCGATATACCATTGCTATGCCGTCGCCTGTTGCGATTGACGGATTCGAGGTGGTTGCATAGATAGCTCCCGTACCGCCCGTGGCCATCAGTGTAACCTTGGAGAGGAAGGTGTCAACCTTTCCTGTGTTGGGATTCAAGACATAGGCTCCGAAACATTCGATGTCTGGCGTACGACGTGTTACTCGAATGCCCATATGATGCTGTGTTATGATTTCAACGGCAAAATATCCTTCAAACACCTCTATATCCTTATTCGCACGCACTGCTTCCATCAGTCCCCGCTGTATCTCTGCACCTGTATCATCAGCATGGTGCAGAATGCGGAACTCTGAGTGTCCGCCCTCGCGGTGCAGGTCGTAGGTGCCGTCTTCTTTCTTGTCGAAGTTTACACCCCATTTCACGAGATCGCGTATTCCCTCAGGTGCTTTCGTAACCACTTGCCGTACCGCCTCTGGGTCTGAGATGTAGTCACCCGCAATCATGGTGTCTTCAATGTGTTTCTCGAAATTGTCAACAAGCAGGTTCGTCACTGATGAAATACCCCCCTGGGCTTTTGCGGTGTTTGCCTCTTCCATCGTGGTCTTACAGATAATCGCTACCTTGCCTTTCTTGGCTGCTGCCACTTTGAGGGCATAACTCATACCTGCAACTCCGGAACCGATAATCAGAAAATCATATTTGTGTGTCATGATGTGTGAAATGTTATTTAACTGCAAAGATAAATAATTTTCATCTTTCCTTTTTCAATTTTCAATTATTTATCGTAACTTCGCACCGATTTTAAGTAGAAAGGGTTCCGGAGCGGTAGTTTCGGGATTCTTTTTTACACTGTGAGAAACAATATTAATAATCAAAACTAAATACGATAATGGCTTACATGTCACAAGAGGGTTACGACAAATTGCGTGCCCAAATCAAACAGTTAGAAGAGGTTGAGCGCCCAGCGGTCATACAGCAGATCCAGGAAGCTCGTGAAAAAGGTGACCTCTCAGAGAATGCAGAATACGATGCTGCTAAGGAAGCTCAGGGAAAACTTGAGTCTAAGATTGCTTTACTGAAAGCACAGTTGGCCGACACCAAGATTCTTGATGCAAGTCGCGTAAAGACCGACGAGGTATCTATCCTTTCTAAGGTGGAACTCCGTATGGTCAAGACAGGCACCAAGATGACTTACACTATCGTAAGTGATGGTGAGGCTAATATACGTGAGAACAAAATCAGTGTGACTACCCCTATTGCCAAGGGTCTGCTTGGTCATAAGGTAGGTGATATCGTCACAGTGAAGGTTCCTGCAGGCGACATCGATCTGGAGGTAATGAGTATCTCTGTAGGATAAAACGGCTCTATTATGGATATCTTCTCAAAAATAGCAGCAGGCGAAATTCCCAGCTATAAGTGTGCTGAGAATGATGAATTCTATGCTTTTCTCGACATCAACCCATTGGTAAAGGGACATACACTTGTCATCCCGCGCCGCGAAGTGGATTACATCTTCGATATGGATGATGATGAGATAGCACGATTCCAGCAGTTTGCAAAGAAGGTTGCAATTGCTATCAAGGCCGCCTTCCCATGCGTAAAGGTAGCTGAGGTAGTCCTCGGACTTGAAGTTCCTCACGCACACATCCACCTCATCCCTATGCAGAGCGAAGCAGATGTAGATTTCCGCAAGGAGAAACTGACATTCACTCAGGAAGAGTTTCAGGCAATTGCCGACCGAATCTATTCGGAGTTTAAGAAATAACATAAACGTTATAAAATGAAAGAGGATGTGCTAATCAGCACATCCTTTTCGTTTTTGAGAGATTTGGACCTTTTTTAGGTCTTTCTTGAGTCGGAAAACTTCACAGCTACCCAACTTAAAGGTTAGTTTTAGGTTTAGTTAAAGCAATTATTACGTTAATTTTAAAGTAGGTTTCTTTTTACTGAAGCTTATTTTCTGCGGGTTGAACAGTCAGGCTGTCTGCCTGTGGTTTGGCTTCTGCCTGACTCACATCCTTAATCTTTATGGTGTTCTGAATGTCTGCCTGTCGGATGTAAGGATTGATTTCAGTGTTCTCCACAGAATGACTCGACTTGTCGCTCAAAGCCTTCTCTGCTGCGCTGCCGATGGTTAGCACAATGGCAACAATGGCTGCGGCACGGAAGAAGGGGACATAGCGACGCTGAGGATTCAGTACGACTCTTTCTTTCTTGTTGATGATTGAGAGAAGGCGCTCGTCAAAGTCACTGCCAAGTGACTCTTGTTTTGCTTCATCCTCGTACTGGAACAACTCTGCATACTGCATCAGATGACCAGGCACATCGTTCCCGTTGAAGAACGAACGTAGTATCTGCTCCTCTTGCAGAGTAGTCTGGCAGGAGAAGTAGCGGTCAATCAGTTGTTCTATGTAGTCGTAGTTCATAGCTTGAAACTTTGAGTCTCTATAATGCTTGACGGTTGAGTAGGGAAAAAGTTACAGGTTTTTGCAGTTTTTTTTCAAAAAATCTCTTCCTCGGTAGATATTTATCTTCACGTCCGATTCAGATATTCCCATTATTACTGCAATCTCTTTATATGTTTTCCCTTCAATATCACGTAATTGAATTGCTGTTCGTTGTTTTTCGGGTAGTTGGTTGATTAGGTTGTGAATATGTTTTTGTCTCTCATTATTTATTATATTGTCAAATACAGAAGGGTGGTTATCTTCCGTATCATGAATCTCCTCGTTCAGGGAAATCACACGATTGCGGTGCAGAGCTATACGATCGAGTGCCAGATTTCTCGCAGCACTGATAGCGAAGGCTTCCAGACTATCTACTTTCGACATCTCGGTGCGTCGCTCCCATAGTTTCAGGAGTGTATCCTGAACAATATCCTCTGCCTCTTCGCGGTTCATGGTGATGCGAAGGGCTGTTCGGAAAAGAATATTCTTCAGTGGGAGTATGTCGCGGGTAAAGTCCAAAACCTGTTTCCTGTTTACGTTTTATACCAATCCTTCTTATTCAATGACAGTGCCATGTAGTCCGTCAATGGCGTTAGCGTGAGTGATGATTACTCTTTTCACTCCGGCTTCTATTGCTTCAAGTGCATTTTCTATCTTTGGAATCATACCGCCACTAATCGTTCCGTCAGCCTTGAATTGCTCAAACGACTCCTTATTGATATGTGGGATTACACTGTTCTCGTCATCTGCATCGCGCAACACGCCGGCATGCTCGAAACTGTATATCAGGGTGACGTCGAAATAAGGAGCAAGTGCCTTTGCTGTAGTACCTGCGATGGTGTCGGCATTCGTATTCAGCAGATGCCCCATTCCGTCGTGTGTAAGCGGAGCCATTACAGGAGTGATGCCTTGCTCGATAATCTTTGCCAGTCCTTCGCCGTTTGCCTTATCTACATCGCCGACAAAACCGAAATCCACCATCTGTTCCGTTCCGTCTGCCATCTTCACATTTTTCGGTTTGCGTTTATGCGAAAGAATCACGTTCATGTCTGCACCGGTGAGGCCGAGAGCATTTATGCCACAGGCCTGCAACTGAGCAACGATGTTTTTATTTACCAGACCTCCATATACCATAGTCACTACACGGAGCATATCTGCATCAGTGACGCGACGGCCATCAATCATAATTGATTCAATACCCAGTTGACTTGCCATCTTGGTGGCAGAACGTCCGCCTCCATGAACCAGTACCTTCGGTCCCTCGATAGCTGAGAAGTTTCTTAGCAACTGTTTCAGGCTTTCTTCTTCTTCTACAATCTTGCCGCCGACTTTTATTACTGTAAGTTTCTTCATATGTTATTTGAGATTATTGTCGAAATAGTTTGTTATAATATTATGCAGGTGTATGCGGTCGTGCCCGGTCATATTATGTCCGTCACCGGGATAGGTAAACAACTCGGGATATTTATCTGCATCGATACATGCACGCAGGAAACTCAGTGTGTGTTGCGGAACGCAAATGGGGTCGTTGTATCCGTAGATAATAAGCAGTTTGCCCTCCAGGTTCTTTGCCTTTGTAAGCAGGGTGGTTGCTTCATATCCCTCAGGGTTTTCTTTGTCAGTTCCCATATATCGCTCTCCATACATCACTTCGTAGAAATGCCAGTCGATAACCGGTCCGCCTGCAACACCTACTTTGTATGGCGATTTCCCCTTGAATGTACCTGGTTCACTACCCGTTTCCGTGAATCGTGTCATAAGTGATGTTGTCATATATCCGCCATACGACCATCCGTGGATGCCCATCCGCTCCGGATCGACATAGGGTAGCGACTTCAGGAATTTCACTCCTTCCAGTTGGTCACGTACCTCTTCAAGACCCAGTTTGTGGAATGTAACCTGTTCGAAGTCTGCTCCACGGTTTTCCGCGCCTCGATTGTCGAGTGAGAACATTATATATCCGCGTTGTGCCATATACAGGTCCCATCCGCGTGCAGAATAATTGTAGCGTGCATCAATCAAGTGCAGGTGCGGACCGCCATATACATAGGTTACTACAGGATATTTCTTGTTCTCGTCAAAATCAGGTGGCAGTATCATTCTGTAGAACAGGTCTGTCGTGCCGTCGGCAGCTTTGATAGTGCCAGTCTTTATTTGTGGCATGGTATACCCTGCCTCCTTGTATTTGTCTGAGGCAGTGAATAGGTTGCGTGCCTTTCCTGTTTTTACGTTTATCAGGTCGATGCAGCGTGGAATGTCCGGTGTACTGTAATTATCGATGATGAATTTTCCGGAATCTGAAATCTTTATATTCTCGTGCCAGCCATCCCCATTGCCAAGCAATGTTCGCTTGCCATCCGTCGTAACGCTATAAACAGACTGGTTTAACAGGTGCTTTTCATTAGATGTATAGATAACCGATTTCGTCGCCTTAGAGAATCCCTGTACCGAAAGTACTTCCCAAGCACCCTTGGTCAGTTGGCGTTGTAGCTGAGCCGGTCCGTTCTCTGTCAGCTTATATAGATAAATGTGGTTATATCCGTCGCGTCTCGACTGAATAATAAATGCGTCATCTTGCCAGGGCAGGAATTGTATTGGGCTGAGTGGTTCTACGTATTTGTCGTTATGTTCTGTCAGCAGAGTACGGATAAACAAACCTGTCTTAGCATCGTATTCGTTCAGTTTGTAGTCTCTGACGTCTCTGTTCAGTTCTATCACATATATTCTGGTTGAGGCTGGATTCCATGCAATATTGGTAAAATAGCGGTTTGTGGGGTCGCCCGTTTGCAGCCACACGCACCCGCTGGTCTTTGTATTGTAAACCCCTATTGTCACCTTATGCGACGTCTCACCTGTCATAGGGTAGTAATCAGGTTCCAGACTCGCAATGCGGCTTTTCAGTTCTTTCTCGTCCTTTGCCTCATAGCACTGCGATTTCTCTTTCGGAGTTATGTTCACTTGCGGATAGGCAGATACCATACTTTGGTCCATTCGGTAGAAAGCCAGCACTTCTTTGTTAGGACTCCAGAAGAGTCCCTTGGTGCATCCGTATTCATCTCTGTGGACCGCCTGTCCATATACGATAGCTGCAGAACCGTCGGTTGTAATCTGTTTTCCGTCAACAAACAGGTTGTGACCTTCTATGTTGGTGCGCTTGTTCTCTGCTGCTTCAGTGTCTGTCTCCTTTTCTACAACTTTGTCTTTTTCAAACACAAAATTGCGATTCTCAGGCTGCATATCCTTGTACGTCGTACCTCCTGGAATCAGGTCATCAAGTGTAAACTGTTTGTTTTGTGCCATTACTGATGTGTAGAATAAGGAATAAATAATTATTATAAAAAACTGTCTCATAGTATTTCTTTTAAAGGAATTAATACAAAGTCGCGTTCAAGCATGTGCGGATGTGGGATGGTGAGTCTTTCGTTGTTTAGGCATATTGTGCCTCCCCAGTTATTCTTTGCATCGAAGACAGGTATTGCGTCTTCATCATCATAAAATAGTAGTATATCTATATCTATTATTCTGTCGGTGTATTCTACCTTTCCCTTGCTGCTATGGCTTTTTGTGGTGCGCCCCATTTCGCGTTCTATTGCTTGTGTGCTTTCCAGCAACTCCAAAGGCGACATTTGTGTCTGTACGCATATTGCTGCATTCAGGAAAGAGTTGGGAGAAGAGAATCCCCAGGGTTCAGTAGGTAGGAAAGCGGATTGTGCCTTTACTTGCCCAATCCGCCTTGATATCTCTCTGATAGCCCTGTTTAGGTTCTCTGTTTTGTTTCCCAGATTTGTTCCTAAAGAAAGGTATGCTGTATTCATCTTAGATAATGAGCATGGCATCACCATAGGTGCCAAATTTGTAGTCGGTGTTCAGAGCCTCCTGATATGCTTTCATGATCAGATCGTAGCCTCCGAAGGCAGTTACGAGCATCAGTCGTGTTGAAAGAGGCATCTGGAAGTTCACGAGCAACGAGTTGCATACCTGGAACTCGTATGGAGGGAAGATGAATTTGTTTGTCCATCCGTTGAAGTCCTTCAGCAGTCCGCTTGGACCCATAGCGGTTTCTGTCGCACGGAGTGTAGAAGTACCTACAGCACATACTTTCTTGCCGGCTTCCTTGGCTCTGTTTACCTTTTCGCAGGCTTCTTCGTTCACAATCACCTGCTCGCTGTCTGTCTTATGCTTTGTCAGGTCTTCCACGTCTATATTTCTGAAACATCCCAATCCGCAGTGTAGGGTAATGAATGCCTGTTCGATACCCATCAGTTCCATGCGTTTCATCAGCTGTTTGCTGAAATGGAGTCCTGAGTTAGGAGCAGTCACTGCTCCCTCGTTCTTTGCATATATAGTCTGGAAGTTCTCCATGTCATCGGGTTCTGTGGCACGACGTGAACGGATGTCATCCGGAATTGGTGCTTCGCCCATGCTGTACAGGAGCGACTTGAATTCTTCGTGCGAACCGTCGTAGAGGAAACGTAGTGTACGTCCGCGGCTTGTTGTGTTGTCAATCACTTCTGCCACCAGCGACTCGTCCTCTCCGAAGTACAGCTTGTTTCCGATTCGTATCTTACGGGCTGGATCTACCAGTACATCCCACAAGCGGTTTTCTTCGTTCAGTTCGCGCAGCAAGAATACTTCGATGCGTGCACCTGTCTTTTCTTTATTTCCGTACAGACGTGCAGGGAATACCTTGGTGTCGTTGAATATGATTGCATCTCCCTCTGCAAAATACTCAAGGATGTCTTTGAAGATACGGTGTTCAATCTCTCCTGTTTCACGGTGAACGACCATCATTTTGCATTCGTCGCGATTGTAAACGCGTTCTCCATCGAATTCCTTGTACGGTGGGTACAGTGTAATTTTGTCTTCGGGAAGTTTAAATTTGAATTGTGAGAGTTTCATAATTCTTGATTATTGTGTTTAATGTTTCTGTTCTGTAATCTCCTCTTTCGGTTGGTTGTCGAGCCACTCCCGGAAGTGTTCCACGTCCATGCAGTCTCTCAGTCGGTAGTCACCTATTCTGGTGCGCATCAGTCCCGTCAGGTATGCTCCTGTGCCGAGTGCTTGACCTATGTCTCTTGCCAAAGCCCGTATGTAGGTACCCTTCGAACAAACCACCCTGATAGTCATCTGCAGGTATTGTCCTGTGAGGTTTTCATGCTGATATTTTATACGTTCCTTGGCATCCTGAGTTATATCGGTCTGCGTCGCAGGACTTACCATTCCATAGTCAATCAGTTCGATTTCATCGATGACCAGTGTCTTGGGCTTCAGTTCCACTTCTGCACCAGTACGTGCATATTTGAATGCTCGTTTCCCATCTACCTTTACGGCAGAATAGGTTGGTGGAATCTGTTGTATCTCTCCGGTGAAATGAGTGAGGACTTCTTCGACGTTTTCTCTTGTTATGTGCTCTGTAGGGTATTGAGCATCTTCGCATGTCTCCATGTCGAACGATGGTGTCGTTGCCCCCAGTTTGATTTCTGCAATATACTCTTTTGTTCCGGCCTGCAGTATGTCAATCTGTTTTGTGGCTTTGCCTACGCAAACCAGCATCACCCCTGTTGCCAGCGGGTCGAGTGTGCCTGCGTGTCCCACCTTCACTTTTTTCACACCCAGATGGCGCGACAGTTCTCCTCGTATCTTTGCCACCAGATTGAACGATGTCCATCGGTAGGGTTTGTTGAATGCCAGTATAAAGCCTTTGTCCAGATTCATGTCTTAATTGCATATGCTAAGTGTGATGGCAAGGATACCAGCAATAGCACAATATATTGAGAAGTAAATCAGTTTGCAGCGCTTTACGATGTTGATCATCCACTTGCATGCGAAACATCCGCTTACGAATGCTGCCAGGAAACCTACAATGAGTACAGATGTGGGAATGGCAGCCATCTCGCCACCGTGTTCTGCCAGATACTCGGCACTTGGTGCCACGATATGTTTTAAGTCGAGCAGTGCCTCTCCTAAGATAGGTGGAATGACCATCAGGAACGAAAACTGTGCCAGTTTCTGTTTGTCATTTCCCAGAAGCAGTCCTGTGGCAATGGTCGAACCGCTTCGCGACAGTCCGGGTAATACTGCTAAAGCCTGTGCTATACCGATGATAAAGGCATGAAGTGGAGAAATGTTTTCTCTCTCCTTGGGCTTGTAGAAATGTGTCATTGCCAACAGGCACGATGTCACGAGCAGGCACACACCTACTACTACGAGGCTACCTTCGAAGATGGCATCTACATAATCCTTGAAGCATAGTCCTACGATTCCGATTGGAATCATTGAGATAAGTATGTTCAGCGCATATTTCTGTTCTTCGTTCATGGTTCCGTTCCATCGGAACAGTCCCTTGAAAATCCAGAACACCTCCTTGCGCAGTATGACCAGAGTGGCAAACACCGTTGCTACGTGTACTATAATGTCGAAAGTAAGGTTGCCGCTCTCCTCTGTTCCCAGCAGACGCTGACCAATCTGCAGGTGTCCGCTACTGCTCACGGGCAGGTATTCGGTCAGCCCCTGTACAATACCTAAAATTAATGCTTGGATCTCGTTCATTTCTTTTCTTTTGAACGCCACAGAATGGCAACGATTACAAAAATAAATCCAAACAGGCTGACCATAGGTGCAACCTTAATACGCATATCGCTGAAGATATCAGGGTTGAAAGCCTCTTCCGTAGTGCCTTCGCCCGACATCAGTACAAATCCCAGCAGCACGATGGCAAAGCCGATGGCAAGCAGGATGTAATTGATTTTTGAGAATGCAAAATCTGACATGTTTATATGATTTTTTATGATTCTTAATGGTTAGATGTAGTACAGCTTGTTAGTTGACATCTTCAGATATTTCTGCAGAGATACGAATGTGCAGATGAAGGTGATCAGAAGACCGAACACAAGAACCGAAGTGCCTACGATGATGAGTATTTCCTGGTTTACCACCAACTGCAGGTCCTGTTCATATCTCAGTGCCGAGGTGTATCCGGCATACAGTATGATGTCGGCAATGATGGCACTGATAATACCCAGCGTCACACCGTTGGCAAGGAACGGACGGCGGATGAAACTCCACTTGGCTCCTACCAGCTTCATGGTGTTGATGATGAATCTCTTCGAGAATATAGAGAGTCTCACAGTGTTGTTTATCAGCACGAACGAGATGTATGTAAACAGTCCTGCCAATATCAGCAGAACGATGCTCACCTTATGCAGGTTCCTGTTCACCGATCTGATAAGGTCGCGCTGGTAAATTACGTCTATCACTGCCGGATTTTTCTTTATCTTGCTGACTATCTTGTCAATCTGTTCTGTTGTTGCGTATTCTGCCTTGACTTTAATTTCAAATGAAGCAGTAAACGGGTTGTAACCCAGGAATTCAGACGGGTCCGTACCCATGTCGGTAGTGGCATCATGCAGGGCCTGCTCCTTTGAGATATAGTCTATCGATTTCACATAGTCGGTCTTTCTGAAGCTATTCTTTAGTTTTGCTATCTGCTTGGCATCCAAATCGTCGGATATCAGGATAGTTATATTTATGTTTTCTTTCACATAGTTCGACAGGTTGTGTGCTGTAAGAACAAAGAAAACGATTGTGCCGAGCAGTACCAACACCAGCGTAGTACTGATGGCAGGGGTAATAAACTGCGTAGAGAAAAAATGTGAATGTTTTTTCATATTGAGTTAAATTCTATACTTCAATTCCTTTCAGTGTAGCAGATGACGAATCCAGTATTTTTACGTTTACGAAGTCTCCTATGTGATGTGTTCCGCGATCAAACACAACCACCTTGTTCTGTCCGGTTCTGCCGAACAGTTGTTCCTTGGAGCGTTTGCTTACTCCCTCCACCAGCACTTCGAAAATTTTTCCCACGTCCTTATGGTAACTCTCGGCCGACAGTTCGTTCTGCAGGGCAATCATCTCGTTCAGGCGGCGCAGTTTTGTTTCTTCTGGCACGTCATCTGGCAGGTGCTTCGATGCGTATGTACCCGGTCGTTCTGAGTATTTGAACATAAAGGCACTGTCGTAGCCGCATTCCCTCATGAGTGAGAGCGACATCTGGTGATCCTCTTCCGTTTCCGAATGGAATCCCACGAAGATGTCGGTGGTCAGTCCGCAGTCTGGGATAATCCTCTTTATCGCTGCCACTCGTTCCAGATACCATTCTCTGGTATATTTGCGGTTCATCAGTTTCAGAATTCTATTGCTGCCCGACTGTACAGGCAGGTGGATGTGTCGGCATATATTCTTATGTCCGGCAATCACGTGCAGCGTCTCGTCGCTCATATCCTTTGGGTGCGAAGTGGTGAACCTGATGCGCATTTCAGGTACAGCTTCTGCGATGGTACTTAAAAGCATTGGGAATGTAACCTCGCCACAATGGTAGCTGTTCACGTTCTGTCCCAGCAGGGTTACCTCTTTGAATCCCTTATCCCTCAAGTCCTTTACCTCGTTCAGTATGCTCTCCACTTCTCTGCTGCGTTCCCTGCCTCGGGTGTATGGAACAATGCAGTAGTGGCAGAAGTTGTTGCATCCCCGCATAATGCTGACAAATCCGCTTACGTGGTTGCCGCAAATCCGCTCTGGAATCACATCGCGATAGGTCTCCGTAGTTGAGAGTTCTACGTTGATAGCTTTTTCGCCCACTTCTACGCTTGCAAACAGGTCGGGCAGTGTAAGATATGAGTCGGGACCTGCCACGAGATCTACTCCGTGGTTCTCTATCAGGTCATCCTTTACCCGCTCTGCCATACATCCTACGACACCCACAATCAGCTTTCTGCCACCTTTTTTCATGCTCTGCAGAGCCTCCAGGCGGTTGTATATTTTGTTCTCGGCATTCTCGCGTACCGAACAGGTATTCAGCAGGATGGCATCTGCATCACTTGGTGAGTCACATGACTCGTAACCTGCCATCTTCATCACCGAAGCAATAACCTCACTGTCCGCCACGTTCATTTGGCAGCCGTATGTCTCTATATATAATTTCTTCATTTGGGCGTCAAAGGTACGAAATATTTTTTATACCTTTGTGCTCGTTTCATAAAATTCTCATTATATAATAGCAGATGCTGCAATTTCTCAAATCCATATCTCTTAGCAAATACACCTTACCTGTAGTGAGTAGTATATGTGTTCTGCTATGGTTTGTCTCCTCTCCCGAAAGTGGGTTAGGGCCTTTTATTGGCGGAGCATTGATGTCGGTGTGCATTGTATATCTCATCGCCGAACTGAACAATCGCAATGCCTTGCTGCGCAATGGCTCCCGTATGCATAGCTGCATGGCAATTATTCTCATTACAGTTTTCGCACAATTGCACACGTTCTCCATCTATCAGGTGATTGTGGTTCTTATAATCTTCACTCTTCATCTGCTTTGCAGTACCGTCCAGGTCCAGTCGCCCGTCTGGTCATTCCTGATATATCTGCTTCTTTCAGTCTCCTCTTTGTTCTATTTTAAGATATTATTCTTATTACCAGTTTATTGGGGTTGCATGATTTACATGAGAAGCATGTCGGGAAGGTGTTTTGCAGCTTCTCTCCTTGCCCTCGTCGTTCCCTATTGGTTTTCACTTGGCTATTTCGTGTATAAGACAGACTATCAGACCGTCGCCTACAAGCTGACCAATATGTTTGTATTTCCTGATCCCGACTACGGTTCAGTCACATTGCTCCAGCTTATCCAATTCGTCTATATTGTATTGGTTTTATTAGTCGGAATCATCAATTTCTATAGCAGTCGGTATTATGACAAGTCTAAAATCCGAATCATTTATACAGCATTCATCTTTCAGGCTCTCGCCTTATTATTATTCATTATTCTGCAACCACAGGATTTCTACATAATTCTCCCTCTGCTAATTGTCTATGTATCTGTCATCACAGGACATTTCTTCGCACTCACATTCACTAAGTATTCCCATATTGCAAGTCTGGTGTTTCTTGTTCTCAGCTTGCTCGTCTTTTTCATTTCTAACAACTCCGAACTGCTTACTACATGGAATCTCTAAACGACTTCTTCATTCAATACGGATACATCGGAATGGCACTTGCTTCGTTTCTTGCCGGCACATTTGTGCCGTTCAGTTCAGAGGCTGTCATGGGAGCCTTATTAGCAACTACCAGCATGAATCCCTCACTCACTATCATCAGCGGTACCATCGGTAACGTCCTCGGTTCTATGTTCAATTATTTCATAGGTCGCACAGGGAATATACACCAGATTTCACATCTGATGCATGTGAAAGAGGACCGCCTGCTGAAAACCCAGCGATATGTAGAGCGGAAGGGCTCCTGGATTGCATTCTTCTCCTTTCTGCCTTTCTTCGGCACTGCCATTTCTATCTCGCTTGGCATCCTTCGTGCCAACGTCCTCGGAGTCTTTCTCTATTCTCTCCTCGGCAAGTTCATTCGCTACATCATGGTGGCTTATTCTGTAATTGCCCTCACCTGACTCCTGACTATTAACTTTATCTTCTAATCTTTAATCTTTAAACAAAAAATTCGTACCTTCGCGGCGTAAAACAAAATCACTACTAATTATGAAAATAGCATTAATCGGATACGGCAAGATGGGCAAGATGATTGAACAGATTGCCCTCAGCCGCGGACATGAAATTGTCAGCATCATTGATATAGATAACCAGGAGGATTTTGATAGTCCGGCATTTGCAAGTGCCGATGTCGCTATCGAGTTCACAGCTCCACACACAGCCTATGGCAATTACTTGAAAGCATGGGCAAAGGGAGTAAAGGTCGTAAGTGGCAGTACTGGTTGGCTGAAGGATCATGGCGACGACGTGAAGAAGGCATGCACAGAACAGGGGAAGACTCTCTTTTGGGCATCGAACTACTCTATCGGAGTGGCTATCTTCTCTGCTGTCAACAAGTACCTTGCAAGCATTATGAACGGTTTCGAACAGTATGATGTGAAGGAGGAAGAGACTCACCACATACACAAACTCGACCACCCTTCGGGCACAGGTATCACTCTCGCAGAGCAGATTGTAGAACGACTTGACCGAAAGAAGGACTGGACTATGGGTTATCTGCAGCATCCCGACGGCACCGTGGAGGGTACCGACCAGGTGGCAGCCGACCTCCTGCCTGTCAGCTCTATCCGTCGCGGCGAAGTACCTGGCATACATACCATCACTTGGGATAGCGAGGCTGATAAGATTACCATCACCCACGATGCCCACTCGCGCAAGGGATTCGCTCTTGGTGCAGTACTCGCTGCCGAGTTCACTGCCACCCACGAAGGACTTCTCAGCACCGACGACCTCTTTCACTTCTGAAAATAATTATGCATTAAGCATTATGGATTAATAAACTATGGGATTCGACTATAAAAGTTTTAAAAAGACACAGGCTCAGGGCAATGAAGGTGAAAAACCTCAGCCGGCATGGGTGAAGTGGACAAAGTTCGGAGTTGTCACCGCCCTCTATCTGCTCTTCCTTCTTTGGGTCGGCTCGTGGTGGGGACTCCTCGTCATGCCCTTCATCTACGATGTATATATAACAAAGAAAATCAAATGGTCATGGTGGAAGAGCCTGGAGAGTGACGTGGCTCGTGGCATCATGTCGTGGGTCGATGCAATCATATTCGCACTCGTCGCAGTTTATTTCGTCAATCAGTTCTTCTTCCAGAACTACCAGATTCCGTCATCATCACTCGAGAAGTCATTGCTCACAGGCGACTATCTTCTCGTCAGCAAGATGAGTTACGGACCTCGCATTCCGCAGACCCCTCTGACTATGCCGCTCACTCAGCATACACTGCCGCTCTTCAACTGCAAGTCGTACATCGAGTGGCCACAGTGGAAGTACCGCCGTGTGAAGGGCTTCGGAAAGGTGGAACTCGGCGACATCGTCGTGTTCAACTATCCTGCCGGTGACACGGTAGCCGTCAACTACGGAGGCGACTATTACGACCTCTGTCTTCAGCTGGCTCAGAAGGCTGCTGTCGAACAGGGCGTTCAGTTGCCTGAGATGAAGAGCCTTTCTGCTTGGGAGCAGCGAAAGATGTACGAGCAGCTCTATGGAATCGGGAAAGCGATTGTCAATGCCGAACAGAGCCAGTATGGAAATGTCGTAGTGCGTCCGGCAGACCGACGCGAGAACTATGTGAAGCGTTGTGTAGGTCTCCCGGGTCAGACCCTTGAGATTCGCAATAAGATAATCTACAACGACGGAAAACCGCAGCCCACTCCCGAGTTTGCACAGTTCTCCTATGCTGTCTATGCTCACGACGACCTCACTCTGAAGAAGTACGATGACCTCTGCAATAAGCTTGAGATTAGCGATGAGCAGCGCAGTGAGTGGAATATGTACGGATTCATGCCGCTAACCACCAAGGCACTCGAAGGACTGAGACAATGCGAGGCAGTCGATTCCATCGTTGAAATCATGGACGGCTGGTACGGCAATCTCTATCCTCTCAATCATGACTACGGCTGGACTCGCGACAACTACGGACCTATCCATATCCCTGCCAAGGGAGAGACTCTTAAGCTCACCCTCGACAATATCGCCATCTACGAGCGCTGCATCCGTACTTACGAAGGCAACGACCTTGAGATTACAGAGAATGAAATCCGCATCAACGGCAAACCGGCTACCGAATACACATTCAAGATGGACTACTACTGGATGATGGGTGACAACCGCCATAACTCAGCTGATAGCCGTTATTGGGGATTCGTACCCGAGGATCATGTAGTCGGAAAACCCAAGTTCATCTGGCTTTCTATCTGTCCCGATGCATATACCGACCACTTCCTTCGTATCCGCTGGAATCGACTCTTCAAGGGTGTGGACAACATAAAATAACAGAAGAATGACAACAGGACAGCTTGTCTTGCCTACGGCTTACCTGCCTCCGATATCATGGTTCGCTCAGCTCTGTATGGGCGAACCTGTCATTATGGAGCAGTATGAACATTTCCATAAGCAGACAATACGTAATCGCTGTACTATCGATGCGCCCAATGGAGTACTCAACCTGACTGTACCCATCGATAAATCGAACTTCTCCGCCGGTGCCAAATGCCTGATGAAGGACGTACGCATCAGCTACCGTGAAGACTGGCAGCACCAGCATTGGAATGCCATCCAGTCCTCATATTTCAACTCCCCATTCTTCGAATACCTGCAGGACGATTTCCGTCCTATCTACCAGCAGCACTGGACCTACCTCATGGATCTCAACGAGGCACTCATCGCCAAATGTTGCGAACTCATCGACATTCAGCCCTTGCTTTCCCGCTCCGATGACTTTATCCCTAAGACATCGTCCCTCACCCTTCATCCATCATCCTTCACCCCTCATCCATATTATCAGGTTTTTGCCTACAAGCATGGTTTCCAGCCCGACCTCTCCATCATCGACCTCATCTTCAACCTTGGTCCGGAAAGTCTTTTATACCTGCATAAACTCTAATCGATTAGAAGCCCTCAAGGTCTTCTATTGTGTACAACACTATCTCAATACCATTTGCCATTAAATCAGCAAGACGGTCAGCAATCTGTGAGTGTCGTCCTTACGCTCCTTGTACTTACAATAAAGGTGTCATGTAAAGCGGAAGATAGGTGATACCATCCTCTACTTTATAGTCAGCTGCATGTAAAACAGTAGGAGTGGTCATATCGTCAGGCTGCATAGGAACCAACTTTTTGTGAGTCTCGAAGTTAAAATCAGCTGGTAGAACTCCTACCCTGACCAGTTCCTCTTGCAGGGTCTGTACGAAGTCCAGTAGGTTCTCCGGCTAACCACTACCTATATTATATATAGCGTATGGAGGAATAGGAAGAAGACAAGGACTATTTCAAATTATCTTCATAATAGTCCTATAAAAAGACATACGTCAGGATGACAAGAAGAATCATTACCACTGAAAGGGCGAATAGAATTATTTTCATCCATTTGTCTGCACTGCGTCGGAAGGCGATCGAAGAGAGGCTCTGCCGCTTGAAGCGCGAGCCATAGTCTTCTTCGTGATGGTGGTGATGGTGCGAATGTTTATCGGACATACTCATTTTTTTAAGATGTTAAACAATAATGATGCCACAGAAACCAGTATGCTTGTTGATGTAAGCCATAGTGTGGTGGACTGACCCACGCTGGAGTTGCGTGCTTTCACCTTGTTGGGTTCAACATAAACAACATCGTTCTGCTGAAGGTAGTAGCAAGGCGAGTTGATGATGTTGGCATCGTTGAGGTTCATGGTGTAGATGTGTTTTTTGCCATCGGCATTCTCACGAATGAGTTTCACACGGTCACGGACACCGTAGATAGTGAGGTCGCCAGCCTGAGCCAGTGCTTCGAAGATGTTGATTTTCTCATTGTTCACGGTGAACATACCGGGACGGGCAACCTCGCCCAGTACGGATATTTTATAGTTGGCCATGCGCACTGTAACCACGGGGTCTTCCTTTCCATTCAAGTAGCGTATGATACGATCGTGGATGAGTTTCTCGCATTCTGCCTTCGACAGTCCTCCGACTTTCAGTGTACCCAGCACAGGAAAAGATATGGTGCCATCATTGCTCACCAAGTAGGTCTGCAAAGCACGGTTGGAACTCACTGACTGGCTACCTGTCAAAGAGTTTCCCAACGTTGGAGATACCACCAGGTTGAAGGGAGCTGAAATCTCTGGATTTACTGTGGTTACCGTAATTGTCAGTACATCTTTGGGCATGATACGTGCCTCGTAGAGAAATGCCGAACTGTCGGCGTCAAATGTGTCGCTGTTCTGTATGTATGCCACATTCTTAGGCGAAGCGCAGGCTGCGAGCAGCAGGATTGCAATAGCTGCAATCACGTAGGTTGTTACATTCTTTGTCATACTTTCTATCGTTTTTAGTGAATATTCAAAAATCGTTTCCACCATGGACGATGGTGACGGCGGGTAGCGTAAGAATCATTGCCGGAAGCAGTCTCGCTTATCAGCTGGTACCAGCCAGTACCGTGAGTAATCATCGAATATATCGTTCCCCAATCCGGCAGCCCCCCTATGTTCCGGTCATCAATGAAGATGTCAACTTTAATTTTTCTGCTGTAGTATTCATTCCCACTCTCGGTCTCTTCAGGATAGTCACGATTGATGGCGTAGAACTCGATGCCTCGCTCGCGGCACCATTCCACAGCATCGTCCAGAAGTTTTCCCTCGCGCACGCTCCACAAGATGAGCCGATGATGGTCGGCAATCAGCATGCGCAGTGTCTGGACGGCGAAGGGCTTTTCTTCGCCTATTTCGGGATAGCGGTGCTCCACTATCGTTCCGTCAAAGTCTACTGCTATTGTCATTTCTTGATGGAGTTATCGTCTTTCAGGCCATAATGACTGTCGGCATACATACCATAATGACCATAATTACCATATTTTCCGTAGTTGCCATAGCGTCCGTATTTGCCGTAAACGCCATAGCCGTAGTAGTAGCCGTACTTGCGGCGCGACATGTCAATACCGTTGATGGCAATGCTCGCATTTGGAAGCTTGCCCTCATCTGCCAACTGGTTGAGCAGACCGAAACTTGACTTGGGCGTGTAGTCGGCCCGGCAAACCAGCACACAGCAGTCAGCATGTTCCGCAATCTGCAGCGTATCAGTGACAAGCCCTACGGGTGCCGTGTCGAAGATGACATAGTCGTATTGTTGCTCCAACAGGCTTATCACCTGCTGAAACGTTTTGCGTGCCAGCAGTTCGGAGGGGTTAGGCGGTATAGGTCCTGACAGTAGCAGGTGCAGGTTGTCGCTGACACCAGACTTGACAATCTGCTTCTGTACATCCTCGAGCGTGACCTGCTCCTTAGTAAGCAATGTGGTGATACCGAGGTTCCTGTCAGCAATGCCAAACAACCGCCCCAGTGCCGGCTTACGTATATCAAGTCCGCAAAGCACCACCCTCTGTCCCAGCAGGGCAAAACTCATAGCCAGGTTGGCGGCACAGAAAGTCTTGCCCTCGCCCGAGATACTGGAGGTAAAGAGAATTTTCTTCTCATGCTCCTTCAGCAGGAATCTCACGTTGGTTCGCAAGGAGCGGAAAATCTCGTCCATCTGCGTATTCTTGTTTTCATGCACCACAATGCCTGCCGATGTCTTCACATCGTCGCTGGCCATCGGTATGTCGGCAATAATAGGCAATGTGGTGAGACTCTGCACATCATCGTGCCCCTCAATACGGTAACGCAGCAGACCAATGAGCCAAATAATTGACAAAGGCAAGGCAAACGCCAACAGCAGGGCACTAAGAAACACCAGCGCCTTTTTGGGTTGCACAATTCCTTCGTTGAGCGGCTCGTCAATGAGCCGTCCCTTGTCGGCAGTGGCTGCGAGCGAGATACTGTTCTCCTCGCGTTTCTGTAGTAGCAGCAGCAAGATGCCCGACTGCACCTCCTGATGGCGGCCAATCTGTGTCAGAACCTGTTCCTGGGCCGGCGCACCAGCCACCTGGCCTTGGTACTTTACATATTGCTCCATAATACCCTGCCGGGCGATGTCGGCTGAATGACGGGCCTGCAACAATGCGGTCGAGATACCGGCAGCCATGTCGTCGATGGTTGCAGTGAGTGTCTGCACCTGAGGCGCATTCTCATTGGCAGCGGTCAGCAGGCGGTTGCGATTGAGCACGGTCTGGTTGTAGTCCTTGATGAGCTGTGTGGTAGCTCCGTCGGTGAGTCCTACGTTGGAGGGTATCACCTGATACTTGTTGCGAGGGTCTCCGACATAATCGCGCAGATAGTCGATAAGTCGGATCTGGGCATCGGTTTCCGACAAGCGAGCAGAAAACTGGTTGCTCATCTGTACGGCCTGTGTAGCATCAACAGAGAGACCGGTCACCGCATGACTGCGTTTATAGTTGGCAAGTTCATCTTCAGTAAGTCCTAACTCTTCGTTGATTTTCTTCACGCGCTCGTTGATAAACTCTTCGGTGCGCAGTGCCACCTCGTTTTTGTCGGCATTGGCCGTGCGGTTATAGCATACGGCCAACCGACGCAGAAAGTCCATGCCACGTTGCGGGTTCTTGTCGGTCAGGGTTACCATGGCAATGTCGGTGCGCTTGCTGGTGGGTTCTACTGTTATGGCCGACAGATAGTTGGTAGCCACCAGCATTGGTGGCAGAATAGTGACAATATAGGTTTCGTCTGTCTGCATCTGAAAACGATCGGAGGCGGTCAGCGTCAGTGTGCCGAGACTTGTTTTGATACATGCGGGTAGTGAATCTATGTTCTCCTGAAAGAGTTGGATCTGATTTTTCTTTTCGTATCCGGGATGATATGATTTTCCTTCTACAAGGTAGCCATCTTTTTTTCGCGTTATTTCCATTTGAATGCTGGATATTTCGCCCCATTCCATATAATCCTTGTCAAGACTGTCGAGCACAACCGGATCCAGTTCTACGTTGACAGCCTGTTTACGGTAAACGATTTTGTCCATGATATGCCCCTTGAAGCGGAAATCGGCATTCAGATGCAGTTCGCGTACCACATCGCGCATCAGAATGCGCGACTGCATGACCTCTACTTCGTTGTCAATACCCGTGGAGTTGGCCACAAATCCCAAGTCCATCATATTGGAGAGCATCTGTGAAGCATTCTTGTTCTGTTTCTGCTCGTCTTTTATCAGCATGCGGGCAGACAGTTTGTAGGTTGGCTCAGTGTATCGCAGATACAGAATGGCTCCACTCACGAAGATAATAAATGAGAAGAGGATGTACTGCCAGTTGAGCACAATCATCGGAATCAGTTTTTTAAACTTCATCCCTGAACTTGAACGCTCTTGGGAATCAAGAAGATCCTCTAGCAGTTCTAAGTCGATTTTTGTTTCTTTTGAATGATTCATATCGTTAATTATTTTTATACTTATAACAAATCTATTTCCTTAAGAAGACTTGGAGTAATCACATGGTCAACACGATACTTCGCAGCCTCTGCCTGACAACATGTTCGCATGCTTAGAATGTCAACCTGTCCTTCGATACACTCCTGCATCTTGTTGGCAAGGGCTTGTATATTATGCACCGGTATGAAAAGTGCCGTCTCACCCTCTCTGAGGAACTGCCGGTTGTGTGCCCAATCTGATGCTATCAGCGGCAGTCCAGCGATGAAAGCATCGATGAACACACCCGCGAAGCCCTCGCTCTTCCAGTAAGTGGGAAATAACATTACATCGTACTGGGCAAGCCTGTCATATCCTGTAGGTTGAGTGAAATCGAGATAACCTTGATAATGTACGTTGGGAAGCCCCTTCAGTCCCGATTCAAATGCAGGTCTGTAATGTTCATCCACCTTTCCATAGAAATCTACTATGAACTTTTCTGCCAATCCGTGACTATTGAGTTGCTTTGCCGCCTCTATGATATAGTCACAGCCCTTTCCTTGCATGATGCGCGAAAGGAACACGAAGCGGAAAACGCCTTTGGGCTGCCTAATGGCTGGATAATAGGGTATGGGCTTACAGTTGTAAATCTGTCTCACGCCCTTGATGCCGCACTCTTTCAATTGTGTGACCATGAGAGGGCTCTGGACAAGGGTATGCTTGGCAATTCCGAAGATATCAGCCCTGAAAATGCCCTTTTGGACATTGTCAGCAAAAGCGCCCCCGATTACCCAGTGGATGATGTCGCGCCGCAAGCCGACAACTTTGAATAGTTTCAGAATGCCATACACATTCTTTGCCGAAGTGGAGAAAACGATGGTGGCCTTTGGCTGGCTGACGAACGCCCACAAAGCCTGCAGGAACACCCATGGGTGGCGGTTCTTCTGATAGAAGTCCAGCACGGTCACCCGGCAGTACTTCCTGAGAGCCGTTATCAGATGCTGGTTTTTGGCCGTCTCGCCATCCACGGGTGGTTTCCCTTGGTTCACCCAGCCAACAAAAATTACGTTTTTCATCTTGTCAGTGCTGTTTTATATGCTTCATAATATTTTGCGGCACAAATCTCCATGGAGAAATGCTGCTCGTAGTGCTTCCGGATCCTTTCGCGCGGGATGCGCCCCTTTTCGCTGATGGCCTGCCGGACTCGTCTGTAGAACTCCTCGTCATCGAAACTGTCAGTCAGGTAGCCCGTGATGCCGTCCTCAACCACATCCACAACCCCTCCAGCCGGCGTGGAGATGGGTACGACCCCCATTGACATGGCTTCGAGCATCGTCATGGGTAGCCCTTCATAATCGCTTGAGAGGACAAAGAAGTCGGCCAGCTTCATATAGTCGCCCACATTGCTTTTCGGACCTAAGAGGAATATGCACTTGCTGTCTTTCAGCTCTGCCAGACACGCTTCGTAATGGTCGCCCAGCACTATCAGTATAAAGCGTTCGCCCTCCTTTTCCAATCGGAGGAAAGTGCGGAAGAGTCGTCCATGATTCTTCTGCGGATGATGGCGTGCCACATGGATAAAGACCGTTGTGTCTGGTTGATGTTTCAGCAAGTCTATCTCCTTTGTAACGGATGGTAAATCCTGCGTTACAGTGAGTGCCTCACTCCCATTCGGAATACATATATCATTATTGACATGATACGTTTCGCGATAGGACCCGCGGCATACCTCAGAGATGGTGACAGGCTTCACTCTGTTCCTGGTAAACAGATAGCACATGACGGACCGCTTGAGGAATCCGGACTTTTCTTCTATTCGCTTTGCCAGATTATGTATGGTATGGAAATAGTGCACTTGGGGAATTAACAATGCCGGAAAGAGCAGTAACACTGCACTAAAATGCGTATGAACCACATCGGGACGTTCTTGCCTGATGGTCTGATACACTCTCCAGAAGGCTTTCATCTGCAATCCCATCTGGCAATGGAGATTGACGTGGCGCACACGGGGTGACAGGTCTTTCAGATAAAAGACATTTTTGGGGTCTGCATCGTCCAAGACGGATACAAGCACGACCTCATCGTCTTCTTTCGCCGCAAACCTGTTGCACAGGCTTACGGCCACGCGCTCTGCCCCACCCCCTCCAAGCGAAAGTGATATGTGTAGTATCTTCATTGTCCCGGGTATTTATAACACGCCAAATACTTCTCCGCAATGGGTTCCCATTGCATGTCTGGCATCCATGTTTCCATGATGTTCTTTCTCATCGCAAGCAGTTTCTTCTTGTCGGAATATAAAGTTATGATGCCCTCAGCAAGCTGGTCGGCGTCGCAAGGCTTCACCACGATGCCCGTCTTTCCATGCTCTACGGCATCTGCCAGTGCCCCCACATCGGTGACGACCATTGGCACCCCAAGGGTGAAGGCTGTCTGTACGACTCCGCTCTGCGTGGCATCCTTGTAAGGACAGACGGCAAACTCGCAAGCCCGCAGCATACCAACCAGTTCGCTGACGCTGATGTAGCGGTTGATGATGCTGACATAGTCCAGCCGGCGATATGGCTCCACGTCGAAATAGAATCTCCCGCCACCGGCTATCACCAACATGAGTTCGGGATAATGGCTGTGTACTGTTTTCATCGCCTCCAACAGATATTCCACTCCCTTGTATTCCACAATCTGACCGAAAAAGAGGATGAAGGGCTGCCCCCTCCCGTCCCTCCTCATGGGGATCTGGGGGGCTTGCGGCTGGACATGCAGGATGGCGCTATACATGCCCAGCTTGTTGATGAAGATATGGCTGTCGGGCACATGGTAATGTGATGCGAACGATGCCCTCTGCCTGTCGTTGAGCAACACCAACTTGAGGATGTGCCTAAAGGCCAGCTGTCTGTCAGCCTCTGCTTTCTTGTTTGCAAAACCCGAATGCTGGAAAGGGTCGTGCACGGTCAGCACCAACTTCCGTTTCATCAGATACAGCAGTTTCTGTGTCAGGTATGGCGGTCGTGTGAGATGTATCACATCCGGCTTTTGCAGCATGAAACGGATAATCATTCTCATCATAAGCAGCAGGTTCACAGGATGATATTTCTGCTTGTGCTTCTGATTAACGACGTAAACGCGCGAGAGGTCGAGCAAGTCATGGAACTCGCTGAACTCCGGGTAAATCTCCGTGGCAGGGTAGATGCCGGTATGGGGATACAATGTCTTAAGGTCAATCAGCGTAGAACGCTTACTGAACGACGCTATAGAGATATAGTATCGCACGTCATGCCCCATGCGCTGCAATGCTGCCACTAACGGGAAGTCGCAGTCGGCAAACGAGGGTGAACTGTAGTATATAATCTTCATCTGGAGGGGATTGGCGATTGACAAATTTACTATTTATTTTTCCTGTCTCCATAGAGCCATACGAACCTTTTCCTGAGCCGGAAATAGATGCCATCAATGAGGAAGGCGAAGAAATAAATCAGCGGCCTTTCCCAGAAGTGTCCGTGTGTGGCAAAGAACATGGCAAAGGCTTCCTTGAGGCATTCTTTGCTCACAAACCGCCTATAGAGATGTATCTTGTAGATAAAGAATGCGCGGTTAGTGGCGTAAATGTCCTCTTTGTCACCGAAATACATATATGCCCAGTTCAGCATCTCCACATCTGCCCTCAACTTGCGCTCTGCCACCTGGCGCGACATATCGGGCGTGATGTTCTGTGAACTCTGGCGCCAACAGACTCTGGCACCGGGGATGGTACACATGCCTTTCTCCCCACTGAATATAATCCACGTCGCCACGTCACTGCCCCAAGCCATGTCGTATCTCATGAAGCCGCCGCTGTGTTCATATATCCTGCGTGAGAATACCTTCTCTACGGCAAATGCAAAATACCTTCCGGCATTCTTCCCCCGATAGAACCGATAAGACGACAGCACGGCAGGATAGTCTTCTTTCCGGCTTTCGAAATTTCCATGTTCGTCAATCCTGTCAATATCAAAATGATAGAGGTCGAATGAGCCCTTGGTTGTATCTATCTGACGGAGGAGCGCCTCTACGCAGCCGGACTCCATCACGTCGTCATCTGAGAACAGCCAGATGTAAGGCTCATTCTGACTCAGAGCTATGCAGCGCTCCCATTGCGCCACAAGGTCTGTGCCGCCCAGATTGCTGTCAAACCGTTGATACACCAAATCTATCTTGTCACGATAGACCTCTACGATGCGGTCTATCGGCTCAGGACTGCTGTCGTCACCCACATACAGGGTGAAGTCCTTGCATGTCTGCGCCGCTATCGAGTCGAGCGTTGCCGACAGGAATGTGGCCTTATAGGCGGGGATGACAATAGCAATACTATGATTCATGAGCAGTTAAAGCATTAAGTTACGTTTTCGCAAAAGAAGGCGAATCAATCTCAACCTTTTTGATCTATTGATATGAACGTCGCAAATGTACAGTAAGAATGACCACATCACATATTGAATTGGACTGATCATCGGGAAAATCATTACCGACGGGATGGTCGTGAATATAATCAAAAGACTGACGTACAATGGAATATGATGCCTGTATTTCACGGAGACATGAATCAGCAAAGCATAGCACACTATCACATAAATGACACCATATACCCACATCATGCCGATAAAGCCGACATCACTGACATAGAAACGGTACTCCTCCTCCAGTTCTGTCTTTAGCGAGAGCAAACTGCCGGAGACAGCAGAACCATGCCCTAAAATCGCCGCCTTCACCGACGAAAACGTTTCTGTCCAATAATAATTCGCCGAGAGGAAGCGTATGTAGTCTTTTCTGCTGTCAATGGATGTTTGTTTTTGAAAATATCCAAACAGCACATCCCAGTAGAAATATAATGCAACAATCGTGACAACACCTATCAGCAGGGGCCATACTTTCATCTTTCTCCTGCCCATGAAAAAAGACAGGAACAAGGTCAATAAGGCAGAGAACATCAGTTGTCTGGTTAATGTAAGATAGATAGACAGAAGCATTAGCGCAATGATGACGGGGTAATAGACTGTCATACTCCTGCGCAGCTTACACCAAAAGTAGAACAGACAAACCGCCGTGAAGATGCCATTGAGCCCTATATTAAAACGCCAGATGCCATTGCGATTTTCCGCCAATTCCTGATCAGCAGTTAAGTTTTCCTCGCCACGTATGCCAAACCAGGCATGCGGATAGGTGAATTGTTGAATCACTTGTACCAATAAGATGAAAATGGCAATATACAACATTGCCTTCAAAAAGGAGCCTTCCTTCACTTTGTAATGGTGAAGCACGAAATAGAACAACCAAAGCAAAGACGGCAATGTTCCTTTTATACCATCCAAGATGGGTTGGCCATATTCAGAATGGGAATAGAACACGGAAGCGAAAGGCAGAACAGCCAGTGTCAGCACATAATAGCGGAAATGTTGCTTATTGGTCACCCCACCACCCCAAAACAAAAAATAGAGGAAGAAGAGCAAGAGAATGACGGCAAAAGTACGTGCAGTAGCTTTGAAAGTCAGCGGCCAGCCAGCAAAGCTGAAGCCACAGTTTAGGATGGTAAGCATTCCTATAATCAGGATGACTTCCCATGTCCTGCTACGTCCTGTTTTGAGCATAAAAGCTTTCATCATGTCGTTCTATCTCTTGGGTTCTTAATACAGTCTGTTTGATTTACCGTCAAATACATAGCGAAGGTCACGGGGACGCTCGTTTACTTTCTTAGCAGGTATGCCCGCAACAACTGCGTATGACTCAACGTCTTTCGTCACCACGCAACCAGCCCCTTCTATCAAAGCATTGTCGCCGATATTAGTGCCTGCACCCACCTTCAGCCGATAGATTCCCCTTATCTCTGTCTTGAAATGAAAGACTACGTTCTTGCCAATCTCTGCACCAAGAGCGCGATACACGAATCTTCTGACATGATGCGAGGGGATTAGCCCTACCTGATAGAGCATATACCGCTTCAATACTTGCCCATGAATCGCTTGGAAGGGGAACACCAAGACGATGAGCACCCACTTCAAATAAAGCAGCGCAACCAATACAGAAAGAATTACAATGGCTGATTTCATTCCTTTTTCTCCTTTATCTCTTTTTTATCAATCTGTCTTTCAGTCTTTCAACTTTCACATTGACGTATGCCACAGGCAGCACCAGCCATGCCAAAAATCGGTCGTTCAGAACTTCCTTTCTAAACTGAACATCCTTTCTCTTGAGCGCCCATATCAGGATGAGTGTCGTGGCTTCCATGCGCTGACGGAACGACTGTGGCTTGCATCGCCTTTTCATCACCAACCCGGCATAGTAGCGGTAGATATCGTACCCCCAGTCATCACCTTTCCGCCGACCTGTTTGTATCATTCCGCTCTCCAATATACGGTAGCAGCCCGTCTGTTCCGGCAACCAAATGAAGTCTCCCATCAGGGCGGCACACATGGTGTTGTCAAAATCCATTCTTACCGGACTGTTGGTGCGGTATTCAGATTCAAACACCTTATAGCGGTACATGCAGGAGAGCACCATGATGTAGTTGCCGTAACGGAGCAGCGTAGGCAGGTTGTCGCCGGAATGGGAACGGCCAGGAAAATCTTTTATAAATGGTCTGCTTATCGGATTCCCTTCACCATCAATGGTCTGAAAGTTGGTATAGACCAATGTCACCTGGGGATTGGCGTCTAAGGCGTCTGCCTGCTTTTGCAGTTTATGCGCGTCGGTCCAATAGTCGTCCCCATCACATAGGGCGACATAGTCTGTCTCATCTGTCACTTCCCGATAATATTTCAGTCTTCGCTTCTTAATACTATAATGATTGTATTTTAGCAGATAAACCGCAAAGTAGCAGTTTTTGTTCTCCTGATGGCGAGCCACCATCAGGTGGTAGTCATCGGTTTCCTTTGTCCACTCTGTGTCAAAGTGGTCGTTCAGGTATTGTTTGATGACCTCTGGCTCCCCGTCCGTGCTGGCATCGTCCATAATGTGGCAGGCGAACGGAAAGCTCGTCTGCTGCATGCAAAAGCCATCCATGGTATCCTTGATATAGGATGTCTGGTTGTAAGTGTTGCACCACACGCAGACCTTAAAGGGGCTTATAGTTTGAACTTGTGCCATTATACTATTATCTTTTCTTCAGAATATCTATAATCTCTTTATATTCGTTCATCTTGAACAGCTTGCAGCAGGCGAAAAACACTGTCGCCCCTACAGCAATCTGCATGGGAAGCACAATCCAGTAGCTCAGGGGCAGGAACTTCAGGAACCAGACCGGCAGGGCGATGGCTATAGCCAATGCGTAGGAGGGGGCAATATCGCGCAACTGCATCCAAGAGCTATATCCCAACAGGCGGCCTGAGTAATTGGAGTTGAGGAAGTAGGCTATGATGCCTATCACGAGGTTAGCCATGAGCATGGGCATGATGCCTACAAAAGCACCGATAAACAGGGGCACCAAGGTGATGATTTTCTTAATGACCTCGAGTCCGAGGAACAGGTCGCTGCGTCCCTGCACCTGCAACATGTTCAGGTTGATAGCGTGCAACGGATAAAGGGTGCTGTTCAGACAGATAAGTGGCAGGTAGGTGGAAGCCTCGTGCCACTTGGGGCCAATCATGCAGTAGATGAGCGGCTCGCTGACTGCTGCGAGGGCGAACAGCAGGGTGGCGGTGATGAACATACTCATGCGGATGATGCGGCGGTAGACATACGTTATACGCTCCTTATCGTCTTGGATGTTGGACAACACAGGATAAGTGACGCGCTGCACCACCGTCGTCAGGTTCGACGAGAACAGATTGGCATAGTGGCGGGCACGGGTATATTGTCCCAGCGTGGCGGGGTTGTAGAATTTGCCGACCACGGCCTGATAGAGTTCCTTCCATACGGCATCGAGCAACGCGCTTAGCATCATCTTCCACCCGAAGCCAAAAAGGTCGTGGAAACTACTCTTAGAAAAACTAAACTGCGGCA
>DEJQ01000007.1:162867-172165 GCA_002353575.1 Prevotellaceae bacterium UBA2744
TCCGTCAGCGCCATGCCGATGCCTATGATGCCACTCAAAGCAGTGGCAGCAATCGTAATCTTCGTTTGTGTCTTGAAGTCAATGCGCTTGGTCAGGCGTGTCTGCTGCACCATGCCTAAGGCACCGATGATCAGGCCTAACGACGATGCCCGTACCAAAGCCGTCAGTTCTTCGCGCTCGAAGAAGGCAGCTATCCAAGGCGCACAGAGGAATATCACGACATAGAGCAACAGACTCATCGAGAGGTTGCAGATGAAGGCGGTGTTATAGTCCTCGTCGGTGGCATCCTTCTTGCGTATCAAGGCCGTGGTGAAGCCACCATTGACAAGTGCCGTGCATACCACGGTGACGATGCCCACCAGTCCTAACAGCCCATAGTCATCGGGCGACAGCAGACGGGCCAGCACAATGCCGATGATGAACTGCATGCCGTAGCGGGCGGCATTGTCCAAGGCCGACCAGCCCAAGCCCTTTACCGTCTTATCTTTTAGTGATTCTGCCATTCCTTTGGGACGTGTTCTTACCAATAACATCCGTTCTCGACCTGCGAGCCGTTCTTGATTTTCTCGTTGTCGTTAGGACGTATCCAATAGTTGTTGATTACTCTGCTGTACTCAGGCTGTTGCGTGAGCCACCGTTCACCGTAAACACCAAAAAGCATCTGCGTCCATCCTGCGAGGTGGAGTGCCACCTTTCCCCGGCGCTTCACATGCGCTGCCAGGCTCATGCCGTAGGCACCACATCCGATGATGGCCGCGTCGTATTCGCATCGGTCAATCTCATCCTCCATGTAGTGCAGGGCCTCAAACCAATCGCCGAACCGAGATGGCTCGCCTGCCAGCGTCTGTACGGCCTTGATGCAGATAAGCTCCTTGAACTCGGGCAGCACCTCGGGGTTGGTGAACAGCCGCTCGCGGTTATTCTCATATTGGTGCCTGATGCTCTCCACAAATGGGTGAACCACCACGACACGCTTGCCTTTTAGCCATTTCGTCCAAGGATTGCGAAAAAGCCACGGCGCATAAAACGCATCCAGATTCACCTTGACAGCCCCGCTCCAGTAGTGCGCCAAATACTGCTCGCCCGGTATATACGATGCCAGTATGTCAATCATTTGGCTGTCTTCCAACGCCTGTATACCGAAGCGGTCGGCTGTTTCTGCGCTGAGAGGAAACACCCCGGAAAGGCAGTACAGATAGCGGTTGACCACGGGTTCTGGGATGGGCACCTCGCCGCGAATCATGGCCTTGTACAGCTTCCATCCAGGCTTGTGTCTGCACAGATAGGACCTCAGGGCCTGCTTGAACTCTGTCGAGCCCCATTTTGACAGCATGAAGCCCGATGCCCCCCTTCTGTTGAGCATTTCCAGAATGAGGTCGTTGCCGTCTTGATTGATGGCATCACAATAGTCCTCCGTCCAATGTTCTGGATGCTTCCTGTTATATAACTTTCGTGCAACCTTCAACATGAATGTCAAGATTGGCTTATTGGCAGGTTCTACGTACATCTGAATTTGATTGATTTTAATATACAATAGTGTATTTTTTATTAAACACGTTGGCTATAACTGGCGGCAGAAAATTCTTCAACTTGTTCTGCAATGTATGTGCCTTGCGAAAATACATGCTCGCAATATACTCAAAGCCATGCTGTTCCAACTCTTCATACACATGGTCTCTTATCTCTGGTCGTTTTAAGGGAAGATAAATATTTCTATTCCCAGTGACCTTTACACACTCTTCATCTACCTCTGTAAGACATACACCATGATGTCTTAGTTCATGAATAGCCTTTTCTCCTTTAGCACTATTTGAAATAATAAGTGACAAGCCCTTGTCGTGCCTAAGGTCCGGTCGTTTCTTATGATATCCCCAGAAATCACCCAAAGAAATATCTCCCTGCCTGTTCATTGAAGCGAATTGGCAAGTATAGCAGGATTCTCTCTCAATTGCACCGATTTGGAATGCCACAAAATATTCAGACAACCTGCCGAGTAAATAATAGTCTTTCCGTTTGCCGTTCGGATATTCCATAGTATATCTTAAGGTTTGAGACCATCCGTTACGCTTCTTATCCCGGAAAATAATGTCTGTCAGTTTACCTCTATGCTTTTTTTCCAGGAATGTCACATACGCATCAAACATTTTTTTACTGGGCACTCCATGACAGATCAAATCGGCAGTAAGAAGATTCTCATAGTCTTTCTTTAAGAACAACTTCAATCCCTGCACTTGACAAGGAGTGCCTGTGAACAAAACGAGCCTACCCTCCTGCAGGTCTGTCTGGCATGTCCTGTATGTCTCTCTTATTTCACTTTGAAAGTATTTCGAGTTCTGAAGTTTCCTTATATCTTTAGCTTCGGTTATTTTAATATGATACAAGTCGTGTCCGCCATCAAGATATGCACCATATACTACGCCACCCTGCTCAATAACCCAACGAGCCAGCACCGGGAAAATGCCCCCAGAGGCACTAAAATTTATATCCTCCGGAATGTCACTGTATGCACCATAATACTTATTGCGATAGCTCATCTTCACTTTGTTTTCTATCGGGCACACCTTTGAACACAGGCCACATTCTATACACGCATCCTTGTTGCTAATAATGGGAACGATAAACCCATCATCATTTTTCCCCATAGTAAGACAGTTCTTAGGGCATACTTCTACACAAGCAGAGCAGCCACAGCATTCGCTTTGTACTTGGTTTTCTAAAAATCTGTTCATCTTTCACTTTTCATTTTTCACTTTTCACTTTCACTTTGGCATACCCCTCCGCCAACTCAAACTGGGTTCCGTATTGATTATTTGACAGTTTGCAGAAATTGTCGAGAATCTTTCCTGTTTTATCTATCACCGGCCAGCCACGCTGTGCTCTGCTTTTCTCAAATCCTAAAGAGAGGGGATAGACTCTCACTTCCTTTACTTCATGATCTTTCATGGAAATACTTGCCGCAACGGACTCCCACGCCTTGTGATCGGCACAAAGCCCACGTGTGCCGCCCTTGCTTCTGAGATTCATCCCTAATCCCACATAATCATATTTAGACGGTTCCTGACCAACCCGCTCATAAAACTCGAAAGGTTCCACCTCTTGCATTTCGTTATGCATGATATAGGTGTTGAGACCATAGAAAATGGGAGCATTCTTGTATATTTCCAATCCCCTTAGCTCATGGGAACCGTGGCCGAATATAACGTTCGCACCAGCATCAATACAGGCGTGACAAAACTCGACGATAAACGGTGCCGGTTTGTCGGCACTTCCGCTCATCTGATGGGAATGGAAGCTGACCACCACACAGTCTGCCTGAAGGGTTGCTTCCTGAATGGCGGTTTTTACTCTCTCCATATCGGCTGGATGCGGGTGATTAACCCTTCGGTTGCACCCGCCTTTTACAAACTTCATTTCCCGTAGGAAGAGCTCTTCGCTTTGCTCAGACGCATGTGAAACTTCACCGGCTTTCCTATAGCCGTAGGCAATCGCCCATTTGTAGCCATCGTTCATGCCTGTCTCTTCAGCCACTTTGCTCAAGGCATGAAAGTTTTCTTCCGTCACCTCATAATACTCTATTCTTCTGAGAGGGTTAATGCCCGGTCGCCCAGGCACAATGCCGCCTTGAGGGCCGGCAGCGTCCGAATCATGGTAAGAACTGGTTACGCCAATAAAGGCGACCCTTCCTTCCCTACATTCCATATATTTAGGCAGAGCCGCCTCGGCCAGATTTCTGCCTGCCCCTACGTATGTCATTCCCGCATCCTTCAGGTTGCGGATGGTGGCTTCCAGCCCTTTTTGACAATAATCAAGAGCATGGTTGTTGGCTATGTTCAGCACGTTAAAGCCCTGTTCCTTTAAGTCGTCAAGAACGGCGGGATTAGCCATCGCACACGAACCGCCGGGGAAAGCAGATGGATAGCCCTCATTGTCATGGACTGTCGTTTCAAGATTGCCGAAACAGGCATCATGACTACCTAACAAGTGCTTTATCTCGTCATAGCCGCAGTAGCCTTTTGAGGGCAGTCGCTTTGCTACAAGGATGTCTCCGACACCCAAAATATTAATTTCCATTATGCCTCCTATTTTATGTTTTCGAATCTTGAAGGGTATTTGCCCTGCCACCAGTATTCTTTGGTGGGATGGTAGCCGATGAGTTGTTCAAACTCCTCACGCATTCCTCTGTGATGAATTAGCTGGGAACTGCTTATTCCGGCATTTTCATTGCCCTCCATCACAATCCACTCTCCATCCTTGTCATAGACAAAATCCCAGCCAATGTAGCGCAGGGTGGGCAGACGCTCCGCCATCTCGATGGCTTTCTGGCAGAGCTTACCCCATCGGGGAATCTTGATACCCTTAATCGTGAAATGGGTGTCTGGATGCACATCAGTAATCCTACCTAACTTGTCAAAACCAGTAGTTTCCACCACGCCTGTACCCGCATTGATGCAGGCAACGATGCTACCGGTTGCTGCTGCACTGATAAAATTTCCACCCACACCGATGCGGACGTAAGGATACCATAGACGGATGTCGCCATCTCCCAGATTGATGGTGAGCATCCGCACACTGTTGACACTGGCAGGATGAAGCATAGCCATTTCCTCGCCTTGCTCAATCAGTTCCTCCAACAGCACACCCTTTTCGGTGCCACAGTTCCAATGGCTGTTGACCTCCTTTATTTCTGCAAACAGTTGGTTGAAGAGCGTGTGGAGATTTGCATTTCCGACCTCCACTTTGCGGACTCCCAACGACAGGCCGAGCCCGACAGGCTTGACGACGAACGTGGGGTGACGCTGGCAGAATGCCTCGAAGGCAGGGAAGTCCTGCTCGCCGTCGAGTAGCAGCACCTCACGCCGGTAGGCATCCTTCAGCAGCTGGTAGGCATGCCACTTGTTGCTCAGCAGGTGCATGTCCTCCTTCTTGTTCAGATGGTATATGTAGTCGAAGCGTCCTCGGAAGGTGATGTACTGGCGCTTCTTTTCGTCGGTAGCTCCTAACTGCTCGTGGGAGAACTCTTCGGGTGTATCGATACCATATTGCCAGTAGTCGTAAGTGGCAATGGCAAAGATGTCCTCTATGCTTCTGCCGCCTGCTATGTCGGGTCTGGTTTTGGCACGTGCTTCCAACTTCTGCTTGATGTTTTGGATGATCCACGGATTGTAAAGCTCAGGATAAGCTGCTACAATCTCACGGCCTATGCGAATCTGATAGTCCTCGTCTTCACTAGCGTATAGTTTCATAAATTCAAGATTTTTATAGGAAATGATAACGATTCAGCATATCATGCAACTCGTCGCGTGAGCAGAACATCATGAGGTCGATGATGCTCAGGTCGGGGACGAACTCATTGTTAATTTGTTTGTAACGGATGTCCTCGTTGCGCCGCAGGAACTGGAGGCTGATGCCCATCTCGCGGAAAGCATCCTTATCGTAATAGCCCATGCCAGCACCGGAGGGGTTGATATAGTTGGTAATGCCGAAATGCTCGCACGTACGACTGATAATCTCCGGAGCCCTGTAGTCCCAGCGATCCGACACTTCCGAGAGCATACGGAACTCCGTCGTGATGCCTAAATAGTCGGACACAGCCCGCAACTGTTTGACGAGATAGTGCGTCAAGTCGGGTTCTTCGTCCAACAGTATAGGCTTGATGACTTCCATTGCCTCGCTGTAGTGTGGTGCTTTGCCATAGTAGAACTTCAGCACCCGGCAGAGGTATTCTGCCTGTTTGCGGCTGACCACGCGTTTCGTCTCGCTGATGAGGCGGTTGCAGGAGGCGTGACTCACTTCAATACCGAAGTACTGAGGCTGGCCACCCTCTCCCAAGATGCGGTTGCGGTTAATCCAGCCATGCTTGATATAGTGAACACTGTCGCCAACCACAAACACATCAACTGCATGGATGAGCTGCCAATAGCCGATGTAAGGGAAGAAGTACGGCTGCATGATGGCGATGGAGGAAGCTGAACTCGTCATAGTACAAAGCATATCTTTTTTAGTGCTTCGTCATCACTATGGATGACGCACATCTTACGGTCGTCCACCATGTTCGTAACAGGAGCACTGCTGGTACGAAACATACCGCTGTCGAAATAGCGGTCGTCCATGCAAAGCATCATGCCGCACACATACTCGTCGTAATGCCTGCCCTCCCATACGCAGGGATAGGTGTGCTGGTGAATGAAGGGCTGAAGAATGTAATTGGAATTGAAAATTGAAAATTGAGAATTGAAAATTATGTTTCTCCATGTTTGTTCATCAGTCATCACACCAGCATAGAGACCTGCACTTTTGCCCAGATCGTAGGGTTTCAAAATGTATTTATCCTTATGTGTCAGGGCATCCTCCCAAATCTCCTCACTGCCGAAGGCTTCCCCCTCGCCCTTTGGAGAGGGGGTTAGGAGGTGAGGTAAATAGGTAGGAATGGTGTGCTGGCGCAGGAACAGGGTTTCCTCCTGCGTGAGGCACTGCTGTGTGAATTCATCGACGAAGATTAGACTCAGGAAGCGCTTGTCGTGAGCGAGGAAGATGGTGCGGAAGTCGTTGAGCATCCGTGCATCTATCATGGCCTGCAGGGTCTCCATCTTAAAAGACAGCAGGTCGTGCTGGTTGAGTGCGCTCAACACCACGGCATCATGGCTCCACTTGTCAATATTAGCCTCCACTTCAGCGGCCTCATAGACGGTCACCTCATGTCCATAGTACTCATAGAACTTTGTGTAGAAGGTACTTTCGCTCCCCCGATCGCCGCTCTTTAGAACATAGACAGGACTATTTGCGGGGATGGCGTCCCGCATGTAGGTCAGCAACTCATCGTAGCGGTTCTCCCAAGAAGCGTCCGGATGCTCAGCCATGAACTGCTCTGCTTTGACAACCGAGGGATAGTTGGCCCAGATGCCGTGACCGAAGAAACGGCTGGTGATTTCCACCAACAGCAGCCGACCGTCGTCGCTGATGAGATAGTCGGGACGGTAGGCTCCTGCCCGGAAGGGATAACGGCTCTGACGGTCCAACACCTCCATTACCTTGTCGTCCAAGGGCATGTACTGGGGCACCCACTCGCGGTAGTGCTCCGCCATATAGACGATGCACTTATAGAGCAGGGCCTGCATGCGCCGCAGTTCGTCACGCCGCTCCGATGTAATGAGCATCGGGCGGTCGTGATACCAGCGATGGTAATAGTCGGTCTTGTCAGCAAATAGCTGAAAGCAAACGTCTTGACAATTCATAACGTATAATCAGGCTACGCCATGAAGGCGGTAGCAAATTCTTCACTCTTCACTTTTCACTCTTAAAGAGTTTCGACTGGTAGCCCAAACACTGGAAGCCGTTGCGGTTGATGATGGGGATGATGCTGGTGGGCACCTTCAGCTGGTTACGCACCCAGAAGCAGATGCTCGTTGACATGCCGATGGTATCGGTATATTTCATCAGCCGCTGGATGTTCTCTATCGAGAGTGCACGGTTGGGGGCGGTGCGTCCGCGCTGCTTGCGGTGGTCGGCATTCTTCGGGCTGATATAGTCCATGTAGAGGTCGCGCTCCATCGTCTTGTCGAAGTAGCCCAGCCATTGCCCTAACTGTGCCAGGTTCTCCATACAGGCAGTAAGGAACTCGGGCTTGTAGTTCACGATGCCGGCATCGTGGAGCATGTCGAAGAACTCCTTGATGTGTTCGTCAGTGAGGTAGGGCACGAAAATGGGCTGCACCAGTGCCGAGTTGGCCTGTATGCCGCGCTCCTGACACATCTTCACTGCTGCCAGTCGCTCCTCGATGGAGGCGGCGTAAGGCTCCAGCAGGTCGCGGAACGGCTTGGGCATGATGCTCACCGAGGTGTTGAACTGCATCTTGTCCTTCAACTGCTCGAAGAGGTCGAGGATGGTCTCGCCCTCGTTCTCCACTAAGAGGTGCTTCGTTCCAGCCTTCGAGGCAATGAAGAGGCGGGCGTTGCTGTTGGGATAGCGCTTGAAGTGGGCAATGAACTCACGCAGGATGCGGTGGGCAATGCCGGTGTAGAGCGTCGGCTCCTGCAGTGCCTCGGTCTTGGGCGTGAAGTAATAGTAGTGGTTCCAGTTCTTGCCGCGGCTCAGGGCTACAATCTGCCGCTCTATCTCCTTCTTCTTCTCCGGTGCCTCTTCGATGGCTTTAGCCAGCTCCTGCAGCAGACGGCTGCGCTCCTGAATGTCCTCCTTCGTCACGGCGTTGGGCTGTTCGCTACAGGCGCCGTTCATCTCTTCCAACAGCTTGCGCACATAGAGGTGATAGTTCTCGTAGGCAACCAACTTCTGCTCGTGTACGCCGTCGGTCACCAAGCAGTACTGGCAGCCTACGTGGCAGCCCTTGATGGGGTTCACCTCAAAGGTCAGCGTCGGGCAGCGGCCGGTATAGTTGTGGATTTCAGTTTCCATGGTGTCGGGGTCGCAGTCCTCTAAGTAGAGCACCGACTTGGGGATGACGGTGTGCTCCTCCAAGCGTTTCATAAACAGTTTCGACCCTCGGATAAGTCCTTGCAGGGTTTCCTCAGAGGGCTCAATCGTAACTCCGAGTTGCTTCAGGTACTCAGCATCAACAATCTGGGGCTTGAAGTCTTTCAGGTTGTAAGCGTCAGTCTCATGTTCGTAGAGATTGCGCATCTCAATGGGTTGTTTCATGTTACTATAATTATTCAATCTCTTGTCTTTAACGTTTATATCAACAAGCTTGTTGGTCTTTCTTGAACACCAGCTTGACTGTCATCCAGATGATGCGCAGGTCAAGCCAGAAGCTCCAGTGCTGGATATACCAGATGTCGCGCTCCACGCGCCCTTCCATCTGCCACAACTCACGGGTCTCGCCACGGAAACCTGTCACCTGTGCCCAGCCTGTGATGCCGGGCTTGACGAAGTGGCGCACCATGTATTTGTCGATCAGTCGATCGTACTGCTCCGTATGGACCAGCATATGGGGGCGTGGGCCCACGATGCTCATGTCGCCGCATAACACATTCCAGAACTGGGGCAGTTCGTCGATGCTTGTCTTGCGCATGAAGTTGCCGAAGGGAAACTTGCGCGGGTCATCCTTGGTTGCCTGCTGGTTGTCGGCGGTGCTGTTGACGTGCATGGAACGGAACTTCCAGCACCAGAACTCGCGACCGTCGAGCCCCGTGCGCCGCTGGCGGAAGAAGATGGGGCCAGCGCTCTGACACTTGATAATGATGGTAATGAGGGGCAACAACAAGACTGTGGGTACCAGGAAAATGGCAGACAGCAGAATGTCGGTCAGGCACTTCGACAGCCTGTTCAGCGGGTCCTCCAACGG
>DEJQ01000015.1:0-320 GCA_002353575.1 Prevotellaceae bacterium UBA2744
CGGTACAGATGGCTGTCAGCCGTCCTTTTTTTCGCCGCAAAGGTACTCAAAAAAGCCGAAGTTTGAGGCGATTTGGACCTATCAAGCGAAGATTTTGCTTTAGCTGAAAGTTGCCCCGCCCTCCTGATTCGCCCATTCACGCATTACCGACATCGGCAACCGGCGATGAAATGGGCACAAAAAACCGCCGAGAATCATTATTTGATGTCTCGGCGGGATACAAAAACCTAGGCCTCTTCGTGCATCCAAGTGGTGACGCTCATGTGCATGCGCTGCTTGAAGGCGGCACTGAAGGTGCTGTAGCTGTGGTAGCCGCTCTC
>DEJQ01000015.1:330-15935 GCA_002353575.1 Prevotellaceae bacterium UBA2744
GTAGCGGGCTATGAAGTGACCGACGCGAAGGTTGTGGATGTATTCATAATAGCTTGTGCCCTGACTGGCGAAATATTGGCTGAGATAGTAGCGGTTCACACCGACGGCTGCCGAGAGTTGCAACAGGGTCAAGTCGGTCTGCAGGTAGAGTTGTGTGTCCTCGCAGTGCTTCACCAGCAGTTTGCCGATATGGGATGGATCGCCCTTGGAGGAGGGGCTCTTTGCTTCGTGCGGCGTCGCCGAGTGCTTGCTCGGGCAGTCGTCGCTAAGGGCCGAATGGGATGGGAGGCTGTCGGAGCTCAGGTCGCTCAATGTCTCCACGCGCCAGAGCAGGAGGCCTGCCAGCGGGAATCCGATGAGGTGGGCGATGGTGCACATCACGTAGTTGTCGGTATATTCATAACACATGAGCAGTAGCACGAGACCGATGAGCAGCGTAAGGCTGACCCACACCTCCTTGTGCTCCAGGTCGGCGTAGTTGTCGCGCAGCCACCGCCCATATTGTCTCACGGCCACCACCATATATACAATAAAGGCCACGACGATGACCAGCCCATAGACCTTGTTAGGGGTCGTAAGGTCGATGGATGGCAGGGCGGTCTGCAGCACTGCGAGCACCGCGCAGGGCGTCATGATGACAAAAATGGGCCACAGCGGTCGGCGGCGGTCCTGCAGCATGGTCAGCAGGGTGCCGACGAAAACGGGGGGCAGCACCATGCAGTCGAGGGCTACGAGCAACCCGTAGATCACCGAGTGGGTGTCGTTAGAGAACGTGTAGAACAGTATCCACCAGATGTGGGCCATAGCCATGACGGCGAATAGTGCCGCTGCCCAGCGGCGAAGTCGTGCGGGCGGCGTGATGTCGGGTGCGATGGCCTTACCCCGACATAGCAGCAAATAGAGGAACAGCACGACGGACACGCCGGTTCCTGCGCCGTGGAGCAGGAGATACAGTGTCGACAATGGAGTTATCTGTTCGGGCATATCGTTTTTTATTTTCGCCGCAATATTACTACTTTTTCAGTGAAATCAGGCGGGTTTCCCCAAAAAAATTTTGTTTCCTTGCCATTTCATCGGTGATTGCCGAGGTTGAAAATTCATTAATTTAGGTTGAAATTCCGTTAATAAGATGACCTGTAGGGGCGGGAAAACTCTCAGCTAATGCAAAAAAACTTTCAGCTAATGCAAAATCTTCGATTGCGGCGATTTTGGCCTTGCGTGTTTCATTTTTTTTCACGTAACTTTGAGGCAGAAAAAAAGGACGGGTGACATTTATGTCTGTGCAGGCACAATGGACCCCTTACGACACTCAAGCGACCTCAGTGGTGTGCTCGGAGCCATCGACCACATGGATATTCGAGGATGTCAAGTGGAAGTAAATTCTTCTGGATTTAGTATTATCTCCATATTGTTTATTAATTATTTTTTTAAAAAAAGAAATGAAAAAGTTAATGAATTGGATTCTCGCCACCATCCTGATCTGTGGCGCAAGTGTATTCACATCGTGTTCAAAAGCCGACGAGCCGGTTACACCACCCGTCGATAATAAAAAATGTTCGCGCGTGGAGGTGATTTACAGAATCACAAGTCCGAAGACCAATTACGATTACTTCGAGGGCAAGATTGCTCTCAAGAGCGGCAACGAGGTAAAAGAGATAAAAAAGCTGCTGCCCTTTGCTGAGCAGCAGAACGAATCCTATAACGTAAACGACATCGCTGCTTTCCCCGTAGAGGAGGCCATCTGCCTGCACTATGGCATAAAGGAACTGGAGTCTTACGCAGGCGATTATAGTCTGAATTGGGAAATGTCTTATACTGTGACCTCCTATAATGCCCAGGGCGAAAAACTCGACACCCAGACCATCAGTGACCGATGGGAAGAATCAGGCTCTGTAAAAGAAAAGGCAGATCTTGAGGACGCAGTCAAGATGTCCTATAGCGAGCTGCATGCCAGCGTAGCCGAGGACGGAAAAATCACCCTTAGCAAGGTCAACAAGATGCATCCTGAAAGAAGTGGCATCGAGTGGTAATCGAACTCCTTGCCGACGCTCCTTGCCGCCGAAGGTGTCAACTCTTCGGCGGCATTTTCATATCATGAGCCTTCTAGCTATTCAAGTGCCTGTAAACGAATTTTCGAGCAGACATACAACGATGATGTTGTAGGGCCGTACCTTGCTTTATCGAATTGGTCAATTCTTTTTGAGCCAGACTTGAAACTTGACTTGCGAAGTATCATTGAGTCTTTCTCCATCAACAAGTGCTTAATTTTGCTATCTGATGGCTCAATCAAGGGAAACCGTTATCTGTTGATGGATAACAATCGTTTTGCACTCAATCTACAAGGATTATCATTTATTGAAATATAATTGCCGAGCATATGAAATATAAAGAGCTGATAACATTTGAGCCAATTAATGAAGTGGTGAAGTTCGATCAACTGTCGAATGAAGACTATCGCCATTCTCTTGTACGTAACTTCGTCTTCTCCGAAACATACGAGAAAACGTTTATACCCGCGATTTGCAAGAATTTTAAGGACAAATTCCAATATTATTAAATATTTTTTTTAAGTATGAAAAGTATGATTTCAATGGCAGCTGTTCTCTTTGCTGCCCTCATGACAACAACAGTGTTAACATCTTGTGGCAGCAGCGACGATGAACCTGCAAAGGCAAAGTTTACCAAGGCTGTTGTGAAGTACACCGTTACATCCAATGATGCCACACTTGGACAGTTTAAGGTAAATGTATATGGTACTGATGCTGATGGAAATGGTTTCATTGAGACCATGAGTAATCCGTCGTACACCAAGGTCGTCGAAATTCCCCTTAGCAAATTGCCTTGTAAGGTAGAGTTATATACAAGGGTTTCTCCTTTAGAGGATAAGATTACTACTGAGATGTTTAATTTCAAAGTCGACAGGACTATTGATGTCATGACCTTGAATAGCGATAACACCGTGGTTGAAGATAAAGAGCGTACAAATTCTTCTTTTGAGGATAATGTTCCCGCAGGTACGTCATTGTCTGAATTAGCAAGGAGGATGAATTATCATACAAAGTTCGTTATATCCATTGATGTCAATGGAATAATCACTGACCAAACGCAAGAGAGTCTCTTATAAGACTCGCCGTCAACAGCAACAACTTATTTTATAACAAATATATATGAAGAATCTAATAATCAGTCTAAGCAGTACGCTTGGGCGCCTGTTCCTGTTGGTATGTATGCTGGCAGTGAGTCATGCGGCAATGGCCGATGATTACTTGGAGAAGGAATCCAACTACACCGTCATGCTTTGGGGCAATGACAAGTTGCAGTTAAAGTTACCAACCCAAAATGACATCACCGGTGCGTTCAACCGAGGAGTCACAGACGGCCGCGTCTATTTGACTATCGATGGTGGCGAGCGTCAGTTGTTGCTCTGGTGGGACTGTAACACACACTACTCTGACCTTAGTGCGGCCAAAGTTTTTCATGCCAATCAACCTGGACGATTCAACCTGATGGGTACAGCCTACGGTGTTAAGTCGGATATCACCAAGGATGACGGTACTGTCACGTATTTCCTTAAGCCCGATGCAGACGATGGCGACCATTATACCACAATTGTAGAATGGACCGTGCCACGCACATATCGCGGGCATCATCTGAAGATAGAGGTGTGGTGCAAAATTGATGATGCCTCTTCAAACTGGTTTATCCCCAAGGATCAGAAGAATCCCAGCTCTTTTTATGTGATGGGCACGGTTGATATGCCTGAAGCCGGTGAAGCCAGTGTGACTCTCACAGATCCTATGCTGGCCACAGGACGTGACCATGCAAATGAAATCATGTTAAGCTATAGCTTTGTCGTGAACAAAATCTATTCTGCAACGCTCCATTATACCGATGCGGTGACGAACAAGCAATACACACAAACGCTTTCCACAAACAAGAAGATGGACTTTGTTTATCTCCCTGCCAACCGCCCGTGGAAGGATATCCACATCAAAGCTTCAGTTCTCGATGTACAGACCAAGACCGATAATCCTGACTACAAAGTTGACATTGAGTCAGAGAAATTTTCGAGCAGTATGCTACACCATCCACGAGGACTGTCGGCGAAACTTGAAGAGGATGGCTTTGTGACACTGAACTGTCAGGTGGACGACCCCGATCAGGGAGACATCTATGAGGGCGACTTCTTTGAGATTCAGCGCAATCTTATGGGTGCCACCGATGATGACGACCCCTATTGGAAAACAATTTCCATGGAGGTTTCATATAAAAATAACCAGAAGGACTATTCCTTTGTAGATGAGAGGCTGATTGACCAGTATGAGGGAAAGGCTGTCACCTATCGTGTGCGTCGTTCTGTATCCTCGATGTGGCAGTGGGTCAGCCCTTCCACCTATGCGCAGTATTTAATGTCGGAGATCATCTACCTGCCCCGCATAGCTGGTGCAACCGTCAGTCGTACTGAGCAGTGGAACGATGAGGGTCATGTGGCAAAGTTCGACCTTTTGCTCTCCACTTCCGATGGATTAGTTGTGTACAACGACGAGGATTTGGAAGCAGCTCGTCAAAAGATTCTGGACGGGGAAATCGCTCAAGATAAGATTGTTATTCCAATCCGCAACGCAGCCGACTGGGATCGTTGTGCCAAGGCAGTTGAAATGAATATCAGAAAACCCAATATTGTATTGATGTACGATGTCAAGCTGACAAGAGACAGCAAGATGATAGGTGACGAGAGCAATCCCTTTGCAGGAACGTTTTACGGCAACGGGCACACACTGGAAATCGATTTTTTTAATAGAGCAGACTACACGGCTCCTTTCCGATACGTCGAGGGGGCAACTATCAAGGACCTGCACATCACAGGTCGCATCGTGTCTGAGTATAAATTCATGGGTGGTCTGATAGCCTGTGTCTATAACAGGTCTGGAAATCCTACGAACATCTACAATTGTCGTAGCTCTGTAAACATTGAAACCGATTACTCGGACGACACCTCCTGTGGCGGCTTTGTCGGGCGTCATGTGTATGGTGATCTTAATATATCATACTGCCTATTTGATGGTCGTTTCACCTTTACTCTGGGCTCATCTAATAAGAACCACAGCAATGGTGGATTCATAGGCTGGAAAGATGACACCTCCAATAGAGCATACATAAGAAACTGCCTCTTTGCTCCAATAGAAATCTCTACGGGTTATGATAATTGCGCCACCTTTTCACGAGCAAAAGACTTATCTTCTGTGACGCTTGTAAACTGTTATTATACCCAGACTTATGGTTCAGAAACCAATGGTGCTAACGACTGTAATGGCGTCTCTGCCAAAGTGTTAGCTGGATATTTAAATGATTATGGTGTGTATTGGGAGATAAAAGACGACAAAGTAGTCCCTGTCGTGTCGGAACACTACCAATTACCCGTTGCCGTATGGGACCAGCGTGCTAAATTGAAGCTGCGCATCAATATGCATGGCGAGAAGGGCGTGGAATCCACTATCGTTGATCTCTCCGCCAATGACGACGCCATCAATCATCGCTTCTTTACCTATGAGCTCTCGCGCAAGTGTGTCGACTACTCGTTCGATCTGCTGCAGATACGCGGTTCATCGCCATTGAGCATTGCCGGCTACGATAAGGACACTCTGGTTGTCCACGTAAATAAATTCGAGGGCGACAACACCGACTACAGCTTCAAGAATATGAACCGTGTAGAGAATCTCAAATGGGAGAAGAAGCAGAGCTCTGTAGTCCTTACGTGGGATACCAGCGGCGGCGAGAGCGACTTCTACCGTGTGCTGCGCCGTAAACATACGACTCAGGAAGATGCCGAATGGACCGATACCATTGCCACCAACCTGACGCTACAGCAGTATGAGGATATCTCAACACAGATACAGGTGAACTACGACTACTGCGTGCAGAGCGTCCTCCAGTGCGAGGGCACGCACATCACGCAGGACATCTGTAGCAATGCTGCCTGCGAAACAACAGGTAAGGTTGAGGGCTATATTCGTCTGGCCGACGGAACCTCGATGGGAGGTCAGACAGTGATTTGCGAACCTGTTGATATACCTGGAACCAGTTCTGAATATAAGGTGATTTCTGACGATTCAGGATATTTCGTGTTCGATAAGCTGCCTATCTACTTCGGCCCAGACGGTAAGGTGCAGGGTGAATACCATGTCTCTGTCATGACTTCTGGCAGCGGAGGAAAATACACCGGCCCGAACGAGCAAGGCATCGTATCCTTCAACCGCAACGTCAACTGGAAGCAGGAATTCAACTTCTATATGGACACCTACTTCATCTATTCGGGTAACGTGTTCTACGACACTTCCAGCATCCCTGTGCCAGGTGTATCCTTCCTGCTCGACGGTAAACTGATGCATGATGCCAGCAACCAGGTGATTATCACCGATACGCAAGGAGCTTTCGCCCTAAGTATTCCACGCGGCGAACACAGCGTGCAAGCCGTGAAGGACGGACACACGTTTGCTAACAACGGTTACCTGCTGAATCCCGATGCCCGCGAGGGAGAGGACAAGACTTGCTACAATTTCGTCAATAACGTGTCGGACATCTATATCTGGGACTCCACCACAGTTGTGTTGCGCGGTCGTGTAGTGGGTGGCGACATCGAGGGCAGCAGACCCCTCGGCCACAGCCTCTCAACCAACAACCTCGGCGACTCGCTGAAGATTGTGATGCAGCTCGAAGGCGACAATGCCTCATACATCTTCCGCGACCCCAAGAACGAAAGCCTGAAGAGCACCTCATATAAGGTAGATTTCGGATCGGCTCATTCTGACACCACCCAAGTCACCAAGACACGACGCTCCATAACTATACGTCCCGATGCCAAGACGGGCGAGTACGAACTGAGGGTTCACCCAGCCAAGTACAAGATTACGGAAGTGTCGGCTCAGGGCTATGCCACACTGTTCCAGAACGGACAGGTGGGCCAGACGCTTGACCTCACCTTCAATGTGGGGGGCGACACTTGCGAGTACAACCGCATCTATCATGCTATTCCCGATGTGGAGGTGACGCAGTTCAATCCCACAGGCGAGAAATACTTTGGTGTGAAGTGGCTTACCGCCCAGGACAATATCGGCAACAAATCGAGTGTAAACCTGGTTTATTATACTAAGGAGACGCCCGATGCCAAGGACAGCATCATGCACTACTCCTTCGGATATCCTGTATTCATGGCGGGTTCACCCTACGGCTTCATGCTGCAGGCTTGCGAGAAATACTACTGGAACAACGATCCATCCAAAAAGGCCGATATCGTGAAACTTGACCAGCGAGGCAAGATCATCATCAAGAATGCGCTGACCACCGACTCGAAGACGGCACAATGGGAGAGCGACCTCGACGAGGATGGCGGATGCGACTACATCTTCACACCCGACAATGCAACCTTCACCATGGAGGGTGACAAAGCCCTGAAGACATTCGACATCACGCTGCTCTACGACGGCACATACTACGACGTCAAGCCATTCTACGGAAACATTCTGCGCGGCTACGTCATGGCAACTAAAGCCAAGCCCGAAGGCCGCAAAGCCATTGTAGCAGGAAAGCCACAGTTGTGGGATATCCTGCGCGACCCGCCAGGAGGCAGTAGCACATCCTACATCAAGGAAGGCTCCAAGCTGACATATGGCTACTCCATCGACGTTACTGCTGCGGCAGGTTTCACCGTAAAGACAAAAACCGGTACAGGCGTCGATTCCTACATGGGTTATGTGCTTGCACCTGAGGGAAGTGGTTCAACCCGTGGCACTTTGGATAAGTCGAAGTCGAAGACAGGCATTGACTTAGAGTTTGAATTCAACTTCGGACACTCATGGAACTGGACCTACGGCATGGACATCACCGAGCGCATCCAGACCAAGAGCGGACAGAAGTGGGTTGCCGGCAAGGCCGACCTCTTTATCGGTACCACCGAGAGTTTCATCGTTCAGGATGCCATAGCTGTACGCGTCGTTCCCGACAGTATGTATCAGATTGTGAAACTCCATGAGGGAGGTACATACGAGGCTGTTGACAATAATGGTCAAGTGGTCACCAAGGTGAAGGTTCCAGTCGGTACCACCAAGGTGCTTGCCCAGGGTACAGACGATACCGGCAAGCCCATCTATCTGGTTCGCGACGAGGTGATGTCGATGTCACCTACAGTGACTTCTACCTTCGTCCACTCGCAGCATTATATCGAGAACGAACTGCTGCCTGATTTGTTCAAGATTCGTAATTCGCTGATTCTGCCGAAGGGCACTGACGTGACAAAGGCCAAAGCACTGGCCGACAGCCGTGGCTATGCCACATATATCAGTAACGTGGATGCCGACGACAAGGCGTTTGGTGTGGACTATACAGTGGTTCGTCCAAATAATGAGACAACAGGCGACAGCATCAAGGCCCTGAATCAGGAAATCCTGACGTGGGTTGACTTCCTTGCCAAGAACGAGGAGGAGAAGTTGAGCGTAGTGCCTACTGATTTGGTGAAACGCTACGACTTTGATGGTGCAGCCAACATCCAGTACAGCGAGAACTTTACGATGGGTAAGACCATGTCGCGCTACCTGCGTTACCCAGGATTGTCAGGACTGGGTAATCTCTTTGCAGCAACAGGACCTCTGGCCATTATCATGAGTACCCTGGAAGAAAAACTGAAAAAAGAAGGCGGTAGTATAAAAGCTGAACCTCATGGGTATGAGGATGTGAAAAATCATTTTAAATATGGAATAGACTTGGAAGTCTTAGGCAGTACTTGGGAAACCCAATGGGGTATTATTCTTAACATCAATGCCAGTGACAAATATAATTCATCGGAGAGCCATTCCAAGGAAGTGGGCTTCACACTGGCCGCATCCAGCAAGTCCAGCCTGACGGTGGACGTCTATCGCACAGGAACAGAATATACGATAGACGAGAACACCAATTACTTCAACAAGATTACTCTGGAGACACTGAGCAAGGTGCGCTACGGAACCTTGACACCTCCAATGATGACCTTCGCAAGTTTCACTAATGAGAAGGTTTATTCCAACTTTGTGTTTCGTACCATTGGTGGTGTAACCTGTCAGCCGTACGAGGGTGAGCGCGTGACAAAGTGGCATCAGCCCGGAACGGTGCTTGATGCAGCCACCTTACCTGCTGACAAACCGCATATTTGGATTGAACAGCCCGTGGTGAGCAATGTGCCGTTCGACGAGCCTGCCCGCTATGTGCTGCACATGGCCAACGAGACCGATTATCCGGAGCGGGCCACGTTGAAGTTCAACTACTTTCTGGAGGCCGGCAGCAATCCCAATGGTGCCAGAGTCTGCGTGGACGGAGCGCCGCTCACAGGCGCCGGTGTGGATCTGGTGCTGTGGCCGGCCATCGGAAGCGACGGCAAGCATCAGGTGTTTACCAAGGAGATTACGGTCTATCCGAGCAAGGCTTTCGACTATGAGGACTTGGCCATCTGTCTGATGGATCCCGAGGATAATTCACGTGTGTTCACACAGAAATTCTCGGCCCACTTCATCCCAACAGCAGGCAAGGTGAAGGTGAGCGTGCCCAGCAACAACTGGGTGATAAACACCGAAAGCCCATTCGACGGCAAGCGCCAGGCTTGGTACATGCCGGTGCGCATAGAGGGATTCGACGTGAACTGGCCCAACTTCGACCATATCGAACTGCAATACAAGCTCTCCACTCAGGGTGATAACGACTGGGTGAACGTATGCTCATACTATCAAGACAGGGAGCTGCAGAAGAAGGCCAGCGGTGTCACCGACACGATACCAAGTTCGGGCGTCATCGTGGCTCCGTTCTATGGCGAGGTTGACCCGATAGAGCAGTACTACGACATCCGTGCCGTGACCTACTGTCGCCATGCCGGCGGCTACCTGACTGGTCCGTCGGAGGTACTGAAGGGCATCAAGGACACCCGCAGACCTGTTGCCTTCGGTACGCCTGAGCCTACCAACGGCATTCTGGGTATCGGCGACGACATCCTCATCAAGTTCTCCGAGCCTATTGCAGGCAACTATCTGCGTGAAATCAACAACTTCGAAGTGTTGGGTACGCTGATGAGCAACGATATCTCAACGTCAACGTCGCTGAGTTTCGACGGTAATGCACTGGCTATTACCCAGGGTGAACGTAACCTGAAGGGTAAGAGCTTCACTGTGGATGTCATGCTGAATCCAGCCACCGATAATCGTGAGATGACGGTGTTCTCGCATGGTGGCGATGAGAAGGGACTGCGTTTCGGACTGACTGCTGATAAGAAACTCTCGGCTACCATCAATGGCGAGACACTGGTATCAGACGACATAGTGCAGTTCAACAATATGCTACACCAGGTGGCTTACGTGCTCGACCAAAGTGGAGACAATACAACCGTGAAGTTCTACGACGGCAACAAGGCTATCGGTAACAAGCAACTTACAGAACGATATGAAGGTTCTTATTCGGGCATGATTTTAGGTTCTAATAGTGATGTCACACGCGGAACATCATATAAGGGTGAGATGCTGGAGTTCCGCTTGTGGAACCGCGCCATGGATGCCGCTTCACTCGACAGCTATGGTAAGAAGAAACTGACGGGCTACGAGAGTGGACTGCTCGACTACTATCCGCTGAACGAGGGTGAAGGCACATGGGGTTACGATAATGCTCCCGGTAGCATGGATCTCATATTGGCAGGCACCAGCTGGAAGCGTCCTAATGGTATCTCAATGGCCATCAAGGGCGACAAGGGTCTGTGTCTGAAACCGGACAAGTTCGTACGTACGAAGAACCACGACTACACGCTGACCTTCTGGTTCCGCACGAATGATGAAAATGCTACTCTGTTCTCTAACGGTGAGGCCCAGCGTGATCAAGAGAACCAAATCAACATCGGTGTGAAGAATAATAAGCTCTATGTCCGTTCGCAGGGCTTTGAGAAGGAGACTTCGGCATTCGTGGGTGATGGCAGCTGGCACCACTTCGCTATGACTGTCAGCCGTTCACAGAATGTGGCAAATGTATATTCGGACAAGGCTCTGGTTGAATCGTTCCCAGCAGATAGCTTAGGCGGTATCATGGGCAACGACATCACATTAGGTGCAACCTTTTTGGACAGAGGTCGTCATATCAACGTGATGAACGGACATATTGACGAGGTAGGTATGTTTGAGAGCGTACTGCCACTGAATCTCATCAAGGAGTATTCGAACCATACACCGCTCGGTACTATGAGTTCGATGAGTGCTTATCTGGACTTCGGACGCTCGGAGGAGCTAGACAACAACCAGCAGCATCTGGAGCCTACAGGTATAAGCCTAAAACGTTACGTTGACTCGCAGGGCAAATTAGAGGAACGCCGCGATACTCTGGTGGCTGACGAAGAGGTTAACGCCAGGGCAGCACGTGACTTCTACGCACCGATGGTAAGCAACTCACAAATGAACAACCTGCGTTACAGCTATGTGGCCAACGGCAACGAGTTGTTTATGAATGTCAAGGAACCTGACTACATGGTGGAGAAGACCAATATCTACGTCACTGTGAAGGAAATTCCTGACTTGCAGGGTAATACGATGGCATCGCCCGCCACACTGAATCTCTTCGTATATCGCAACCCACTGCGCTGGGATGTGAAGCGTATAGATAAGGTCGTGAACTATGGCGAGGGAATGACCTTCGAGGCTACCGTGAAGAATCTGAGCGGCGTTAAACAGAATTGCAAGCTGGAAGACCTGCCGCTGTGGATCGATGCTTCACAGACTCAGGGCGTGCTCGACGCACTGGATGAACAGAAGATCACGTTCACCATTAACGATTATATAAATATAGGTACTTACAATGAGCAGGTTTCATTGATTGGTGACAACAAGATGTCGGAACCGCTGCCTATAACTCTGCGTGTACGTGGTGACGAACCGAAATGGGTTGTCAACGAAAAGTTGAAGGAGGATAATAAGACGATGTTGATAGTGGCTCGTGTAAAGATTGACGGTGTGGTTGCCAGCTCGAAGGAGGATATTCTGGCTGTGTTCGATGAACAGCAGCAGACTCTGGGTGTGGCACATATCGATGTCAACAACAAAGTTAACGCCAACGAGGCTCTGGTATACCTGACAGTCTATGGCTACAAGTACCCAGACGGTTCAATGCCGCAACTGAACTTCCGCTTCTTCGATGCTTCTTCAGGCAATGTGTACGGCGTGAAGGCTGAGGACGGAACGACCTACCGTTTCGAGCAGGATGCCTTCATCGGTACGGATGCGGCGCCTGTTGTCTTGCAGAACAGTTATGAAGGTGTTGTGCAGACACTGAGACTGAAGAAGGGCTGGAACTGGGTTACCTTCAACTTGATGCCAAAGGAAGGTGTAACGCTTGGACAGTTCTTTAACAGTATATCAAAGTGGGAGGCTGGCGACGCTATTTCGGTTGTAAACGGCACGAAGGAAAAGACATATTTCTGTGTTGCGAAAAAGGAACCTGCCGGCAGTGTGAAGTGGGATAATGAGGATAATCCTATCAACATCAATCCTCAGCAGATGTATAAGATCCACTCGGTGAGCGACAAGAGCGTCTATCTGGAGGGACTTGTTGCTAGTAGGGAGATAACTGTACATAAGGACTGGAACCGTATTGGCTACCTCTCAAATATCAACCTGCCTATCTCACAGGCTCTGTCCGACTACTTGGATCATGCACAGGTAGGCGATGTGGTTAAGTCGCAAGACGGATTCGCTATCGTCAGTCAGTCAACAAGCGGACTGGTATGGAAGGGCTCGCTGCAGTATATGGAGGCTGGTAAGGGATACATGCTGAAGCGACAGGCCAGCGACGAAGTGAAGTTCGTGTATCCAATCTACTTCAACGACTCACGCTACAGTGGCGACAATGAACCATCTGCAGTGAAGCGTTTAAGCGTCTGCACTGCTACGACGATGAACATCGTGGCTGCCGTTGAGGGCGTAGAGGCTAAGGCTGGCGACAAGCTGGTGGTATTCAGAAATGGTGACCGCATGGCTGAAGCCGAACTGACTGCTGACGAGACTCAAAACCTGTTCTACCTGAACATAGGCAGCGATGCTTATAACAAAGATGCGCTGACCTTCGTTCTGGAGCGCGACGGCGAGGTGGTTGCTATGACCGGCAGCCACATCAGTTACGCTGCGGACAAGGTGCTTGGTACACCTGAACAGCCTACGTACATCAACTTCACATCTATCGACGAGATGCCACACGACAATCAGTGGTATAGCCTGAGCGGTGTGCTTCTTGGTGAGAAACCGACAAGAAGTGGTGTGTACATCTACAACGGTAAGGCTGTCGTGGTGAAGTAAACTTTAAATACTTAAACATAAAATTCATTCGTAATAAAAAAGATGATGTTGAAAAAGAGTATATTAACATTAGCAGCCCTCGCCTTTATGGCGTGGGGCTGCTCCTCGGACGGTGACAACAAACCGGCTACGACACCAACTCCGACTCCAGCGGAAATTCCTGCTGGTACGGATGTGCGTCCTACATGGCAGACACCTAACTACGACCTGTTCGAGCAGACTATGATTGTGCGGGTTCAGTTGCAGGACACACTGAATAAGTATGTGTCGTCTTTGGATCTTCTCTGCGCTACCATCGGTGGCGAGGTGCGTGGTGTTGCTGCTCCTCAGGAGACGGAAGGTTCTTATGTGGTACCGCTGACGATAGCCAGCAATGACGCTGGTGTGGCTGTGGGCTTGTCGTATTATTGTGACAAACTGCATCGAATATTTACGATAGACTGGACTACATTTGATGCCTCTGTGGCACCAACGGGTACTGGAGGCATCTATCAACCTGTATTCGTTGAACCTAACAGGAATTGATTATGAACAAGAAAGTTTATCAGAAACCATCGGTTACGGTTGTTGTCATGTGTCAAAGCGTTCAGATATTGAGTGTGAGTGGTATAGATGCAGAACGTAAAAGTTATGGACAAGCAGTAACAAGTCAAGGTGACTGGGAATCAGAATAAGGAGTATAATATGATGAAAAAATTTTATTTTGGTATGTTGCTGACAGCAGGTCTTGCCATGGCGGCCTGCTCGTCAGACGACAGGGACACGGAACCGGTTCGTAAGACCTACACCTTGACCGTGAATGCAACGAAAGCTGCGAATGAAGCTGCCGGACGTGCGGCAACTCGTGCGTTGACGCTCGATGGCAGTACGCTAAATGCTTCATGGGCAACTACGGAAGAGGTCTTTGTAGAAGGAACGTATAATGGAACTACTATTAATTTTTGGTTCAAGGGAAGTATTAAACCCCAAACGGCAGGAGTTTCCACTGTGCTGAGTGGTACTATCAGCCTTCCTGATGGTACATCTTATACTTCTATACAAGAGGCTATAGGTACTATTTCTGTTCCACTCAATCTTCAGTTCCCACGCTCTGGTGATTTGGATTACACGGGTCAGGTTGGTACGCTGGCTGATATTGCTGCAAATTATGACTATGCAACGGCCTCCATAGAGGTCGGCATCGACCAGGATCGTATTGTTGTTCCTACTCAAGAGACCGTTGAGTTTGAGAATCAGCAGGCTATTGTGAAGTTTACGCTCAAGACGTCTGATGGCACAGCTTTGCTGAGTCCAACGGCGCTGACCATCGAGTATGGTGATAGTAATCTGTCAATGAGTTTTCCTGCCGAAACTTATGCCACCAATGGTGAGGGTGTGATCTATGTGGCTATTCCGGGAGGCGCTAGTAAGAAACTTACTCTTACGGCTACGGTAGGTAGTGATAGCTATACCTTCACCAAGTCGGGCGTTACTTTTGATAACGGACAGTATTATGCGATTGGTCTGAAAATGAAAAAGAGCGGAGAATGATTTTTCGAACCTTTACATTAAACATTAAATAATTTAACATTAAGCATTAAAATTATGAAGAAATTCAAGTTTTGAGCATTATGATGCTTATGATTATGCCAATTTTCATGACGTGTGGAAATGATGATGAGAAAGTCAAAACAATAAACAAGGCTGATTTTATTGGTACTTGGTATTCCCTAACTGGTGGGGGTGTACAAGTTGTTGATGTGGCTATGAGAAAACTTGCACAAATAACACGTTTTTTGAGGTTTACAAAGGTTAAATACGTTAAATCTTCATCATTTTCCATCTCTTTAGAATCTACGTCATCACTTTTCTGCCGTTTAACACACAAATCGTTGATATAAAGGAATTTGCAAATACTTTTTTTATAAAACAATGCTTTTATGAGGTGATATTTTGAAATAATTACATTCCTGCCAATATGAGTTTTAAGTAACTTGTACAGAATTTATTTCTCTTTTTTTGGTCATTTTGCATTTTATGTATAGTTTTGCAACCGATCTTCTATGAAAAGGTTACTGAAAATCCCCGAATATCTCCCATTCTCCCGTTTTTTATGAAATTTAGTAATAATCCTATGAAAAGAATTTTTGAAAGAGCGATGGTTGCCATACTTGTTCTCGGCACAGTCTTTCTTACAGCCTGTTCTGATGAAGATAATGGCGATAAACAAGCAGATTCCAGCGGTGTAAGCACGTCGCTTTTGGTAGCTACAGACCGGCATGAGGC
>DEJQ01000032.1 GCA_002353575.1 Prevotellaceae bacterium UBA2744
GTTGTTGAAAGTCAGCTTAACCCTATCGCCGTCAAACAGTCCTGCATCTTTCATACTGTCACCCTCTACGTCACCATAAAACGATGCTTCGGGATGCCTGATGTAGTCCCGGTTAAAATCAAGCGTCTCATGCCTGTAATCGTCAGCAGGAGAAGGAAAGCCTGCCGCGACACCAGCATGTTCCAGTTCTAGCTTGGTGTCGAATACACCTTGTCGTATCTTAATATTTCCCATATCATACCTTTTTTAATATCCGTATCTCAAATTTAGATACTGAACCAATTTTGCATATCGTCCAGATTCATCTATCAGTTTAACAATATTCTTTGGCTCTATCCATTTGTATTTGCTCTGATCCAAAATCAAATTACGCCACGTTTCTTCTAATCCCATTTCCGAATATCTGTATCTACGATGGAGCAATGTCGCATTTTCCTTTGGCATTACATGAACGTGAACAAAATCATCTGCTTTGATTGGTTCAACAGATTTATGAGCTATAATTTGTTCTGCCCAAAGTGTCTGCCGCATCAACTGATAGAAGGGTTCTACGAAATACACGGTGTTTAGATAGCCACCAGATATTGTCAGCAACTGATTCGAGGCATTGATTAAATCTGTATATCTGCGTAATCGTTCTTTGCCACTTCCTTCTGTGCCTGATTTGTCTATATTATATTCTTTGCCCTCAGTATATTTCCATTCTATCGGTATCAGTATTTTGTGACCGCCCTTCATTCTGGCGATTATTACAGCATCAACGGAAGTGCAATTAGCTCCACGCTTAACGTATTTCTCATTCAGATAATCCTTGCTGCTTGTCACTTCAAATGCAATATAAGGACAAGATTTGTCACACTCGACAGGCTCTACATCTTCTACTTCATGGTCTACGAGCATTTGGGCTAATTTAAGAACCAAATCCCGATCGTTTCTAATAGCAAACAGATGATTCAAACATGCTACTTGTGATGACAATATATGATTGGGAATACCGTTACTGCCCCAAAATACTATTTGTTCGTTTTTGAAATAATCAATACAATCATCTACAATATCTTCAAATATATTATTGCGAGAATCTGACAAGCAAAACTCCCATATCTTATTCAAAAATTCTCCACCGCCACAATCACCATGAAACAAGGTTGTATTCTTCATCAATTCTAACTGGCGCACCTGCTCTTTCTTTTTGTAATTGCTTGATGTCCTTTCCGTAGAATTGTTTGAATACTTTGGCATTGATGTGTGCTGTTCTCTACTTGGCAAATCATACATTGCATCATTTATGATGTCAATTTTATACATTTCTTTCAAATCCTCTATGGTTTTAGGAGAGAACAGGAACTTCACATAAACCTTATCGTTATTTGGGTCTGTCACATCACCAAAAACAGATTCTACGGTTTTGCATGAAGCCCTTGGGCTGTTCCAACGGGTAGCATCGTCAAACAGATACCCTCCAACTGTTTGTTTTGGAGTACAAAGAGTATCGTAAGCATTATTATCAAGGGTAATAATATAGAACTCAGGTTTACTGGCCATCTGATCCATTCTCACATGCTTCAATTCTTCGGGGAAATCAGGATCCAGGCCACTGAGATTATTTAATATGGCCTTAGTTTCTCTCTTGAAGATTTCAAAGTAATTATATTTTCCAAACAAGTAAAAGTCCTCAATGTGTTTCCTTATACCACTATCTCCACCTACAGCTTTTCGACCATACTTTAGTTCAATAATGGCAATACGATATGGGCTTTTCTTTGTAATCGCTATTATGTCGAACCTGGCATTAAAATCTAAATGCTCTGCATCCGCAGGTCTGCGCCATTCTACATCGGTGCAATACCATTCAGATTCTATATTCCTGTTATTCATTATGAACAAGGCAGACTGCAATTTTTTTTCTTCGTTGCTTTTCTTATCGCTATTGGCCTTTATTGTATCATAACAGCCGATAATCTTTTCTCTAATCTCATCCTCAGAACATAGGGTAAGCATCGGCGAATTACTAATACCAGTGAAATAGTATTCATTTATTTCACACCTAATCATGTTTCCCTGAGTATAGGAAACCTTTGCTATGCTGATATTATTATAGTAAATGTTCAGGTATTCATTCCTGATGGCAATGAACAACTCATTTCTATGCTGCAAATACAGTTCTTTGTATAAACAGCTTTCCTTGAACTTATCAACGAAACTGATTCCTCTGATTGACTTCTTCATAGACAGTTGCTTATTTGAATAATAAAACAACGAAGAAAGCGATTGCTGCAATAATCGCTATTATCTTCCAAAGGGTGCTACCGCTATTGGATAACGCCTCAGATAGTTGTTTCTCCAATTTCGTCAGCCCTCGAAGGTTTTCTGGACGATTGTTCTGCCTAATTGTATCAAAGGGTTTTTCTTCATACGCAACCGCTTCAAAGCATTTCTACGATACAAAGATATAAAAAACTGCACAGAAAACAAACTTTTCCTTGTTTTTCTGTGCAATTTTTTATTCACAAACTTACCTGCTCGTCCATATTAATCGCTAATACATGTTATTCAAACTCGCATAAAAAAAGAAAACTGACAACAGAGAGCAATCCTATTTTAATAATCCGTCAACTCACTTCATCTGAAGACAGAATACTAACAACCAAATTCCACGGAATACATACCTCTAACCTCTAACCATAAGTGACTCTCCTCCGAGGTAGTTCCGACTCAGTTCCGACTCAGAAGGGAGAAAAGAACAACAGATTTAACTGATTTTTGCTGATTAAAAACACCCTGTACTCATATATGTAGAGATTCATAATTCTATGCGTAACTGTGCATGCCGCCAAGGAAATAGTTCACACCGAAGAAAGTCATGAGGATGGTGAGGAATGCGAGGAGCATATAGGCATGGTAGAAACGTGCGCGCTGGAACTGAGGGAACGATGCCGAGTGCATCGGTATGGCATAAATCATCATCGTGATGAGTGCCCACACTTCCTTCGGGTCCCATCCCCAGTAGCGGCCCCACGACTGGTTTGCCCAGATGGCTCCGATGAAGATGCCCAAGGTGAGCAGGAAAATAGCCGGATAGAGAAGAAGGCGCGACATGTTGGTCAGCTGAACCACATACGACTCTCTGCCGCTCTTCATGCTCAGAGGTAATGCCAACAGGGCATTGAGCATGGTGAAGGCAAACAGCGAGTAGGCTATCATGATGACGCATACGTGAAGACTGAGCAGCGGCGATGCAAGCACTGGCATGAGCGGAGTTATCTGCGGATTGCTCTCTCCCAGACGGCTGACAAGGAGCGCGAGTCCGGAAATGAAGATTCCGAACGGCGGTATGAGTTGGAATCTGCGCCACAGGAGGAGTGTGATGACCATTGCCGACAGTGCCATAAACTGCATGGTCTCATATCCGTTGCTCAAAGGCAAGTGACCCGACACGACTGCTCGCAATATGCTCAGCAGCAATACGTACAAGGCTGAGAGGCATACAAGCACGAAGAATCCGACATCGGCATAACGAGGAAGCGATGTGCCTTTCAGCCAGGCTCTGAGGCTGAAACCGAAGACTATCAGTCCCAGTGTGAGCATAAGAAACGACAGGATGGTGAACGAGCTCAAGCGATTGTAAAGCATTTCGGCACGGAACAGCGAGTCGGACGGCAGAGCAGCACCTACTTCCTTCGTCTGATATTTACGTATCTGCGAGAGCACCTTACGCAGTTCGTCGTACTGTCCGCTGGCTGCAAGTTCACCGATATAGTCCATGGATTTCTTTATGAAGAACCAACGCTCCTCCCCTACCTCAACCGGAGGATTGGAACCCTGAGAAAACCACTGTATGTTCGTCTGTCCGTGTTCTTCGTGGGCATAAGGATAGATTCGCAGCATCTGTCCGTTGAAGAGCATGAGCAGGATGTTCATCTTCTCGTCTGCCTCGATAATGGCACGCGAATTGGCAACTTTCTTTCCTGCATGTATGTCAGCAATGACAGACTCCAACTTGTACCCGTCATAGCCCAGAAGGTCGGTGTAGGAGATATACTTGTCGGACTTGCCCGTATATTCAGCCAACTGCGCACCCTTCACCTTTATCATGGGTTCGTCGATCCAGTTGGTGGCAAACAGCACCCAACCGGTGAGCACCTGCTCGGCAGTATAGCCCTTGTACTTCGGACTGCCATAGAGCTTTATGGTGAAATCGCGTGCTACCGTCTGCACAGGACATATCCTGCCATTGTAGTAAGTGTAGAGGTTACCGAAGTCGGCAGCTACATCCTGAGGCAACACCTTCGGAGCGGCACTAAGAGCAGACTGGAATGAAGGTGCAATAAGACAGCCAAGGAAAAGGACTGCCACCCTACCCCAGCGCTTCAGCTGCATCCGGAAGCCCTCGTTTGGCATCACCATAACCAAGAGCATGGAAAGGAACAGGAGGAAATAGCCGACATAACTGATGGAAATGCCCCACGGGTCGTGAGTCACCATCAGATAGGTGGTCTGTCCGTCTTCGCTATAACCCGACTGATAGAAGCGGTAACCGGAGTATTTCCCGACATGATTCATCGAAACATCTGCACTCTGCGAAGCGAAACCCTCGCGGGAGAAACTGATTGTGGACACATAGTCCATTGCCGACTGCGTGCCCGGATAGTACTGCACATGGAACTTATCGAGCGTAACGCTGAAAGGCAGTTTCTCCACCATGTCGGTCTCACTGTTCAGATAGGCAGAGACCGACTGTCCGCTGCTGAGTTCCATGGTGCCGTTAGTGCCCCATATATGTGTAACCAGTGCCCCAACAAGAATCAGAAGCAACGACAGGTGAAGCATAAAGGTAGCGGGACGGCGAAACAGTTTGCGCTTCAGTATATACACAAAACCAGTGACTGCAAGCAGAGCCCACAGGAGGGCAAAACACCACGAGCCGTAGATGGCACGATGGACATACTCGGTGCCATCGATTTTTTCGACAATAGTGGCAGTTACCATAACGGCAACCACCACTATAAAAGAAGTAAAAGACAGAGTCTTCAGATGTTTCATTATAATTAAATCGCATTAATGAATTTCACGACATTCTCACGTTCCGACTTACTCAGCTTGCGGAATTCCTCCACAGACCTGCGAGCATCAGACTGAGCACTTCCATGCCACATGATGGCTTCTATTGTGTTGCGGGCGCGGCAGTCGTGCAGACGGTCTTCAGCACCAGTACATATCTTGCTCAGTCCGCGTGCCCACAACGGAGTAGTACGGCACCAACCTGTGCGGATATCGTTCTTCATGAAGAGACGGTGCTGCACGAAGTCGGTATAAGGCCAAATCTTCTGGTTCGGATAACGTGGCATATCGTTGTTGCTGAACATACCGTTAGGGTCCTGAATCTCGTCAGGTCCGGTAGTCCATGACGGACGGTGGCATGCAGTGCAGCCAATCTTCGAGAAGAGTTTCTTACCTTCCTGCACATCCGGATCGTCGAGGTTACGTGCAGCAGGAACTGCAAGTCCGCGGTGCCATACCATCAGAGCACGATAGTCTTCATCACTCATCTCAGCAGGCAGTTCCTTGCTGGTGAGATAGTTGTAGATATCCTTCTCTACGTCGCCTGTCTTGTTCCACTCAGGGAAGTAGTTGTAGAATTCAGCCTGCACCTCAGGGTCTTTTGATGCAGTAGTTGCATAATAAGTACCGTTGAGGTCGAGATAATGATAACGGCGGTCGCTGCGGGTCACGTTGGTGATGTTCCAAATAGCATTTGCTCCGGCAGCATCGAGGATAGGACCACGAGTCATAGCATAAGTGTAACGGCGAACCCACTGCTTGCCCGGAGACAATTTATTTGTATAGTAGCTTATCCACTTGTTATTAGCCTGATCCCAGTATGCAGGATTGAGAGCGTCAGTCTTTCCTATTGAATTGAAGTACTTGCTCTCCTTCTCCCACTGAGCTGTGATAGAATCGTCGGGAATGGCATCAGTCATACCGGTTCCGTAGATTCCGATTGTAGATTCAAGACGGAAACCCAGTTCGTTGACATCGGTAATCTCTACATCCTGACCACCACGTGTAACCATAACCGGCGAATAGAATGCCTCCAATGGGATAGTGAGTTCAGGATAGATGAGTTCGTACTTCTCGCCGTCAGGGAACTGATTGCCCCACTCATCAGTGTAGTCCTTCCATTCGATATTTATCATATCCTCATTGATAGAAGGCTTGAAAGGAGCCACAGCACCGGTCTGAGGCATTCCGGCAACTGAACGGATATAAGCATTGGTCTGCTTGTCGTAGATTACAAGAAGATAACCATTACCCATATCGCTCTCCTTATAGCGTGCCTGACGCTTGCCATGTCCGTAGGCAGGATGGCAATAGAGGCAACCTCTGCGCACGTAAACAGGACCGAGTCCCTTGAAAGCGCCGTCTTTGTTAGTGTTGGCATCACGTTCAAAGATACGTTCACCCTTGAAGAAATCATACACCATTCCTGCATTTTCAACAGCAGGCGCTGCAGCCTGATAAGCATCTGCACTCTCGTTGAACACAGTTCCGAGCTGACCTCCGGCATAATATTCTTCACTCAGCACTTTCGGATTGTCCGACGAACCGCCACTCTCATTGTTCTCACTGTCGGAACAAGCCACAGTAAACATACCGGCAGCTAAAACGCATAAGTAAAAACCAAGTTTTTTCATGTTTCTATTCTTTTTTCTGATTTAACGATGATACGTTTTTGTGGCAGATGACATATCATACCACAAAAACGTTATAATAATTCTTTTTATTGTCTCAAAACAGACTTATTCCATTACAGAGTAAAGTTCGCCGAGAGCCTCATCAAATGCTTCGAGAGCTGCAATCGCCTCACCTGCACTCGCGTCAGAATAGTAAAGAACGAAAGGCTTCTTCATTGCCTTTACCTTGGCAACGGCATTGATCATAGCAGCAGTCAGAGCAGCAGCCTCTTTTGGATAATTCTCATAAGCATAAGCCATCACAGACTTATCAGTATATTTCGCATCTACACCCAGACCGCCATACAAAGCATATACACAAGAGAGTGTGTTATCCAGGAAGTCCTGAATTGAATTGTAGGCATGTGGAGATTCGATATAGTCAACATCCTCACCTGTGTATGGTGCACCAATCTTAGCATGAGCAACCTCATCAAGAATGTTCTGGCAACCACCGATAATCTGCTTTGTGCCTGCAAGTTCGGTGCTCCAACGAGAACCAGCCTTACCTGCATTAATCATTTCATTACCGAAGTTGTCTTCCGGCTCCATCTCTGCATCAGCCAAATCCTGAGCCTCACTGGCAGAGAGTTCTCCACCCCATGCAGCAACCAACTTGATAGAATTCAGATAAAGGTCTCTTGCAGCTGTCTGACAGAACCATATTTCGTTTGCAGTCATATCACTGAACTTACGTGGCTGGCCCTCACGGAACAACAGATACTCCACAGCATGGAATCCGGTCAGGTTCTGTCCAGTGGCAATTGCCTCTGCAAGCGTAGCTGCATCAGCTTCATTATTTACAGGATCAAACTTTGCCATGTAATTATCGAAGGCACTCTTATCAAACGGCCATGTATCTGTATGAGGGTCGATACCATAGCTCGACGCAGCACCGAAAAGGAATGCTTCTGACCACTCCCAATACTGGCGGGCTTCCTTCCACGCAGCACAAGCTGCCTGAACATCTGCATCATCATTAATGTCACTCAATGCGGCACAGAGTTCTTCATTACCCTTCATCAGACCCACGTATGTAGGAATAACTGTCTTGTTCACAAAGTCTGCATTTATGTCAGACAACTTCACTTTAGAATCACCACCTTGTGGCTGGTCCGGATTCTGTTTGTTATCATCACTACCACAGGAAGAGATAACAAATGTACACGCAGATAACACTGCAACACCAAGAATTGATTTGAATTTTAATTCCATTGTCATCAATGTTTTAAGTTATATAATTGAAATTTTGAATCGATTACAAGAACCATCCGGCATAAGCAACACCGATATTGATTGCAGGCTCATTATGGAATCCACTCTTCAGGAAACGCTTCGACCACTCACCTTTCACTACTATCTGCTTTATCGGATAGTAGTTTACACCGAATGCCCATCGGCTGATGTCGCACCATTCATAAGCAGACTTCTGATTGCCGGCAGCATACGAATTGTATTTCTCGAAACGTCCGAAGACATAGAGCTTCTGACCCATTGCACGAGTCTTATGAATCTGCGAGAAGATATCATATCCTGCCTCAATACCGATAGAATAAGCATTCTTAGCTACAGGCTGATGTTTCGATGGCGAACCGTCCTGACCTGTATGAGTGGGGAAGGACTTGTTGAATGCTGAAATGCTGGCATGATCACCCAAGTATGCGTAATCTGCATTACCTCTGATAATCCAGTTGAAACGATTCAGACAGAAGTCAAACGAACCTATTGCCAATGTACCCTTCACATCATCATATTTTGTTCCTGCCTTCTTCAGCGTATTTGCAAATGTACGACCATAGTATCCGCTCAGACTCAAACGAAGTCCGCGAACAGAATAATTATCCACACGCATCACACCTGCATAACTGTTGGCAATCTTGAATTCATATGGGCTGTTAGCACCATAATGCACGAAACTCTTACTGCCAAAACGCTCAGAATCGAGTCCCGACAGGAACTGTACTTCATAGCCCCATGACTTTGTCCTTCCCCATGCTGAAATACCTACCTGATGCCAGGTACATGGGAACAACGCATTTTCACCTTCCGGACGATACACGGTGAAGAACTCAGTTGGCATATGATACTTGTTAGTGCCACCAACCGGCACAATAATCTCACCGACCTTGATATTCAACTCGCCATTCCAAAACTGCTTGTTTACCCAGAACTGTTCCAAGGCTACTTCACCACCTTTTTCTATTTCTGCCTCATACTCTCCACTTTCATCAGCATCAACTTCTACTGCTGACTCATTACCGCCATGCTCAAACTCTATTTCAGTACCAAACGACCAACCCTTACCGAAGTCGTAACCAAGGTTAATAACCACATGAGGAATGTCAAATCTACCATGGCTTTCATGATTTGAATATTTATCAGCCTTGGTATATCTGTCAAACTGATCGCTGTAGAAATTACGTGACAAAGCCACCTCGCCATAACCACCAAGGTGGAGACGGGATAATGCCTTCTCAAGTTTTGATACTTTTGTAGAGTCTTTTTCCTCTGCTTTAACAATAGTGGCTGAAAAAACAAGTGCCACAAATCCTAAAATCCTCAGATACTTATTCATAATTAAATATATATAAGCTTATACGTTCCGATATTTGGCAATTTTTCTTTTACACTTTTTAAACGATGCAAAATTACTGCCATACCAAAAAGTACACAATACCTAATTTGCGTTAAAATAAGAAAAAAAATGAGTATTGCCATAATACGGCATACTCATTTCAGTATATTCAATACTCACTCTTACTGTCTCTGTTACCTAAAAATGAGTATTGGAATCAAGATGTCGGTTCACAGAAAAAGTTACTGCAAAATATCATACATCTCCTACATCTCTACTCCTTTAGATTCTTTACCCACTCGTTTTCGCTATTCTTTTTCATTTGTATGAACATTGCCAGTTGTTTAATCAATGTCCGATATCTTTTATGGCATATATTGTCCCCATTGCATATAAGCATAGCCGAGAAGCCAAACTCTTCATCGCCTTCAGCACGACTGTTTACGTTCATAGACATAATAGAAGAAAGACAGCTAATTGCAGATAATACGACAGACTTTTCTATCGGACTCAGTATCCTACAGAACATATTATAGTCAGAGAGTACACACATTTCTTCATTAAACAGGTCTGTAATAAACAGTAAGCATTGACCTTCAATTGTAGAGGTTGAGATTTTGAAAGGCAACCCCATCATCTCATAACAATGTTTCAAGTCCTTAAAAAAGATGTGGATTAGCAGTTTACGGAAATAGTCCTTATCTGGTATTTTGTCGCCTCCTGCTTTGGTGGACGACTCATTAATCATATCAATAAGACCCTGGTCTTTGATTAGCGCACATATCAATAATCTGAAACGCGACACGCATTTCTTCAACTCATCAAATTCACTTTCATCCATCAAGATTCCGTAAGGCTTAATATCATCCGTAAGTTCTATTTTCTCATATTTAATAGCAACAGATTGAGGAATGGACTTCTTCTCATACCGTTTCGCTTCCTTGCCTAAAGATCTTATATTGAAAATTTCACTTATAATGCCAAAGAAGACTGTCACAGCAAATATCACTATCAGAGCAATCCAAATCATAGTTTTATACCATCCGTAAAAGTTGCTTTACGCAGTTTATCCATACCTACCGATTTCAACATTAGCTTTGCATGATAATTACATATTTCCATTCAAAGATAGATTCCTGAATTATTAGCTTCGAACTTTCCAAGTTCAATCCATTCAAAGTCCTTGGCTTCACTCACGACATTATTTTCAATATCATACTCGTATCTTTTCATATATACGAGCCTGATGTTCTGCTCCATTCTCTTTGCAATTTCTTTTGCTGTTGCAAATGGGTCGTTTACAGGCAAATCATGCTTCAATCCTATTTCTACAACATCCCATCCCATAAAATTATTTCATTATTTGCATCTTATTCAATTTTGAATGTGTAGGTACGATTTCCCTCATAGGTAGTGATGGAGATAGCTACAGTGTCATATCCAGAGACATACGAATTTACCAGTGGCATAGAGAAATACTTCTTCTCTGTGTATGACTCCGGGTCGTTGGCAGGACGGAAATGGATAAAAGACACGTGGAGTTTACGGTCTTTCACTTCATCGATAAGAAAACCATAGCTGTGATTCTTCACTTTGTTAGTCAACTCTCCCAATACCATATTTATATACTTACCGCCCTTCCACACACTAATGACCTTCATAGGGTCGCGAGGAGTTATTTTGAAGTGTTCCTTAGGACGTGCCTGGGCACAATATGCTATATTGTTGCTGTATATCTTAGGCTTGGAATCAATCAACGCATAAGCGACGACACTGCGAATAGTGGTATCTGCTACATTTGAACGGATGCCCTGAGAGAGTATGTCCAGTCGGGTTCCGTCATCGAGAGTTACACTCGCTGCACGCTTGTCACTGTTTATATACATGTCGCAGAACTCCGTGTGCATATTGGGCATGTTCAATTCGACGTTATCGTCATCTTTGCTACATGACACCAATAGGCATAATGAGGACAGAAGGACTCGTACTATGTTATTTAGCGTGCGCTGCATTATAATTTCTCAGGGGATTAGCATACATAGTCAGAATACGTTCGCGAAGGAACGGCACATCGGGATTCTCCACCTTGATGCGTGATATCTTGTCTTGAAGATACTTTTCAAACTCAGGTTCATCTGTCTTAGCGCCGTTCAGTTCTGCAAGTGCAGCCCTGTTAGAAGGATAGATACGATAGTTCTTATGGATTTCATAGTCGATATGTTCGGCTATAATGCGGAAGACATCCGAACGGTTGATGGCTGAGGCATCGAGGGTATCAAGCCATTCGTTGATACATGGAGCAGCTTCGTAATGAACATGCCCTTTCTTACCCCATATGCCTATCTTCATATTGTCCAGGTCATCTTGTTTACTCTTTTTCCACCCGGGAATATCACGCTTCTGCTGAAACTCCTGAGCCTTCAGGTAATCGCAGGGGTCATATTCGATGGATATGGTCAGCGGCACAATATTCATATCCTTTATGTTCTGAATGATATCGGCAGTGGTCTTACCCTCAGCCGGACCGCCCAAGGTGAGCATCTTGAGCACACTCTCCTGGGTGCGGTCATCAGAATCCTTTGCCCTACCCTCTCGCTGTGCTATCCATATATTCTCGTGCTTCTGATTGATGGCGAAGTGCATGTACTGGCTCATGTGGATAGAACTGCGAAGAGTCTCCTTTGGAGACAGGCCACGATTAACCACAAATGCCTTGTTCATACGCACCAGCGTCTTTATCCAGGGATAAATCAAGAGGTTGTTGCCGATGGCTATCTCTACGGTCTTGGCAAAGCCATCCTTCACGAGCATATAATCAAGGAAGGCGGAATCGAGCACGATGTCGCGATGGTTACTCATGAAGGTGTATGCCCCGTCGCGCTTCAGACTTCTATCAAAGTTCCAGCTCCACCCCGTAGAACATTTCTTCAGGCAGTACCACACCAAGTGTTTCATGTAGCGAATCTGGAAGTCCTGCGGTGTCTTTATGCCCACGAAGAGCATACGCAGTAAGGAATTACGCAAACCGACCGGCATCCAAGGTACCATCCCTTTGAGGATATGACTGAACTTACGATCGGCAAGCATCGAATCGAATGCCTGTTTCATCTCGCCCTCGGCAAAAGGACGGATATCGTCAAAGTCGGATAATGAAACTTTACTATCTATAGTATCTGCCATGAGAATATGTATTTATTTTATCAGTCCAGACTCAGTTTCTCTGCAATCACGTCATTAAGGACATCCTTCATCTCAAGTCCTTCGGCACGCACCTGCTGCGGGATGAAGCTGGTAGCCGTCATACCAGGGGTAGTATTAATCTCAAGCATGTTGATTACGTCATCGCCATTATCGTTTTTCGATATGATATAGTCAACACGTATTATACCGCTTGCACCGAGAATATCGTAGATGGCACCAGTGAGTTTCTTGATACGTGCTGTCGTTTCGTCAGACAAACGGGCTGGCGTAATTTCTTCAACCATACCGTTGTATTTGGCATCGTAGTCGAAGAACTCTGTCTTCGGAACGACTTCCGTGATTGGCAACACGTGTACACCATCCTTCGAACGATAAACTCCATTGCTTATCTCAACACCAGTGAGCATACTTTCGATAAGAACATCATCACTCTCTTCACGCGCCTTCTCAACAGCCTCTGCCACATCGCCCACAGCCTTACACTTGGTCACTCCGAAGCTGCTACCGCCTGCATTAGGTTTAATGAAACAGGGCAGACCTACCTTCTGAACGATAGCTTCAGCATCTGCCTCCATATTCTTGCGCAGAAGTACACTTTCTGCAACACGAACACCAAATCCCTTCAGATACTGGTTCAGGGTGAACTTATCGAAAGTCATAGCCTCTACAAGCAGCGAACAAGTGGAATACGGAATCTGTAAAAGATCAAAATATCCCTGAAGGATACCATTCTCTCCCGGGGTTCCATGTACGGTTATATATGCATAGTCTGGCTTGATGTCCTTACCCCATTCGTCCTTAAACGAGAAATTGTGCAAGAACACCTTTGACATAGTGCCATTAGGCAGGTGAGCCAGCCACTCCGCTCCCCTTGTCTCAATTACATACACATCAAACTTGTCGCGGTCGAGCCACGAACTGATACCTGCTGCCGAACGCATCGACACATCGTGTTCCGAGGAGTCGCCTCCTGCAATAACTGCAATTATTTTTTTCATGATTCAGTAGCGTAATTACGCCATTTATTTAGTAATTCACATATATCTTCCGGAAGGTCGGAGTCGAACATCATCTCACGCCCCGTTCGCGGGTGTACAAAACCAAGGGTCTTGGCATGAAGCACCTGACGCGGGCATATCTTGAAACAGTTCTCAATGAACTGTCCGTATTTCGCCGTGCGCTGACCCTTCAACACCACATCACCTCCGTATCGGGCATCAGAGAAAAGCGGATGACCTATATGGCACATATGAGCACGTATCTGGTGGGTTCGCCCAGTCTCAAGCACACACTTCACGAACGTGGTATATCCGAAACGTTCCAAGATGTAGTAATGGGTGACTGCATGCTTTCCGATCTCGCTATCGGGCGGAAAAACAGCCATACGAAGACGGTCGCGCAGGTCACGTCCTATATTACCCTCTATCCTCCCCTGGTCTTCCTGGAAATTTCCCCATACAAGTGCATTGTACTCTCGTTTCGTAGTCTTATTGAAGAACTGTAAGCCAAGATGCGTCTTGGCATCGGCTGTCTTTGCCACAACTATAAGTCCGCTGGTGTCTTTGTCTATGCGGTGTACGAGTCCAATCTCCGGATTATTTACATCAAACTCAGGCGAATCCTTGAAGTGCCACGCCAAGGCATTGAGCAGTGTACCCTTCCAATTACCGAATCCTGGATGAACGACGAGTCCCGCCGGTTTGTTTATCACCATAAGGTCTCCGTCCTCATAGACTATGTTGAGCGGAATGTCTTCAGGAAGAATCTTATTGTCGTAATGTGGACGGTCAAGCATGACCTGAACCACATCACCCGGCTTCACTCTGTATGAGCGTTTAACAGGTTTGCCGTTTACATGTATAAAGCCAGCATCGGCAGCCTTCTGCACACGGTTACGGCTTGTATTTGCCATAACCATAAACAAATATTTGTCAACACGCAGCAACGACTGACTCTTATCACATTCAAACCGGTGATGTTCGTATAGTTCAGACTGCTCGTCGAGTTCGGTATCGTCTATTTCCTGCTGCATATCAGATGTCAAGTTCTATTGCCTCTGCAGACGGGTATTCTTCTATCTCCTCTTCTACTTCCGTAGAATCAATTTCGCCTGCTCCAACCAAGATGGTAAGTGCACGTTCGCGAGAAACCATCTCGCCTGCATGCAAATTGCGCATACCCTGTTTAACACCGACAACAAAATCACGCGGCTGACCGGCGATTCGTTCCGGAGGTGTCAAGCTGAATCCGAGCACCTTTAGCTGAGCCTCAGCCTCACGCAAAGAGCTGTTATTTATAATATCAGGGAACTTAACCATTGGTTCGCCTTTCATGTTTATAATCAAATAGACGCGACGCTCACTCTTCACCAGATTGCCTGCACGGGGGGTCTGTTCAATGACAGCTCCGGCAGGTAGTTTCGCATTAAACATGGAATCGGATATGACAACACGGAGTTTTGCATTTTCCAACGTACGCTGGGCTACCTCCACCGAACTGCCTACGACACTGGGCACTTCGATTTTCTCGCCGTTATGCGTAAACTCTCCAAGCAGGCTGAAAATTCCGAACACAATCCCGAACGTAACAACAATCATCATAACGATATTGCCCCAGAACCATGCGCCTGATTTTCCTGTAAAATATCTCTTTAAACCCATATTTCGAATTTTTCGTCAAAGTTAGGGAATAAAAAGTACAATGAGAAAAAAATCAGCAGAAAGATATTCTTTTAATAATCAAAGAGCGCAACATATAAATGCTGCGCCCTCAAATATCAATTATGTATATAGTTTACTTCAGCTGCTTGAGAGTTACCTGCCTGCCGGATTCGCTCTTTATATTCAGAACGTAAACACCGCCAGGAATAGCCTTCTGCTTGAGAGCCAGGCTTACGCTGCCCATTTTGCAAGTATATGTCGCAACAACGGTACCCGAAGTATTAACCACCTCTACTTCTACCATTTCGTCATCTTCGATAGAAGAAATATTGTCTGCCAGTTCCTGACTGTAGCGAATGAAGATATAGCCTTCCTTCACACGGCTTGTGTCAAAGTAGTTGCCCGCAGGAAGTTCAGGAAGAACGAACTTCACATCACCGATGTTTACAGTCTTAGCATCCGAGAAGATTCTGAACGAGTCTGCTACAGCCTCATCAGTAGTCAGTGTGGCATTATCATTTACGAATAGGCTTATAGTAGCTCCGTCAGCAACAGTGAGTGTTCCTGGGTTCTGCACTGTAGCACAACCCGGATTGGTTTCTGTTGCACATTTGTTCAGACCGATACGCCATGTTGCTGTCGAACCGAGTTTAAGGTCCTTGCCTCCCATGTTCCAGTAACCCGTAGTAGCTGTAGCGATGTTACCGCACTGCAGAGTACCGTTCACTGTAATTGAGCTATTTGTCATAGGAGCCTTGTCAGCAGAAGACGCTGTAGCTCCGGAAACACCTGTCAGAGCTGCTCCGGCTGCGACTGTGAGAGCACCGGTTCCGAGTGTCTTACCAGAGTTCAGATGAAGTTCGCCGGCATTGACTGCAACTGCGCCAGTAGTAGTCCAGACACCGTTCACAGTCATTCTGCCTGTACCCACCTTCGTGAATTTGGCATTGCTCTCAACTGCACCCGCGTAAGTGAAGTCTTCATCATTACCTACCTCCCAAGTATTGACAGCTGTGTTGGATGCAGAAGAGAATGTACAAGTTCCGCCCAGGTTACCTTTACCAGTCAGCTTACCAATCTTGAATTGCTTACCAGAATTCTGCACGATGATACCAGCCGGAACATCAAATGTACATTTGTTCGAACCACCTGATGCATCAAGAGTGAAGCGACCGTCGGCCGTATAAATAGCCCCTGGGACTATAGTTCCTTCGAACCTGGCCAGATTCAGCTGGATTGGAGTACGGGTAGCATAGTAATTAGAACCCTTCTCGGTAGCACAGTAGATGGTCACTTGGCCAGTGCCGGTAAGAGTATTCTTTGAAGTCTGACGGTTAACAGTAGTAATGAATGCCTTAGCATTCTCAGCTACTTCAATTGAAGAAGCGAGGAAACCTGTACCTGTGATATGGCCCGAACCAGACAGTACAACCTGATTGGCAAATGCTGATGTGTTATACTGGAACTGACCTGCGGAAACGACAAGTTTCTTTACCGACAGAGAACCCTGCATATCTAATCTGCCAGCACCCTGCTTAGTCAGTTTAGTACCGGTAATCAGTTTTTCCATAGAGAAGAGACCTGAGTTGTTTATCACACCACCCTCATCGCTATCCATTTTCATTGGGCATCCCATCTTCACATCAGCTGTGGTCTGCAGAACTGCACCGTTTTCCATAGTAAACTTAGTTGATGTAGTTGTAAGACCGCCAAGGTTACTTGTTGCAGCAGTACTGTTAGGCAGACTGCTTACAGAGACTGTTCCGCCCTTCAGGTAGTTACCGTCCTTATAAGAGTTAGTAGTTGTAATAGTCAGCTTGCCGGAACCATTCTTAGTGAGAGAACCAGCCACGATAGAACCATTACCGCCAATTGCGTATGCCTTTGTGTTATCCACATAGATTCCACCAGTTGCCAGTTCTGTTGCATCAGCAAGAGTAACGTCAAAAGAGGTAGCATCGTCAGTGAAGTTAACAACGTCGTTTGCAACGAAGATGTCTGCTGTCTTATCTGCATCACCTTCTACATAGAAGTTCGCAGATGTTGCATAATCCCAGACGTTTGAAGTTGCACCTGTCCAAACGATATTAGTAGCACCACGTACAGAACCCAGGTCAAGGTAGATGTCACCTTTTTCATCACGACGCAGGCCTGTTTTAAGAGTAGTAACGCCCTCAATCTTAATATTGGCAAGTGCACCCTCCACCTCATCTGCATGAGCAATAAGATAACTGCCCGGTTCGAGTGTCTCAGCACCGGTAGCCATGTGTTCTACGACCTCAATAACAGGAATCATATACTGAGGACCATACTTCCAGTCTTTTTTCTCGATTACCAGTTTGGCAGTCTTAATAACATCTGCCTTGAATCCGTCAGAATACAGGTCGAGTTTCAGACGGCTACCGATACCCATATAGTACTGTTCTGTTGCCGTCAGTGTACCTGCAACATTTTCACCGCCTGGAACGACAACTGAACCATAGTCAGCCTTTACAGACTTAAACTCAGCACTCGCTGCGTTCGAATAGAGTTTTCCGAAACGGTTAACCCATACAGGAGAGTTCTTTGCAGAACCATTGAAGTTAACGGTACCTGCCCAGATGTTGGTTTCGCCGGTATATGTCATATCCACTGCCGGGAGAGTCAGAATACCGTCACCCTGCTTGACGATGCGTGCTGAACCTGCAATAGGACCGCCCGTCACCGTACAGGTATAGTACAATGTGTCAATCTGAGTCTTCTTAGTCATAGAATTATCTCCAGCAGTACCCTGTACCCATGAAGGTACGTTGAATGTAACCATATACGGGCTTGCACCGTTTGCCACAGAGATATTGGTATTGTTAGTCTCACATACGAGCAGGTGGTCATCGGTAGTAGTGATGCTACCGCCATTTGCGATTTCCTTACGTCCTGTCATTGTGTATGGAGGAGGAGCCACAGTGATTCCTTCCAGTTCGCCGAGGAAGTAAGACTTGTGAGGCGGCTGGTTGTAGCCCATCGACTGCCAAACCATAGCATTGCGGTACTGGTGGTCGTGCCACAGAGTGGGAATACGATATTCAGTAGGAATGCCCGTAGTATATACGAGAATAGCGGTATTGTCTCCCTTACGCATCACAAGTTCTTCACGCCAGTCACCGAAGATATCAGCTATTGCGCCAGGATTATTTTTCGACCAGTTATTACACTTCGACTCTGGGAAATTCCAACGTGCGCCACTTGTTGACTGGCTGCTTGGCTTGTAGATAGCACCATAGCCCTCAGTGCCCGGACTGTCGAAATACTCGTCCAGCAGGTCACCATCCCAATAGATTCGCTGGTTCAAGTCACCCCATCCGATAAACGCATCACCATTCAACTCCGGTATTGTCTTATCAGCTACGGAACTGATCCAAGGCGACGAGACACTACGTCCCACACTACCAGGATAGTCATTTGTGAAGTTAGCCATCAGTGCACGTCCGTCATCGCCTCCGGCATCCCACTTATAATAAATCTGTGCAGTAGTAGCATTACGATAGTTGCATCCGAAATTTCCGCGTCCCTCTTCAAGACATGCGAACTGTTCTTCGCCCGGGCGGAATGGATCCAAATCAGAACAGTGCTGAGCATCGCCGTGACCATAGCTGGTAGTGGAAAGTCCCTTGCCGTTATCATCTACGACCATAGAACCGAAGATAATCTCATCGCGTCCGTCCCAATCGACATCACCGATGGCAAAATTATGATAACCGTTACCGAACCAAGGACTCGCGCTGTTTCTGGCTTCCCAAGTCCAGCGAACAGAAAGCTGGTGAGTAGCAGGATCTACATCCAAAGCTGCGAACTTATGCATAGTGTAACATCCACGACCTAAGAAGATACTTGCCTTGCGTCCATCAAGGAATGGGGCACCCCAATAATGCTTCGTAGAACGGTGACCTACGATACCGGTTCCCCATGCCTCGTCACTCTCACGTGTTACAGGGTAATCCATATAATTAGGATGAGACGCAGGGCCAATCTGATATGGCTTACCTGTAGCACCTTCCAGATAAAGCAGATATTCATTACCCGAAGAAGTATATTCTATACCATTCCATCGTGTATCTACAGTAGAACTGCCGATGAGCAAGGAAGTTCCGTCAGGATAGTGAATGTATGCATTATCCTGAATACGCATAAGCACTTCTGCCTTACCGTCCATATCCCAGTCGTAGCATACACAGTCCCACTGTTCATCAGCACCAGCCAGCATGTTAGGACCTAAGTCGATCCACCACAGACGTTTGCCGGATCGGTCATAGCAGTCAAGCTGGTGGAACATTTTCTTATTGCTAAGGTCAGTCACTGCATCGCACTTTCTCTTGACAATAAACTCTACCACTCCGTCGCCCGTCAAGTCACCGATGGCAACATCGTTCAGAGTATAATGACTGCTCGCATCCTTACCGTCTCTGTCGGTAGGAGCAGCAACAGGAATGCGCAGGACACCGTCGTTCCAACGTGTCACCTCGGCACACTTTGCCTGTTCCACACCACGCACTACAGCAGCCACCTGATACTTGCTCGATGCACTACCTGCCGTATGGTGATAGTTCGACTTCTCAAGATTCCGGGCTACCAAAGCACCGTCACAATACAGATTGTAAGTCACGTCGTAGTATTCCTCTCCGAACACACGCCAACTGACAAGATTTCCGCCTCCAGAGTTTGCCGGCACAGCGACCAGTCCACGGTCTATCTTATCCGTGAATCTCTGAGCAAACCCCATGCTTGTAATACAAGCAAGCAACAAAAATAACAGGATTTTTTTCATAATCATAAAAAAGGTTAGTTAATAATTTTTGCATTTGTCTATCGTGGCAAAGGTAGAACAATTTAACGTAAATGTTTATATGTGAAAGCAAGAAATTCATTCTTTGAACTTATTTTTTAAACATTCCGAGTCTGAACAGCATGAAAAAGGGCATAAAAAAAATACAATGCAACACCCAGAAGTGTCACATTGTATATTTATTATTTATAAAATCAAACTGATTACTTACGAGTCACGTATGAACCGTCGCGTGTATCAACTTCGACGAGGTCACCCTCGTTGATGAAAAGAGGAACACGGATTTCAACACCTGTCTCCAGGGTAGCAGGCTTAGTTGCGTTAGTTGCTGTATCGCCCTTGATACCCGGCTCAGTGTAAGTAACCTGAAGAACAACCTTTACAGGAGCCTCAGCTGTCAGAATAGTACCTGTAGTGTCATCGATAGATGCCATCACCATAGTCTCGCCTTCCTTCAGGAAATCGCCACCAGTAATCAAATCCTTAGAGATATTTACCTGCTCATAGGTTTCCGTATTCATGAACACAAGGTCGTTGCCTTCCTTGTAAAGATACTGGAACTGCTGGTGTGAAACCTGTACATCGTCAAGTTTTGCAGACACAATCCATGTACGTTCGAGCACACGTCCGTCTTCAACATTGCGAAGCTTTGTGCGCATCACTGTATTACCCTTACCTGGTTTAACGTGAAGGAAGTCAATAACTACGTAAATCTTACCATCGTCAAGACGAAGGCAAACGTTTTTCTTAATATCACCTGCTAAAATAGCCATACTTTAAAAGTTTATATTTATATTCACTTCTATTAAATCGGCTTCAAAGGTACGGATTATTTTACTATTCAACATTAATTATTTGCCATTTTTTCATTTTTCCACATCTATTTTTCATTTTTCACTTGATTTATTTTGCCATTTTAAAGAAATAGCCTATCTTTGCACCCGCTTTAGCCCGAGACGAATAAATCGGGCTTATTAATTTATCGGAATACAACAAAATACACATAAATTATGAAAAGAACATTCCAACCTCACAACAGAAAGAGAATAAACAAGCACGGTTTCCGTGAGCGTATGCAAACTGCAAATGGCCGTCGAGTACTTTCTGCTCGCCGCAAAAAGGGTCGCAAGTCTCTTACTGTTTCAAGCGAGAACCACGGTAAATAATCTCCGTCGGAATTCGCTAAGAAATAAAAAGCAGGAGTTTTCAAAAACTTCTGCTTTTTATTTTTTCTTTTTTCTTTTAAATACCTAACTTTGCACCCGCTTAGCAATTCAACAGCCCATTTCCAAGTCTATTGAACAGCATAAGGAAAGTTGCCGGAGTGGTCGAACGGGGCGGACTCGAAATCCGCTATACGGCTTGCTGTATCGGGGGTTCGAATCCCTCACTTTCCGCTTATCCCCCTTTTTTCTATCAATCTACTTTCTATGAAAACCAGGACATCCATCCTTCTATTCTTCATTGTCACTATTTTCTGTTTTTCATCCTTTGCTCAGAATGCCAATTTGTCGAAGATGTCATTTATGGTAGCCGACAAACTCGAATCGGCGAGCCGCGCAAAGTCTCTGAATCAATCCTCACAGAACCCCACCAGCCAATATATTTTAGCATTAGTCAAACTGCAAGACGAGAGTCAGACGGAAACTCTCACCAGCCGTGGTTGTACTATATTCGACAACATAGGCAAGATTTTCATTGCCGCATTGCCAGTCAGTGCCTTAGCAGAACTATCTCTCGATGAACGGGTGGTACGCATGGAAGCCAACCCACCCATGGAACTTCACCTCGACAGTCTGCATAAGACCGACAACACACAACCCATATATCAGGGCATTGACCTTCCACAGGCATACACAGGCAAGGGGGTCGTAGTAGGTATAGCAGACGTGGGGTTCGACTTCACCCATCCTATGTTTTACGATCAGGACGGGCACAACCGAATCAAGCAGGTATGGGACATTTACACCGGCATGGGCACAGGCTATAAGAACATCGGTTCGCTGCTCACCACCGAGGATGAGATCAATCTCAAAAAGGGCTCAAGCGACTCTCAGTCAGAATATCATGGCACACACGTGTCGGGCATTGCAGCCGGAAGCCCGGTCATGAACGGCAAGTACCACGGAGTAGCCTACGAGGCTGATATAGTATTAAGCATGATGTATCTTGAAGGAGCTGCCGAAGAATCGTATCAGAAAATGATCACCGATATAAACAACTCAATCAAAGCAGAAACGGCCGATCCAATATGGCAACAGGCATTAAAGAATAACATAACGATTACGGATGCCATGTCGGTTCTTGCAATAAAACACATTATGGACTATGCAGCAGCACACGGACAACCCTGCGTAGTAAACTGCAGTTTCGGTCGCCAGATGCGTCTCTACGATGACTACACACTGATGAACGAACTCTTCACCGAACTCACCGGTCCCGGTCGTATCATAGTGTGTTCTGCAGGGAACTATGGCGACACAGACATCTACAGGGTAAAACAACAAGACGAGACTCTCGACACAAAGCTATGGTTCTGGGCTGTCAAGTCGATGACCCCATCCATCACCATGCGCGCGGATAAGCCGTTCACCCTGACACTTCAGCCTGACGTAGCAAACTGCCCATCCATTACAGTTTCATCAGAGGACTTCCCCCTGAAAGGCTCAGGAGAAAACTACGAGAAGTATATAGACATCAATTCTGCAGAAAACCAGTATGGTATAAGTAAAGGCAACAGAATACTGATGCCAGATGGTGACTATGCATATAACCTGACCATCGTCTTGCCCGACCGTCAGCTGAACCGCTACAGCACACCTTCTGTAGGATTCAGGCTCGAAGGGGAAGGAGCAGTTCAGATAATGGGAGAATTCACCAAGGCTGGATTCACACAGTTCTCCACCCGTCCTGTCAGCTGCCCCTACACCATTCAGACTCCGAGTCTTTTAGACGATGCCATCTCCGTCGGAGCCATGAGCTATCGTCAGGAATACACAAATCTGAACAGGCTGACTCACACACCCGACAACCTAAGAGAAGACAGTTACAACAGGAACAGTTACAATCAAATTGTCTCATGGTCTGCAGTAGGACCTACACTGTCAGGGATAGCAAAGCCCGACATCGCTGCATCGGGCTACAACGTCATCTCTGCCTACAACAGTCTGATGGACCAAGACAAATACACCCAGCAAGACGGCACATACCACAAGCGCATTATGGACACCTTCAAATACGGTGACAAAGATTACTATATGTTAGTAGAGAGCGGTACATCGATGTCAGCACCTGTCATCACCGGCACCATCGCCCTTTGGCTGCAGGCCGACCCTACACTCACACCCGCACGCATCAAAGAGGTATTCTCGCGCACCGCCACCCATCCAGATGCTACCCTCACCTACCCTAACAACATCTACGGCAACGGAGCCATTGATGCCTACAAGGGACTCTACGACATCCTCGGCATAGCTGACAAGATCGAGGGCTTTTCTTCTCATCAGCCCGAAGGTGCATCCATATCCCTTTCCAGCAAGACTCTCATCCTTGGCGGCATATCAGAAGCAACAGTAAAAATATATACCATCAGCGGTACATTGGTACAAACTACCACGACCACCGATGGAACAATAGACCTTTCATCCCTGTCTGCAGGAGTCTATGCCGTGCAGATCAACACAGCCGACCCCTCAACTACAGGTTCCACACTTATCAGAATACCTCTTTAAGCTTCTCCCTTTCCGATACCGAAAGGAGCGATAGTGCCACCGCCACCTTTGCGTTCGTTCGACAGTTCTATTCTGCCGAACTGCGCCTCATACTTCTGCACATTATCCTGCAGAGCCAGCAACAACCTCTTGGCATGTTCCGGTGCCATGATAACACGCGAAGCCACCTGTGCCTTGGGCATTGCGGGAAGCATCTGTACGAAGTCCATTACAAACTCATTGTTCGAGTGAGTAATCACAGCCAGGTTGCTATACACGCCCCCAGCCAATTCCGGTTTCAGTTCAATCTGAATTTGTTTTTCTTCTGCCATAATACTTTATTGTTTATAATGTTTATTTTGTTTTAAAACTCTCCACTCCTTTATTCAGCCATGCCACGAACTTTTCCACATCCTCGTCGTAGGTGTATGGTTCGGCAAGCAGATTCTCATTGCAATCTACCAGCACGTAGAACGGCTGCGAATTTGCTCCGAACTTCACAGCCTGCAGATGACTCCACAACTCCCCGAGTGTGCTCAGCGTCTTCTTCTTTCCGTTCACCTCTACCACCTTCTCTGTTCCCTCCGGCACCTTAGTACGGTCATCAACGAAGAGTTGCACGAAAATATAATTCTTGTCGATAAGGTCCTTGACTGTCGAGTCGGCAAACACCGTAGCCTCCATCTTCCGGCAGTTCACGCAACCGTAGCCTGAGAAATCCACCAGCATAGGCATATTCTCGTCATGGGCATAATTGCGGGCCAGATAGTAATCCGTAAAGACTTTCTTCTGTTCCTCAGCAGTCAGTTCTTTCGGCGGGGCAAACGCACTTACAAGCTTGCATGGAGCACCCCACAAACCCGGAACCATATACGCTGCAAGCGACAGTGCTGCTGCAGCCACGGCGGTGTGCAGGACATAGAATATAGGACGTCCGTTTTTCTTTCTCATCATCTCATAGATCAGGTAAATGCCCAGTCCTGCAAAAAGCACTATCCATATTATGAAGAAAAGTCTTCTGCTCAGCAGTCCCCATCTGTAAGCCAAATCCGCCACACTGAAGAATTTCAGCGCAAAAGCTATCTCTATCACTCCAAGCACTCGTTTCACGGTCTCCATCCAACTGCCGCTCTTAGGCATCGACTTCAGCCAGTTCGGGAACATGGCAAACACGGTAAAGGGCAGTGCCAGCCCGATCGAGAACCCGAGCATGCCCACTGCCGGAGCAAACACGCTGCCACCATCCGTAGCCAGTTCTACAAGCAGAAAACCGATAATCGGACCAGTACAGGAAAAGCTGACCAGCGCCAGTGTGAAAGCCATTAGGAAGATAGAGAAAAATCCGGTCGTAGCACTCGCCTTGTTATCCACCGATGTAGTCCAACTTGCAGGCAGCGTAATCTCGAACAGTCCCGTCATGCTCAGACCAAAAATGAGCAGTAGTACAGCGAAGAACACATTGAACACCGCATTCGTAGCAAGGCTATTCAGTGCATTGGCACCGAAAAGTCCCGTCACAATCAGTCCCAGTCCCACGTATATGATAATGATTGACAGTCCATACACCAGTGCATCCCTTATGCCGCCGCCCTTCTTCAGAAAGAACGATACCGTCATCGGAATAATAGGCCACACACAGGGAGTAGTCAATGCAATCAATCCTCCCAGAAAGCCCCATAGCAGAAGCATAAGAAGACTATTAGACTGCGAGGTTGCCAGATTGTCGGATTGTAAAGTCTCCGAGGGTGTTTCCGCGAGGCTCTTCGCAGGTTCAGCCTTTCCGATCTCAAAATCCTCTCTCGTTGGCGGCAGACAGCTCCGGTCATTGCAGGCGGCATATTCCAGATAGCCCGACAGATGATAATCATCCTTCGTCAGCTTCAGGTTCTGCACGAACGTCACCTCCTTCTCGAAGAACTCCACATCCAGTTCGAACACCTCATCATACTTTTTCTGCATTTCGCCCTCATACTCCAGTTCACCTACCAATTCCACACCGTCCTTACTTTCCACATTCAGGCTCGTAGGCGTAGGACCATATTCAAGTTCTTTCGTGCCATATACGTGCCACCCATCATCAATCTTCATCCGAAACACCATTCTTGCCCCGCCCCCGTCACCTTTTTCCAGTTCCGTTGTCACAGTCACAGGAGTCACCATCTGCGCCATCATGGCACAGACCGAGAGCATCATAGCTATAAAAACATTAGTACGTTTCATTGTTTTGAGGTTTTCTGTGCGAAGGTACGACATTTTAGGTGAAAAGTGAAAGTGGAAAGTGAAAAAAGCTAACGTTCCGCAAGACGTGTATTATTATAGCTACAAATTGTAGTATAACTTACAGAACGCGAGTAAAGCCCGCTCTCGTCGCGAATGGCTTTTAAAGATGTCATTAGCTATGTGACGCAATGACAGATGACACGGATTTTATTAAAGACCACTAATCACACTAATCGAACGAATTTTTCTTTTTTTCAAGAATTAGAGAATTAGAGAATTAGAGAATTATTCTCTTAACCTGCTAAACTTCATCATCTGAATTGATGAGAATGAATAGAATTGCTTCTATAATTCTCTAATTCTTGAAAGATAATACTTATAGGTTTTTAATTCTTCAGCCTGATTTTCAGACCGACAACGAGCATGGTGCCGGGTGAGTAGAGGGCGTACTTGCGGTAGGCGGAGTCGATGCGGCGATCCACCTTGTTGAAGATGTTGTCAACACCGATGGAGGGTTCGATGATTGCCCAGCTGGCAGTATCGAAACTGTGGGTAGTATGGAGGTTCCAGATGGTGAATCCGGGGGCATCCTCGTAGGTGCCGGTATAGTAGGTCTTCGACTGCAGACGTCCGTTCAGGTTTACGTTCAGACTGTATTTGCCCCACGTGTGGCGGTAGTTGGCTGCTACGGTGCCCGCGTGGCGTATGCTGCGCTCCAGCACGGTCCATTCGCCATCGGTCTTGCTACGGGCGTACGTGTAGGCATAGTTGCCCGAGAGGTTGAATCCGCGGAATATGTTTGCCGACACATTGACCTGCACCCCCTTCACGTCGCCCTGGTCGCTGTTCTGATAGAGCGCGTAGCTGGTCAGCTTCGATGCCTGGTCGGCTGTCATCTCGGGAAATTCGTTCTGCAGCATACTGCGCGAAGCATCATCTACTGTCAGGTTTTTCTTCACCACCATATCGTTGATGCGGTTGATGAATCCGGTAAGGCTCACCGAGACGGCATTGGTGTGGTATTCGGCATTGAGTGCAAAGTAGTTGCTCTTCTCGGGTTTCAGGTCGCGGTTGCCGAAGCTGATCTGTGCCTTGCCGCGGTTCACGGAGAAGTAGTGGTAGTAGAGTTCGTCGAGACCCGGAGCACGGAAACCAGCCGAATAGGTAGCACGGAAGCGGAAGTTGCCGGGTGCATACATAATGGTGGCTTTAGGTGTGAGGTGATTCTTGAAGGTCTCATGATGCGTAAAACGGAGTCCGGCAGTGACGGTGAAGTTGCACGGCAGGTTGTGTTCGTGCTGCACGTAGCCTGCAAAGGTGTTCACCCCCTTATCGATGCTGCCCGACGAAGCTTCAAGGTAGTCGTGGCGCCAGTCTGCTCCGAAGATGGTGGTGGAACCGCGGAAGAGTCCGAGTATGGCTTTCAGTTCGCCGTCGAGCGCACGCTGGCGTTTCGACTGCACATAGTCGCCCGGGGCGTTCGTCTTGGTGGCCAATGCATATTCCTTTCCATAGCGGAAGTAATCGGCAACGAAGTCTGCCTGCAGGGAGTTGCGACTGGAGAACTTATATATTCCGCCTGCGTTCCATCGCAGTCCGTGGTATCGCATCTCGTAGTCTGTTCCGCCCGTGACGTCGGTGCGAGTGTGAGGGCGGTCGGTAATTTTGTTCGAGTAGTCGATGCCTGCGTTGAGTGCGAGGTGCTGACTGGGAGAGAACGTGAATTTCTGTCCCAGAATGTTGGCACGATAGCCTGTGAAGAGGGGTGCGATGGTCGGCTGAGTCTCCGTATCGGAACCCTTCACATACTCCAGTCCGTTGTTCTGGTAGCTGTCGGCGCGGTCGTGGCTGTAGGAGGTGTATGAACCGAACGAGCCCTTGTGGATGTCGAGAAGGACGTTTTCGGTCAGTTGTCCGTGACCCGACACACGGGTGTCGCTACCCATCAGCAGCAGGTTCTGCGTAGGCTGGTCGGTGATGATGTTGATTACTCCGGCTATGGCGTCGCTGCCGTAGAGCGAGCTGGCGGCACCGTCGAGCACCTCAATACGTTTCACGCGCGACATATTGATGCGGTTGAGGTCGAGGTTGTTGGATATGTCGCCCGAGAGTCGCTGTCCGTTGATGAGGATAAGGATGTACTTGTTACCAAGCCCGTTAAGACGCAGGAACGAACCCATCGACGAGGGTGCCATAGAGATTTGCGGCATCATGCGAGTGAGTGCTCCGTCGAGGGTGGTGATTCCCTGTTCCCGAATCTCCAGTGCCGAGAGCACATGAACCGGGGTGGCTGTGCTCTTCAGACGCTGATGGTGGCCCGAACCGGTCACTACGACGGGGTTCAGGTTATGGGTGCGAATGGCAGCTACGAAGTCGCTGCGCTCCATACGATGGATTTGCGAGAAAGCAGTGCCCCCGAACGAGAGCACTGCCACAACAACAAATGATATTTTCTTCACTATATCAACAATCTCTTTATTATTATTCTTCTTCCTCCTCTGGATACATTGAGTGGTAAGCATCTTCGAAGAACTCTGCCTCCTTAGTATGCTCAATCCAGATCTGACGAATGCCTTCGAGTTCGAGCAGACCCTGTGGGTGAGTGTTTACAGTAGGAACTTCAGGAGTGTAGCCGTTGTGCTTGAAGTACTCGAACCAGCTGTTTTCCTCGCTCTCAGGATCTTCCTCATCCCATGAACCTTCACCTGCCATATCGTTGTGAGCGTGGTCGCCGGCGATTGACATGAGTGCGTGGAGATACACCTTACCGTCGTTGTATCCGGCATCCTTCATACGTTTCAGCACGTCCTGCTTGTAGTTCTTAGGCATATCGACTGTTCCGACGAAGAACTTAGGATTGATCTTCTGGAGTTCATCTTCCAACTGAGTGTAGCGCACGTTTGCCTTGAAGGTGTCGTAGGTCTCAGGGTTTCCGTGACCCATGAATGCAACTACACCGTCCTGTGTCTCACTGGCATAGAGTGTGCTGAGTTCCTGAGCCACTGCAGGCACGTCTTCTTCAGGGTCGAAGAGCAGAGGCATACCGAACATGATAGCCTCTTCGTCCTGAAGTTTCTTCAGATAGTCGTCGTCGAGGTGTGCACTGGCTACATAACCGTTGTTCATGAATTTCTTCACAGATGCTACGACTGCAGAGAATTCCTCACCAGGGATAACCTGCAGAGACTGCACGTAGATCTTGTCGTACTTAGCTGCACCGATAGCGTGGAGCAGGTAGCGGGGCTCGTAGTAGTCGCGCTTTACGATGTTGCCCTCGTCGTCCTTGTTCTCACCGATGCTGGCACGGTTGATACAGATGTCGCTTGAGAAACTCATAAACACATCTGCCTTTGGGAATGCTGCCTTGTAAGCCTCAACTGTCTTGTCGAAAGCAAGGAAGGCATTGTTCCAGGTAGAACCGAAGGCAATGAGCAGCACTGCTTCCTTATTGCCCGACTTTGCTTTGGTCTCGGCAACGAGCCTGTCGTTGTAGGTGTACTCCGATACCATGTTTTCCACTACTTTTTCTACTGTCTCTACTTTCTTGTCGTCATCGCCACAAGAAGTGAACAGGGGTGCTGCCAGAGCTACTGCTGCTGCAGCGAAGAGAAAAGATTTAATCTTCTTCATAGTTTGAAATTTTTGGTGTTAATAAATTATGTTGTTGCTTTGAACGTTTGCCATAGTTGAAGCGTATGCTGAAAGCCAAGTGCAGGGTTGTGCCCGAGGTGTTGTTGCCCAGGTGGTAGGGACGCATGGTGCGGTCAACGAAATTGAATATGTTGTCCACTCCGAACTCCACACGATAAGTGAGCAGTTTGCCCGTGCGACCGAAGTCGTGGGTGGTGTTCACGCGCCATATCTGGAAGGGTTTGCCGTTGCCGTTGTTCTGATAGAACCGCGTACTGCTGCCCCGGGTCGAAACGCTGACCCCCATCTTGTAGATATTCGAGAAGGCATGACCATACACGAGCGACGCACTCCACTTATGGTGAGCCATTCCGTCGATGGTGACCTCCGTCAGTCGGTCCTTCGCGCTGTCGTAGAGATGGGCTTTCGTATCGAGAAAACTATATGCCCCGGTGAGCGACAGTTCCCTGAGAATCTTCCACGAGAGATTCACGTCGATACCGAACGTGCGTGCGTCGTCCATATTCTTATACATTCGCGCCTGCACATTGTTGCTGCCGTCGCCCAGATACGCCGTAGTGACTCCGGCTGGAATCTCGCCTACAGGCACATTGGTCAGCGCAATCATATCGTTCAGACGGTTCAGATAACCCGTCACCGATGCCGTCAGCCGCTCGCCGCGATATTCCACATTCGCCGAGAAGTAATTGCTGGTTTGCGGTTTCAGGTCGCGGTTGCCGATATTGAAGAACGTGCTGCTTCCCATCACGTGCAGATAGCGGTAGTGGAGTTCCTTCACCGTAGGCGACTTGAACCCCTGACTCCAACCCAGACGGAAACGGAAGTCGCCTGCCGACAGCATAGCACTGAGCTTTGGGGTCAGCCTGACACCGAAGTTCTGATTATGCACGAAACGGAGTCCTGCTGTCAGGTTGAGCCACTTCAAGGCGTTGAACTCGTCCTGGGCATACAGGGCAGCCGTGCGGTCACTGGCACTGCCCGACTCCGTGCGGTCGGGAGCCTTCAGATAGTCGTAGCGGTATTCAGCCCCGGCATGGAGGGTATTCTCGCCAGGCAGGTAGAATACCCCTTTCAGCACACCCATCACCCTCTGCTGGTCGCTCTGCAGTTTCTTCTGTCCTGCATACATCGGAACGGAGAACCACTCGCCGTTCTGCGCACCGAACTGTTCGCCGCTGAGCAGAACATACTCGTATGTACGTGCCGTGTAGTTATAATAGTAGTCGTGCAGATTCCAATCCACATCGAGAGCCAGATGATTACGCTGCGACTGTCCCTCACTGCCGTTCAGATACCACTTGCCGCCAGCCGATGCCGACGCATTCTTATAGTGCAGGTCGTAGGTATATACGTCGCAGCTGGGATGAGTTCCGTTTCGGGGGCGGTTGATATTCTTCATGTAGAAAGAGCCGTCGGCATACAGTTCGAGATTGCGCACCGGACTGTACGTGAAGCGCTGCGCTATCTGCCAGCCCGCGAACTTATTCACAGTCTTGTTCCTGCTGTCGGTAATCACCATAGCCTCGGCATACTCCTCGCCGGTATTCTGCCACCCGTCACTGCGCTGCAGCTGGAATTTGGTCTGGCTGCCGAACCTGCCGATATTGAGAGCCACCATATCATACTGACGCAGATCGTTATGTGTGCCGTAGCGCGTGGAGTTCTCAGCATACACCCCTTTCTGAGTATGCTTCTTAGTGATGATATTGATTACACCCGCCATAGCATCGCTTCCGTAGAGAGCACTCTGTGCCCCCTTCACAATCTCAATCTTCTCGATGTCCTGCGGAGAGATAACCGAGAGGTCGTTCTCGCCACCCACATCGCCATGAATACGTTTGCCGTCGATCAGCACCAGAATATAGCTGTTGCCCAGTCCGCCCAGCTGCATCTGACTGCCCATGTCGCCCTCGGAGAAAGCAAACGACGAGGTCAGTCCGCTCAGGATGTCCTCGAGACTGCGACCACCATATTGCTGCAGCATCTGACGTGTGATGACCTCGGTCTGCACGGGCGCATCCTTCAAGAGGTGGCGGGTACCTGTACCTGTCACCACTACTTCCTGCAGACTGTCGGACTTCCATACAGCGGACTGCGCCGACACGCATAATACAATCAGCCATTGCAATGCCGCAACTGCGAGGGCGGTCTTGAAACAGCTTTCTGAGAACGGTTTTACTGTCATTCTACGTCTTTACGAAGCGCATATTCCTGTGCACGCGTAACACATTATATAAATAATATGGCAGGTCTTCTGACTTTCCCTTGTCTGCTTAGCCTTCCCGACACAGAATCTCTCTGTCAGTGGCTTTTTGTAAGCAAACCCGAAATAAGGATTACAGCTGCAGGTACAGTTCCGGACTTGCACCGGATTCCCTTGCATCAAGACGACAACTTCGTCTGATTACCATTATTTTCGCTGCAAAGATAGATATAAAATGTTAATAAACCATCTGTATTCAAGAAAAATTGTAATTTTGCACTATGAAATCCCAATTCCTCATATCGGCACCGATGAGCGGCTCAGGCAAGACGACAGTTGCCCGAGGGCTTATGGCGTTGCTGAGAGAGAAAGGTTATGCGGTGCAACCGTTCAAGTGCGGACCGGACTATATAGACACTAAATTCCACGAGGCTGTATGCGGGCGTCCGAGTATCAACCTCGACACGTTCATGGCTTCGGCGGAACACGTAAGGGAACTATACACCCGCTACGGCAGCGATGCAGATGTGTGCATCGTGGAGGGCATGATGGGACTGTTCGACGGCTACGACCGCGAGAAAGGTTCGTCGTACGAGATAGCCCGAGTGCTCGACATCTCCGTTGTACTGGTGACAGACGCACGGTCGGCAGCCTACTCTACAGCAGCCCTGCTCACAGGATTCACGCAGTTCAGGAAGGATGTGCACATCGCAGGCGTCATATTCAACAAAGTCGGTTCCGCACGGCACACAGAGATGCTTCGGCAGGTATGCGACGACCTGAACATAGAATGTCTGGGATGTCTGCCCAAAGACGCGGCACTCGAACAGGGTTCGAGGTATCTGGGACTCGACTTCTCGGAAAAAGCAGAAACAGCAAGACTGACAGAACTCTTAGAAGAGCACGTAGCATGGAAAAGACTCTTAACACTCTGATAGCACGCAACCCGGAGTCGTTCTCCTTCATCTATCAGGAGAACATAGACCGGCTGGGAGACAACGTCGGATTTTTCGACCCGGAGAAGGACGTTCCGCAACTGGAGCACGTCGATCTGCTCTATCTGCCCGGCGGTTATCCCGAGAAACACCTTGAGGCACTCACCGGCAACGAGGCATGCCGCAAGGCTATATGGGAGTATGCCGAACGCGGAGGCAGGATAGTGGCTGAGTGCGGCGGAATGATGTACCTGTGCAAGAGCATAGTCAGCGACGAGGGCACGTTCCCCATGTGCGGCGTGCTGCCCTACACCGTCAGCGCACGGAAGGCAGACAGGAAACTGTCGCTGGGCTACCGTCGGTTCGTACTCGACGGAAAGGAATACCGCGGACACGAATTCCACTACACCCAGTTTATGGGCGAGCTGCCGGAAAGCATCGTTCAGGTATATGACGCAAAAGGGCGCCCGGTAGCAACTCCCGTGATGAGATATAAGAATGTATTAGCCAGTTATACGCATTTGTATCAGATATGAAACACATATACACAAAGACAGGCGACGAAGGGACGACGAGTCTGCGCGACGGAGTACGTGTAGCGAAAGACGACCTTAGAATAGAAACCAACGGACAGATAGATATGCTGAATTCGCTGATCGGACTGCTTGCAGAAGACAACGAACTCCTAACCGACATACAGAAAGAACTGATGACGGTAATGAGTCATGTGGCTACGCCCGAAGGCAGAGAGAATCCGCGAGCACTGCACTGCAACGAACTCACAGCCCGAATGGAACAAGCTATTGATGCCTGCAACACTCCAAAGGGTTTCATCCTGCCAAGAGGTATAGCTAATGTAGCACGAGCCCAAGCTCGCACAGCCGAACGCAGACTATGGACTCTCTCACGCCAATACTCCATAGACCCGAGCATCCTCGTGATGATGAACCGCCTGTCGGATTATCTGTTTGCCTTAGCCATGGAAAAAGCATGAAATCACCACTCCACCCCATAATGTTTGCCGGAACGGGCAGCGACGTAGGCAAGAGCATCATCGCTGCTGCCTTCTGTCGCATATTCCGCCAAGACGGTTACCAGCCCGCACCGTTCAAAGCACAGAACATGGCTCTCAACAGCTACGTAACCCCCGACGGACTGGAAATCGGGCGTGCACAAGCCGTACAGGCAGAGGCGGCAGGCATACCGTGTCATGCAGACATGAATCCGCTGCTGCTGAAACCACAGAGCGACCACACATCGCAGGTAGTCCTGCACGGGCAACCCATAGGCAGCAAAGACGCATACGACTATTGGCGCAAGGGCAGCAACTCGGTAATAGACTTCCGCGGAGAGGTATGCAAGGCATTCGACCGTCTGGCATCGCACTACAACCCCATCGTCATGGAGGGTGCAGGCAGCATAGCAGAGATAAACCTGAGAGACCGCGACCTGGTGAACATGTCGATGGCACGCCACGCTAAGGCAGACGTGATACTGGTCGGCGACATCGACCGCGGCGGGGTCTTTGCAAGTGTATATGGCAGCATAGCCCTGCAGACAGAGGCAGACCGCCGACTCATCAAGGGCATCATCATCAATAAGTTCCGCGGCGATATGCGCCTGTTCGAAGAAGGCAGGAAGATGATGGAGGACATCTGCGGACTGCCAGTTCTGGGTGTAGTACCCTACTACAAGGATATATACATAGAGGAAGAAGACAGCGTGGCACTCAGTCAGAAGCACCGCCAACTGACCGAAGGCAAGGTGAACATAGCAGTAGTACTGCTGCGCCATATCAGCAACTACACCGACTTCGACACCCTGGAGCGCGACCCGCGAGTCAACCTTTTCTACACAAACAACACAGCTGACCTGGAGCATTCAGACATCATCATCCTGCCCGGCACAAAAGCCACAATCGACGACCTGACGGAACTGCGGCGCAACGGCTGTGCCGCCTCCATACAGCGGGCACACCGAAACGGAAAGACCATCGTAGGCATTTGCGGCGGATACCAGATGTTGGGAGAAATGGTGGAAGACCCCGATGGAATCGAGGGAAACATAGCCTGCATGCCCGGTTTGGGACTCCTGCCCATACGTACCACGATGCTTCCGACCAAGACCACGCGGCAAGTCACGTTCGAGTTCAACGGACAGCAGTGTCAGGGTTACGAGATACACCAGGGACTCAGCACCACCGAAGAGCAGATACTCACCACAGACCACTGCATCGGCACCTACATTCACGGTCTGCTCGACAACCAGCCCGTCATCGACTATCTTCTGAAACCGTTCAAGACTCAAAGCACCGCATCCGGCACACAAAGCATTGAAGACTTCAAGCAAGAGCAGTACGACCGGCTTGCCGACCACGTGCGGCAGTATGTAGATATGGACCGTATATACAAAATACTCACAGACAATGATTGAAGGGCACGGCGACGACAAATACAGATACAAGGACATCAGATCAGACTTCTCATCGAACATCTGTGTCCACGACAGCCATCAGGCACTGATGACTCACCTCGCCAGCCATCCGGAACTCATCGGCCACTACCCCGAACCCGAAGCATGGTCGCTGGAGGCAGTGATAGCAGAGCGCCACAGAATCAGTCCCGAACAGGTAATAGTGACCAACGGAGCTACAGAGGCAATCTATCTCATTGCACAGACTTTCGGCATGCACCCTGTCATCCCCACACCCACATTCAGTGAATACGAGGATGCCTGCAACATGTACCCCCGCAGCGCCACAGCCTTAGATATTCAGACAGGCGGAAAGCGGAACGGCAGCATGCTGTGGCTATGCAATCCGAACAACCCGACCGGAAAGGTATATGACCAGAACCACATCGACCGCATGATGGAAAAATACAGTTTAGTGGTACTAGACCAGAGCTACGAAGACTACACAGTCGAGCACGTAATGTCGCCGCAATGGGGATGCCGCACACCATACTCCCTGCAGATACACTCCACGGCAAAGACATACGGCATACCCGGTTTGCGATTAGGATATATAACCGGACACGAAAGCCTCACCCGCCAGCTACGCAGGCACATACACCCCTGGAGCGTATCCTCGCTGGCAATAGAGGCAGGCAAATTCCTGCTGCAGCACGACGAACTGATGTGCCGTCCCGACCTGAAAGAGGCACGACGCCTGCAAGACCTGCTACAACAGTCGGGACACATAACCACAAGTCCCTCGGACACTAATTTCTTCCTCTGTAAAATGCAGCATCACACCGCAGCCGAACTGAAGGACTTTCTTGCACAGGAACACCATATTCTGATTCGCGACGCATCGAACTTCAAGGGACTAACTACCCGGCATTTCCGCATCGCATCACAGACACCGCACGAGAACGACGCTTTAGTCAGTGCCATCAACTTATTCGTAAAACAGAAAAATGGATAACTGTACGTCAGTCATATTACCCCTGCTCGCGGGTTGGACACTCGACCTTCTGATGGGCGACCCCTCATGGCTGCCCCATCCCATCGTGTGGTTCGGAAAAGCCATTGCCGCATTCGAGCACCGGCTGAACAAAGGAACAGGCAGAAAGACAAAGGGTGCATTTACAGCTATATTCCTAATCATATCCGTTTTCACAGCAACATGGATGCTCAGGCATTTGTGTTCAATTTTCAACACCCAATTCAGAATGATTCTCGATGCCGTAATCATCTTCTACTGTCTGGCAGGAACGACTCTGATTCGGGAAGTCCGCGAGGTATTTCTCGCACTCGATCGCTCACTGGACGAAGGGCGGCGGCAAGTGGCACGCATCGTAGGTCGCGACACCAAAGAACTGTCGGCACAGGAAGTGCGCACGGCAGCACTCGAGACCCTGGCAGAGAATCTCTCCGACGGCGTGATAGCCCCCCTGTTCTGGTTTGCCATATTGGGCACGCCCGGTATGCTGGCATACAAAATGGTGAACACACTCGACTCGATGATAGGGTACAGAACCGAACGCTATCGGGAATTCGGTTGTTGGGCAGCAAGGATTGATGACATCGCCAATTATATCCCTGCCCGCCTCACAGCCTTGCTGATGGTATTACCCGAAGTCGCAGTCAGGGGGAAGTGGTCATTGATAACCTTTGTATTTAAGAACGGACGCAAACACGCATCGCCTAACAGCGGATACCCCGAAGCAGCACTGGCAGGTCTGCTGAACTGCCGTTTCGGAGGTCCGCATTACTATTTCGGACAACTCTTCGACAAACCATATATAGGCGAGAACGACAGACCCCTATCCACCGAGGACATGAAAAAAGCCGTACGAGTGAACCGAACGGCTGAGATACTGATGATTCTAACAATCACACTTCTACACCTTTAATTATACTGCAAATATCAGAAATACTTCGTAATATTTGCATTCTGGAAATTATTCATTTCGTTCACCATCCTGACAGCCGAATCGATGATCGGGAAGGCACAGAGAGCTCCTGTTCCCTCTCCAAGTCGCAAGCCCAAAGAGAGCAAGGGTTTTGCATTAACTATGTCGAGCATCATCTTATGCCCGCTTTCATCTCCTGAATGAGTGAAAATCATATAATCCTGCGATGCCGGATAAAGACGGATAGCAGCCAGAGCGCATGCCGTCATAATGAACCCGTCGATCAGCAGCACCAGATGCCGTTCGGCAGCCCTGAGCATAGCCCCAACGGCAGCGACCATCTCGAAACCGCCGAAATAAGACAGGCAACGGACTACATCGGTCGCCCCATCCTGTCCGAAACGGCACTTATAGTTTTCCACAGCACGCCTCAGAACCTCATACTTATGACGAATACCACTACTGCCAAGTCCTGCACCCGCACCGACACATTCACGAAGCGGAACATCACCGAACAAGCACATCCAGATACTCGACGGAGACGTGTTTCCTATGCCCATCTCACCGATGCTAAGCAGACGGCACCCCTCTCCTATGCAGTCATCAACCAGGTCGCTGCCAATCTGAATTGCCTGATTGAACTGATCGTCACTCATGGCAGGTTCATAAAGAAAATTCCCCGTGCCGCGGTCTATCTTCCGATTGATTATCCCAGGGCAGGAAGAGAGATCATAATCCACCCCTACATCGACGATGCGAAGTTTGAAACCATGCTGGCGGCAAAACATATTGACACCGCCTCCGCCACGGGTGAAATTCAGCATCTGCTGCCACGTCACTTCACGCGGAGAGACACTGACCCCTTCGCGCTCGATACCATGATCGGCGCCTAAGAGCAGATGACAGGGATGGGCGACTGAGGGTGACAGCGTGTGCTGGATAAGACACACCTGAGCGGCAAGTTCTTCAAGCCGTCCAAGAGCCCCCTTTGGTTTGTTCAGATTGTCGATTTTCTGCCAGATGGCACCTTCGAGCGATTTGTCTGTAGGATGTATGTCGAATGTCTTCATTTTATTCTTAATTCTATTCCGCTGACCATGAGGATTACCTCGTCGGCATTAGCGGCTATATACTGATTCATCCAACCCTGAAGGTCGGTAAACTTACGTTGCAGCGCATTGTCGGAAACACCGCCAAGCCCTATCTCGTTTGTAACGAAGATATACGTGCCGTCATGTGCCGTAAACGCATCAAACTCTTTCTTTGCCAATTCCAGGCAATGTGCGACATCAAGCGTCGGATTCCCGGCAGAAATAATATTCGTAAGCCAGAGCGTAACACAATCGATGACCGCAACACGTCCTGTCAGGTCGTGACGGCTCAGATGGATTTCCTCCTCTATATTGGTCCACTGCGGTCCGCGCCGCTCCTGATGTATTCGTACGCGCTCCCTGAACTCGTCATCCCAGATATGCGCCGTAGCAACATATACTGGGGTCTTCGACAGACCGAGAGCCATCCTCTCTGCCTTGACGCTCTTGCCGGAACGCTGACCGCCTGTAATCAAAATAATACGTCTCATAGGGCACACAATACTATATATACGGACAACTCAGTCAACAGACACACCGCACCCATGCAGTCGCCCGTATAACCATGAATCTTACCGTTGATAAACATATAAAGGAAATACATAACGACACAGGGTACAGAAACGACCATCTCCCACGGCAGATGCGAATACCAAAGGAACAAAGCCATAGGCAACAAACCCTGAACAGTAAGACTGAGACCTGCCTGCCAACTAATCTTCCGATAGATCATCTTCGTTTTTGCTTTCTCCTCCCTGCGGGCGTATGGCATCATAATAATAAGCGGTGCCGACACCATCTTAGAGTAAGGGGTGGCAGCCATGATTGCCATAGCAGCCATAGTCGGCGGAAGAGAAAGAAGTGCTGCAACGAGCAGAAGGTGATAGACTGTCAGTCCAATGACTCCGTAGGTTCCTATATGCGAATCCTTCATTATGGCAAGGATACGCTCCCTATCGGAACCGCCTCCGCCGAAACCGTCCATAAAATCAGCCAACCCGTCTTCATGCAAAGCACCGGTAACGAGAAGACGCGCCACGACAGCCAACAGCACAGCTACGGTATATGGCAGACACATGCTGCACCCCCACAGCGTCAAAGCCATCAGACCGCCCGTTATCCACCCCGTCAGAGGCCAGAACTCAACCACACTCTTATAACTCTCCTTAGGAGGTTCATAAAGACGCCATAAAGGAAGCCGCGTAAAGAAAATAAACGCAGCCCAAATGCGATCGTACCAATGTAAATGAAGACTGTCAGTGTGCATATTGTCTAATTTTGCATACAAAAGTACAAAATATATTTAGTAATTTTGCAGCCAGAAAAGAAAATCTACTGAAATGATGAAGGAAACAGTCCTCTTTTTAATCCTATCCGCCCTGCTTTGTGCCTGCGCAGGTAGAAATGCAAAGTCGCAAGACTCTCTCGATACAGAGTCCGACACACTCGCCGCCGTTAATGTAAAATATGCCACAGGATTCTGTGTTCACGATTCTGCAGACATACGTCTGGTAGATGTCGGCACTCACGATCATTTTGCCTTGGTACATTCAACCGATGCGACAGTTCCTGACGGATACACGAAAGTCGTAGTACCTATTACCCGGACAATCTGCATGACCTCGCTGCAATTGTCGAATTTCACCATTCTTAATGCCCACGATGTGGTAAAAGGCATAACTGGCACAAAGAACATGTTCAACAAGGACATCCTCGAACGGGTCAAGAACCGGCAAATAGTCAAGATAGGAATGGAGGGTAATTTCGACACAGAAATGGTATTGGCTGCCAATCCAGACATCATTTTCATATCTCCATTCAAGCGTGGAGGCTACGAACCCATCAAGGAATCGGGAATCACTCTGGTTCCGCATCTGGGATACAAGGAACTCACCCCCCTGGGTCAGGCAGAATGGATTAAGTTCGTAGGCATGTTCATAGGAAAGGAACGAGAGGCAGAGGATATTTTCAATGGCATCGAGCAGCGCTATAACGAACTGAAAGCAAAGGTTCAAGACGCAGTAACCGATATGTCTCTACCCACGGTCTTCAGCGGTGAAATGCATAGCGGAACGTGGCATGCTGTTGGCGGGAAGAATTATCTGGCGCAGATATTCCGTGACGCTGGAGCGAAGTATGTCATAGATGACGAAGAAACCGCAGGAGAGAATCTGGAATTTGAAAGGATGTATTCTCTCGCTGCGAAGGCTGATTATTGGCGCATACTGAATAGTTTCCCCGGGGATTTCTCCTATGATGCATTAAGCGCATCTGAACCGCGTAACGAACTATTCAAGTCTTTCAGAGAGAGGAAGGTTATTTACTGCAACATGAAGAAACAGCCGTATTATGAGATTGCGCCCGTACAACCTGATGTGTTGCTTAAGGATTTCGTAGCCATCTTTCACCCCGATCTTGTTGAATCTGATTATACACCAACTTACTATAGGTTACTGAAATGAAAACGTACTCTCTGTTCATAGGGTTAGTTGTATCCATTCTGGCTCTGGTTGCCGTAAATCTTATGATAGGGTCTGTCAACATTCCGACGGGCGAGGTCTGCCGCATTTTAATGGGAGACAATTCTAATGAGATATGGACGAATATTGTTTTCAGCAGCCGTCTGCCTCAGGCGTTGACCGCCGTGGTAGCCGGAGCCGGACTTGCAGTCAGCGGTCTTCAGATGCAGACTGTGTTCCGCAATCCTCTGGCCGGTCCTTCCGTATTGGGTATCAGTAATGGTTCGGCGCTGGGTGTTGCATTCGTTGTACTGCTGTCTGGACGTGTCGGCGGTGTGGCTCTCTCGCGACTGGGTTATCTTGGCGATGCTGCCATGAGCGTGGCCGCCGTCATAGGTGCGTTGGCTGTGCTATTGCTTATTCTGTGGGTGTCGGGAAAGGTGAACGGGAATGTCACGTTGCTGATAATCGGCGTGATGATAGGTTATCTGGCAAATGCTGTAATCGGGGTGATGAAGTTTCTTTCACCCGAGGAGGATGTGAAGGCATTCGTGGTGTGGGGACTTGGGTCGTTTTCCAGGGTGTCGGGTGATGAGATGGTGTTTTTCATCATTCAGATGTGTATTCTGCTGCCGTTAGCCTGTCTGTTGGTGAAACCATTGAATCTTATGCAGCTGGGAGATAACTACGCCTCTAATCTGGGTTTGAACATACGGCGTGCACGCATGATGATAATCGTGAGCAGCGGTATTCTGGTTGCTATAGTAACGGCTTATTGCGGTCCGATTATGTTTATCGGCATGGCTGTGCCGCACCTGACACGGAGTGTGTTCCGCACGTCAGACCATCGCATCCTGTTGCCGGCTACGGCTCTGTGTGGGGCTGTTTTGGCTTTATTCTGCAATCTGATAGCCCGTATGCCTGGTTTCGAGGGTGCTCTGCCAGTGAATAGTGTAACGGCTTTGGTAGGTGCTCCGGTGGTTGCAGCAATCATTTTCGGAGGAAGGAGGAACGAGGCTGAATAGCCGGGGTTACAGTATGTTTTGTATTTCCCCTAAGGCATTAACCACGTAGGTCGGGGTTACGGTGCTTTCGCTGAGGTCTGTTCCCCATCGGTTGAAGAGCAAGGCGTCGATGCCTGCATTCAGCGCACCCTTGATGTCGGTCTGGATGTTGTCGCCGATCATAAGTGTTTGTTCCGGATTTGCTCCGGAGGTGGTCAGTGCGTAATCGAAGAAGAGGGACGAGGGTTTGTTTGCTCCCGCATCTTCGCTGAGGATGACAGTATCGAAGTAGTCGCGCAGTCCAGAAGCAGAGAGTTTTTTGTATTGAATCTCATGGAATCCGTTGCTGCATAGGTGCATCCGATAACCTTTTTCCCGAAGGTAGTCCATCAGTTCGTGTGCTCCGGGTACAACAGCAGATTTAGTGGAACAGTTATCGAGAAATGCATTGCTTATATCAAGACAGAGCTGCGGGGTGACACGGAGTCCGATGCCTGTACTAAGCGGGCGGCGGAAACGCTCCACGATAAGATAGTCGCGAGTTATTTCGCCTTTGGCATAACGGCTCCACAGGTCGATGTTGGTGGTCCAATAGGCATCGTAGAATGTCTCGGAATCGGGGAAGTAGCGTTCGAGATGAAATTCCCCGAAGGTTTCTTTCAGGGCGACATTGGCATTGTTGTAGGTGTCGTAGATTGTGTCGTCGAGGTCTATGAACAGGTCTTTATAGTGCATATATCTTTCCGTTATCGTCAATGAGCAATATTGTGAGCCTGCCGCAGGGCAAGAGCGGTTTGCAATGTTCGTTACAGTGTCGTATGACTACGGATACAAAGTCCGGAATCTGTGAGGCGGGTATGATTTCCCAAAGTTGCCGGGCAAGAGTAATGGAGCTGATGTCAATATTTATGTGTGCCTGTCGGAGCATCTGGCGAATGAATTCTGTGTCCATGGTAGTCTTGCGACTATGAGTGTCGAGGTTGCCTGCCGCGAGTTTTACGGCTTTACCAAGCATGAGTCCGAGTGTGACTTTCCCTATTCCAAGTTCTGCAGCTATCCGGAGTGTCGCTCCGATATAGTTACCATACTGCACGAATGCCTGAGAGGGCAATTCGGGATAGAGCGACCTGAGATAGTCTTCGCTTTTCGCTCCGCTATTTATCACTACTCTGTCGGCACCGCTGGCTTGGGCTATAGTCATACATTTACGTATGCTTTCGACAAAAGCCTCTTCGGAGAAAGGTTTCACGATACCGGAGACTCCGATGATGGATATGCCCCCCTCGATACCCAGTCGCGGGTTGAAGGTGCGTTTTGCTATTTCCGCACCCTGAGGCACAGAAATCGTGATGCACAGGTTACCCGGGATATTGTTTCGCATCATCTCACGAGGTGATTTATTAATAGCAGCCTCACCTGGGGGAAAATCAAAGCCTGGTAATTTTATACGTCCCACTCCTTCACCTCCTACAATTTCAAAATGGTCACTGAACCGGACGCTTGCCCTCACCTCTATACCATTAGTCACATCGGGATCGTCGCCCGCATCCTTCGTGCAGTAGGCATAGCCGTCGCCATACCCAACCGCAACATGGATGGTCTCGCCATCGGGCAAGAGAACAGGAACCTCGGGAGGTGTCTGCCCCGTGGTCAGTCTTATCGCTGAAGCAATGGCGGCAGCAGTGGCACAAGTGCCTGTTGTCAGTCCACTATGCAGCGGGTAGAACTCGGGCAGGAGCTTTTCAACGGCTCTTCGTAATCCATGAGGACCATCAACAATAGTGGAAAATTGAAAATCGGAAGATGAAAGTTCTGGTCGTCTGAGGGCTATGATGCGCATACCTTTCTTCCTTGCAGCTTCAACCTTTTCCACAAAGCCTCCAGACAGTCCGCTTTCCTTAAGCAGAATGGCATCAGCATCAACATCGATAGTATTACCGTCTTCATAAAAACAGAGGCGGTCGTCAGTGGCACCCTGTTGGTGGGCTATGCGTATGGAACTTTCGCGGTTCAAGATACGATAGAATACGTGCACACCTTTCGTCTCCAGCCATTTCAGTTTCCAAATACTCTGCACACCAGTAGTAGCTAACAGCGTATGAAGGTCGGATGGCACCTGAGTATAATCGTCAATCCATGTGATATCGTCCGCTCGCGGTGGATAAATTCTTTCGTATCGCACGACAGGAATCTGCAATGCCTTCGTCACTTCGGCTATGGTCTGATGGAGCGCGGAAGCGAAGGGATGGGCAGCATCTATAATGAGTAGTATGCCGTGGTCGGCACAGAATCGCTGCATGGCATGCCTGTCCATTGTCCCGTCGGTACGTATGCCGTAGTGCAGGCTGATGGTCTGTTCACCAGTCTTGGTGCTGTAGAAGTACTGCCTTCCAGCTTCTTCCAGCACTTCTGCCGCTTTGCGTCCTTCTGTGGTTCCTCCGAATACGAGTATCATGGGGGGGTTAGTCTGTACCCTTACGGAAGAGATGGGTAAAATGCTTGTCGTAGAGTTCGGACAGCCCCTGACGGTTGTCGATGGCTTCGCCCACCACAAGCATCGTAGTAAGCGTGAGCTTATTGTCACGAACAATATCAACCAGATTTTTCAGAGTGCCGCGATAGATTTTCTGGTCGGGCCACGTCAGGTGGTAACAGGCGGCGACGGGGGTGTCTTCGGGGTATTCCTGCAGTAGTTCTCTCTGTACGTCATCTACTATGGCTGCAGAGAGGAAGATGCACATGGTACTCTGACTTCTGGCAAGCAGGTGGAGTTGTTCTTTCTGCGGCATAGGTGTACGCCCCTCGCCACGAGTGAGGATTATGGTCTGGGTACGCTCTGGAATGGTGAACTGACTCCTCAGTTCGGCTGCTGCAGCAAGGAAACTGCTGATTCCGGGAGTGATGTGGTAGGACATGCCGTGCCGGTCAAAGAATGCCATCTGTTCCTGAATGGCACCGAAGATACAGGGGTCGCCGGTATGCAGACGGACTATGAAGTGATTGCGGTCGTAGTGTTCCTTCATCAGTTGACACTGCTCTTCGAGGGTCATGTCGGCACTGCTCCTAACTACTGCTCCTGGCTTGTGACATTCGGTCAGAGCCTTTGGGACAAGCGAACCGGCATATAATATAAGGTCGGCTTTCTCAAGCATTTTCCTGCCTCGTACACTCACAAGATCGGGGGCACCCGGTCCGGCTCCGACTATTTCGATATGCCCGTGTTTTGTTCTGAGATGTTTTTCGTCGATGGCGAGTGCAGCAGTCCAGCTGCTCCCCTTCACCTTGGGAATGATAAGTTTGCCGTGGTTGGATCCGAGTATGGCAGCGGCTTCACACACACTTGGAGTACCCACATGCTTTGCTACGGTTTCGCTGGGATGAGGCACACTGACCCTGGAGAGTTGGTCGGCTGTGAAGAAAACGACCTCTTCTCCAAATTCGTCCGTAAGCATTTCGACAAAGGGTTCGTCGGCCTTCACGTCGATGGTGCAATAGCGATGGGAACAGGGCAGCACGCCCATAGCGGCAAATGTTTCGTCTATCTCGTCGTATATGGAATAATAGTCCTGGGGGTGGTGTGCCAAGCCGAAACCGATAGTACCTACCATCGGCACGAAATGCAGTTCGAGCATTCCCTGTGGCGCATAACGCTTGAATGGAGATACGATAATGAGCAACTTGTATTTCCCGGGGTCAGCCTCTTCGATACTGTCAATAATGGTTACGTGTTCAGGCTTAGTAGCCTCCAGGTAGTCTGTTCCCTCATCGCGAACTTCAAGCAGAAGGGCTGTGGGCTGACGGTTTACGAAGGCGAAGATGCAGTCGTTCATGTCTTCTATCTCACTGGCTACGGGCCAGTCGAAACGTTTCTCAAGGGTGTCGAGTGCCCATAGTCCGGCATTGTCGCTTTGAGTGGTTATCACGTCGTGTGCACCGATAATCCCTGCAATTTCCCGAGTCAGGTCGTTGGCTCCACCTATATGTCCGGAAAGTACGGAGATTACGTTCAGTCCCATACTGTCTATACAGACTACGGCAGGGTCACTGTGCTTGTCATCCACAAGAGGGGCAATGGTTCGCACACAGATTCCCATCGCTCCTATAAATATGAAAGCATCATACCCGGACCACTGTGTCTGGACCTTTGAACGTTCTATGATAACGGCGCCCAACTCTATTTTCAATATCGTAGCAATTCCAACTCCAGCATCACCGGTCTGGACAATGGCTATTCTCTTTTTCTGCATTTTAATATGGTTATAGGATGATTGTCGTTGAGTATTATTCTCATGGGCGGTTCTTGTATGAGTCCTAAGTCGGTGCAAGCCTCATCCCAAAGACGGTGGCTATCGGTCAGGACCTTCGGAGCCACTACGCTATTCATCACTATCAGTCCGCCGGGGGACAAGACCGTGAGGACGTGTTGCATGATTTCCCTTAGTCTGCCACCGTGTCCGCCGATGAATACAGCATCGGGACGGGGTAGTGAGGCTATGTCTGCCATGAGGAAATCGCCTGTATGTATATCTATGCCGGGGACACCGAACCGACGGGCATTCTCGTTTATGATCGCTTCACATTCCGGACGAATCTCGAAACTGCAGACGTGAAGATGTGGGAACTGAAGACGTGCCTCGATGGAAATGCTTCCAGTGCAAAATCCTATATCCCACAATGTCTGCCTTGTGCGCAGTTCCAGAGCCTGGAGTGTCAGAAGACGAAGGGGCATCTTGGTAATCATCTTCTCACGACCGTCGAGCAGGGAGAATTCTGCATCCGGCAGTCCGAACGGTCTGGTGTGCCATAAACCTTCCCTGCACAAGATTACGCAGTTGGGCATGGAAAAGGTCTTTCCCATGGCAGCTGCAAGACTGAGTGTGGTCACTTTCTCTTCATTGGGATTCCCCATACGTTCGCCTACATTGACAGTATAGTTCTTATAACCATAATCGAGCATACGTTGGGCTATGGCAGAGGGGGTGTGCTCTCGGTCGGTAAGCACACCAATCTTCGGGGCTCCTTCGATGAGTGCCCTGTCAAATTCATGCCAAGGACGCCCCGTCAGTGAGACGATTCTCATGTCGTGACTTGGCATTAGCAACCTGTGCGAAAGCATCTGAAGGGAGTTCAGCGTAGGATATACTATAACTTCTGCATCAGGAATCCTCTGCCGGATGACGTTGGCAAAGCCATAGAACAAAGGGTCGCCACTGGCAAAAACTACGATTTTCTGTATATCGGATTCCTGACTCAGAACACGATACTGCCCGAAGACTGCATCGAGGGGAACGGTGATGTCGATCCATTCGGCATCAACGGGCAAGAAACGGGAAACTATCTCATGATGGCGCTTTCCACCTGAAAATACTTTCCCCCTGCGTATCACCTCCAACACCTCGGGCGGAAAGAACGGCTCGGGATTGTCTGTTATGCCTATAACGATGAATCTCATAAGTCCCGTCCCGGTCTGAGCCCGTCTGCGTCGTCGAAGGTAAGTATTGCATTACAAAGGGTGGCAGCAAGGTTGCTCCCCCCCTTTCTGCCCTCAACGATGATTTTGGGTATCTGCTTTAATGTCTTGACGGCATGTTTGCTCTCGCATACATGTACAAACCCTACAGGAGCAGCAATGATTCCGGCAGGATGCAGCTTGCCCATACGCACCAGATCACATATTTCGAAAAGTGCCGTCGGCGCATTACCGCACACATAGAGGGCATCGGGGTGTTCTTCGGCTGCCAGTCGCATACAGGCCTGACTGCGGGTGATGCCTTTCTCGTCAGCCATCTGTCTGGAACGAGGGTCATTGATATAACAGTGTACCTGAATGCCCAGTCTGTCTAAAGCCCCTTTGCGAATACCGCTCGCAGCCATCGTGACATCGGTGACGATGTGCCGGAGCGTTCCGTCCGTTATCTTTTTATATATAATCTCTGTTGCGCGGTCGTCCATCCACAGAGTCTGTTCCATACCGAAATCGGCCGTAGTGTGTATGGCATGGAGCAGAGGCCAGAGCCGCTGTATGGGTACATCTGGATGTTGCATCTCGGAGAGAATGGTACGGAAACTTTCCGTCATGATGGACTGACCGGGTTTCATTTCATCTTGCAACTGCTCACGATAGTAGCCACGGGGGGTTATGAATTTCCCGTCAGCAATATACGATTGCGAGTTACCAATCAGAATGACAGTGAACATATCCACATCCTCGGGGTCGAACCCGGCAAGGGTGGTCAATTTAATCTCCTGCTCGTCACGTCCTGCCTGACGCACATATCCCACGGGAGTATCGCCACTGCGCTGCTGCAAGAATAATTCCACGAGACGATAGAGTTGCCAATACCGTCCGTGCGATTTGGGATTGTAGATGGCTGTGACAAAGTCTCCCATGGCAGCTGCCTGGATGCGTTTCTCGATAACCGACCAAGGTGTCATCAGATCGGAAAGGGAGATGATGCACGTATCATGACCGAGCGGTGCTCCCAGGAGCGATGCTGCTTTCTGAAAGGCTGAGATGCCAGGCAGAGTACAGATTTCGACATCTGACATACGCTCCTGCTGTTTCATCTGATAAATCAGCGGAGCCATTCCGTATATTCCAGCATCGCCCGATGAGATTACCACTACCACCTTTCCCTGCTCTGCCAACCGGAATGCTTCTTCGGCACGTTCACGTTCCTTCTTCATTCCGGTGTCAACGCACCCGCACCCCGGTTTTACATATTCTTTGATGAATTGGAAGTAATACTTATACCCCACAACTACATCTGCCTGCTCTATTGCAGAGAGTACGGCAGGGGTTATGTCATCTTTACTGCCCGGCCCTATACCGGCAATGATTATTTTTCCCATGAGTCAGGAGTGAGAGGTGAGAGGTGTTCACTTTGTCAGTTCGAGTGTGTCGAGTGCAATCATCAGTTCCTCGTCGGTCGGGATGCAGCAGACGGTTACCTTTGAGTCGTCGGCGCTGAGGATGGCTTCCTTGGCACGGCAACTGCGGTTTTTCTTTTCGTCCATCTTCACGCCCATGAATTCGAGACCTTCGGTAGCACCTTCACGTACTTCCCACTGATTCTCGCCTGCTCCGCCTGTGAAGAGGATGATATCCACACCACCCATGGCAGCAGCATATTCACCTATGTATTTCTTGATGCGGTAGCAGTACATTTCCTTTGCCAGACGAGCCTTGTCGTTGCCTGCCTCGATACCAGCCAGGATGTCGCGGAAGTCGCTTGAGAGTTCGCTGACTCCGGCAAGACCGGATTTCTTGTTGAGCAGGTTGCTGATGCCCTTTGTGTCGAGGTTCAACTTGTCCATGAGGAATGTAACGGCTCCGGCGTCGATATCGCCTGAACGAGTACCCATGATAAGACCTTCGAGCGGAGTGAGTCCCATGCTGGTATCAACACACTTACCATCCTTAACGGCTGCAATAGAAGCTCCGTTGCCGATATGGCAGGTGATGATGCGCTTGCCCTCAGGTTTTACGCCGAGGAATTCGCATACGCGCTGACTGACGTAGCGGTGGCTGGTTCCGTGGAATCCGTAACGGCGCACTCCGTACTTGGCATATAGCTCATATGGCAGGGCGTACATGAATGCGTAGTCGGGCATGGTCTGATGGAAGGCTGTATCGAATACACCCACCTGAGGGATGTTAGGCAGCAGGGCTGTCACTGCGTTCACACCCTTTATGTTTGCGGGGTTGTGAAGCGGAGCGAGGTCGTTGCAGGCTGCGAAGGCTTCCATCACTTCTGGAGTGAGGAGCACCGACTTATTGAATTTCTCTCCTCCGTGTACCATACGGTGACCTACTGCGTCGAGTTCGTCGAGCGACTTCAAAACGGCATACTTGCCAGTCGTGAGCACTTCAAAGATGAACTGAACACCGGCAGTGTGTTCAGCGATAGGACGGTCGAGTTGAATCTTCTCCCCGTTGTATTTCAGTTTGAGGAATGAGTCCGGTAGTCCGATTTTCTCGATACCGCCAGAAGTGATGACCGACTGATCGGTCATGTCGTACAGAGCATATTTAATGGAACTGCTTCCACAGTTCAGTACAAGAATTTTCTTCATTATTATTATTATTAGTGAATAGTGAATAGTTAAAAGTGAAAAATCTAATTTACTACAAGTATACTATTGTGTTATTTTACAACAACCGACATATTACGTTTACAAGTATTCAAAGATGAAACCAACATTGCAATTATTTCGCCCAAATCCTTATCAAGACTTTCGAACTGTTTTTCGGTCAAACAATCTCCATCAAGAAGCATATTTAGCCATCTGCGTGTTTCGTTTGCCTCTTTCAATGAAATATGTAATTTGGTTATAAAATCAGCAGGACTTTGTGCATATTGAGATTCGCCGATATTTGCTGAAATTGATGTACCTGAACGTAAGATTTGGGTATATATAGTAGCAAGGGACTTATCCTTCTCTCTGTGCATGTATTTAACCATCTTAATAATCCTTTTAGCAAAAGCAGCAGTTTTTGCAGAAAGGGGGGATTTCTCATTTTGATACATATATTTCCGGCAATTTTCACCACAATCTAATGAAACTTAGATTTTTCACTTTTCACTATTAACTTTTAATTTTAAACTTTATTTTTAAACTTTATTTTATTTTGCGTCCATTGCCTGACAGGCGGTGATGGCTACCATCTTGTAGATGTCGTCAACTGAGCAGCCGCGGCTTAGGTCGTTTACAGGACGGGCGATACCCTGAAGGATAGGACCGATGGCATCGGCATTGCCCAGACGCTGAACGAGTTTGTAACCGATATTACCGACTTCGAGGTTCGGAGCTACGAGTACGTTTGCCTTGCCCGCTATCTCGCTGCCTGGAGCCTTCTTCTGACCCACACTCGGAACAAGGGCTGCATCGGCCTGCAGTTCACCCTCAATCTTAAGCGACGGATCGAGCTGCTTTGCAAGACGGGTTGCCTCGACTACCTTGTCAACTACTTCGTGCTTTGCACTTCCCTTCGTTGAGAATGAAAGCATGGCTACACGCGGATCTGCGAAACCAGCAACAGACTTGGCTGTCTGTGCTGTGCATACAGCAATCTGAGCAAGCTGTGCAGCATCGGGCATAGGAGTTACTGCCACATCGCCCATGACGAGTATTCCGTCTTCGCCATATTGAGGGGTCTGCGTGATGAGGAGCATAGCACCGCTGACGCAGGTTATGCCAGGAGAGCACTTGATAATCTGGAGTGCAGGGCGCAGGGTGTCGCCCGTAGTAGAGAGGGCACCGCTTATCTGTCCGTCTGCATCACCGCTCTTAATAATGAGACAACCGAAATAGAGCGGGTCGAGCACCTGCTCGCGAGCCTTTTCGATAGTCATTCCCTTCTTCTGGCGCAATTGGAACAGCAGTTGGGCATACTGTTCTGTCTTCTCGCTGGTAGCAGGGTCGATGATAGTAGCTTTCTCAATGTTCTTCAGTCCCAGTTCTGCAGCCTTGTCGAGGATAGCCTGACGGTTTCCGATCAGTATGATGTCGGCCAGATCATCAGCCAACGACTTGTCGGCAGCAGTAATGGTACGCTCCTCGAGTGATTCAGGGAGCACTATGCGCTGCTTATTTGACTTGGCACGCGCAATGATAGATTCCATTAATCCCATAATTGTTTATTTTATGTTTTAACTAAAGTTTCGCAAATGTACGCATTTTTCCTAAAATGTCATTCCAGCACTGCAGGAATAATCTTCACAGGCGAACAAAGTCCCGAGAGGACAGGTGTCCACTTGTCGTAGAGGTCCTTATGGTAGTTCAGGTCAACCACGTTTATTTCCTTGAACTTACGCCACTTCACTCCCTTGCGGTCGAGGGCTGCGATGCGGTTGGCAGGCAGATTGTTCACTTCGACCTCGAGAGTGTTATCACCTTCCTTAAGCCCGGAGGTGATGTCGATGCGGTATGGCACAGAGAAGAGAGTTCCCAGGTCCTTGCCGTTCAGAATGACACGTGCCGACTCGCGCACGTCACCCAAATCAAGTATGAAGGCACTGCCCGGTTGTATCTTGCCCATGCGGAAAACTGTCTTGTAGCAGCCCGTAGCCATGGTTTCGTTGCAGAGCGAGTCGCCCAGTTCCGTCCACGACTTAGGCATAGCCATCTGCCATGTCTTCGTGATTGGCACAGGTGCAGCTGTCTTGAACGAGAGTGTCCAGTCAGTGAGCTGCGTAGCACGATAGTCGAGACTGTTATAGTACCTGTGGACAGGCAGGGCGGCAGCCACGGAATTCTCCGTATTGAACGTACGCAGAAGTATGCTCTCGCCCGACTGCAACTGAATGCGCACCCTGCCCTGTTCGTCAATCTTCGCACGGGTTATGTCTCCATTCATCGGATTATAGAATACTGCTGCAGCTGCTCTCACACCCAATTCCACGTAGCTGTCAACATACTTGCCCTGAAGGTTGGAGATGAAGTAATGATAGCCATCCGGATTGCTGCGACGGATGCAACTGAGTCCCTGCACGGAGCGCATAGACTCTGCACGGGCATTGGTAGCCTCGAGAGCCGACTGATAGTCCTGAGCCAGGATGGTGTTCTTCTTCAGGTTCTTCAGTATCTTGTCAAACTTCTTCTGTTCTGCCTTCTTGCCATATCCGGGCACAGAAACAGGATAATCCTTCACGAAGATAACTTTATAGCCCTTTGCTGCCATTTCGTCGAGGCGCATAGCCGTAGAAAGCGGCATGAACCGGACGTCGGGTATTATTATGGCTGCATAGCGACGGGTCACATCATCTTTCTGTACATATCGGTCGCTGATATAATCGACGTCATATCCGCCCTTAATGATAGTCTGCACGGTGTTGATGAACTTAGGGGCACGTTTCTCCATAGAGTGGATATCGAACAGGGCCACACTTCCTGGCTGATCGTATATCATATCATAGAAAGGCAGATAGACGAGGATATCGTTGTCTGGCTCTCCCCACTGCAGCATCGACTGGCACCGCTGTATGTATGCCGAGAAGGCAGGCATGGCAGTCCACCAATTGTTGTTTGGCGACATATCCACACTGGCATAGAAGCGCCAGCCAGGCCATTCGGCATCCCTGGGTGAGTAGCATGCTCCATGGAAATAGACATGGTTGATGCCGGATATGAAGAAGAGGTCGAGGTCGGGTTTGCACTGTGAGAGCGAGGTACGGAAGTGTTCTGTGAGCCATGTGAAGGTCTCGCTCGAAGTGAGACGATGACCGCTCAGATGAGCACCTGACGAGGCATACTTAAGCATAGATATGTCGGAGAAGTTCTTCTTTGTGTATGCGGGGTCTTTGCGCAGGCCTTGAATACCGAAGTCGCTAAGTCCGAATCCCTCACATTCAGGAATATCCACGGCAGCATAGAGGTCGAGGAGGTTTGCCGGCGAACCATGAGCCTGGTTGCGTGTCAGTGATCCATGCCTGTGTGCCCATTCTGTCCACTGAGTAGTGAAGTTCTCGTATAGCAGTTCGGCAAGGGTTTCGCGATAGTCGGAGAGGATGCGCTTATCCTCATCGGTACGGAGCGAGTCGGGAGTCACAAAAGGCTTCAGATGTTCGTACAGGTCATAATGTCTGCGCTGCAGAAACTCCTCTCTCAGGTTTGGAGTCCAGTCTGCACCATATACCTCGTAACTGTCGTTGAAGAAATTCACGGGGAACGCCACATTCTGATTAACGAATGCCGTATCGAAGCGTTCCAGATAGCGGGCTACGGCACCCCTGCTGAAGTGGTCGATGACGAATCCCTCACCGCCGGGGGCTGCACGTTTCACCTTCTGTCGGGTTTTGCCCACATCGACAACGGTCTTGCCGCCATCTGTCTTAAACACAGCCTTGGTGGCTGCATCTTCGACACTTACCAGCGGACCGCCGAAGGGCCATCCTGTACCTGTTGCCATATCGACCTGAATGCCCAAACGCTTACCCTCTGTCTCTGTATGCTTCAGCATCTGCATCCATTTCGGGGACAGATAAGGAATCTCATTTTTGTCATTTCCCTGCACACCATAGATGGGAGTTATCTCCACACCACCGATGCCTGCCTTAGCCATCTCTTCAAGGTTGTAAGTCAGCCCCGCCTTATCCACAGCAGACCCAAGCCACCACCAGCGGGCATAAGGTTTGGATTCTTGTGTGACGGGCACCTTGAGAGCATCGGGGCCGTTCCATCCGGTATTTGCTGATATGCCGATGCATACGGTCAGCATTCCTGCTATAAGTATATTTTTCATAATTGCGTTTAAAGCCTATTAGATAATGATTAGCAACGTCTATAATGTCTTGACTCATTCAATTCCTTGTAATCCATCAATTCCCGTCTGGTTTCTTCATCTCGATGAACGGACTGTTGCTCCAGTGGAAAGTCTTCCAATCGTGTGGTTGTGCAGGATTATAGTCCTGATAGTTACTGTTGATATACTTCACCAATGGCAGGTTGAGGTCCTTGATACCCTTGACTACCATCAGACTGATTTCATATGCCCCGAAGGGATTCCAGTGAGTATTATCCTCGAATGCCTTAGTCTGATTGGGGAATGTGCCTGCAGGATAATGTACGAGTGTACGCTTAGAGTCTTCATATCCGAGTGCCTCGAACATATCGCGGGTCATATCGTGCAGTTCGATGATGGGCACGTTGAGGTCCCTGCCTACGAATCGCATTGCCTCCGGGTACTTTCCGTGAGTCTCCCTGATTTTGTTTCCATCCCACATACGACGCTGAGTGGCTGTGCAAAATACCGGCACGGCACCCTTCTCGCGAATCTGGTCAACATAAATCTTCAGCATATGGGCGAAATTATAATATGCTCCGGCACCGGCATTCTTCTCCTTCTGATCGTTATGTCCGAATTCGATAAACACATAATCCCCAGGTTTTGCAAGTGCACATATCTTCTTCAGGCGGTTCTGATTGTAGAAACTGGTAGCCGTGAGTCCGCTCTGGGCATAGTTTGCGACGGCGATTTCATCGTTCAGCCAATATCCGAAAATCTGTCCCCAGCTGGTCCAAGGCTCACGGTCCTGGTCCACCACCGTAGAGTTACCGCAGAGATAGATTACAGGAACGTCAACTTTCTCGATTTTCACCTGCGAACAAGCAGGAGCATCTCCGTTGAATTCCAACGTCAGCTTGTCGTCCCAGCGCAGAGCCGTTGCCTCGTCGCGTTTCAATTTTACAATATCCTTCTTTCCATCAGGCAGGAGGATTTCTGTGTTTCGTTTATTCACTACAAACGAGAAGGTCCTGAATTCGCCTTTCTTTGTCACAGCATCAAGCACATACAGGCGGCGCGATTCGGCACGCACCGTAGTCGAAGCTTTTTTCTTCTTGCTGCCGAGGGTTACCGTTACCTTGTAATTGCCGTCGGGCACAGCTATGGAAAAGTAGAATATGCCGTCGCTCAGTTTGAAGTCATTCGTCTGCCTGGTGCGAGCCTCATCGATTACGTACTGGAAATCGTAACCGTAACCACGTTCTGCACTGAACGTATCGGTAGGCTTTACCTGAGTGGCAGCCTTGTCGCGACCATCAAACGAGAAGTTGTAGCTCTGTGCAAAGACATTGCTTACCGCAAGAGTGAAAAGTGTAAAGTTAAGAGTGAAAAATTTTAGTTTCATAGTATATAGTATTATCAGATTATTTCTTAGGTTTGATTGAATTGTCGAGGGCAGGCTTCAGTTCATCGGGCGAGTCTTTCGTGTACATATTCACTTTACCTGCCACCTTGGTGAAGAGGGCTGCTATGCGTTGCTGATCTATAGTCCACTGTGGTTTGAATTTATCAGAGAGCATATAATTGAGAATAGAATAGCGCATCTGCCTTGCCACGATGCGAGTATCGAGATTGTGCACCAGATCCATGGTAGTCATCACAAGTCTTCCTTTGCCTACGTTTGCCTCGAACAGCATACCTATCTTACGTGACACGAACCAAGTGTCAATACTCTGAACCAGCGGCTGGAAGTCGGCTGGGAAGTCGGTAAACTGCATCACCTGGGCACGGTTGACCAGTTCCCACCACTGCATGTCGCTATGATAATCCGTAGGGAATAGTTCGAAGATGCTATGTGTGTTCTCCACGAAGATACCTGTAGTGTGCGGCGGACGCATCTTGAACCATGATGTATTCCAGAATACAGGAGTGAATTGCTGCACCACTTCCTTTCCGTAGCTGACCTTGCCGGCAGCGCAGATAAGCACCTTACCCCCCTTCTTCAGGGTTTTCTGTGCCTGTTCATCGAGCGAGTCGGTAACATACACATCGTTGAAGTTTGCATGCAAAGCGAAGAGGCCTGCATTCTGCGAATTTTTCTTCTGAGTTTTCTTGTCTGCCAACTGTGCAAGTCCATCAGCCTCGGGATATACCCAGAAGTCCCAGTGGTTCTTGGCGTCTGTACCAGGCACTGTAACTACGAATGTGTATTTGCCAGCCTCGGTGATATCGCTCAGCGGAATGTTCACCTGACCCAGTTCTATGTTGCATCCTATAGGCAGGTTGCGAACAGGGAAATCACCTTCCTTTACGGTCTGTCCGTTTTTATTCACTGCCCAATGAGCAGCCGTATTCGGTATTTCTGCAGCTGAGAACTGCGACAGTTCCACGTCAGCTGTAAATGTCTCAGAGTTCTTATAAGTAAACTTCTTTATCTTGGCAAGCGGTACGACAGGAGAACAGAATTCGCGGAATTCCTCTGGGCTTATGTATCCCTTATTGTCGAAGAACACATCCGTAACACCTACCAAGGCAGTGCCCTGACCAGAATAGTCGTTGATTGACAGCAACTGGAATCCTGCATAGTTAGGAGTCCGCAGGGTGCGTTCTATCTCTGCCTTGTAACACAGAGCCTGCAGCTTGCCGGAAGCGAGCATGAAATCGCGACCGCGACCTGCCATTCCGTTATCCCTCAGCAGATCCTGGAATATCTCGAAATTCTTCGCCTTGTTCACACCAGTATATTTCTTTATCTCGTCGAAGTTAGGGAATGCACACCACTGACCGGTCTCATGACTTACAAACGGCATAGTGATTGGTGTATTAGGCATATCCTTGCCGTTGTATGTCGTTATGTTCTTTTCGAAGTTGACAACCGACTCAGGTGCTCTTTTACTCCATTCGTTCAGTCCGCGTGCACCAGCCTTCACAGCAAACTCGCTACCTGGTTGCCAAGCCCATCCGCCACCAACGGAGAATCCGCAGTACAGGTGACGATTGTCATATTCCTTTATCTTTGCCACATGTTCAGTTGACCACTTCACCCAGTTGCCTGCCGGTTCGTTACCGAAGGCAAAGAACGTAAATGATGGATGGTTGCCGTATTCATCTACAATCCTCTTGCCCTCGACATAGAGATATTCGTCGATAAATTCGCCTCTGCCCAGTTTCACACCATGGTTCGGCCATGACGGTCCCTCGGGCTGCAGGTAGAATCCTGTCAAGTCGGCAGCTTTGAAAGCAGCCTCAGGTGGACAATATGTATGGAAACGCATATGGTTTAATCCATAGCTCTTACAAGTCTTAAACAACTTAACCCAGAAAGCTACATCCATTGGAGGATAACCGGTATTTGGGAAATCGCAGTTTTCCACTGTTCCTCTCAAAATCACCTCCCTGTCATTGATGTAGAACATCTTATCGCGGATCTCCATCTTACGCATACCGAACCAGATGTCCTTGCTATAAGTCTGTGTCTTTGTCTTCACCTCCACATTCAGAACATACAGTTGTGGATTGAATTCATCCCACAGCAACATGCCGTCGCCCATGTCGAGCACAACGTCAAGGGGCGTCGGGTAAGGGGGAACAAGTGTCACATTCACAGGTTTTGCAGTCACACTGTGTTCCTTGCTTGAATTGAATGCTACAGCCTTAACTGTCACGGTAGCCTTCTCTTTGCCATACCCGCCATCAAGTACCAGTTTCACCCTTGCCTGTTTCTTATCCACATCGGGATATACCTGAACACTCTCGATATAATTAGCCTGTCGGATATAAATATCACCTACGATTCCGTTCCAGTCACCCTGAGTTTGGTCGCTTACAGAGTGTGAATCCTGACCCACCTTCACTGTTTCCGGGTCGTTATCTATGCAGATAGTAAGCACGTTCTCGCCGCTGTTGTCCAACACCTCATTATTGAAATAATACACATGAGGCACAGAGAGTGTGTTCTGCGGACTGCCAATCAGGTGTCCGTTTATCCACACCTTGCTCACGATGTGCGGGCGCTCGAGATACAACTCATAATCTACAGACTTCTTACCCTTTGCCAAAGTAAAACGCTTCTGATACCAAGCCTTGCCCACATAGTGCTTGTCTGGAGTCAGGAAAAACTGCAACTTCATATCCTTCCCGGGCTTTCTGTACTTCGCCATATAAGGATTATAGAAATAGCTGGAGTCATAGAGCGAACCCACCCATTTGGTGTTCACACTTATATCATCACCTTTCAGACGTTCGGGCATACTTCCAGGCAACAGGATTCTGTCGCTGAATTTCATCTCAGGCTTGTACCAGCCTTCAGCCTCGCCCTTTCCTGTGCGGTCTATCTGGAACTGCCACTCACCGGCAAGGTTTATTTTATCGGCTGCTATTACAGCATAGCCACTCAACGAACAGACTGCGACATAAAGGAAAAATAAAAAAATGCGTTTCATAGTTATATATTTATTTAGTCGCGAAGATACGGCTAAACAAGCTAATATCAAAATAATGTCATCGTTTTTTACAAAACAGAAAGCGGCAAACCCTGTGAGTTTGCCGCTATAACCAATTGTGTATTACAATTTGCAATTATGCACCTGGAGCGATTGCGCCAGCTGGACATGCATCTGCGCAAGTACCGCAGTCAACGCATGCATCAGCATCAATTACATACTTGCCATCACCTTCAGAGATAGCACCTGATGGACACTCGCCTGCACAAGTTCCACACATTACACAATCGTCACTAATTACGTAAGCCATAATGTTTATTCTTTAAAATGTTAATATCCTTTATCCTTTCTATTAGGTGCTGCAAAGATATGCAAACTTCGAATTAAATACCAAATTTTAGGTATAAAACTTTTCACATGGCATACATTTTTCTACTCTAAAGTGAGTATTCCTATCAAAAAGAAACTGTTTGCAGGGCAGCTTCCAGCTCGCGTATCAGCGGACGTTTTTTCTCATCCGGAGCAAATGCAAACCCTTCAGCTACGAGCAGAGAATCTGACTTTCCGTCTGCTATCAGATACGCCACGAATGGTCCGCCCATAGCATCGTTGCGCACATCCCAGAGTCCGCGCACCACCATTACCTGTCCCTTTCCGCCTACAACAGGACGCTGTCGGAAACTGACCGTTCTGCCGTCGGTCTCCATCCATTGGTCGTCCCTACCTCCAGGGATATTAACCCTCATCACAGAGTCACGGGCTGCCACAAAGTCATCGAGCGAAAGATTACGCAGCGGCAATCGATACATACACACATTAAGTTTGAAATCCAGCTTGCCTGCCGATGCCCAGAAAAAGCCATCCCCCGTCTTCACCTCGTCAATGTCCTCGGGAGCCAGAAAAACAACTCCGAACTGCCGCTCTGCCTGTTTCTTCACCACCCGGCTGTATTTCTTCCTGAGCAGAGCACGTTCGCGACTCAATTCCTGTTCATTCAGCAAATCAAGCAACTGTTCACGTCTTGCCGCCATCATCTCGGCAAAAGCCTCATCGTCTGGAGCCGTCAGATATACGATTATCTGCGGACGGCAATACTCGTCACGTGCAATCCGCATCTCCGGTTCTGCATATTTTCTGTCCACCTCGGCTATGACTATATTCCTATACACCCTGAACCGGTTGTTGAATCCCACCATATTTATCTTTGTACAGCGGAACTGCGGTTCGTACTGAGGCAAGCCTTCGATCGGACCCTCTACGACATCCATAAGAGCCTGACCCGTACCCGACTTCAGCCATTCCTTATCAGCAACAACAAGCAATTCATAGGGAGCACCTTGCGAACGGCCCTTAACTCTGCTCTTGTCTCCCCCGCCCCCACCGCTGCAACACGGCATAACCATACAGGCAATCAACAAAAATCCGATTACTCTCATATTTCTCATAATTCATGAAACTCACATAAAACAATCACTTTCCTTCACGGTATTCACTCGGGGTCACACCGTACATCTGTCGAAAACATTGGCTGAAGTAGCGCGGAGTGCCGAATCCGACACGCTGCGACACTTCTGCTATCGGCATCTGGGTGTCAGCCAGCAGCATCTCTGCCTGTTTCAGGCGTACATTACGCAGGAAGTCGTTGGGCGTGATGCCCAGCATGGTGCTCGACTTCCTGTACAGGCTGGCTCGGCTCATAGCTAAATCGCCGGCAAGCATATCGACCGAATATTCTGAGTTGTCGAGATTCTTGGATATCGCCTGCATCATACGTGCTGCCAGCTCTTCCTCTTCACACATCGACAGGCCGACCTTGTCGGGATCTATACCTGCCGACATGGAGAACTGACGGCGAGCCTCGTCGCGAAGCTCGAACAGGCGGTTTATCTTTTCCTCGTTCTCATGTTCCAATTTCTGCTTACGCTTTCTTATATATAAGTGTATGCACAACGTGACTGCGGTCAGCAGCAGGAGAAGATATATGCACTTCGCCCACCACGTAAGCCACAAGGGTGGGTTGATGGTAATCTCCATAGTGCGCAGAGGTCCCCACTCGCCCACTCCGATGCGGGCCTGCACTTCGAATGTGTATGTGTCGGGGGGCAAGGCATAGTAGGAAGCTGCGAGAAGTCCCTCTTTTCCGTTCCCGTAGTTCCATTTGTCTTCAACACCAACGAGGCGGAAACGATATGTGGTCGTTTCGGGTGTTGCATAGTTGAGGGCAGAGAATTTTATAACTATGTTGTTATCATCATATTTAAATTCCAATGGAGTGCAGACTGGCGATAGCGGTTTGCCCATAACCTGCACTCCTACTATCTCGACCGGCTGAGACGGCTGTTGCTGATTAAAATCGTCAGAACGCAGTGATATGAGTCCGGCATCGGAAGTAAAATACACGAATCCATCAGAAGTAGGACACACTCCGCGCTCTGTGAGTTCTACCCTCGGCAGTCCGTCGTCGGTCCAGAGCGGCAATATATATACGGCACCGTCGTTGGTCACATTGAGCCTGCACACTCCCATCGCAGTGCCGACCCACAGATTGCCCCGGGCGTCCTCAGTAATGCTCTGGATAGAGTTGTTGGGCATTCCATCGTCCTTATTCAGCCGCCTGATGGCATAGCCGTCACCTTCCGGCTGTAGGAGCAAAAGTCCTTCAGGGGTACCTATCCACACACGATCGCGCCTGTCATGGTAGATACTGGTAAACTTATGCGAGAAACCGGATATATCCTTCATACTTTCCAGCCGCTCCACTTTCTCCGTTTTCACGTCGAGAACGAAAAAGCCGTTCTGAGTACATACAGCAAACTGTTCCGGACGGTTCAGCCGACAGGCTGCTATCATGGTGCGATAGGACGACAGCTCGGGCAATTTGGTATTCAGCCGTCTGAAGTAGGATTTCTTCGGATAGAAAATGCCGAGTTCGTTCTGCAGATTGCACACCAGCAATCGCTGGTCGTCGAGCGGCAAGGCAAAACGCATTTTGCTGTGTACAAATCCCTTCGTATTGTTTCCGTCGTAAAGAGTAAGCGTGCCACCATCATAACAGTATAGTCCCAGGCTGCTGCTTACCCATATACGGCCCTTCGCATCTGTGCTTATATCGCTACACGACAGGTTCCCCTCGGCAAGAGTACGTTCTACGGTACCAGAAGTCCGGTCGTATATATACAATCCACGCAGACCGCCTATCAGCAATTTGCCGGAAGGCAGTTCTGCCACTTTCAGGGGGACATCGTCATTCGCCAACTTTGTCACCTTAGCCATTGGCTGGGCAGGGCGCTGGTAGAGGATGCCATTCTGCCGGGTTCCCATCCAGAGTCCTCCCTGATGGTCGAAACAGGCTGTCTGCATCCAACTGTGATATAAGTCTGTTCCTTCTACGAGTTTTTCGAAATGTCCTCGGAGGGAATCGTTCTGATCAATAATTGCATGAGTAAGCGAGTCACCGTTTTCAGCGATGAAATGACTTATTTCAGGTGCGCCGACACGATTTGCGTAGTCGTACCTGAATGTCTTGCTACGCACATCATATATATATAGTGAATAGAAATCCTTCAGCCATAGCAGGGAGTCGCCCTGCCACAGATGGCTGAATGCTCCGAAAGCAGGCAGCGGCATGACACTGTCAAGATTGCATGGCTGAGTAATGAATTCTTTGCCGTCAAAGATACTCGTACCGCTTTCGGTTACTACAAGCATCTGACGATTAGGCAACTGAACGATTTGACGTATCTGGTTAGTGGGCAGACCGTCAGATACAGAAAAGAGCCGTGTATTTCCGTCAGCGTATGACAAGACAAAACACAGCCACAGAACTATGGCAGCAAATTTCTTCATACTGAATTGCTGCAAATGTAAATAATCAAGGTCAAATTTCATCTAATTTGCCCGACAAAATTGTCTTAATCATAATTTTGGGACTATTTTTTAACATATTTAGACAATCGGAACACACCACATAAAAATAAATGGTGTAAGTTTGCAAAAGAAATCCAATATCATAAATTCCAATGAAGACAAAATCACTCTTAGTCATTTGCAGTATCCTCTTAAGTATTGTAATCATGAATGCACAGGGAAAGAATTCCACTCGCCAACTGACAGAAACGGTGAACGGCAATAACACCACATTATTAAAAACGATTGCAGAAGCAAAAGGACTAAGCACAGTTGGCTATCCTGAAGGAGCAGTAGTCACATTGAACGACATGATAAGTATCTGTGAGAACATTGCCGTTTCAGAGAAAAGCCAGGCTGTTTACAATCAATACAATACTGCATTGGAAAATGCTTTGACCACCTTCAAGGCTAAGAAAGGCAAGACATTCGACCCATCAGGCATCACAGATGAGGACTATGACACAGACAGAGGATTCATCCACCCTGGAATGCTTCATACAGAGGCTGACTTTGCCAGAGTGCGCAAGCAGCTTGCCGACGGAGACACCAAGGTGACAGAGGCTTACAATGTGCTGAAGGCTGCTGCCTATGCACAATCCAGCGCAAATACATACCCTGTGGAGACTATCGTCCGCGGAGGTGGCACCGGCGAGAACTACATCAACGCAGCCCGAGGTGCTACCATAGCTTATCAGAATGCACTCCGCTGGCGTATAGAAGGCAACAAAAACTGTGCAAAGCATGCTGTCGAGGTGCTGATGGCATGGGCAAACACATGTAAGTACATAAGCGGAAACTCCAACTGGGCTCTGGCAGCAGGACTCTACGGCTACCAGTTTGCAAATGCGGCCGAACTGGTGCGCGACTACGACGGGTGGAACAAGGAAGATTTTGAGACTTTTAAACGTTGGATGATAGACCTCTGGTATTCGCGTGCCATCGGTTTCCTGCGCGGCAGGAACGGCACATGGGAGAACGCAGGGAAATGGGGTGAGTGTCCAGGTCATTACTGGTCCAACTGGGGACTCTGCAATGCTCTATGCGTTGCATGTATAGGTATTCTCTGCGACGATGTGTTTATATACAACCAGGGTATGTCGTTCTTCAAATATGACCAGGTAGGTACATTCACCGACCCGCGTACGGCAAATCCGATACGGAACGACGGCCTTACAGAATTCCTCGGCAACCTCGTAGTCACCACATCTGAATGGAGCGGAGAGACAGGTGCGTACGGCAAGGTCGGTCAGATGCAGGAATCAGGACGTGACATAGGGCATGCGACAATGGCACTCGGACTGGCTGTAGATTTGGCACAGATCGGCTGGAACCAGGGCGACGACCTCTTCTCGTACATGGACCACCGACTGGCAGCAGGCATAGAGTTCGTGGCAGCACAGCAAAAGGGTATCACCGACCTGCCCTGGACCACATATCATTATGCAGAGAGCGGACTTGCATGGTGGGACAACCGCTCATGGCAACAGGGCAGCTATGCGACAGGCGAACAGATACGTCCTTACTGGGGCTCCGTTATAGGCCATTATGAAGGAATCAAGGGTGTCAAGATGCCATTCTCAGAATGGGCTTACGAAAAGATGGGTATCGACGGCGGCGGCATTGGCAGCACAAGCGGCGGATATGACCATTTGGGCTATTCCGTACTGATGAACACACGTCCGTTTGCAACCGAGGAGACACGGCCGACAGAACTCAAGCCTCTAATCAGAATTGACGGTCAGGAAAAAGAACAGGCTGAACTGGGCGGACTGAAAAACCACTGGAGAAATACCGGGACAGAAACTCTGGAGAAAGGAAAGCAGATTGAACTCACCGTATTATTGCCCGAAGGCGAAGAAGACACTGGAAAATGGAAGTGGAACACGGGCGAGACGACACGCAGCATTACTGTCAGCTCTGACCGCAGCTACGTATATCGCGCTACATATACAAATAAATACGGAGTGGAAAGCCGGCAGTCGTTCGCCATTGCCGTTACAGGCGACTGTAACACCTCAAAGGTGAACTATAGCAGCACTGTGGGCGAGGAAAGTTCAAGCGAGACAGACATACAGACCTTCTTCGGCAACAAGGTCTCGTTTGCCGCATCAACGACAGCAGGATGGGATTCTGCCATCTGGAGCGACGGTACAGAAGCTAACAATGCCGAGATTCCGGCTGTAGCAAGCGAGCGCACATTCCAGGCCATAGTAATCAATCAGGGCGGACGCCGGCATCTGGTTTCGTTCACCATATCACCTGTTTTTATCAGACCCGACATGGTAGTAAACGGCACTGTAAAAGAAAACCAGACGGCGTATGTCGTAGCACAGGAAAGCGATGCTGTCACTCTGAAACCTTATACTCCCGAGACAATGGGCAAGGTACGCTATGCATGGTCAGACGGCAGCACAGATGCTACTGTGACTTTAAGCGGCATCACCTCTTCGGGTATTTACACTGTAAACATATCGAACGACCAGACAGAACAGTCCCTTACATATTATATATACGTTAACGACGCAACCGCCACACAGCCTATAGAACCGGGCTATTACATTATTCGCCACACTACAGGCAATACTTACCTGACCAATAACGGCAATAACCAGCCGGTCACCTTCGAAGAGGGGAATCCCGACTCGCCCGACGCTGATCAGATATGGGAAGTGACAAGCACTAACGGCAGATATGCCATAAAGGAAGTAGGAAAGGATTCCGGTCTCAGCACAAACGGCAAAGTAGCTTCCCGTGCCTCCAATTTCTTCTATCTGAACAAAGCAGTCGGACTGGACAATTACGCACTCTATACCAAAGTAGGCACAGCGGTAAAATACTGGGCTGTCACTGCAGACGGCAATGTGAATGCCAATTCCGGCAGCAAGGCAGCTGATTTTCCATTCGAGTTCATCAACATAGGCCGACCTACCGGAATCAGCATAACGACCGCCGATGAGAGCACCAACTACATTATTTACGATTTGCAGGGACGCCGCCTTGCCTCCGTTCCTCAGAAAGGCATCTATATTATAAACGGAAAGAAGTACGTAAAATGAAAAAGGTTCTTTTCATAATATTCACAGGTGTAAACATTTTTGTTCAGGCGCAGACCACCTACCACATGGCGGGACCCTACGAGGTGATAGCCCGCGACGGAGAATTCCGACACAGCAAAGCCGGTAGCGAACGCGACATGAAAGCATCCCTCGACTTTGCAGGGAAGGGGCAGAAAGCAGAAGCACTCAACATCATAAATGCATATGCCCGTACCCTACGACGCATCGAGGGACACGACGCACCGTTATGTGCCATTCAGTGCTTCGACCTTGTAAGAAGTATGACACTACTGAGGGCACACCAGACCCCTGAGTGGCAGGCTATGATCAGCAGGGCGATGATTCCGATGATGAACCGGTTTGAGGCAGACAGCCCATATGCTAACGGCAACTGGGGAGCCATCGTGAACCGACTGCGCATGGCATGTGCCATATTCCTGCAGGACAGCACCATGTACAGAGATGCCAAAGACTACTACCTCAAAGCCTATGACAACGGGGCGCTGCCGCACTATATCAGCGAAACAGGACAATGCCAGGAGACCGGACGCGACCAATCGCACGTACAGTTGGGACTGGAGGCACTGGCACAAACCTGCGAAATGGCATGGGAACAGGGTGACGACCTTTGGGGAGCACTCGACAACCGCCTGCTCAAAGGTTTTGAATACACAGCAAAGTACAACCTCGGCTACGAAGTGCCATTCTCCACATGGAACGACTGCACAGGACTATACTGCGGATGGACTTCCCCCGGCGAGATGGGACGAGGCAAACTATGGGATATATACCAACTGCCATACAACCACTACGTAAAACGACGCGGATTGTCAATGCCATACACCGAACGCATCGTCAAAGGGGAGAGACCGAAGGTAAAGGAATCAAGGAAACTCCACCAGGTGTTTACCTATCCGGCACCCGAAGGGGCTCCGCTGAAGACAGATTACGACGTGTTCGTGCAGCCACGCGGCACTGACCGATGGACTAAACTCGATACATACATGGCCAAGGTCAATGCCTGCACTGCGAGCGGGAAACACCATGTCACCGAAATCTCATATGCCCTGTTCGACTTCACAGGTGATGTATTTGTACGTGTGGTATGCAAGGCACGTAAGTTCAGCGAGGCACGGATACGTCCCGACTACAAGGGGGTGATAGCCAATGTACAGAACGACAGTACAGTACAATTCCTGCTCTTCCAGCCAGAGAATGTGAGTGTCGAGTTCGACGGCGACGTCACTGCCAACCTGCTCCTCTTCACCTCTGCCCCACCGCAGAATATGGCAGAGGCGAAGAAAGCAGCAAAACAACAGAAACGCAATTTCAAGTACTACGCTCCAGGATTATATAATGAGAAAACAATCAAGGTGGAGTCAAACACCACAGTCTATCTGGCAGGCGGCAGCTACTTCACTGGTACCTTTGCCATCGAAGATGCAGAGAATGTAAGCATAATCGGGCGCGGCATTGCCCGTCCGAAGAGTGGCTACGAAGGCTGCCACATCCATCGTTCCAAGAACGTACTTATCGACGGAATGGTATTGAACACCTGTCCCGTCGGAGGCAGCAACGGAGTGAGGCTTCACGACGTGCGTTCCATCTCCCACCCCGCCTGGGGCGACGGACTGAACGTTTTTGCCTCGGAGAACGTAGAATACGACCGTGTATTCTGTCGCAATAGTGATGACTGCACCACAGCCTATGCCACTCGCAAGGGATTCAGTGGCAACACCCGCAACATAAAGATGAAGAACTCCACCCTGTGGGCAGATGTGGCCCACCCCATTTTCATAGGCATACACGGGAACTCCGAACGAGGTGACACGATTGAGAATCTCATATACGAAAACATCGACATACTCTGTCAGAGCGAACCACAGATAGACTACCAGGGATGCCTTGCTATCAACTGTGGCGACAACAACCTTGTTCGTAAAGTATTGTTCGACAACATACGCATCGAACAGATTCTTCAGGGCAGCCTCTTTCAGGTAAAAGTAGGATACAATCAGAAATACTGTACCGCCCCTGGCAGAGGCGTGGAAGACGTCACCTTCCGTCGCGTCCGCTACAAAGGCAGCACTCCCAACCTGTCTATAATCAACGGATATGATGCAGAGCGCAAAGTGAAGAACATCCGATTCGAAAGTCTTAAAATCAACGGGAAGATCATCTCTGACACTATGCCTGCCAAACCCGGTTGGCACTCAGCAGCCGACTATATTCCAGCCTTCATCGGCAACCATGTAGAAGGAATACAAATGGGAGCGGCAGTCGGAGAAATATTCTGAAAGAGGCCGTAGAGGTTACACGCCAGCTATATCCCTATCATCAGGTAAGGCTCTGCACGGTCAAGGACGAGTAAGATATGTTGGCAATCTGCCAGTATTCTGGCTCTGTTGATGTGCAGTATATGTTCAGTATATGTACAGTATATGTTCAGTAGATTACTGTACAAGTAGTGGACATATACTGTACATATAGTGTACATATACCGAGGGAGCTCCGAAGCATTACCGAAGGAGTACCGAAGCAAAAATGGATGAACGATAGCGAACCACCAAACGAAAACAATACCGCCTGGCGACCCAAACTCTCCTCCGGGATAGGCATGGAATGATAGGCATGGAATGATAGGCATGGAATGATATATTGTTGAAAGTAGAAAATAATAATAAAAGTATTAAAAAGTAACATATTATCCCTACCTTTGTCGGAGTATTAAATAAACCTATTGTAATCATGAAAAAGAATCTCTTCCTTCTACTGTGTTTACTGAATCATGTATTATGTGCGGGGGCAGTAAAACCAATGAAACCGATAAAGGGCGGCAAAGCCATCAGCGACCAGCTGATAGGTATATTCTTCGAAGACCTGAGTCATGCTGCCGACGGCGGACTCAATGCCGAACTGGTGCAGAACGGCTCGTTCGAGTATTCTCCCTCCGAACGCGACGGATGGGGCGCCGGAACCGCATGGCGACTGATGAAGCACGGACACTCTTTGGGATATATGACTCCACAGCAGCGCATGGCGGGCGGCAACGAATCCACATATATGCAGATTCACGTAGAGCGCGTGGGGCATTACTACGACTATAACGGATGGACCGGAGTGGGAATCCAGAACAGCGGGTTCGACGGAATCGTGGTAAAAAAGGATGCCCTTTACAACTGCTCGCTGCGCATTCTCAACAACACAGGTGGCAGGAAGCGTCTGCGCATCATGCTCACAGAACAGGCGGGACGCTGGCAGACAAACATACTGGCAGAAGACTCCATAGTAGTAGAGGAAAGTGACAAATGGCAGGAAAAGAAGGTAGTGCTCACAGCTACCGACGGCAGTTCGAAGGCAGCCCTGCAGGTAATCGTCCTGGACAAAGGCGACATATTCCTTGACGACATATCCCTGTTGCCTCAGGACACATACAAGGGACACGGGCTCAGGCGAGATCTGGCAGAGGCACTGGAAGCAATACACCCAAAGTTCATGCGTTTCCCGGGCGGATGCGTGGTTCATGGCGGTGGCGACGGCATGTGGAATACGTACAGATGGAAAAACACCATAGGTCCGAAACAGCAGCGCAAGCAGATGAAGAACACGTGGGGCTACCACCAGTCAATGGCTTTAGGTTACTACGAGTATTTCCAACTGTGTGAAGACATGGGAATGCAGCCCATCCCTATCCTACCCTGCGGAGTGAGTTGTCAGGGAGCCGGAGGCGGCTGGGGCATGAAAGGTCACGCACAGGACGCCGTACCGATGGAAGAGATGGACGAATGGACACAGGACGTACTCGACCTTATAGAATGGGCAAACGGCGACCCCGCAACTTCGAAGTGGGCGCAGATGCGTGCCGAAGCAGGACATCCGGCACCGTTCAACCTGAAATACGTGGGAATAGGAAATGAGGAATACATATCAGATGCATTCATCGAACGATTCAAGTATATGTATGAAAGGATTGCGAAGGCTCACCCCGAGATAACCATAATAGGCACGGCAGGTCCCGGTTCGCATCCCGGCAACGGCGATTACAAGCGGGCATGGAAACTGGCTGAGGAAACCGGACTGCCCATCATCGACGAACACTACTACGAGAAACGGGAATATTTCATGACAAGCCGTCAATATGATTCCTATCCGCGCGACCGCAAGACAAAGGTATATCTGGGTGAGTATGCGGCAAAGGACAAAAAACTCATCGATGCTTTGGCTGAGGCCCTCTACCTGATGCACATAGAAAAGAACGGAGACGTGGTCTGCATGACGAGCTACGCACCGCTCTTTGCACGCAGGAACGCTACGAGCTGGAACCCCGACCTTATCTACTTCGACAACGAGAGGGTATATCTCACTTGCAGCTACTACGTGCAGCAGATGTTCGGACAGTCAGGCGGACAGTATTACTACGGCGACTGCGTGAACATCACCGACGCCAACAACAGACAGGGACAGAGTGTCGTTCTGAACGTCCAAACACGCAGACTCTTCGTAAAGCTATGCAACGCATCCGACTCCGTTAAGCAGGCAGAAGTTGATCTCTCACGTTTCCCTCTAAAGAAAACGGCTACAGTGACCACCATTACCGGAAACCCGGAGGACGAGAACAACTACGAACAGCACCCCGTAGTACCGAAGAAGGATGCCGTAAAAGCCAAGAAGAAGTTTACCGTAGAACTGGCTCCCTACTCTCTCGTGATGTACGAGTATGAGCTGTAATGCTACTCCTATTACTTGCTCTCGTTCATCATCTTCACGATTTCCGTACCGCAAAGGAGGAAGCAGCCGAGACCATAGTCATCGAAGTCGGGTTCTTTATCGTAGGTGACTGGCTGAGAGTCTTTGGGTTCCTTGCCTGTGCCCTGCACATAACCGAGGAAGCCGTTGGGATGGAGACAGTCGCGCACCATTTTCTGCCACGCATCAAATATGACTGGGGTATATTTCCCGGCAGGGAGGATTCCATGGCGCACGCCCCATGCCATGCCGTAGATGAAGAGGGCTGTACCAGTGAGTTCCTTGCCGCCAAAGTCTGTAGGGTCGGCAAGCGATGCATACCAATAGCCATCGGGTTGCCGGCACTTCATCAGTGCCTTGGTCATGCTGAGGTAGTCTTTCTTGTAGTCGGCATAGTGGGGGTCGCCGGGCAGACTTTCCATTGCCCGCACGAGGGCTGCATATACCCATCCGTTGCCGCGGCTCCAGTAGCAGTTCTTGCCGCCGGGAGTAGTGAATGGAGCCACGAAGTCTTTATCTCGCCACCAGAGTCCTTCTTTCTTGTTGAAGAATCCGCCAGCTATGCTGTCGCGGCTGGTGCGATACATCTGCCAACCCTGTTCTGCATAGCGCAGGTAGTCGGGGTCGCCCTGCAGGCGGCACATCTCGCTGAGTTTTGTAAGCACGGGGAGTCCCATCTGAATGGCATCGATCCATGTCCAGTCGCCGAAGGAACCGGTGGAGCTGCCGTTGCCCTGTTTTTGGGGCACGTTACGACAGGCTATGAGGTTGTCCATACATGCCATGGTCGGACCGGCATGTCCCATGTCGAGATATGTCTGGCTGCAGCAGTAGTCATCGGCATCGCGAGTCTTCACACCATTACGGGGAGTCCACTTATGGGCTGTACCCCAGTCAAGGATGTAGTTGAAATATGCATCTGTCTTCTCACCGCCCAGCTGACGTTCCAGGTCGGCAAGGGCATAGAGTCCCTCGAAATAGACTCCGCGTGTCCAGAGGTTTGAGGGACGTTGTTTCTTTACGAATGTAGGTGCTCCTGCATCGGGGTACTTGGCGATAAAGTAGTCGTTGGCACATTCCATTGCCGACATTATCTGCTGACGGGTTGGCTGGGCGATAGCGTCAGCCATGGCAAAGGAAAGGAGGAGGGAGGTGAGAATCAGGTTTTTCATAATGTTGGTAGTTAAGGGATTGGATTTTGGGTTAAAAGTATGTGAGAGGGGAGAGGATATTGACTGTCAGCTTTTTATATTGTTATTAAGTATGCTTTCAAGTTCGGTTCCGTCGAGACGGAGGCGGAATTCGCCTTGCATGGCTACGCTGATGGCACCTGTTTCCTCACTCACGATGATGGCGATGGCATCCGACTGCTGGGTGATTCCAAGTGCGGCGCGGTGGCGCAGTCCAAGGTCCTTCGGTATGTGGAGCGAGTGACTGATGGGCAGGATGCATCCCGCTGCAGTGATGCGTCCATGCGATATGATCATTGCTCCGTCGTGGAGCGGTGAGTTCTTGAAGAATATGTTCTTGATGAGTTCGGTACTGATTCGTGCGTCAATAGTTTCCCCCGACTTCACGATGTCGGTAAGCGACATCTCGCGTTCGATGATAATCAATGCGCCTACCAGGTTTTTCGACATATAGTTGCATGCCATGACTACCGGCAGCATACTGTTATATTCCTCGTCGTCTGACTGGCTTTTGTTGTAGAAGAATTTCATCAGTCGCGACAGTCGGCGCTGACTACCCAGGGTAAGGAAGAACCGGCGTATCTCCTCCTGGAAGATGATGATAAGCGCGAGCACTCCCACGCTGACCAACTTGTCGAAGATACTGCCCAAGAGCTTCATCTCGAACATCTGCGACACGACAATCCAGACAACGATGAAAACGAGGATTCCATAGAATATGTTGAGCGAACCCGATGATTTCATCAGTCGGTATATCTGGTAGAGCAAGATGGCTACACAGAGAATGTCGATGGCGTCTTTTAGTCCGAATTCAAGCATTGGCATTGGCTTATCTTTATTACTTCCACGCATTCCTTTACGTCATGTACGCGGAGGATGTTGGCTCCCTGCCGGAGTGCGAGGGTGTTGAGTACTGTCGTTCCGTTGAGCGATTCTTCGGGAGTGCATCCGAGGAGTTTATATATCATACTCTTGCGACTTATACCGACGAGAATAGGCAGGTCGTAGATGAGCAGTTCGTTCTGATGTGCCAGGAGCTGGTAGTTTTGCTGGAGGGTCTTGGAGAATCCATAGCCGGGATCGAGAATGATGTCCTTCTGTCCTAAGTCGCGCAACTCCTGTATGCGGCGCGAAAAGTAAAGGAGCATCTCGGGCATCAGATTGACAGTGGTCACATTATGAGTCAGCACATAGGGTACGCCCAACTGAGCCACAGTAGCGAACATACTCTTATCCATCTCCCCGCCGGACACATCGTTTATGATGTCGGCTCCGAGTTCTTCGACAGCCATGCGAGCTACGTCGCTACGGAAGGTGTCGATGCTGACGGGTATCGCGGGAGCCATGCTGCGCACTATCGTCATGGCGCGTCGCAGGCGAGTCATTTCCTCCTCGACCGGCACATCTCCTGCACCGGGGCGGGTGGAATAGGCTCCCACATCTATCATAGTGCCTCCCTCGCTGATTATCTGCTCTACCCTACTCCGTATGTCAGCATCTGTCTGATGACGCGCACCGGCATAAAACGAGTCGGGGGTCACATTGAGTATTCCCATCACCTGTGGCACGGAGAGGTCGAACAGTCGGCCTCTTACGTTGATGGTGTATGGGATAGGAGTAGTCAATTATATGCTTTGTCGCTCAGTACTTTCTTGAATCGCTCTATGAAGTCGGCTGCTTCTGCCCGGGTGAGGCAAAGAGGCGGCAGGAGACGTATTACGTTTGTTCCGGCACAGCCCGTGAAGCAGTGCTGTTCCTTTATGAGGCGCGTACGTGGTTCTTTGTATGGTATGTCGAGTTCGATACCGATCATCAGTCCCTGTCCGCGCACTTCTACTACATGAGGCAGGTTGCCTGCCTGCATCTCTGCGGTGAGGGTGTCGATGAGGTACTTGCCCACAGCGGCTGCATTCTCTACGAGGTGTTCGTCTTCGATGATGTCGAGTACTGCGATAGCACCGGCACAAGCCAGGTGGTTGCCACCGAAGGTAGTACCCAGCTGACCATAGACTGGCTTGAACTTAGGCGCGATGAGCACTCCTGCCATCGGGAAACCATTACAGATGCCTTTGGCTACGGTAATCATGTCGGGTCTGACATCGAAGTACTGATGTGCGAAGAAACGTCCGCTACGTCCGTAACCGCACTGTATCTCGTCGCAGATCATCACTGTATTGTATTTATCACAGAGCTGACGAATGCCCTGCATGAATTCTTTGTTGACCATACGGATTCCGCCTACGCCCTGAATGCACTCGATGATGACTGCACAGACATCGCCCTTGCTGATTTCCGCCTCCCATGCAGGAAGGTCGTTCAGGGGCAGATAGGTGACGTGTCCGTTGTTGTTGATAGGAGCAATTATCTTAGGGTTGTTGGTCACTTCGACAGCAAGGCTGGTACGTCCGTGGAATGCTTTCTCAAGTGAGAGCACACGAGTGCGGCCGTTGTAGAAACTGGAGAGTTTCAGTGCGTTTTCGTTTGCCTCTGCACCTGAGTTGATGAGAAAGAGCTGGTAATCATCATATCCGGATGCCTTACCCAGACGCTTTGCAAGTTCCTTCTGAAGCGGGTTCTGTACTGAGTTGGAATAGAATCCGAGTTTGTCGAGCTGATTCTTCATTGCCTGCACATAATGTGGGTGGCAATGACCTACACTGATGACAGCATGGCCGCCATAGAGGTCGAGATACTGCTGTCCCTTATCGTCCCACACCTGGCAACCCTTGCCGTGGTCGATAGCTATATCGAATAGTGGATATACGTCAAATAGTTCCATTAGAATGCTGATGCTTTTAAATTGAGTCCGGCCTTCTCATCGATGCCGAACATTATGTTCATGTTTTGTACTGCCTGACCTACTGCACCCTTGAGCAGGTTGTCGATGATGCTGGTCACGACGACTTTCTTGCCGAACACCTCCACATGCACGAGTGCCTTGTTGGTATTGACCACCTGTTTCAGATCGAGTGCCTTCTCGCTGTAATGGGTGAAGGCGGCAGATGAATAGAAGTCCTTGTATATCTCCACGACTTTCTCAGCCGGGAGCGCAGTGTCGAGGGTAATCACCTCTGTGCAGAATATTCCGCGTGAGAAGTCGCCACGATATGGTATGAAGTCAACGGTGATTCCATTCGTATCGTATCCTTCGTTGAGGGTGTCTGCGACACGGGGAGCGGATGAAGGACGCAGTTCGTTGAGCGACTGGCAGATTTCGTGCAGGTGCTGGTGTGTGAACAGCTTATACACCGAGAAGTTGTCGGTGCGCCAGGAGAAATGTGTGGTTGCACCGGGTTTCTGTCCTGCACCAGTACTGCCTGTGATGGCATTCACGGCTATGTCGTGTGTCAGCAGTCCTGCCTGTGCCATAGGGAGCAGACCCAGTTGGATGCATGTGGCAAAACAGCCCGGATTGGCAAGATGCATGCAATGGGCAATCTGCTCATGGTGAATCTCTGGCAATCCATATACATAGTCGTGGGTAGGAGCTGCGATACGGAAGTCCTGCGCCATGTCGATGATGCGGACATTCGACGGGATAGAGTGTTCGGCAAGAAATGCCTCGCTCTTGCCATGACCGAAGCAGAAGAACAGTACATCTACCCTGTCGAATGGCATCTCGCTGGTGAATTCCATCTCTGTGTCGCCCAGCAGTCCCTCGTGCACATCATAAACCTTATTGCCTGCATTCGATTCACTATTGGCAAACACGATGTTCACCTCAGGATGGTTTATGAGCAGACGCAGCAGTTCTCCACCCGTATAACCGGCAGCGCCAAGTATTCCGACGTTTATTTTTTTCATTTCAGATAACCGTTTTGTCTTTCATCTTTTGGAGCCAGAAGCCACAAAAGCAGATACAGAAGCAATCCGCACCCCCACCCAAAGAACAGGACCAGGAATGCTACTCTTACCAACAAGGGGTCGAGGCCGAAGTATTCGGCTAAGCCGCCGCATACTCCGCCTATCTTCTTTTCAGTTGACGAAAGATAAAATCTTCTTTCTTCCATATATATATATTTTCTCTGTCTATCTTTCTTCGTTCGGATGTGCAAGATAATATGCACGAAGCGGCGTGGAAGTAACCTTGATGAATCCCTTGGCATCTTCCGACGACCATGCTTTTGCTGTCTCGCCATACTCACCAAGCTTATTCTTCACGAGGTCGTTCGGTGAGTCAACACCGACGGTCTGGAATGAGTAAGGACGCAGTTCGAGAGTCACCACACCTGTCACGTTGCGCTGTGAAGAGGTGAGCATAGCCTCGATATCGGGCATGACCGGTTCGAGATACTGACTCTCGTGCAGGAACATACCGTACCAGTTGCTTACCTGGTCTTTCCAGTATTGCTGCCACTTGGACAGTGTGTATTTCTCGAGGAAGCGGTGAGCGCCGATGATAAGCATCGGAGCTGCTGCCTCAAAGCCTACACGTCCCTTGATACCGATGATTGTGTCGCCCACATGACAGTCGCGGCCGATGGCGTATGAAGCACCGATCTCTTCTACTGCCTGGATAGCCTTGATCTTATCGTCATATTTCTTTCCGTTCACGCTGCAGAGTTCGCCCTTGTAGAATCCGAGGCTGAGTATTTCAGAACCTGTCTTTGTAGGGTGTTTCAGGTATGCTGATTCGGGCAGGCCCTGGGTAGAGTCGAGAATCTCGCCGCCACAGATTGATGTGCCCCAGATACCTACGTTGTATGAGTACTTCAGTTTTGTGAAGTCTGCCGAGAATCCGTTCTTGTTCAGGTAGTCAATCTCTTCCTGGCGGCTCAGGTTACCGTCGCGGGTCAGAGTGATAATCTCTATGCCCGGAGCCATAACGAGGAAAGTCATGTCGAAACGGATCTGGTCGTTGCCGGCTCCTGTTGAACCGTGTGCGATGGCACTGGCACCGATCTCGCGGGCATAGCGTGCTATGGCGAGAGCCTGGAAGATACGCTCCGAACTGACAGATATCGGGTAGCAGTTGTTACGCAATACATTTCCGAACACCATGTACTTGAGCGACTTCTCATAATATTCCTGAGTTACGTCGAGTGTGACATACTTCGTAGCACCCAGCTTGTAGGCATTCTCTTCGTTTGTCTTCAACTGTTCTGCCGAGAAACCGCCCGTATTGGCACAGGCAGCATAAACTTCATAACCTTTTTCCTTTGCCAGATACATCACTGTGTAGGATGTATCAAGACCGCCACTGAAGGCAACTACAACTTTTTTCTTTTCCATGTATTTTTACCTTATACTTTTTTCTTCTATTCTTTTTTAATTCTCAACCTTCACCCCTCTGCGTTTCATCTCCTCGATTATCTCTTCAAACACCGTAAGCGGAGTTGGCTCCGAGGGGTGTTTCTCAGGGTCATAGAGCATACCTGTACAGATACAGAACTTACGGTTCTTCATCTCCAGGATCGGGTAGTTCACACACCCCTGGCAACCACGCCAGAAGGCATTATCGTCGGTGAGCTGTCCGAAGCTCACAGGCACATAGCCCAGTGCCGTGTTCATCTTCATCACAGCATCTCCACTTGTCAGCGAGAAAATCTTAGCATGGGGCCATCGGACACGAGCCAGAGTGAAGGTATGGTCTTTTATTCGGGTAGCAATACTCCTGCCCTGATAGTCAGGATGCACAATAAGGCCCGACGTGGTTACGTACGATTTGTTTCCCCAAGTCTCAATATAGCTGAAACCGACGAACTTCTCGCCCAGTTCAGTCTGCACACTCGGATCAAGGGCAAGTACGGCTTTGCCCTCCTTCATCTTTGTAGCCACATACTCATGAGTACGCTCTGCGATACCCGTGCCGCGCTTCTTGGCAGCCTCGCGAATGGTATCGAGAATCAAATCTACATACTTCTCATGGCTGGCATCAGCCACAATAATCTTAATTCCGTCGCTATATATCATTCTTTAATCAATTATGCATTAAGCATTATGAATTATCAAAATATTGCCAAAGCCTTCAGCTTCGATTCCACCGCCTCACGGTCATACCCCTCGGCAAGTGCCACAAAGATAGTGTCGTGACCTGCCACTGTCCCCAGCACCTCGGCGAATCCCGAACGGTCTATCTCGCCGGCTATTCCGGCTGCATACCCGGCTCTGCACTTTACGACTGCCAATTGCCCGCTGACGGTTATCTGAATAACCTCCCGCTGGATAGCCTGCCCCATTCGGTTCGAATCGCTCACACGGCGATAGTACGGACTCTCCGGAAGCATGTATATCGACTTACCCTCCTTTGTGGTTTCCTTCACTACCTTCAGCAGTTTCAAGTCGCGCGAAATCGATGACTGCGTCAGGGTAAAGCCCTCCTTGGCAAGCACACTCGACAACTCGTCCTGATTACATATCTGCTGACTGCCGATTATGGCACGAATTCGGGCCAGCCTCTGCTGTCGTACGTTCATTTTTGCATAATTATGTATAAAACGGGGCAAAGTTAGACATAATTAGTGAAAAGTGAAAAGTTAAAAGTGAAAAATCTCTTTCCTGCACAAAACATCTGTCCATATTTTCATAAATTATATTTTATTAATACTTTTGCAGACAAATGAAATACGTAATAAAAGAAGACATCCGGCACATCGGCAGCGAAGAACTCTCCCGGGCCCTGTCGCTGCTGCCCGAATGGCGTCGGGAGAAAGCACTCCGCTTCAAGCATCCTCTCGGACAGGCTGAATGTGCATTCAGCTACCTCATGCTTTGCGACCTTCTACGGCAAGAGTACGGCATCAGCCATCAGCCTCATTTCCTGATTGGAGAGCACGGAAAGCCCACTCTGTTGGAGCATCCCGATATACATTTCAACATCAGCCACTGCAAGGCTGCCATCGCAGTCGCAGTAAGCTCAGAGCCCATAGGCATCGACGTCGAATGTATAGGGCGTGACAATGAGCAACTTATCAGCTACGCGCTCAACGAGGATGAAATCCGTCTGGTGAAGTCAGCCGACAACCCCTCCGTCCTCTTCACCAAGCTATGGACCAGGAAGGAGGCTCTCTTCAAGTTTCTTGCCACCGGCATCACTGATGACATCAAGAATCTGCTTACCCGCCACCCGGAGGTCTGCATCAACACACATACAAACATAGAAAAGGGCTACGCCCTCAGCATAGCCCGATTACCAGACGAACACGAATAGCAGTTTCTGATGTCTGTTGTCTGATGTCTGACGTAGGATGTCTGAGTTTTATTGCGTCTGTCAGCCCTCAGCCCTCAGCCCTCAGCCTGCATGAAACTAAGCAGTTTAGCCTGCTGAAGCAACATATCGGCAAGGACGTTGTTCGTATCGTCCACACCATTTATCATGTCGTAGAGGGCTTTCAGTTCCTTATGCCCTCCATCGTGTTTCAGCACATACACCAGTGATAGATACTGCAGGGCTGTGGTTGATGAAATGATATCAAGATCCGTAACGGCAAGTTGGGTTAACGCCAGATGATAGGCATCATCGCTGTTCTCATCGATGAAACGCTGCACATCGCCTATAGTTTCAAATCCGAACGACTCCAGGACTCTCAAGTACGACATCATCGACACAGGGTATATCTCTGCCTGGTTCACGGCGGCAATGCGCATATTCAGACGCTCGAACGGAGACAGTTCGAGGAAACTCCTGAACGTATCGACCGAGAGCAGCAGATTATCCAGTCTTCCGTCCTCCACCAGATTCTTCACCTGACGGCGATAATCCGTGGTGACGGTACGCAGACGACTGAACTCATCGTCAATCAATTCCAGCATACCGGCCAGGCGGCTGAACTGGCGCTTGACCTCGGGCGGCAGCTTCACCTCGCCCTTGTAGCCCGTATCATGTTCTATCGTGGACCAGGCATGCTGCAGTGCTGTACGCATCTGCAACTCGAAACGCGGACCGCCCGACTTCAGCCTGCAGATGTAATGCAGGGAATTATACCCGAACGAATCCAGCTGATGGTGGCGCTTATCCACACTTTCCTTCCAATCTATATCAAACAGCTGCTTTGCTATGACGGCAATCTTGTCCACCTCGTCGGTGTAGAACGTTATGACGCGTATTCCCACCAGGTCGGTTATATCGTCGATAGTCTTATATTTCGCCCCTTTCAGTTCCACTTTTCCGGCAAGCGACTTTTCCGTCTTCACTCTGTGCTCAATGGCAGTCACGTATATCCCCTGCTCCTTGATTGCATTCTGCAAGATATTGTATGCCTCATCCGACAGTTGTTCGAGCGTAGGCAACAATTCACGATACTGCTGCATAAGCATCTCGCCGTGAGAGTCCAGATTCACTTCTTTATTCATGACCATACACTTTATTGACAAGTTCCTCAAACTCTTTATAGGCAAACGTATCACTTAGTTCGCTCAGCGACTGTGCCAGTCCTCTGTAGTGCCACTCATGTTCCTTCGAATCGTGCACTCGGAACAAATTCCAAATGCCTTCGCCCAACGCAGCATAGTCGCGTGCGATGGCACGCATATTCGATAGTTTGTCGCCCAATGCCACTATCTTGGCATCGTGCGACGCACGTGCCAGACGGTCGATTGCAGCCTGCTTACGTGCATGCCAGGTGCTCGCCCTGTCAGCCCCCTCGACCTGCACATCTGTCTCGTCGGCAACCAACGATGCCACACGTTCGCCGAACTCCCTGCGAATATCATCTAAAGTCACTTCCGTATCCTCTACCGTGTCATGCAGTGCAGCGGCTGCCAGCAGCTCCTGGTCAGAAGTCATCGTAGCTGCTATCGCCACAGCCTCCATCGGGTGCACTATATAAGGGAATCCCTTGCCGCGCCGTTCCGTCCCTGCATGTGCATTCACAGCATATACAATAGCGCGGTCCAACAGTTCTGTATCTAAAGGTCCGTTTACCATATTCAGTCATCAAAAGTTCAGCAAATATAGGTCATAATAACAAACCGTACAACTTTTCAATGGTTTTCTTCATAGGACAACAAAAAAAACTGACAGGAGTGTATTGTCCTGTCAGTTCTCTGTTTATTCCACCTTCGGTTTCTCTCCGAACGTAATTATTCTTTTATTCACAGCGTCGTAGTACTTCAGCGTGACAGTCTCACCTGCCTGGCGGCCGTAAATGGTCATCGCAGCACTCGGCATCGCTTCCACTCCCCTGCACTCATCACCCACAAACGCAGCCATCACGTCGCCTGTCGTCGGTGTAATACCGGCCTTGGTCAGTATGCCAGTCGTGATGTAATCTGTCACTACAGGATATTTGGCGGAACCATTCATGAACTCAGTATCGAGTTCATAGTCTATACCGGGAATCTCGTCCGAATTGACTTCGAAGGAAGTCTCACACGTGAAAATATGTTGCAGACGGCTGTTGTAGTATTTCAGCGTCACGTTCAGTGTCTGATTTCCGGACTCATTGCCAAACGCCTTGATCAGAAACGCAGTATGGTTGGAGTCTTCACCGTCAATAAGAATTGCCGGAGCCTCCACTCCACGCAGTTCGCCTCCTACGAATACTGCCATCATGTCGTCTGACGACGCATACGGCTTCAGTTCTTCATCGATCTCTACATACAGGATAGTACCGCTCTCATAGTCCGTAGCCTGCGGCTGCTTCCAGTCCGGACGGGCCTGATTATTCGTCCAGTCCATCTGCCATGCAGGGGCAGTCTGCACATCGCCCTGCGTATTTGTCACGACATTGTTTGCGTCACTGCTGTCATCGCTGCTGCAAGACCCCAAGGCAGTGAGGCCAAGCAGCAGGATAGCAGCAGAGGATAAGATATTCAGTTTCATATTCTCTTACTTTATAATGATTTTCTTACCATTGTGAATATATACACCCTTCGTGGCAGGACGTCCGCCAAGTTTGGCACCGCTTACCGAGTACCACTCGTCAGCCTCATCATCAGCCTGTGCGAAGTTGATTGCTGTAGGCTGGTCAGGACTGCCCACTACGGCATCGGGGATGAACTTCATCATCTCCTTGGTAGAAGCCACCATCTCGCCGTCGCGTTCGACAGCGAACCATACAGACTCCGACTGAGTGCCGTTGATGTTCAGGTACAGAGGTTCTTCATCCCCGCCTTCAGCGCGTGTCAGCCTGCTATCGCCAATCACCGCTTCACCACATTTCTCGCTGCCTGCATAAGCCACCAGCACATCACCCGGCTCTGGTTCGAATCCTTCGATTACAGCCGACACAGTCATCGTGCTGCGGGTCAGGCGCAGAGGAGCCACGCTGCTCACGTAAGCCGAAGTGTCAAAGAACACGCTGCCAGGCTCATAGAACGGATAGACAAACACTGCCGGCTTGTCGCTCTTGCGCAGCATCATATATCCCTCACCCGGTTTCATATACTGCAGGTTACCACGCCAACGGCCTGTGCCTGCAGTCTTGGTGAAGTAGGCAAACTCCGTATGGCTCTTGATGACGTCGCCCGGCTCGGCAGAGTCGTAGTAGTCGCTCAGGGCAGTCTCCACGGTCAGGTTCACCGTCGGAGTGTAACCGATGCCGTTCCATCCCGGCTGCACGTTTATAGTCCGGCCCTCTTCACTGCTGATGACATTTCCTGCCATTGGGAAGTTCATAGGCTTATCGACCTTGATGCCATATGCCTTCTGAGGCGCAAGCTTCATATCCTTAGAGCCCGGCGTAGCCATCCACTTGCCGTCCTGATTATAGAACAGGGTCGAACCGCCGTTCAGGTCGGTCATCACGTCACCCACACTCCACGTCAGTTTGTCGAGCAGTTCATTCAGCTTGAAGGCCTCTCCGCCTCCTACGTTGAACGACACCCAGTTCCAGCCCTTCTCAAGGCTTATATTCTGTATGAAGGCATTGCTGCCGTTGAAGCGCACCGGAGTGTCAGTACCCATTATGGCAGACTTCACAAACTTTATGCTGTCCGTAGTCGTCAGCACCAGTTCACGTCCTGTGCTGTATTGCCACAAGCGGAAGTTCAGGTTTCTGCCCTTCTCCACATTATCATATACCGTCAGATACAGACCTCCGCCGCCGGCCTGAGTCGAATAACTGATATTTGCAAATCCGTGGCATACATTCTCATCGTCGAACACACCCACGATGTCGCGAGTATCAGTGTCAATTTCATTATTCAGATAGACCTGTCCGGAAATGCTCATCGAGTACTGCAGCAGGTCGCCGTTCAGGCTCTTCGTCCACTCCGGCTGTTTGCCCTCCACCGTCAGGTTCAGGTAGAACGGTTCGGTGATACCATCCTCATCGGTCAGATAGATTATCTCATTATATGTACCGACGTTCAGGTCCTTGCTGATCACAGCCTCTACATTTGCCAAGGTCTGCGGAGCCAGCGCATCGCTATAGCTGCTGAGCGTGAGCCACTTCGGACAGTTCTCTATCTTATATGTATGCTTCGACGAACTGTAGTTGTAGAACATCAGATCCAGCTTACCTCCGATGCCATAGCTGACGGTATAGTCCATCTTGTTCAACAACCACTCCAGACTGCTGTTGCTGACAAGGAAACTTGCCGTCTGGGGCGAAGCCATCCTGTTGCCGTTCTTGTCCTCCACGTCGCGCACCGTCACATAGACACTGCAGTGGTTCAGCTTAGCGGCAGGCTCTTCAAGCTCTACCAGCAACTGGTTGTCCTTACTGATGAACGAGAACTTCAGGTTCTTCACCTCCTCGTAAGGTACTACCGGAGCAGCATTTTCGTTGTCTATGTACTTTTCCACCACACTGGAAGCATCAGCGAATACGTAGTCGCGCACGAGGATGCCCGTTGGCTGTTTAGTGAGCGAGTCAAGCTGATAGCGGGGCTCACGCTTGTCATCCAGGTATATCTTCTTGCTGTACAGATATGGAACCATCTCGATGTCGTTGTTCTTCTGGCGTTCCTGACGCTCGAAGCCCAGGAAAGTCATCAGACCATACTCATCACCCTGCGGACTCTTAGTCGAATAAGTATCGATGAGAGTCGGCGGCAGAGCCTGCTCGAAGAAGAGCAGTTCGTCGAAGTTACCCTTCAGCGGCGTTGTGCCGTCGCGGGTCTCAAGACTGTCTTTAGCGTTAAACACATCATATCGGCTTCCGCCTATCATCGGATAACCGCCGCTGATACCGCCAAGGCTGTCAGCAGCAAAGGTTGCACGCTGCAACTTGTCCATGTAGATATTCACCTCGTTGCGTCCGCGGTTCACCGTCATGGCATAGTGGTGCCACTTATTGTCGCTCCAGTTGCCTTCCACTTCAGCGGCAAAGCCGTTCGAGCGGTACATCAGCTTGTCACCCTCGAATCCGATGTGGAACTGGTTCTGCGCACCGATGTCCTCCTTCAGTCCGCGGCCGTTGCTCAGCAGCGTTCCGCGACCGTCGGCATCAGTCCTGAACCAGAACATCAACGTGTAGTCCTGATTATTCGTGCGGTTCAGTGCATCCTGCGTCAGGCGCACTCCTCCTGTCTCCTTCTTCAGACCAAGCGAATAACCGCGCGGCACTGCCCAGCTGGCTTCTATCAGCTTCGCATTGGCACCCTGCGTATGGTCTAACACATACTCACCGCTACCCTCGTTCATCGGGTAGTAATCCACAAGATTCTTCTCATAGCCCGACAGGCGGCGATAGCCGTAAGTCGTTCCGATGAGTCCGCCGTTCATTGCGCTATACCACAGGCGGGCTTCCATCATCCTGCCCTGGTAATATTGCCTATCGCTCAGATTGCTATCGTTCGTACGTCCGTAGATGAGCGGTCCGGTGCCCTTGTAGAGCGAAGTCAGCTTATGCGTCCTGCCCAACTGAACACCGCCGTTGTAGAAGCTCACAGTGCTGTCCGTCTGGTTCAGCACCATAGCCACCTGCGTGAACGAATTCTTCGCGATGGTCGAGTCCGACGTAAACTCCTGACCGTTCACCACACCCTTCAGCCTGAAGTCTTTGGTCACCCACAGCTGCAGCTTCTGTCCGCTTGTGCCGTGCGAGAACAGCGGCATATCGCGTCCTGCCAGCGTATCAGGTTTCACCATCAGGTCGATAGTCAGATCCTTTCCGCTGAAATTGCGTTTCGCCTCCGTCTCCACACTCGACTTACCAGTGAACTGCACGCTCACATTCTCTGAAATATCGTTATTGTTCACCTCACCCCTCACCTCGAAGTTGGTGATGGCACTCAGATTATTATATTCAATATCTTCAGAGAAGTTGAACACGATGTCATCAGCCGATGTCAGTATGCCGTTCTTCGGTTCCGGCGCACCGAACAACTTCGGACGGCGCGTATCCTTGACACCGCTTATCACCTTCGACGGCGTAGTGAGGAACTCACTTCCGTTGCGGCAGAAGACGACAGCCCTCAGGTCGTAGTTCTTCTCCGTTTCCCATCCCTCACCGTAGAACTCAGTCACGATATTCTCATTCTCCTTCATCAGCCTGCGCACACCGTTGGCCTTCGCCATCAGCGTCGAGTCGGCATAGAACGAGCAGAGGTTCACCCAGCTGTCGTCGCCGCGCTGCGACTCCTTATACTGGAACTCGATATGGTCGAAGTTATGCTGATGTCTGTCGAATCCATTGATGGTGACAGGTATGTACCAGCCACGGTCAGCAGACTTCTCCGCATCGGTGTTCAGCACCCACTTGTCGCCCGGAGTTGCAATAGTCACTCCACCTGCCTCACGCAGGAAATGCACGTCGAACGTAGTCCTTGCCAGCGCATTCCCCGGGTCGGTAGGCGACATCACGCCGATGGTCAGACCCTCATAGTCGAAGCCCTGTCCGGCACGCACCTCCAGCTGCAGCTGCGTGGTCATGCCCGGCATGACAGTCACGTTCATGCCACCTGTAGTCAGCGGCTGTCCGTCAACCGTCAGCTTCGCACCGAGCGGATTAGCCTGGTCAACAGCAAACAGAGTGAACGCACCCGGTTTGTCAGCCAGATCAGGTTTCTCGCTCTCATTGGCAAGATAAATGGTGAAGCGGGCAGCATCATTGACCGACACACCGCTCACGCTCTGCTTGTCGAGGCGGATTGTCGGATTGTTTATCTTCAGCGTACGTGCATCCAGAACGGTGCCCGGGTCATACATCTTAGTCTTGCGCTCGTCCTCCCACGGGTTCTGTGTAGCACCGCCTCGAGTGCGGAACACGAAGCCTCGCGGACCCATAATCTGGTCGGCCTTCACGCCCTTGCCCACCTGCTTGATGACCTCGTCATATAGATTGTTGAAATTGTCGTTCGTGAATACATTCTCTGGCTTCACGGTAGTGCTGACATCGCCGGTCGATGCCGTCACGCGATAGACATCCACGTTCAGGCGGCTGTTCGGATCGGCAGCAATGGTGAACGACTCCGTGCGGTTGTAGGCCTTCGCATTCGCGTCATTGCCTATTGTCGCGTAGGCGACTACCGGAGCCAGCGTCCACTGGAACATCTTGCCGGCGAAGGTCACACTCGACTTGTATCCGTATCCGGGATCAGCATTGAAGGACATACCGCTCACACTTGGTGTGGTATAGGTCTTCATCTCGGCCAGCGAAAGCAGGATGCCACTGGCAATGGTCAGACCTATCGACCCTGCTGCAGCCACATGGCTGGAGCCGGGACCGAAGTAGTCAACCTCGTCAGCAATGGGGAAGTGGTGTCCCCACGTATTGGTGAAGTTGGTGCCGAAGGTTTCGCTGTAATTCACACCCTGAGCGCCTGCAATGTCGTAGTTGGCGAGCAGGTTGTTGGCATTCAGCTTCTCGCCCTCGTTCTGGGCTATCATCTGCATCCAGGCCTTGATGGTCTGATACTTCTCCAGCACCTCGTCGCTGAAGTCCTGTTCGGTCTTGTTCTTAGGCAGCACCACCAGGTAGTTGATCCTGTCCTCGGCCTTGTCGATGACAGTGTTATAGGCATGGCCTTTCACCTCCCTGTTGACCACGGCGAACGTAGAGTCGGTGGGCTGGCGCAGCGACAGATAGACCGGACGCTGCGTCTTGTCGGCTATGGCCTGTGCCTCAGCCTTGGTGCCCAGATACATCATGTCGATAATCTCCTTTGCCTTGTCGGGGATGATCTGTGTCAGCAGTTGCTTCTGCGAGTAGATGAACTGCGACTGCACCTTCGGACCGTAGCCCAGAGCCACATCGCGAATCAGGTGGAGCGTGTCGCCTTTCTCATTCTTACCGCCGGCAATATATACTACCGTGCCGCTCTTGGCGTTCTTGCCTACCTCCGAAACCATCTCCTCCTGGACGGCACGTGCCTTAATCTCGTTCCACATACTGTCTGTGACGGCGCGGATGGTTGACATCGGCGTCACCACAGCGTTCTGCACCGTACCGATGTACAGGTCGGCATCGGCACCTACCATCGACGGATCACCGCTGGTACTGATATTGTTGCCTACCACCATCGAGTACGAGAAGGCCTTGGTACCATTGGCATCATACTTGAACTCGCCCAGCTCGCCGTCAGAGGTGTCGGCGGCACTTATAGGACCTACAGCTGTACCGACACCCTGCGGAGCTACTACGCTGGCAGACACAGCCTGCATCTTCTCTCCATATTTATAGGTAAACAGCGGACCGGCCGAAATCGTGAGGCTCATCGTGTATGTATGGTTGAGGGTAGCGCCCTTGGCAAGAGTTGACGAGCTGGCTGTTCCCGGCGGGTCGCGCAGGATGTCGTACAGAATAGGCTTACCTTCGGCCATGATGTCCTGACTCTCACCTATAGGGAACATATTGAGCACATAGCCTTGCAGAGGTTCTGCCTCGAAGGTAGTGCCGTCGCGCTCCACGGTGAAGGTCACCGTCTTCAAAGCGTCGGTGCCCGTCAGCAGATTAGTGGTCTGGTCGGCCTGCAGAGTAAAGATAGCCTGTCCGAGGCTGTCCAGTTTCTGAGGCTCCTTGTTGGCTCCTGCCTTCATTCCGTTCTGCATATAGGCATATCCGCCGCCTAAGCGTACCATATCGACCTTCTCATACCTTGTGCTATTATTGTACGGATAGCGCTCTGCCACCTGCACCTGAATACGATATTTGCGTTCCATGCTGAACACAGGGTACTTGAAGCTATAGAGTGCCTTTGTCGTGTCGTTGGGGTTTGCATATGCCAGAGGCACCTGACGAGAGTCACCCTTCAGGTCGGTAGCGTTGTAGAACTTGTCGCCGAAGTAGTCGAACGTGTCGTACGACAGCTGCTTGTAGATGACTTCAACAGGGCTGTGGTATATGCGGTTGTAGATGGCATTGTAGTTAGCCTTCGGGCTTTCTATCGTCTTGTTGTCCACGTCTCTGTAGCTGCCGGTGTAGGTAGTGTCGCGGCGTGTCAGACAGTCGGTCAGGTCGATTACCTCGCTCACCTGTCCCTCCTGGAACAGCGTAGGATAGCCCTTGCAATATACTTGCTGTACCTTCCAGCGCACGGGCGGCAGCATAAGCTCATACTCACCGGTTGCCTGGTCGGGCTGCACCACCATGCGCTTGCGCTCTGTGGTCACTGCGGTCTGGTGGCCGTTGCCTCGCGGATGCACGTAGGTAGTGTCACGACGTGTACGGTTGGGGTTCAGATTATCGAATACAAGCCACGACGTATTGTCGCCCTCCAGGGTCATCACCATGGTCAGCGAGTCGCCCAGGTTGTTCGTTGAAAGGTTGTTACCCAGCGGCAACTTGCCCTGGTCATCGCCTCCTACCACGCGGCCTGTCAGTTTAACCTTCGTAGCGTCGTAGAAGTAGGTGCCGGCAATGTCGTCGTTGATGTTCTGCTTATTCTTGTTCTTATAGTAGCCCTCGCCCGTGAAGGTGTGTCCGGCCATCACCACCTGAATAGTGTGTTCGCCGGGCAGCATACGGAACGAGAAGCTGCCGTCGTGGTCGGTCTCGTAGATATCGCCTGTGTTGTCGTGTACCGTCTGACCATCGACTTTAAAGTTGGCACCCTTCACGGGGATGCTCGTGCCGTCGTACATTACGTAGCCCGAGAACCGCTTGCCGTTCTGGATGGTGAACTCGCGCAGTGCTACGTTGTTGCTGTGTGCATCGAAGGTGGCAGATGCGCTGGTGGGCATCACCTCAATGCCGCCCCTGACTACGGTGCTCACGTTGTACGTGATGTCCGTCTTGTTGTGGTACGACAGTTCGTCTGCCTCGAAGAATCCGCTCTCGTCGGTATGCACCTTCACCGTGTCGCCATTGGCTATAATCTCCACTTGGATGTTAGGGGCACCCGTACCGTCGTTGAAGCGCACATAGCCCTCCACGCGGCCCGTATGCTTACACTCACCCAGCTTAGCATCGGTCTCAGTGGTGCTGATGCCTTCGCAGTCGTTGACGGCTATCACTTTATACTCATACTTGAGCAGGGGCGACACGCTGGTGTCCTCGTAACTCAGTTGGTCTATGTCGGTAGCTATCTCCTTCCAGTCGCTGTCGCTGCCGCCCTCGTTGCGGCGCATCACCTTGAAATAGTCAACGGGGTTGCCGTCGGTGTTCCACGACAGCAGCACACTGCTTTGGCGCGTCTGCGTCAGCAGCTGCTTATCAATCGTGCCCATATTCTTGTGGTAGAAGTCAGGCAGCGTGGGCTTGGTGATGGTGGCAAATTTAGGCTCATCCACCGTCGTAGTGGCGGGAACGATGTTGTAGCCCTCCTTCTTCCACGTGTCGCCCAGCTTGTTGTAGAAGTTATCAGTGGTTTCCTGCACAGTGGTGCGCATCACGGGAACCACCTTGCCGTCGACGACCTGCCATACGTCCTTACCGCCCAGCGTATCTACCAGCTCGCTTGTAGTCAGATTCTTCTCTGTAGTCTGCATAACTGGTACGGCCTTGTTGTTGACAAGTTGCCAAGTGCCGGTTTGTCTGGCGTTCATCAGATTGACCACTTCGTTCTGGTTGGTCTTGTCGTAATGATTCACCCCCCAGTCATTCCATTCGGTACTGGTAATGGTAAAACTTCTATCATTGGTTCCCCAAGGAAGAGTATTACCATTGTAATATACACAGAACCATATTATCTTGGCTTGGGGACGAGCGGATGGATAACTGTAAACACGGTTTATATTCCATCTGCCGCCACTGCTAGACCATCCGATGATACAACCTATATAAGAATTTCCTGCATTGTTAGTATTTATCTTTCCGTCGAAGAGGCAGTCGGTCATATTCACATTTGCATTGTTTGAATGACCGATGATACCGCCGGCATGTCTATCTGTGCTGTTCACCTCTACTGATACTCTCACATGGTTAAGGGTAATGGTTGGGTCACCAGATATAGCACCACCAATGAGTCCGGCAGAATGCATACCGCCATTGACTTTTCCCTTTACGTGCAAGTCGGTGATAGTGACACTATAAACTTGGGGGAATAGGGCTGCAAAACTGTTATTGCCACTATCGATATCGATATTGATCGTGTGGCCGTTACCGTGTAGGGTGCCGCGCCAGGGTGCATCGCTGAAGCCAACTGATTTTTTTACGCTAATGTCGGCTTGCAGGATGGCATCCACCCAGTAGGTGTTATTGGACTCTTTCACCATCTGAATGAACTGATCCCAGTCTCTGGCGTTGCGGATGATAATTGTACTTCGAGAATACTCCTGTATAGCGATGCTGTTCGTAACCGTTACCTTAGCCGATTCATGGTCAACCTTGCGTGCCCACGTTTCGCAGCCTTCGAACTTGGTATCGAGGTGATCGGGGTCGAAGACGCAGTTCGCGATGGTCAAACTACTGTTGCTGTTGACCCAGCCAACGAAGCCGCCGTTGTAACTGCAGTTGGCTCCCTCGAAGCTGCCGTCGAACTTACAATTTCGGATGGTGACAGTGCCATTCATACCTCCCACAAAGCCNNCATCGCCACTCACACTGCTGTTAATCGTCACCGACGAACGGCAGTTCTCGATGTTGACGGTACCGCCTGTCAGAATTTCCGAGATGAGGCCGGCAGCAACCCTTTTGCTCGTAGAAATGGTACCTGCCGTGTGCAGGTTGCGGATGGTGGTAGTGCCTCCTACATAGCGGAAGGGGGCAATATGTTCCTCTGCGAAGCCCGACCTATTGAAGGTTATGGTATGTCCGTTGCCGTCGAAGATGCCGCGATAGTAAGCAGCTTCGCCGCCTCCCACGTAGTCGCTGACGGTGATGTCGGCATCGAGAACCGCCTCCACATCGTACTGGTTCTTGGCTTCTTCCACCATGGTTCGGAACTTACTCCAGTCATTGCTGTTGCGGATGACGATATATGACGAATACTGGCGGGTGGCATGGCAGTTGACGAACGAGGATTTCACGTTGCCCTCAGCCATGCGTGCCCAGGTCTGGCAACCTCCGGACTTGGTGGTGATGTGTTCGGGCGCGAATACCGAGTTCTCGATAGTCAGGCGACTGTCGCTGTTAGCCCAGCCCACAAAGCCGCCGTTGTGGCTGCTACTGGTACCCTCGAAGCTGCCGTCGAACTTACTGTTGCGGATGACGACATTGCCATTCATGCTTGCTATAAAGCCGCCGTTGGTGGCTTCGCCATTCACGCTGCTGTTGATGGTCACTGACGAACGGCAGTTCTCGATGTTGACGGTGCTGCCTGCGAGCATCTCTACAATGAGTCCGGCCGCAAACTTCCCGTCGGTGGTGATGGTGCCGGCCGTGCGCAGGTTGCGGATGGTGGCATTGCCCACATACCGGAAGGGAGCCAGATGACCAGGGCTGTTTCTATAGTTGACGGTCAGCGTATGCCCATTACCATCGAAGACACCACGATAAGGGGCGTTCTCTCTGCCTACCGCATCGCTTGCAAGTGTACTGGTGGAGATGTCGGCATAGAGACGGGCGTTCACATCGCTGCCGTTGGCATTCTCCACCAGTGAGATGAACGTTCTCCAGTCGGATAATGAGCGGATGGGGAAGAAGTTGGGGGTCACCTGGTCAACAAAGTTGATGGGCGACTCGCCGCGCTCTACATACATATCTATATCGTAGGTGACGCACGAACGCGTCAGGTTCACTATCTTGTAACGCTGGTTGCGCTCGTTCTGGTCGAGGGTATAGGTAATGCTGTCCACCACCTGACCGGCCTTGTTCTTAGAGATGACGCGCAGCATCATCTGTGCGCGATCGTCCCAGATGGCATTGTACTCGTCGGCATAGTCCCACGCTACACGCACGCTGTAGGCACGCTCGTCCTCCCACTTGGCCGTGTAGTTGGCTATGCGCAGCAGGTGCAGGTTGTCGATGATGCAGCGTGTGCTGGTGGCACAGTTGTTGTCTTTCCATCCCCAGTCCTGGGTGATGATGCGGCGCACACGGTATGTCAGGTTGTCCAGCGTACCGCCATCCGTGAGCATGCTGGGAGTGATAGATTCCACCAGTGTGCTGTCGATGAAGGTATAAGAGGTACGCTTTGTGGTCTTGCTGAAGAACTCCTGATGAATGGTGACAAAGTCTTCCTCCTTGCCAGTCATCGAGCGCTGTATCTCGAAGAAGTCGGTGGGGGTGATGTCATCGTCGTCAACGTATGGCACGCTCCACTTCACCTCCACCTTGCCCTTGCGGTCGCCCAGAGGGGTGGCCGTCAGTCCGATGGGGGCGTGAATAACGGATACGTTCTGCATCGTAGAACCTTGGTTCTCTATCAGGTAGGAACCCTTGTCGCCGCGATCTTTGTAGCTGACTACGATGCGAAAACCGCGGTGGGGCTGGTTGGCATCGAGCATGATGACACCGCTGTTCGTATTCTTGATTTCTTCTTTTTGGTATTTATTGTCAGCATCGTAGTACTCGTAGTAGGCTGAGACGATGCTGTCGGAAGCTAAGAACCAGGGCAGCTCCAGCTTGCTCGGGTTCTTGGGGTTGATCATGGCCATCGACACGACGGGCTGCAGCTTGGCTGAGGCTGCCGGCATGTTGATGGTCTTCGAGTTCAGTCCGCTCACCTTCTCCTTCGAGCGGCTGTTACCGTTGCGGGTGACATCCCAGCTGAACGTGAGCTTCTTGCCCAACAGATTGTAGGGCACCACCCACTCGGCACTGAAACCGAAGGTCTTGTTGTCGCTGTTGCGCTCCAGGGAGCGGTTGCCACCATTGCTCTTGGTGAGCCTGGCGGTGCTGCGAGTGTTGCCCAGCGTGATGTCGAAGAAGCCCTCGGTATCGGTGCTAAAATCACAGTTCAGCTGCTTGCGGTCGTTGTCGATGTTCTTTTCCGACTTCCAGACGAAGACGGTGTAGGCTGCGGCTCCATCGACAGAAACAAGGAGCTTGCCTTCTTCAATCCACGTGTCGGCACCGTCTGTGTCATAGACAGGCGCTTCGAAATAGACGATGTTGGAGCCGCCCAGCGAGATGCTGTAGTTGCTCTTATCATCTACAAAAGTTGCAGCTGCCTGCTGAGGCAGCAGCCAGGCGAAAAGCGCCACAAGCATCAGCCAGGGTCGCCATCGTGTAGAGGTCTGTTGTTGATTTCTCATAAATGCAGAATTATTTGATTGGTTAATTAGTTTTCCGAAGGAATGAGGGGCAAAGCTAATGATTTTTCCATAAAAAAGAAATGACAGCTCGCATCGGGACCGTCATTTTTATTATTTTGCAACTTTTTTTGTAAATTTCGCTACTCTCATAGCGAGTGGGAATAGAATATCATGACGGATTGGTCATGAGACAGCGCAGCTGCCAATCGGTGACGTTCTGCCCCATAAGGCGCTTGAATGAGTCGCTGAAGGTGCGGTAGCTGCGGAAGCCGCTTTCGTAGGCAAGCGACTGGGCGGTAAATGCTCGCCGGGTGCGTATGGCTTCGTCGTAGAGATTCAGGAAATGACGGACGCGCAGGTCGTTGATATAGGTGTTGTAGTTCTGGTTGTTCTCTGCGAAATAATGGCTAAGATATGAACGGTTAGTACCGATGGATTCGGCTAATTGGGAAAGTGACAGGTCGTGGCGCAGATAGAGCTGGGGCTGCACACAGAACTGGTCGAGCAGCGAACCGATGCCGGCGCCTGCATGCCAAACGTTAACGTTAGTGTTAACAGCGGCAGGTTCTTCAAGCTGTTCGAGTGTCTCTACACGCCACAGCAGCAGTAGGATGAATAGGATGTTGACAATCTGGATAAAGTATTCGAACGTCATTCCGCCGTCGTTGAACAGGCAGGAGCAGAAGAGGAGCGAGAGGATGGAGCCGATCAGTATGCTCTGCCAGACTTCCTTGTGCTCCAGGTCGGCATAGTTGTCGCGCAACCAACGGCCATACTGCCTTACGGCATAGAGGATATAGATGAAGAATAGGGAATAGACGACGAGGATGTAGGGAAAGCCAATGGAACTGACGTAGTCTGTCTTATGCACGAAGCTGATCACTGCAATGGCGACTACCGGAGTCATTGCAGCGAAGGCAGGCCATATGGGACGCCTGCGGTCTTGCAGCATGGAGAGGAGTGTAGCCATCAGAAACGGCGGAAGCATTAAGGCATCGGTTGCCATTGCATAGACGTAGAGATATGATATTTCATTCGAATCGAGCGGGTAGCCTATCACGGACCATGCCAGGTGGCTGTGGAACATAGCGGCAAAGAGTGCTGCCGCCCATCTGCGCACCCGCACAGGGGAGACCACGTCGTATTCGAATGCGTTTCCGTGACGAAACAGCAGATAGATGCATGAGAGCAGCGAGAGCATCATTGCTCCGCCATAAAGCATGAGGTAAAACAGTTCTTCTATCTGGTATTCTACTGGCATGGGGGGGAACTACATGGGAAGCGTTAAAAGTGAAAAGTGAAGAGTGAGAAATCTAAGTTACTGGGTTCGGCAACCTGAAACTTGTAACCTGAAACTTAGATTTTTCACTTTTCACTGTCCTTCTTACCTCACAGCTCTTTTAGAATATCTTGTAAGCTACACGGATCTGTAGGTTAGGCCATGCCTTCAACCATGAAATGGCACTGCCGATACCGGAGTTCTTGCCTGATGTGCTTACTTCGGTGCCGTTGTTGAGCACTAACTTCGGTGTGCCCCAGAACATAAGTCCGAGGTCAACGGCTACGCTGACGCGATGTTTCTGGGCAAGGTGCTGGCCAAAGCCGACTCCGATGTATGGCTTCACGGCGTTGGTCTTCATGCGGACGTTGATGTTACCATTCTCGTCTGCCGTGAAGACGTAGTCGCCGAACTTCAGACCGATTGGCTGGTAGTTGGTGTGGAAGAGGTTGTTGTAGTCCTGCACTTTCTGGTTGGCGTCGTAGAGGAATCCGAGTCCGCCATCGTTGGTGTTGCTGAACTGGAGGAAGTTCTTGCTACCCATGAAGAGTCCGGCTGCGAAGTAGAATGGTGTGTCGTGGAACGGATGTACCTCGGCCAGGAGGTAGAAGTTCCAGAAGTTAGGCTCGATGGCGAGTTCTACCTTATCCACCATCTGCGCACGGCGCACAGCGTCGTCTTCGACTGACTGTGAGGGGGTCATCTCAGCGGCTGTGTTGATGGCCTTGAATTTGTAGTTGCCTATGCCCCATCCGGCGAAACCTCCGCGGAGTGTGACGATCTTGCAGACAGGCATGGCTGCATCAACTCCGAAACCTGACAATCCGAAGTTCAGACCTACGGAGAGGTGGTTGAATACGCCGTCCTGGGCATGGTACCTATCGACTGTCTGAGCATTGGCACCAGCAGCCGAGAACATAATCGCGATGAGAATTATAAGTCTGGAAATAATGTGTTTCATATCGTTGAGCATAAGGATTTTAGTTGAAGAATGTTTCGTTAGACTTGATGAGCAGGTTGGTGAGCGACTGGCTCAGAGGGTGGAAGCCGTAGAGGTAGTCGCTGGTGTAGGGAGTGCCGCCGTTGATGATACAATGTATGTAGTCGTGGCCTGCCATGTCGATTGGCATGATACCTACGGTGCCTTTGTTCTTCAGCAGGTTATCAATGACGAGCGGATGGATGATGGATGCATTGGCAAGGTAGCCGCGCGGAGAGACTTCGGTGTAGGCTGAGCAGTGGTTGATGATCCATATGTTTTTGTTTGTTTTTTTGTCTGCAGCGATGGTGGTGCGGGCACTCTGCATCATGTCGATCACGGTCTTCTTCTTGTTCTCCAGGCGCTTGTTGCTGTTGCTCTTGTAGTAGTCCTGTACGTAGAGTGTGGTATTAACAGTCTTGTCTGTAGGCAGGAATATTTCACACCCTGTCTGAACGTTCTCATTGATATTCTCGTCGATGTCGGGGTCTTCCTCCGACCATGTGCAGACTACGGATGGGAAGCTGGCTGCATCAGCGAGTTCGCTGAAGTCGTAACGGCTCATCAGGAGTATCTTGCCACGCATTTCACCGACGGTGATTTCCGGTTTCCAGTTCGTTACGAACAGATCTTTGTATTTATCCAGATTCAGGACTTGCTTGAGCAGCACAATCCAGCGCACCTGACTTTCCATACCGTTGTCTGCCTGCATCTTGACGATGAAGAATTCAGACTTGTGGGTGTTCAGGTAGCTTTTCATCTGGTCGAGAGTCTGTTCGAGGGTCACGTCGATTTCGCTGATGCCGTGGGCCATGCGCAGGATCTGTCTCTTCTTCGGGTCCTGCTGCAGTGTGTCGATGCTCACTACGGGGCGCATATCGAAAAAGCGGATACCGTTCTCCATCTGCTGCTGAAGGGTTGTGACCTGACTGATGGAGGTGGCGTTGAAGATGTACTTGAGCGTGGGCTGGTAGAATCCCATGCCAGTCATGGAGTCGTGGGTTCCTGGGATGCTCAGGTTGCACACCTTTGTATCGTCCTTGATCAGACCCAGCCAATCGCTGATTGGCTTTGACAGGTCATAGACGTACTTGATGGTGTCCTGATAGCCGGCGGAAAAGATGAACGGATCGTCGAGGGATGTCTTTTCATCGTAGGCTTTCTTGAAGTCTTCTTCCTCGCAACTGTTCAGTACTGTCATAGCCATGAGGGCCATGAGGGCAAACATTAGTTTTCTGTACATAGATTTTCTTTTGATTAATTTATATTAGTAAGATAATTGTATCTGCTGTGTATTTAAACCTTTATTAAGAACTTGTGCGCAAAGGTATAACATTTTTTTACAAAAAAACATTTTTTGTTAATTATTTTTATTGCATCAGTTCATTTTCTTTCCTCTGAAATATACCTCTTTAGGTCTGTTATGGCTGAAGCCTGTGTGCTCTGCCGTAAGCAGGTCGGTGTCGAATACGAGGAAGTCGGCGTCCTTGCCGGCGGCGATAGAGCCTTTTGTGGTTTCGATACCGAGCTGACGGGCTCCGTTGATGGTGTATCCCAGCAGCATTTCCCCGATGCTCATCTTTTCGGCGGGAGAGGGGAATTCGGCATTTACCAGGGAGACTTCCGTTGCCTTGGTGTGCCGGTTGATGTATCGTGTCATTCCGACTTCCATGCCGAGATAGGGACTCCACGAGGTGAAATCGCCATAGACGATGTTATCGCTCGACCATGTGACGTTGGCACCTGTGTCCCAGAGTGTCTTGCAGCGATACATCTTGTTCGCACGCTCCTCGCCAAGCAGGCTGCACCATAGTTCATAGGGGTTGCCGCCTGTGCATCCGGAGTGCCACCAGGGTGTGTAGTTGGCATGAACTCCGAGCCGGGCGAAACGGTCCAGGTCGGCATCGTCCTGAATTTCCAGATGCGCACAGGTTACTTTCACGCGGAAGTTGTCGCCGAGTTCCTGCTTTGCCTTTTCCACGCCGTCGAGCACCGTACGGGATGCCTGCTCGCCGACTGTGTGTGCATGGAAGTCGAGCCCGGCTTCGTTCAGTTTCTTCAGTACCTCGGCTACCTGTTCTCTGTCCAGGGTGGTAGCCCCCTTTCTGTTAGTGTCAACATAAGGTGTGACCAATGCGGCTGTCTCGATTCTCAATGTACCGTCCATAAATACTTTGAAGGTATGTACTTGCAGATGGTCGGTGTTGAATTTCTGTTTGAAACGTTTTACATGCTCTATGACCTGCTGCGTCTTCACCGGGTTGGTCAGGGCGTAGCTTCCGTCGATATAGACGGGGAGTCTGCCCTCTTTGTCCATTTTGCACAGGCGCTCGTAAACACGCTCATGCAGCTGTTCGCCCTCCGGGTAACCGGCATCGAACACTGCCACGACTCCTGCGTTAACAGAATAGTCCACCCATCGTGCCAGAGCAGCATCGATCTGTTCGTCGGTCACGCTGTTTACCTCGTCCAGGAGCAGGCTCCAGCCCGCAGACTCGAACGCATTGCCGGTGACGTGGCCGTCCTTGCGGACATAGTAGCTGAGTTCGGGCACGGGGTCGGGAGTTGCGTCGGTAATGCCATGCTTGTCCAGAATCCTGGAGTTCACCCACACGCTATGTCCTTCTCCCTCCAGAATCAGCAGTTCGGCATCAGGACAGATGGCGTCGAGATCTTCCTTGACGAGCAGCTCCCCTTTCAAGTGTTTTCTCTCCAGGATGAATCTGTAGCGTTTCACCCCCGGATTGTTCTTTACGTGGTCTGCCATGAAGTCCAGGGCTTCCTTTTTGCTTGAGCAGATGATGTATTCGCCCATGTCCATGTATTCAAATCCGATGCCTGTGGTAACATGGACGTGGCTGTCGATTATGGCCGGCATTATGAACCTGCCGCCCATGTCGGTGACCTCTCCCTCGTATGCCGACAGACCGGACTCGTCGCCTACATATACAAATTTTCCGTCCTTGACTACAAGTGCGGTTGCCTGTGGATTAGCATTGTCCGCAGTGAATATCTTTGCGTTTTTAATGATTTTATCAGCTTTCATTTTTCTCTACCGTATTTTATATCATATTTGCTTTGTAAGTTGCTATGCGCTTTGCCACGTTGTCCTTGATGTTGTTGTAGAAGAGCGTGTAGTCTTCACCATGACGGCCATCGGGTCCGAAGTATGCAGCAGCCACCTTGGCAGCATCTTCCGGCATCGGAACAGCTTTGGCGTTTGTCACAATCGAGCCGCGGGCAAGATTCACCTGGGCATCGGCACCTGCATCACCAATCTCAGGCTCTCCGGTCTGCTCGTTGACGATGAGCGAACCTAAGTTCATGCTGGCAGGAGCATAGGTCTCGTCGAGTTTCCAGTTCAGCGGGTTTATACTGATACCACCCGGCATCAGCACGACGGTCTTGGCATCAGCCTCGACATTCCCCTGCCCCTCGGTGTTCCAACTGACAATGACTCCCGCATCGCTCTCACCGGTAGCGAACTTCAGATACTTATAGGTCTCAAGTTCTTCCTTCGTTACGGCAAAGCCTATGACATAGGCAGCGACCATGCGTTTGTAGTAGTCCAGATGCTCCTTGAAGTATCGCATCAATACTTCCTTGAGCAGTGCGGATCCCTGGCTGTGGCCCGCGATGATAAACGGACGTCCTTCGTTGTAGTGCTCGAAGAAGTAGTCGAGCGCAGCGGTAATGTCGTCGTAGGGCATACCGAGAAGTGCTGCATTGAGGTTTCCGTCTCTCGCATAGACTTCTCCGGCATACTTCAGGCCTGACTGACGGTAGTATGGGGCGAACACGTTTGTGGAGTCGCCGTATGCTGTCGCATGGCCCAAATACTCAACATGCATTCCATCAATCATCTCTTTATTGTCAAGTGAGCCATAGTCCGGGGCACCCTCTGCGAAGCTACCCATTATATATTCAGTAGCAAAGATATAGAACGTATCTACGTCCTTCGTTATTTCCGGGAATTCACACCAGTTTTCCTTCTGTGAGTAATCTATAGTATTCTTCATAATCTGTTATGCTTTATTATTTTCATGCTTTATATACTTCTTCACCATCAACAATAGTGGCTACTATATTTGCCTGAGCGACCTTCTCGATGTCGTCGTGCAGGAAGTCGCAGTCGAACACTGTCATGTTGGCTATCTTGCCAAATTCGATGGAACCCATGCGATGCTCCTGATGGAAGAGGCGGGCAACGTTGATGGTCATGGCACGCAGCGACTGCTCGCGGGTGATTGCCTCTTTCATATTACGTGGAGAAGTCACACCTCCTAAGACTTCCTTCGGATAGTTACGCTTTTCGGCAGTGTAGAAGCTGAGCTTTACATCCATCATCGGGGAAACAGGATAGTCGGAATGGAAGACTACATTGGCTCCCGCATCAAAGAACGACTTGATGGGGTATGCCTGATCTGCCAATTCCTGACCGACGTAGAGGACTTCCTGTTCATACAAACCCGGAGCCTTCGGTGTCCACAGTGGCGGAACGGCTGGTACGGAACCGGTTGCAGCCATGCGGCGGACATCCTCATCGGTCACAAAGTGCAGGTGTGCAAGCACATTGCGCTGGTCGAGATTACCGGTAATCTTCTCTGCGTCTTCGATGCAGCCCAGCATATAGTGCGTAGCACCGCCGCCCTCGGAGTGGACATGGACAGACATTCCCTCCTTGTCGGCCTCGGTAATCAGCTCTACCATCTTGTCGTGGTCGTTGAAGCGCTCTGCACCATGGTAGCCTGGCTGATCCAGGTAGTCCTGATTCTGCCAACCTGTGTGAGCCTCTGTTACACCATCGAGGAATGCCTTAGGACCGATTATATGAAAATACTCGCCGCTCATCTCGGCACGCTGAGCCGCGATACGGGCTATCTCGGCCTTCGGGTCGGCTATGTTATCGGTGACATACATCCATGCATAGGTGCGCAACTTCAGTTTGTTCTCCTTCTGCAATTCGTGATATGCCTGTGGGGCAGCACGGTGTACGACCTCAGCACCGGCATCGCCGACGGCAGTTAAACCTGCCTTGAAAGCCAAGTCCTGCCAGGCAAGCAGATACTCCTTGATGTCCTCCACCGAAGTAGGCAGCTTCGGCATTATCTCGAACACAGGACCCTCGCAGAGGTATCCGTCTGGTTCGCCGTCCTTATCTACATGTACCAGGTCATAACCCCATTTCTTGGCATACTCTGCGTCAACTCCCATCCATTCCATCGCCTTTGTGTTGAGAAGCAGGGAGTGTCCGCCACCGGTTTGCATGATGAGTGGCTTGTCGGAGCAGATTTCGTCAAGATAGGCCTTGGTAACATATTCATCATTCTCCACCCAGCCCGAAGCCAGATAGAAGTTGCGCTGCGGATTTTTCGCAATGAATTCCTTGATAATCTCACGGTATTTGGGGTAATTCGTGAAGCCTGCCTGCATCAGGTTTGCCTGTCCGATGGCACGATAGCCCGCCAGGTGACCATGACAGTGAGATTCTATAAATCCCGGATATATGTAGTTATCACCATAGTCCAGTACCTCGGCATCGGCACCGGCGATTTTTTGTGCTTCCTCAACACCGCCGACATATGCGAATATACCGTCCTTTACATACGCTGCCTTGGCAAAGGGCTTCTTATTATCCACCGTAATGATGTTACCTAAAATTAGAGTTTTCTTCATATTTATAATTAAGATTTCAATTTACTGTTTTACGATTTGCTATTGACTATTTTAATTTGTCATGGCATATAATAGTTGGTCAGGAAATAGGTTCTTTCCCAATCTACGATATTCAGTTCCGACTCCTTGGCAGGATGGATGGCTTTCTCATCGAGCACCATCACCTTCTTGTTTTCAAGGTCGTAGAGCGGCCACTCCTTAGCCTTGCCGTCGGGCGACTGGTCTGCACTGAGCGACGGATTGCCAGTCTTGGCAAATTGCACCCACATCTTGCGCAGCGTTTTCCCGAAGGTCTCGTCAAGTACCCTTCCCGTGAAACAGGTGTCTTCGGGGTGTTTGAATATTGTCGAAACTTCTATCGCATGCCCGGCTTTAATGATGGGCAGTGAAGATTCCGTGGTGAAGTAATAGGTATATGACTTGCCGCCGACTTTGGCTTGTTCCTCCGACAGTCGGATCTGAGGAGCAATAAACAGCATCTGCCCAAACAGTCGGCTGTAGGGTTCGTAGCTGTCGCCCTTGATGCTCTGGCAATAACTCTCGACCAACGCCTTCTCTTCGTCGGTGAACCTGGCAAGATTCTCCTCCTTGCGCTGTTTGCCCCATTCGATGAAACCTTCCGCTCCGAATGGTGGCACGAAAGTGTTAAACTCATCCTTGTTGCAGCCATGCAGAAATACTATGTCTTTTGCAGCACCGTTAGCATATTCCTTCCATGGTTCCAGAGGCAGAATCTTTCCGTCCTTCTCCGGCGACGTGCGTATTCCGAGCACTTGAAACAGTCCGTACAAACGTCCCCACACCTCTACTAATTTCTCGGCACTGACTTTCTGCAGGTCCGCTACAGTCTTGCAACCAAGTTCCTTCATAATCTCATCCGTACAACGGATGGCCTGCTCCGTGGTCCTTGTCTGACCGACTGTACCGCTCTGAGCGATGACGCGCTTAAAATACTTCCGCGAACACTCTATCAGCGGCAGCATGGTACAGCATCCCGCACCTGCAGATTCGCCCCAGATTGTCACGTTGTCAGGGTCGCCTCCAAAATCGGAGATATTCTCATGTACCCACTTCAATGCCATCATCTGGTCCAGAAGCCCCAGATTCTGTGCATCAGGATAGTCCTTTCCGTCCGAAAGGTGAGACAAGTGGAAGAAACCGAGTATGCCCAGTCTGTAGCCAATGCAGACAACGATGACGTCAGGATTCTCCTTGACAAAGTTGTGACACTCGTAGTTCGGGTCAGCTGTTCCTCCGACCTCATAAGCGCCGCCATGAATCCACACCATGACGGGTTTCTTCTGAGATACCGGATTGTCCGCCCTCCATATGTTCAGGCACAGACAATCCTCACCCATAACGTATGCAGCTGCTATATCACCTTCTGCCTGAGTACAGGTCTTAGCGTTGTAGTACGCTTCATACACGCCATCGTTTGGAACGTAGCCTACTGGTGCCTTCCAGCGATAATTGCCTACGGGCTGCTCCGCTACGAAAGGAATACCCTTGTAGGCGATAATGCCGTCAGTCTTTTTGCCGACGAAAGTACCGTTGACACACTTGACAGCCAGCGACCGGTCGTAGTTGCCGCCCACAATCTGCTTGTTCTCTCCGTATTGTGCTTTCAGTTGTTCTTCGATTTCACTCATAGCTCGATATGTATTTTTATTTATTAACAGTTCTTGTTAAAGCGCATAATATTTGGTTAGGAAATAAGTTCTTTCCAAATCGGCAATCTTCACATCTGCTTCCTTCGCCGGATGAATATCGAATTCGTCGAGCACCATCACCTTCTTATCCTTCAGGTCGTAGAGAGGCCACTCCTTAGTCTTGCCGTCGGGCGACTGGTCTGCAGTGAGCGACGGATTACCTGTCTTCGCAAACTGCACCCACATCTTGCGTACAGTCTTGCAGAAGGTCTCATCGAATGCCCGTCCCGTATCTTCGGTCATCTCCGGATGGTTGAACACGACCGCCAGTTCTATGGCATGTCCGCATTTCATGATAGGATTAGGAGATTCCGGCGTAAAGTAATATGTGTAACACTTGCCGCCCGCCTTGGTCTGTTCCTCAGACAGTCTGATGATTGGTACATTAAACCAGCTCTGACTTAACAGACTGGCGAACGGCTGGAAGGCGTCGCCCTTCACATCCTTCATAAAGCTATCGACCAGCGCTTTCTCGTCAGCCGGCATCTGGGCATACTTCCCCTTCTTGTGGCTTTCTGCAAAATTGTCCCAGCCTTCCGGACCGAAACTATAGACAAAGAAGTTCATTTCATCTTTGTTACATCCCACAAGAATATTAATATCCTTTGCCGCACCATTGGCATAAGCCTCAAATGTGTCTGTAGGCAGGTGTTTTCCGTCTCTTTCAGGGAATTGGTGCAAGAAGTTAACTGCAGAAGCCTCCAACACTTTCTGAGCATCTACCTTCAGCAGGTCGCTGACAGTCTTGCAGCCAAGAGCATCCAGCAGTTTATTAGTGCATTCGATAGCCTCTTCCGTACTTCTCGTCAGGTTGACGGAACCACTCTCGGCAATGAGTCGTTTGAAATAAGCTTGAGAGCCCTTTATCAGCGGAAGCATTGTACAACTTCCAGCACCAGCGGATTCGCCGAAGATGGTCACGTTGTCGGGATCGCCGCCGAAGCCTGCGATATTCTCATGTACCCATTTCAGCGCCTTTACCTGATCCAGAAGTCCCAGGTTCTGTGAGTCCTGATAGTCCTTGCCGTCCTCAAGGTGTGACAGATGCAGGAAACCCATTACGCCGAGTCGGTAAGCGACGGTGACAACAATGACGTCAGGATTCTCCTTGATGAAATTAAAGCAGTCAAACATCGGGTCAACAGTACCACCAGCCTCAAAAGCACCTCCATGAATCCATACCATCACAGGTTTCTTCCTATCTGATGCATCATCTGACTTGAACACATTCAGATATAGGCACTTTTCATCAAAATAGTACATCGAACCGACTTCAAAGTTCTCATTGCCATAGGCACTCTTCGCGTTGTAGTAAGCCTCGAAGACACCATCGTCAGGCATAGCATCCACAGGAGCTTTCCAACGCAATTTGCCGACGGGTTGCTCGCCCACATAGGGAATACCCCTATAGGTAATGACATTATCCTTTTTTCTGCCAACGAAAGTCCCGTTGATACATTTAACAGCCAGTGACTTATCGTAATTTCCGTCCGTAATCGGTTTGTTGTCACCACCATACATAGAGTGCAGCGCCTCTCTGATTTCTTGTATATCCATAGTACTTTCTAATTTATTATCGAATAATTATTTCTGTTCCTGCATTTTCTCACGAGCATTCAAGTTATCTGTGAAGTTCTTTACCATTTTCTTACTATCCTCCTCAAGTGAAGAAGAGAAGTAGATAATGGCTATGATACCAACGAGTGCGAACATACCGAGCCAGCTGGTCCAAGGAATAGCATAGTCAACAAAGTAGCTGACAAAGACTGCTGTGATGAAAAGACGGAACAATTTGTATGCTGTCAGTCTGACACGCCAATGGGCACCGCTGTTCCACAATTTTGCCACGTCAGGATTATCAGTTCCAGAACGCAAAAGCATCCATAGGAACGGAGCGCAAAGGAAGAGAGCAATGACAGCTGTAACAGTTTTAACCCACTGCTCGGGTACGATATTGGCTACCAGCGGACGTCCGAAATAGTGCATAATAGACATAATGGCTATACAGAGCACACTATTAATCAATATGGTAAATACAAAACGCTTCACACAGCCCTTATAGATTAGCTGCAATTCGTTCGGTGCCTTTTCATCCTGCTCGTCTTTATTGCGTTCAAGCTTAGCCACCCACTTCTGAGGTAAGATGCGAGACAAAGCATTATAAGCCGGTTCTGCCAGGCGTATCATATAAGGAGTGGTGAATGTAGTGAATACAGACACAGCAACAACTATAGGATAGAGATAGTCGCTGGTGACATGCAACGACGTACCAAGTGTAGCAAGAATAAAGGCGAATTCACCAATCTGAGTCAGTGAGAACGAACACTGCATAGATGATTTCAGTGACTGACCTGAAAGCAGGAAGCCGCAGGTACTAAGAATTGTATGACCAAGCATTACAGCAACGATGATGCTGACTATAGGTACGATGTACTCGATAATAAGGTTCACATCAACCATCATACCGACAGATACGAAGAAGATGGCTCCGAAGAGGTTCTTAACCGGAGCCACGAGATGTTCTATCTGCTCTGCCTCGACAGTCTCTGCAAGGATACTGCCCATCACGAAAGCTCCGAATGCAGCAGAGAAACCAGCAGCTGAAGCTGCCACTACCATTCCGAAGCAGAGTGCAAGAGCAGTGATGAGTAGGGTTTCGTTATTCATAAGCGGCTTCAACTTGCGCAGTGCCATAGGGATAAAGTAAAGACCTACAGTAAACCAAAGCACGAGGTAAAGACCGAGTTGCAGGATGGACTGAATCATCTGACCGCCTTCAAACTCCTTGCTGACTGCAAGAGTAGAAAGCATCACCATCATTACGATAGCAAGGATGTCCTCGAGAATCAGCACACTGAGCACGAGACTGGCAAAGCGTTCCTGACGCAGTCCCATATCATCGAAAGCCTTGAAGATAATAGTAGTTGATGACATAGCAAGCATACCGCCCAGGTAGATGCAGTCCATTTGCTTCCAGCCGAAGAGTTCGCCAGTGCAAGCACCGACATACATCATACAGATGATGATGGACAATGCGGCAATGATGGGCGCAGCACCCATTTTCAGAATCTTCTTGAATGAGAACTCAAGACCAAGAGAAAAAAGCAGGAAGATAACTCCGATTTCACTCCACACATGCACACCGTGTCCATCCGTGACACTAGGCATATAAGGCATGTTAGGTGAAGCAAGGAATCCAGCTACGATGTAGCCGAGCACAATTGGCTGTTTCAGACTCTTAAACAAGAGTGTCATGACTCCGGCACAAATAAGGATAAGTGCAAGGTCAGCAATTAATGGTTCAAGGTTAGACATAACGATAATTTTAAATAAAATTAGACTTATTTACAAAAAAACATGTAGCAAAGCTAATAGTTTTTATTCAAGGAAAAAAACACTTACAATATCCAATCGCTAATTTTTATTATTCTGCAACTATTTTTGTAAATTCTGCTACTCATGCAATAAAATAAAAAAAACAATTAACACCGATGAATTCGCCAGATTGCAGGAAGAGAAAAAATAAAATTCCGCTTTTGTTTTGCATTTTGCTTGCTTAGTCGTACCTTCGCACCATGAAAACGCGCTTGTGGCGAAATTGGTAGACGCGCTAGACTTAGGATCTAGTACTTCACGGTGTGCAGGTTCGAGTCCTGTCAGGCGCACGAAAACATGCAAATATAAAGAAGGTAGAAAAGATTGACAAAATCCGACCTGCCTTCTTTTTTTTAAAACCTATATCATGAAGAAGTTAATGCTTATAGCTGCAGCAATAACTATCGCAGCTTGTACATCAAAACAGAGAAATGAGACAGCAAAGGCAGAAGAAGCCGAAGAACTCGTAGTACCGGAATGTGTCATTTCATCGGTACCAGACTCATTGGGCTACGATCCATTTTATGTAAAATATACCAACGTAAACGGACTCCCATTGGTATCGTCGTGGAGAGTGCCCGACTCTGCATTTGTAGCGGCGCATCGCACTTTGTATGCAATGACAAGCATGCTGGACAAGAATATTCTGAAGAAGATGATAGAATCGAACGCACGTGTGGCTATCATGGCTCGTTATGAGGGAACAACCGACCTGCCAGAGCACCATTATCTGATTAATGACACCACGTTGAATTGGGACCTGCGTGCACGCGGACTGGGTGGAACCATTGAAGAACCGCTTACCAGTTGCGCTGAGGAGAACGTCCTGGCATACCAGATAGACAAGTACCACGCTGAAGACATTCTGATTCATGAGTTCGCCCATGCTATCCATTGCATCGGTATCATACAGGCAGATACTACATTCAACAGCTATCTGGAAAATATATATCAGCAGGCAAAAAAGTCTGGAATACTGGACAATACATATCGCATCACGGATAAAGAAGAATATTTTGCTGAAGGCGTACAGGACTGGTTCAACGTGAATGCAGAAATGCCCCACCCCGACGGTAAGCACAACTGGTGCAACACACGCGAAGAACTGCAACAATTCGACCCGAATCTATACAATCTTATCGCAAAGTATTTCCCGAAGACCAACCTGCAGATAAGCAAGCACCCGAAAGTAAACGAGTGCCATAAACCGTAGGTAGTTGAGAGTTCTACAACCGATAACCAATAACCGATAACCAAACTTACTTGGCTATCAGTTTCATAAGGAAACCACCGCCCGATGCCATATGGATAGGAAGGGTGGTTTCTTTGTTTACGGTAAACGTCTTCACCTGATAGTCTTCCGCATTGTGACCGGCATTGATGCCATCGCAGAAAAGCGTGCACTGATACAATCTTCCAGCAGGAAGGAAGGAGAACGAAAGTTGCAGGTCACGCTCGTCCCAGTTGGTCTGTCCACCCACATACCAGTTACCACCGGCTTCGCGGGCTGTGACGATATACTTACCCATCTCGCCCTGAGGAATGACTGTCTGGTCGAAGACATCCGGAACACCCGTAATCATATCCACGCATGGCTGCTCGCGCTCGTAGTTCGTAGGAGCGTCACAGAGCATTGTAAACGGCGAATCATGTACCACATAACAAGCCAGCTGGTGACAGCGAGTACCCATCGACACAGGATTTTCATAGCACTCCACCCAGTTTTTCCTTGTTCCGTTACGCATAGCACCCGGGGTGAAATCAACCTGTCCCGCCATCATACGGATATAAGGGAAGGTGACATCATAGAGCGGCATATCCGTTTCCTTCTTTGCCCAACGGCATTCCTCCATTCCGAACACACCCTCGTAGTTCATGATGTTAGGATAGGTCCTGCTCATTCCTGTAGGTGCATAATAACCATGATAGTCGAGCATCATGTGGTACTGAGCACACACCTTAGCAAGGCGTTCTGCCATTTCAACGGCTGTCTGGTCGTTACGGTCCAGAAAGTCAACCTTGAAGCCCTTGATGCCCATAGAGGAGTATTTCTCACACGCTTCTTTAAGGTGTTCATCCAGTACATTGAACACTGTCCATAACACAATATCTACGTTTTTACTCTTTCCGTAGCTGATAAGCTCAGAGAGGTTGATATCATCAATAGGATTCATAATGTCGCCTTTGGCTGAGAGATACCAGCCCTCGTCGAGCACGACGTAAGGGATATGATTCTTAGACGCAAAATCAATGTAATATTTATATGTCTGCGTATTGATACCGGCAATGAAATCGACTCCTTTCAGGTTCCAGTCATTCCACCAGTCCCATGCAACCTTTCCCGGGCGCAGCCACGAAGTGTCTCCAATCTGATTAGGTGTAGCGAGAGCATAGACCATATTGTTCACAGGCATATCGGTATCCTTCTCCGTAACGGCAAATACGCGCCAGGGATAGGTGCGCTGCCCGTTTGACTTGGCTATATACGACTCCGTTTCCACTACGTGCGACATTCCACGCCACTTATAATAGTCCATTTTCTTGGGGTAAGGGGCAAAGGCAGCAGAGAGTCTGTCGCCCTCAGCCTTCACGAACATACCGGGATAGCTGCGCAGATCACTCTCAAGGATGGTAACTTTGACATCACCCACTGCCACCGTTGCAGGCAGAAAGGCATACTTACTCTTAGCCTTGGAAAGTGTGGTTTCATCGTAGAAATTCTGGAATGCCATAGCGAAAGGTTCCTTGTCATTTGTAGAATAGCTGAGCCAAGCCTTCGCGTCTGCCCCGAACTGATACCGTGCCACTTCCTGCTGCACGATGGTTTCTCCCTTACGAGTGGTGTAGAATCGGTATGCGACACCCTCGTCGTAGGCACGGACCTGCAAGCCGAAGCCATCGTTCAGACGCAGATCTATCTGTTTTCCATCCATCTGGAATTCCTTCTGGCGGTAGAACGGAGCTACAATCTTCTCGCTGAGGGTTGTAGTCTTAGCCTTCAGGATGCGGTTCGTACCGTTCATCCCGATAGCAGAAGGACTCATCAGAAGTGTACTACCCTGTCGAATGGACAGCTGGAGTCCGCTGTCATCGCTGACGACCGCCGTGAGCTTCCCGTTCGGTGAACTGACCTCAAATTGTTTTGCACAAATACTTGTAACAACTACTAAAAGTAATGTAGAGAATGCTATTTTCCGCTTCATGGTACATGGAATGTTTAAATTATGCTGCAAAGATAAGTTTTTTTTCAATTGATTTTCTTTTTATATTTAAATATATGTAATTTTGGCACAAATTTTTCAACTAATACAACTAACCATGAGAAAAACTCTACTCTTATTGCTTGTGCTCATAGCACACATCAATGCATTTGCAGAGAAGAGTGTTTACATTCCTTACGAGTGGCTACACCCTTGGGATCCCGACACTCTTCTTTATGCTGAAAGTGACCCCGACAACAAGTACACCTGGTCAAAGTCGAGAAGTATGGAAACCGACAACTTCATCATCTTCTGGGACAAGGGATGGGGCAGCACTCGTCCCGACCAACTGCCGTCAAGCGATTTCTTCTATTTCGACCTTGCCTACATGAAGGAACGTCTCGAAACCTTCTACAAGCATGAGACAGAAGTGCTCGGATTCGGTTCCCTGCCTACTTCAAACGTTCACAAGTACAAGATTATCGTGTGTCTGAACCACACACGCGAATGGACATGCTACGGTAGCGGTTACGACTATCAGGTACCCGCCCTGTGGCTCAACCCGTCAACGAGCAAGCCTGTAGGTTCAGCCGTAGCTCACGAGGTAGGTCATTCGTTCCACTACATGTGCTACTCCGATGCTTCGAAGCAAGGCACCGACCAGACCGTACATACCGGATTCCACGACGCAATCGGTTCGGGTTCTATGATCTGGGAGACCACAGCCAACTGGCAGGCCCTTTACAGCTACCCCGAGGAAGTATTCACAGAGAGCGGCACCGGCGTTTTCTGGGCAAACACTCATAACTATGCCTTTACACACGAGTGGCACCGCTATCAGGCATATATGTTCTTCCACTATCTGGTTGACTACTACGACGACATCCAGACTATATATAAGGTGTGGAGTTATCCTGAGAAGACAGTCAAGGACTTCAACCAGGTACTTATGGACCTGAAGGGACTCTCTGTCGAAGACCTCTACCGTCTGCACTTCAACTTCGCCATGCACGCAGTGACATACGACATCAAGGCCTGCAAGCCGTACCTCGACGACGGGTATATCGGTTACTTCCGCTATGCTGCCTGCGAAATTGCCGATTCCACCTATCAGGTAGCTTACTCAAGCTGTCCGCAGGGAACGGGCTTCAACGTGATTCCGTTGAAGGTCAAGCCTGCAGGCACCCAGGTATCGACTCACTTCACAGCCATCAGTCCGCTTTCAAATCTGGCTGCAGGCGACCCAGTCGAATATCATAACGGAGATATGTTCACACGTCTGAAGAACAAGACAAAATACAACGGCATATCATCAAGCAACCGTGGTTTCCGTCTTGGATACGTCGTACTGAAGGAAGACGGCACCCGCCAGTACTTCACCGACGATGAGGTATATTGCACAGGCACCGGCACCAAGTCTGTCGATTACGGCTTCACAGTCCCGGAGGGCACTAAGCGTATGTGGCTCGTCGTAGCTCCGGCACTGAAGAACTACCTCCAGCACAAGTGGGATGACAACGTAACAAACGACGACCAGTGGCCTTACTACTTCAAGCTCTCAGGCACCGACATCGGTTCAAATGCAATAATCTATTCTCCTACTACCATCGACGGACGCCCTGTAAGCGACATCACACTGGAGTACGACGTAAAGATGCCAAAGAGCAGTAATACCTACGACGGCATCACAGTGAACATATCAGGCAAGGCACTCTCAGCACTCGGCACAGCATTCCAGATGGCAAGTCCGTCGGCCGACATTACAGAATGCATCACTACCTGGAGTTCTACATCTCCGGATGAGGGCGCTTGTAAGTTTTATGCCTGCAATCCTAAAAACGGCATGATTACAAATCAGGGACCTACAACCAACAGCTACTACGGACACTGGTTCAGCAACGTGGGGTCACGCACCACATACGGTGATGCTGCTTACATATACAGCGACTTTGCTCCAAGTCTCATGTCGTTCACCATCGGACAATACCCGGGCAGGCTGAAGACCGGCGAGACTTACCGCATTGTTCAGGCTCTGCGCTACAAGAAAGACGGAAAGATTGCCAAGGCTACTTTCGCATTCAACATCACAGTGACTGACGGCGAAAGCGACAGCAGCATAAAGGAAATCGACTATAAAGACCCGACCGGCATCGGAACCGTCAATGCAGAAACAGAGAGCCAGCCATCTGCCGACGATGCCTGGTACACCATCAATGGTCAGAAACTTGATGGCAAACCGACCCAGCAGGGTATTTACATCCACAACACAAAAAAGTTTTTGGTGCAGTAACCTTGTTCAGACAGGAGTTATTAAGATACTAAAAAGAGGAGTTACAGGGGGCAATATTGAATGTGCAATAATCTCATTCGCCCCAGTAACTCCTCTTTAATTCGTCTCTAACGCCCCTGTAACTCCTCTATAACTTTCCTTCAAATTCCCGGCACTAATTATTCACCTCGTTTGTCAGCGTCAGCGAGAGTACCTTCCCCTTCTTGTGCAATTCGTCGAAAAGGGCGATGAAGTCAGTATCGCTCTTGCTGCGCACCATGAAATTGATGGTAGTCGTGCCCTGCGTATAATCGTAGCGCAGGAACTCGTCAGAGAGATGAACGCCAAACTGCTTGAAGCACTCGCGATACTTCGACGCATCGGTTACGACATAGTCAACCTTCAGACGCACAATCTTCTGTTCGCTACTATGCAACAGACTCTTTTCAAGGAATTCGAGGAAGAGAAGAACGAAAAGGATGAGGAAGCAGGCAACTACAGCAATGGTGTACATACCGGCACCTACTGTCAGACCTATACATGCCGACACCCACATACCGGCAGCCGTGGTGAGTCCGCGCACCGACCCCTTCATCTGTATGATAGCTCCGGCACCAAGGAAACCGATTCCTGAAATGACCTGTGCTGCAATTCGCTCGGGGTCGCCGTTTTTCAGTCCGAAATGCACCTGCGGGATGTATATCGACACAATCATGGCGAGGGCAGCACCCATCGTGATGAGGGCAAAGGTACGCATGCCGGCTGTCTGTCCCTTATGTCTGCGTTCCAGTCCAACTACGGCACCGAGCATAAAACTCAGCACCAGCTTAAACACCGACCCTACGATGTTGATTCCCGGGTCGTTTATCTGTTCCGTCAGATTTTCAATCCATTCCATATCCTATTATTTTTTAAGCCACTCACGGGCATATTCTATATATGTATCTTTTTTCTCTCCAGTGTCTTTGCCCGACATAGTCAGGCTGATATCGGGTTTTATACCGAATTCTGTATGCTGCATATCCCTGTCGTAGAAGATGACGGCACTATAGCGCACAGACCAACCGTTGGGCAGTTCGCTGGTAAACGGCATCCCCGACCCTCCACCGGTCTGGTCGCCCATTATGGTTACGAGCGGCGAAGTCTTCATGCACTTCACGAAGTCGTTCGTGGCACTGTAGCACTGCCTATTGGTAAGCACCACACATTTCTTCTGCCAGCGCACGCCGTCCCCAGCCGGATTCATGTATTCCGCTTTAGGCTCTGAGAGGTCATAATGCCCCTTGCCTGTTTTGTGGGAGGTATAGCCCACCAGGGTACGCTCATTGATGAAGTGCGATGCCAGAGTCTTTGCATTGTCCATCTCTCCGCCGCCGTTGTTGCGCACGTCGATGATGAGTCCGTTGCACAGCCCCATTTCATATAGTGCCACCGACACATTTCCGTGTCCGATACCCGTCGCAAACGACGGCACACGGATATACCCTATGTTATCGTCAAGTATCTTATAGTAAAGTCCGGCAGCAATCTTATAGTCGGTGCCGAGGTAAGTTCCCTTCACGATAGAATCGTTGTAGTTGGCGGGATAGTCCTCAAAATAGCTCCAGTTGCGGGCATAGTCGAAGGCAGCCGACAGGTTCACGTGTCCGTCCTTCAGCTCCGCAAGCATATTTCCCATCACTTCGAAGAGCTGCTGGTTGGTCATTCCCGCCTTCACCTGCGACAGATATTTCGCATGGACGGCATTCCAGTCGAGCCCCAGTTCCTTCTCCTTGTACTCAAAGAAGCAATAGTGTTCGTCGATGAGTCTCCATAGTGTCTCCAGGTTGTTCTGCCTGGTGCTGGTAGCATCATCCCCCTTCACGCACCCCACGAGACAGGGGGTACACAGGATGGCTAACCACATATACATTAATATATATACTGTGCGTCTCATCGTTTTCTGACAAAATATTTAGTGAAACCAATCATGAAGTCGTGGGTATAGTAGTGGCTGCGGATGCCGTTGAACTTAGCCTGCATCAACTCGGCAGAGTAACCAATCCTCAGCAAATTGTGTCCTACGGGTATGTCGAGGGTAAGCAGATGACGCATAGAGGGCATATTGACGAAGTTGGCAAACACACAATTGCGGTCATAGCTGCCCAGCCCGAACATCTCATAGTACGACTGGCCGTAGCGCGGTGAGAAGGCAAGTCCGACGAAGGGGACGGACAGGAAGTAGCGGGCAGTCCATCTCTTTCCTGCCGCAGTGAAGTGGTATGCTGCCCCGCCCGTCAGGTCGATCATCACATCCAACTTTGCCTGAGCCGGATTATTACTGTTCCGTTCGTTATACACGCATCCCAGATAACCCGAAGCCTGCAGTCCGGCAGTGAAGCGCAGTGGTTTATTGTCGCGGAAGTTATACATCCACGCATTGCTGTATCTGATGCCTCCCGAGTAACTCTTCACGTTGCGTGCGGGATTCTTCGTCAGCGAAGCATTGAAATCGGTCTGTGTCAGATAGGAGATATGCCCGTGTCCGCGCTTCAGTCTCCGTTCAGTCTGTCGCAGTATTCTCACGTTCGCCCCTGTATATGAGCATGGTGAGAGGTAGGAATCAAGCACATTGGCAAAACCGGCTCCGAACAAAGTAGAATGCATACGCAGGCTGTCCGTCTGCGCATGCATGACTAATCCCAGTGCCAGGGTCAGCAGGCACGAGGCTATTCGTTTAGAAAAGTTTGAGTTGGCCGTTGATTTCATCTCTTATGTCGCTATCCGACTTTACTTCATCGGGATTATCCTCCTCAGGCAGCTCCACTTCGGCTTCCTCCGGCTCCAGGGTCTCGGGCTCGGGTTGGCGTGTCGGTTCCAGTTCGGTCACCTTCAGCAGCGGGAACGTAGTGAGTCGCTTGCCCTTTGCCTTGAATCCCTTGACGGCGATAAAGTCGCTGGCTTCGATGATCTCTGCGGCACGCGGTCCGGCACTCTCGTCGAAGTCAATCTGCAGTCTCGGATAGAAAGTGTCTGTGAGCAGTATGAGTCTGCTCTCGGGATTCTCGCCCAGGAAGTTCTGTTTCTTATTCGTGGCGTCCATACAGAAACGCTTTATGTACGGCAGGTTCTGGTTGTCGGCATCCCACAGCACGGCAGTCCACACCTTCTTCTCGTCATACTTCTCTATCCTCAGCACATTCGGTTCGTAGTGATTGTTCACGTCGAAGTTGGTCAGATAGAAATCTCCGCCCGGCAGCACTACCAGGATGCTGTCGTCGCCCATGAACTCGCCCAGCAGCACTCCGTGTTCATCATAGTTTATGCGCTGTATGTCACTGTCCCACCACACCTTTCTGCCGCCCAGCGTACTGCCTCCGTGGGCTTTCAGCTGAATGCGGAATATATCGTGCTTGGTAACCAGATTACCCTTGCTCGAACGCCCCTTGATGGCGAGTTCGCTGAAGTCCTTCTCAAACACCAGCTTCTTCAGCTTCTCCTGCGGCTTCAGGGTGATGCGTATGCTCTCAGCCTCTCCGTTGGCATTCGACGAGAACCACGTAACCTTCGACTTCGGCGTACCCATCGTCAGGTCATACTCCTTATCGCGCGTCAGACTCGGAATGTTGAACCGCTTCATATATGTATATCCGCTCGCTCCGTCCTTGTAACACACGTTGTAGATGGTTCTGACATCATTCTTCTTGAACACCGCAATATGCACAATCTCAATCTTCCTCTTCTCCTTCTTCGACTTCTCCGTATCACCCACGAATATCTTCTCGGCCACCTTCGTTATCTTGTACGTACCGTCCTTATAGAAAATGATCACATCGTCGATGTCAGAACAGTTGCACACGAACTCATCCTTCTTCAGACTCGTTCCGATAAATCCGTCGGCACGGTTTATGTAGAGCTTCTGATTTGCCTCGGCAACGGTAGCAGCCTGGATCGTGTCAAAATTGCGTATCTCCGTCATGCGCGGATGCTCTGCCCCGTACTTGTCCTTCAGATAGCGGAACCAGTTGGCAGTCACCTCCACGAGGTTTGCCAGGTCCTTGTTTATCTCCTCCACCTCGGCCTTCATCTTAGCAATCAGTTCGTCGGCCCTGTCCTTGTTGAACTTCAGTATGCGTGCCATCTTTATCTCCATCAGCCTCAGGATGTCGTCGCGGGTCACCTCGCGCACGAAGGAATCCTTGAACGGCTCCAGCCGCCCGTCCACATAGTCAACGGCGCGGTCCATGTCGGGAGCATTCTCGAATTCCTTAGCCTTATATATGCGCTCCTCGATGAATATCTTCTCCAGGCTGGCAAAGTGCAGCTGTTCGAGAATCTCGCCGCGGCGAATCTCCAGCTCGCGCTTTATGAGGAACTTGGTATAATCGACCGACTTGCGTAGCACATCGCTCACGGTAAGGAACTTAGGCATCCGCTCGTCGATGACGCAGCAGTTCGGCGAGATGGAAATCTCACAGTCGGTGAAGGCATACAGCGCATCGATCTGCTTGTCGCTGCTCACCCCCGGCACCAGATGCACCACGATCTCCACCTGCGAAGCCGTATTGTCCTCAATCTTCCTTGCCTTAATCTTCCCCTTCTCCACCGCCTTCGTGATGGTCTCGATGAGCGACTCGGCAGTCTTGCCGTATGGAATCTCGCGGATGACGAGAGTCTTATTGTCCAGCTTCTCTATCTTCGCACGTATCTTAACCATTCCGCCGCGCTGACCGTCGTTATACTTAGCCACGTCGATTGAGCCCCCCGTCTGGAAGTCAGGATACAGTCTGAAGTCCTCTCCGTACAGGTAGCTCACGGCAGCATCACAGATCTCGTTGAAGTTATGCGGCAGGATCTTGCTCGACAACCCCACGGCGATACCCTCCACGCCCTGTGCTATGAGCAGCGGGAACTTCACCGGCAGGGCAATAGGCTCCTTGTTGCGTCCGTCGTACGACAGCTTCCACTCCGTAGTCTTCGGATTGAACACCACGTCGAGAGCAAACTTCGACAGTCGCGCCTCGATATATCGTGCGGCAGCGGCATCGTCGCCCGTCAGTATATTACCCCAGTTGCCCTGGCAGTCGATGAGCAGCTCCTTCTGCCCCATCTGCACCAGTGCATCCTTGATGCTGGCATCGCCATGCGGGTGGAACTGCATGGTGTGGCCCACGATATTCGCCACCTTGTTATACCTGCCGTCATCCATACGTTTCATCGAGTGCAGGATGCGTCGCTGCACGGGCTTCAGTCCGTCCAGGACATGCGGCACGGCACGCTCCAGAATCACATAGCTCGCATAGTCGAGAAACCAATTCTGATACATTCCGCTCAGGTGGTGGGTAATACTATCCGTCATGGTCACAGGGTCATAATCCGATGCAGGCGGCTGCATGCCAACGTCAGCGTCACTGGCAGCACCGTCATCCCCGTTCCCGTCCGTAACATCCAGACTGGCACCATCGACCATTCCATCCTTTTCTGCTGGTTCGTCGTTTTCTTCCTTCATAGCTTGGCTTTTTTCTCGGGTGCAAATATACAAAAAAAATCAGAAACAACAAAGTCTGAGGCTCACCTCTCCATATCTTTGAAACTTCGCTATATCTTAGTCCTCCTGTTCGTAATAGTATGAATAATCAATCCCCTTCATAAACATCTCGCAATCGTTTATTCTGTCGGTAAGAGCCGTTCTTAAGAGACGATGTATTTCACTGGCATCCACAGTGCTTAGGCGCATCGCTTTCAGATATTCCTTCTTGTCAATACGACTCCAATCTACACACCGTTGCATCGATCGCTTGAATATCAGGTCAAGCCAGATGCGCGTTGAGCGGCCATTACCTTCCATGAATGGATGTGCTACGTTCATCTCTACATACTTGCTGACAATCTCGTCGAACGTTGCCTGTGGCATCTTCTCTATTTGTCGAAGGTTTTCCATAAGATACTCAGCTCTGCAAAACAGCGTGCCATCTTTCCATATCGTTTTCTGACGAATCTGTCCTGCAAAGGTGTATAGACCTCCGAACAGATAGGCATGAATCTGTTGCAGGCTTTTTACTGTTCCTGCCTCCATGCTGTCTAAAAGTCCGCTCTCAAACAGCGTGTAGGCTTTTTTGCGGCTCTGCCCGTCGATGCTGTTGTCGGAATAGGTGAACCAGTCGAGGAAGGCATGGGCCCGGTTGCCGGGATAATGCTTCGCCAACATCTGCACGCCCTGGGCATCCAGCACGTCCGCCTTGCGCCTCTTGCCGTCGGGAGCTTCGAACTTGAACTCGTGAGTGACACTCACGAGTTGAATCCCCTCGCCCTTCAATTTCTTTTTCAGCCATCGCCAATAGTTGCCTGCCTTGGTATAGTCTTCCTCGTCGTTGATGGCGCGTACAACATCTGTTGCCGAGAAGTACCACTTGCTCTCGTCATCACTCCATACAGCTCGCACCTTGCTGTCGTTGAAGAAACGTATGGATTTCTTGCTTGTCATATCATTCTTTCTGCTAACGATGCTTTGCCTGCCCGGTCTTCCTACTTTAATATTTCAGCCCAGAGGCCATCGTCCATTCCATCCTTTTCTGCTGGTTCGTCGTTTTCTTCCTTCATAGCTTGGCTTTTTTCTCGGGTGCAAATATACAAAAAAAAAATCAGAAACAACAAAGTCTGAGGCTCACCTCTCCGGCAGTGTCATAAATATCGGCATTACAAACACGATAGCCAATACGGAGAACAGCAGTCCGCCCGCAGAACCCACTGCGAACGAGAACCAGAAAGCCTCCTCCTTGCCGTCTATGAAGAACGGGATCAGGCCGAGGACTGTTGACAGGATGGTCAGCAGTACAGCCGTTATCTTGTGGTTATATGCCCTGACATACATGCCTATTTCTTTTCCGGGTGTGGCAGATGAGTCATGAGACTGTGAGGTCTGAGGTCTAAGGTCTAAGGCTGACCTTTGACTTTCGACCTTTGACCTTTGTACACCTGTCAGCTTATACTCACCCATGATATAGATGCCCGCATTCACCGTCAGTCCGCTCAGCAGCACGAGCGAGGCGAATCCTCCCGTACCGAACTCCACCCCCGAAAAGTAATAGGTAAGGAAGGTGCCGATGAACGACACAGGAATCAGCGAAACTATTACCAACGGCAGGCGAAGCGAATCGAAGAGTATGGAGCAGATAAAGTAGATGATGACCACGATGAGCAGTATAAGCCAGTACTGGGTACCGGTGTCCTCATACCAGCCATACGATGAATTCAGGCACCGATACCCTACAGGCATCTTGGCATTGTATTCCCTGGTGATTTTTTCTATATACCTGCTTGTGTATGTGTAAGACCCCAGCACATTGAAAGCCACCCTCAGCACATACTCCTGATTCTTCTTCGGTATGCAGTTCTTCGCCTCGCGCCTTTCCACACCCATGAAGTCCGAGAGCCTCACATCACGGTTCCCCACCCTTATGTATGAATTCTGCAAAGACCAGAGGTCGAACTTGTCCTGTGCTGCCGACTTCAGATACATGTCGGCCGACATATTATCGTCCTTGTATCGTTCTATGTCATATCCCGAAAGTATCTCCTTCAGAGTGCGGTGGGCAGCACCCAGGTCGAAGTCATATAGTGCCATCAGCTCCTTGTTATACTTCATATAGAACTCATTCTCCTGGTTCTCATGCCCAGGTGTCTCTATGGTCAGATCTACTACTCTATTGTTCCTTTTCATGGTCTCACACATATCCTCGGCAATGCGGTATAGCCGGTCATAGTTGTAACCGGCTATCTCTATTCGGTTGGAGCGGTATTGCAGGTTGAGCGAATTACTGAAACCGCGCTCGCTCACGCCGCTTGTGCTCCAGTCAGCCCCGCCTATGGAAATGACCTTACCGATGACTTTGTTCTCCAGAAGATAAGGGAAGGATGTGTGCACGTAATCATCCTTGAACTCTACTACCACCACAGCTCCCCACGACTCCACCCTCGTCTCGAACCGTCTGATTTCATCAAAGCCCGACAGGAAATTCTCCAGAATCACCACCTTCTCATTCAGTTCGGCAGCACTGCCGCCCAAGGGCATCTGTGCCCTCACGGTCAGCTTCATCTCCCTCTCCTTATCGCTGGAGTAGGTATTATCCGAGAGGGACTCGGCGAACAGTCGCATCGTGCCGCCGAACACCTTCGACAGCGTATCCTTACATCTCAGCTGGAAGAAATCACTTCCCAGCGTAGCATTATACCACTCATGCCCCTCCCACTTCTGCGGCAGGGCATGGAAGGGTATGCCGAAAGCCGACACCAGCAGAACCATATATATCCACTTGTGCCTCTGGGTAAAGGCAATATACCGCGAATAGAAATGAGTCCACCATACGACCAGTCCCTTGTGTCTGATATGCCCCTCCTGCAGGCTCCGATACCTCATCCTCTCTATCAGTGCCGGTGTGAAGGCGTACGCAACAAGAAGGCTGGCAGACAGATTGACAATGATTATCCATGCAAAATCATACAGGTCCTTCTGTATGAACTCCGGCAACCAGAAGACCACCACCAGCGAACCGATGGTAGTCAGCAGTGCGGCAAATATCGCCAGGAAAGCCCTCCTGTCATGGTAATAGCTATAGTGGTCGGTCATCACCACAGAGGCATCGATGACCAGTCCCAACGACACCGTGATGCCTGCCAGGGAATAGATGTGCAGCCGTATGTCGAGCAACCAGTATGCGATTACTGCCGTCAGTATGATGGCAGCCAACGTCACCACCATAATCGCCAGGTACTTCCACTCCCTCTTAGCCAGCCAGACGAAGACCAGCAGAATCAGCAACGCCATGAGCGAGCGCCACACAAGCTTATGCAGCTGGCTCTCCCTTTCCTGCGCGCCATCGTACGTCAAAGTCAGATAGACTCCCTTCTTAAACTGGCTTTCTATCTTCTTAATCTGCGTTTGCAACTTGTCTGACAGGGCAATCTTGTTTGCCCCGGCATCCACGTAGATGTTCAGATAGACAGTGTTCAGTCCGTTCACCCGGAAATAGTGTCCCGGCTCCCTGTTCTTGTATTCATAGGACGCAAGATCGTTCAGATACACCGTCTTCCCCTCCACCACACCTATCGGCATCTGTTCCAGGGGCTTTGCAAATCTCTCGGTCGTCAGGTACAGGTCTATACGTTTTTTCTCTCCGCCTCGTGCAGACTGGTGCACCACCTCTCCCACGACATCCTCCCGGCCGATGAAACTTCTGATGCCTTTTTCTATGTCGTAGGCAGTCAGTCCGTAATCTGCCAGGATGAAAGGGTCGTAGGTAATCTCAATGTACTTCCTTACACCCCCGGTCACCTCCACCCGCCTCACATCCTCCAGACGTCTGAGTTCCGGCTCCACCTTCCGCTCTATATACTCCTTCAGCTGTTCATCACTCAGATTGGAATTCACCTGATATGTCAGCAGCAGCAGTGCAGTTTCACTTCTCTCCCCATCCCCTGCCACTTCTCCGCCAGTCAGCTCAGGGTAGGAAACCCCCTCGGGCAGTCGCTTGTATATCTGCCTGAGCAGCGAAGAAATCTCGAACTTCACCGACGACACATCCGCCCCCTCCTTCAGGACTGCCACAACCATTCCTGCGCCGAAATACGACTCCGAAGAGACGCTCTCCACACCCTTCACCGAAGAGACGAGTCCTTCAATCCTTGAAGTCACATTCTGCTCGATAACCTTAGCCGAAGCCCTTGGCCACGAATATCTCACGGTGAGAGTCTTTCCCTGGCGCGGACGCGGATTGTCAGCCACATCTATCCTCGGCACGAGAGCAGCTCCGATCACCATTATGACTGCAAGTGTCAGCAGAAGTGTAAAATTACTTATTTTCATACTTTTTTTTATTTAGCACCTATTTCACTTCTGCACTTACATACGAGATAATAGAACAGCGGGACCAGGAACAGGCTGACCAAAGTTCCTACAGTCATTCCTACAATCAGTGTCAGCGACAGCGGATACTGCAGGGCAGAACCCATGTCATCCCTGCTGAGCAATGGAAGGATGGCAAGGACGGTAGTCAGCGAAGTCATGACAATAGGCTTCAGCCGATTGCGGCCTGCCGTCATTATGGCTCTGAGCAGCGACATGCCGCCACGGTAATATCTGTTGATGGTATCTACCTTGAGTATGGAGTCGTTTATGATGATACCGCTCATCACCACTATGCCTATCATCGACATCACGTTCACAGATTCCCCAAGCAGCCATAACACACCGACTACGAAGAACACGTCGATCACCATCTCAGTCAGAATGATCAGCGGCAGGATGAAACTCTCGAACTGCGACGCCAGAATGAAATAGAGCAAAGCCAGTGCAACAGTCAGCACCAACGCCAGTTCCCCAATCATCTGACGGCTGGAGAAATAACCACCTGCATAAGTAGCCGACAGTCTGCTCCCGGGCTTATGCACCTGACCCTCCACAAAATCCATAATCCGTCTCACCTCGCTATCCGAGGCATTGAGACTGACACTGTAATATTCACCGCCATTGCCCGCCTGCAGACGTTTATAGTTCTCTCCCCTTGTCTCCCTCACCAGATAGGCAATGGGGATACTGGTGCCGTCGCTATTACTGACAGAGCTGTTCAGCACACGGTCCGACTCCCTGTTATCCGAACCGATAATGACAGGTATGCTCTGTGCCCCGTCATTGATTTCGAACACATGGCTACGGCTGACCAACTCCTTCAACCTGCGGTAAAGTTGTTCGTAACTCACCTTATAGACAGCCATCTGTTCCATATCAGCCACGTAGCGAATATTAGTCTCCGTGACTACCGGCATGATATTCACGTCAGGAAACGCCCCCCGCAACGTATCGACGAACTCACGTGTCTGTGCTATTCCGGGACGCTTACCATCCTCGTCCTGCAAGTGGATCTCCAGGTCAGCCTCATCGGTCTGGAAAATCAGATTAAACAGATTACCGGACTCTGCAAATTCTACCGAGGCAGCAGGATAGCGGCTTTGCATCTGCCGGCTGAACTCCTCCCTGACTCCATTCAAAGCATCCTCTGACGTCGCCTTCAGATAAACGACAGCTTCAGATGCTGTAATATCCCTTGTATGAGACAACAAAAACTCCTGTGTGCCCACCATCGAGGTCGTAGTCACCACATCAGCCTCGTTCACGGACGCCATCAGTTCCATTATCCTCCTGTCATTCTCCGCCGCAGAAATGCCCGTATTCCAGTCGATATTGATAAGCATATCGTCCTGAGTCACCTCAGGCATCCGTTCCTTTTCTATCTGCCAGAAGACAATGCCAGTCAGCGGCACCAGGCACAGCAGAGTCAACAGACATAGTTTTCCATGGCGCAACACCCACTTCAATGCCTTCTCATACAGTCCATACATACTTATTCCGCCATCAGATGCGACTTGAACCTGCTGTTGTCTCTTGAACAACTGGTAGAGATAAACAGGAACAACGAGTGTTGCTACTGCAAGTGATGCAAATAGTGCAATCGTTACACCCATCGCCTGATCATAGAACAGTGTTCCAGCCACTCCACTTAGGAAAATCAGCGGGATAAACACAGAGCAAGTCGTAAGAACCGAACTGAGCATCGGTGCAAACACCTCCTTAGTTCCATTTACGACAGCCTCCTCATCCGTCTCGCCGTCTTGCCATCTGCGCATCACGTTGTCTATGACAATGATAGAATTGTCCACTATCATTCCAACACCCAGAATCAATCCCGACATCGATATGATATTCATAGAAATGCCTATCACATAGAAACAAAGCAACGTCATGATGAGTGACAATGGAATGGTCAGTACTATCAGCAGCGACAATTGCCACCTGCGCATGAACACGAATAAGATCAGACTTGCCAACAGGACACCGAGCAAAAGGTTCGTCTTCAGGTTGCCGATGGTATATGTCAGCAGGTAAGTCTGGTCGCGGGTCAGTTCAAACCGTATGTCCGGGTATTCCTTTCTCATATCCTCCAGCAGCTCTTCCATGCCCTGCTGCAGGTCTGCCATCTGCGCATCATTCTGCTTGATTACAGCCATAGTTATGGCATTATCCTTACCGTGGCGTACAATCCCATTTCTCTGAGCCACCTGTTCCTCTATACTGCACAAATCCTTCAGTTGCAGCAGTCGTCCATCGTGATTTATATATATATTTGCCACATCGTCTTTAGTGAGCAACTGCGAGTCGAAATGAATATTGTAGCGGTACAGTCCATCTACTACGCTGAGAGTCTCCAGAGTGATATTATTTTTCTTGATAGCAGTCTCAATGTCCTGAGTGGTCAGACCTAATGCCTGCAGTTTTTCATTATCGGGAATACAGGTGATTTCCGTTCCCACCGTTCCGCTGAGATCCACCATCGCCGTCTGCGGCAGCTGCTCTATGCGTTTGCTCACCACTCCTCTGGCAAAACGTCCGAGCTGTGCGAAGGCAAGATCGTCAGATTCGCTCTTGAGACAAATATCCAAATAGAACGCAGGAATATCCATTGCGCTTGCCTTGATTACCTTCGGGCGTTCCATGTCCTTGGGCATCATATTCATTGCCCTGTCAATTTTCTCGTTTACTTCGATAAACGACAGGTCAATGTTACTGCCGGGTTCAAACACCATCATCACATAGCCCACATCCATTCTTGACTCGCTACGGATATCCTTCACTCCTGCCACCTGCATAAGCTGGCCTCGGAGCGGCGAAACCACCTCCTTGTCTATCTCACTTGCAGAATAGCCGGGCATATTGATCTGTACTGTTATCTGCGGCACATCAATGTCGGGCATCAACGAAACAGGAATAAAATGCAGTGCCATGAGTCCCATCACCATTGTGGCGATGAGAGTCATGGTTACTGCAATTGGGCGATGGACAATATTCGTCATTGAAACAAATACCATAATTATCGAATGTTACATATCACTATAGAGAATATTTAAGTATGACCCATTGACACGTTTTATTTATTTCCTCATCCATATCAAGAAAAGTCTGAAAAACTTCTTGATCTACTATTCCTATTATTAAACTTCCAAACTGCCATTTGGGAATAAGTGGCAGTTTGCCAGTCTTGGAAGACTTATATGCAAAACACTGCTCTTTTTCCATATCATACAATATATAATTAAGCATCTTATCTTTCATATATGCACTGATAAGTCCTCGCTCTGTTAAGAAGTAATTATATGTAAAAGCTGTTCCTTCTTTCCACATTTCAACAACTGATTGTGCTTTTTCCGTATTACTCTTGTTATAATTTAAAATAAATTTTGGCAACATTTTTTTATTGTTCCAGACAAAAATAGTATCGGAATATTCTGTTCTGACATAAATCTCACTATCTGAACAAACTTTGAAAACCTGCTGTCGAGTTGTTATATTAACTTCTTTATCAGATATGACATGAGAATGTGCAACCTCTCCCATCTTATTTAGATGATATACCGTAGAGGTTATTCTGTCGTAGCATAAAAAACCATCATCTATTTTTATAATTGAAGATGGGTCTATGCTAATCTTCAATCTGTCAATATACTGGAAATCTTTGTTATACAACATTATTTCATTTTTTCCTCCGTCAAAAATAAAAATGAGATTAGAGTCTGTTGTGATACATTTAGGATTAATCATTTCACCAACAGCATGCCCTTTTCTATTCAGCTGTTTTATTATTGTTCCATCAGAAATATCAACGGCAGAAATCGTTCCATTTGCATCTAAAATGTAACATATGCTATCAATTATTCCGACATCTAAAATTTCACTTATTGATGGGCTACCTTGAATTCTCACATAATTAATTGTAGAATCCTCAAAAAAGAGACTTCCATTTGTTTTTAACGGATGTATGACATGCACGTTCTGTAGATTATTCTTGATTGTGTTATTCTCTGTACATGAATAAAAGACTAACAACAAAAAAGCTAAAAATCGAATCTTTTTTAAAAAACGACTCATGTTATTTTTTATTAAAAATGAGAAAAGGGCATTGGGACTGTAAATTTGCTCTAGCCCTCTTCTCTTTTTAGTTATTGTATTTTAGACAAATCTACATTGCACACTTTGAAATTATGAATATGCGAGGTATACCGATAACCTTCGTGTTTAGCTTTACGTATTTTTTCTTCAGACGTACAAACTCTTGCGTCACTTATTCCTTTTACCGAATCTGTCGCCACTTCCATCCTCAGTTCTACATTATAACGCATTAATGGCACATGGCTGTTTTTCCACAATGTGACGAAAACAGAACCATCTCTTTGACTCAATGCTTCTACATTCTGCATGAGCAGGTTACTCGTATCGTTTGCATGTGACTCAAAGGTCTTCTCGCCAACGTATGTTGCGATGGCAACAGCTGCAATGCAAGGCAGCATCATAAATACTTTTTTCTTCATGATTTTGTTAATTTATAATGTTAATACTATGGGCTACGCCCGTTCGTTTTTACTCGTTCAGTTTCACTTCTGTTCCATCTGCTAAGTTCAGGTTGCCCGAAGTGATGACGACGTCACCCTCATGGATGGTTGTCTCTTTCCGCAGGCAGCCTGTGATGGCAAAGGAGTTGATGTTGGAATAGACAATGTCAACGTATGTCCATACGGCATGACCGTTCTCATAAAGAAAAATGACATGATATCCATCACGCTCCACCACGGCATCCTTCGGAACTACAAACATATTCTTCACTCGTTGTTCGGCGACCACCCGAACATTCATTCCGTCCATCAATGCATCACCTTTATTTGCCACACGAGCCGTAACCCTGATAAGTCCCTTGTCGTCAACCAACGGATTGACTTCTGTAACAAGACCTTCATATACGGCACTGTCACGGGCGAAAGACGACACTTTCACTCTCTGCCCCTTATTTATGTGTTTCAATTCTGCCTCCAGTATCTTGAATTCCACTTCAAACTGCGAATCGTCAATTAGCGTGCACACCTTTTCATTTCGCTGAAATGCCCTTGCCTCCATATTGGCTATACGTCCGCTGAAAGGAGCATAGAGATTGCACTCTTCCAATGCTTTCCGAGCCGACTGCAACTGATACCTGGCAGTGTAATAGCCCGATGTAACCTCAGCACGTTGCATCACGTCGGCCGGCACATTCTTCATGTCGGCATCATAGCCAAGCCCTATGAGTTTGTCTGTGAGTTCTACCCGTGCCCGATACACCTCATGTTCAGCCTTCTCCACCTCGCGTGTCCGTTCCCTTTTGTCAAGCGAGGCGATGAGCGTTCCCTTTGTCACGTGCTGTCCTTCCTGCACATAGATTTCAGTAGTCACGCCCTGCGAGAGAAACGTCAGTTCACTTTTTGCCTTCGCCCTGAGCCTGCCATTGCACACCACCTGCCTGTCAAACGACGTCACGTGCAGCCTCATCGTATCCACATAAGTCTCACTCATGAATTGCTCGTGCATCTCCATCTCGGTTGTCTGGCTGTCGGCCTTCTGACGACAGGACGAAAAAGTCGTACTCAATCCGAGCCAACTTAATAAAAGTAATTGTAAATGTTTTGTTTTCATAGTAAAGTTCATCGTTCACTTTTTTATCAATTTGTCAAAATCGGCTTCAAGGTCATGCCTGAGAATCCAGTCATAGAGTGTAGCCTTCCGCAGTGTGAAGTAATCAGTCCAATAGGTCTGTAGCAAACGGATGTATTGCGCACGGGCACTCTCCGACTCCTGCTGTGCCGTATTGAGGTCAGTCACCTTCACCCCGCCCGTTTCGAACCGCCGTTTCATAATCTCATATCGTTCATCGGCTATGTCCTGTGCCCTCATGGCATTCTTATACTGTGCCCCGAGCAGATTGAACTGCATCACGTTTGTCTGCAGCTGCTGCAGGTATGACTCGTGGTCCTTCTCGAGTTTTGTCTTGGCCACTTCCAGGTCTGCCTCTGCCATTCTGACCTTTCCCTTGCTCACGCCCCAGTCAAATATAGGCAGGGAGAGGGTCAGCCCGACAATCTCCTTATTCTGCAAATTTCTATAAGCATCACGCAGTGCGTTGGCAGTACGGTTGAGTGCCACCTCTCCGTTTATCTGCACCTGTATGCCCCTGATGGCCTTGGCCTGAGCCACTACCTTCTGAGCATCGAGCAGAGTCAACTGCTGGGTGAGCGAGTGTGAGGAGTTGGCAAGTGCCTTCTCCAGCACGTCATTGGTATTGATGACGATGTCGGGTATGGTTTCCGGGAGTACCAACTGGACATCCTCATAATCAGTGATGCGCAGGTAGGAGAAAAGGCTGAACCGCTGGTTGTTCAGTGTCAGCATATTATTGCTCACCTCCACCTGTGCATTAAGCAGCGAGAGTTCGAGTTGCAATATCTCGCTTTTGGTGACCGTTCCCAACTCAAACCGTTTCTTTGCGATGTCGAAGAGGTACTGCCTGTCCTTCAGTTTGCTGACGCTCTGCTGATACGTAGATTGTGCTGAGAGCACATTGAAGAAGAGTCCGACGACGGTGATGGTCACTCCCTCCATTGACTCCAGATACGTGCGTTTTGCCTTCTCGTATTTCAGGGGTTCGGTTTTCTTCTGCCATTTCAGTGTATTGAATGCACGCAGCGACTGAGTGTATGTCAGTCTCAGTGGCTGCGAGTTGTAGATACGGCTGTTGTAGCTGAACTGGTCGAGTCTGTAGAGGTACGACTGCAGGGAGAGCTTGCCTCCGAGGGGCACCACGTTCTGGTCGATGGACAGCGAGAGGCTGTTGTTCATTGAGTTGTTGCCTACGTACGAGATGCGTCCGTCATCGAAGTTACGTGTCTCCACCATCGAATGGTTATACTGCAGCAACCCGCCCGACAGGTTCACCGCAGGCAGCAGCTCTGCCCTGAACGACCGGTAGCTCCAGTACTGGCTCATGAAGCTCAGCCGCGCCACCATAGCCTCATAAGATTTACTTTGGGCTATACGTATGGCGGAAGCAAGGGAGAGCGAGGCTTTCTGTGCACTGAGAACCGAATATCCACCTAAAAAAGACATAAAAATGGTAATGCTTATTTTTATTCGCATATGCATTATATGAGGTTGTAGTTTTTATTATGATTTTACAGAATCCATCTGATTCTTTAATTCATTTGTACACCAATAATGTTCATCACAATCAATACTCTTTATATTTGGAATTAGTGCTTTCACAGAATTTTCCAAAGATATAATTTTCATCTCTGAAAAGGTTTCTAGAATTGTTCCTATATCGTGACTGACTTTGAGCAGGATATCCCCAAGACGGAAATAGCAAGCATATAAAAATATATTTTTTTCATAGTTTTGTTTTTTTTAATATTGGGCTATACAACAGAGAATCAATACACTTTTTGTATAACTTTGACACCGCTTTCATACCAAAGGGTTCTCCAATGACTATCACTTTATCATCCTTATCCAATAAAAAGGTTCTATTACGCGCTAACAATTCTTCCAAATTATTTTTCTCTCCAAATATCTTGGAATCATAATACATTAAAGGATATGATAAAGAAACAGAATCTATCATATCTGTGAAAGAGTGATTATCTGAATGTAGGACAATAATATATGCTACGTCTCTATTTAATGCCTTTATTTCACTTTGCCATAATTTTAAATTTTTTATTGCACATGGGGAACATGATATATCATTGATATAACTTACTATTTTAATCTTCTTCCTCAAAAGAGTGTCTAATTTCATGTCACTATTGCATGGAATTTCTTTAAAACCCTCAACAAATACAATTTTTTTCCCATGCAACTCCTCTAATTCCTTTATAACTCTACTTTTATTACTACACGAGAAGAAAGAAAGCGTGCCAATTGCTGCTAAAAAAAATATTCTCTTCATTTCAAATTACAAGAATAAAGCTTATTCGAACTTCCAATTACATATAACTTGTCAGTCATATCACAATACGCAATATAAGTAGCCCTTTTATTTAAAACATAAGAAGATAGAAGCTTTCCGTTCCAGTCATACTTACAAACAACAGAATTACCTGTTTCACTATCTTCATTTACAACATCTCTATAAAATCTTCCATCTTTTAACACTATGAAGCATTGATCTGTAACACAACCAGTAGTATTATACCATCTTAATTTTTCACTTATGTTATTTTCATTAAATTCCGACTCAATATCCTCTAATGTATAGCTATCAGGGTTAATAATGCCAATAGTCTTATTCTCATCAAGATTAAATATAGTCATGGCATCAACAAAATTTTGAATACCAACAACGTATTTTCCATTAGGAGCCATATATACATTCATTGCATAAGAACAATCATATTAATTCGAAAATTCAGAAGTAATTATATTGGGAAAAACATCCCACTCTTTTGGAGATTCTCCATCGTTATAAAATAAAGGTTTTATGTAAACATTATCTCTGGCATCTTCATAACTTATGGTTTTATAATTAAAACATGAGCTATTTGGAGAATAATAAGTATAATAGAATAGGAAGTCCTTATCTTCTTTTATTATTTCTTTGACGAAACATTTATTACATTCTATTGACTTTGTGAGATCAATGATCTTTGTGCGCATTATCTCTTGTACACATATCAATGGATGTCCGTCTTTCCCTCTTATACAATAGACCTTCTGTGGAATGTTTATAAATTCTCCACGTGAATGCCCCACTTTTCCGAAGCATGAAACCACAGAATCATTTCTACTATCAATTATTTTAAAAATACTATCTCTATTTTGCTGTACCAATATCAGATAATTATCAACGCATAAAAGTCCTCTGGTGAAAGATGACATTTCATTCACCGTTTGAAGGATAATGGAATCTCCTGTTTCTTGTTTATCACTAAGCAAACAAACATCTGTACTATAGTATCTATTCCCATGACAAGAGGAGAATAAAACATATATAACACTAATAAAAAAAATTGTTCTTTTCATAATTGATATGATATTAATGAAATAGGAACGGAATGTTTATCCATTCCTATTTCATTTTACAAATTTATCTTTCTTCTTTAATACAACTACTTGTAGTTGACATAATATTTACAGTCTTTGTTTCACTTGGACATGAATAAAAAATAGGTGGATTAGTTCCTGGTGGGCATATGTATCCAGATGTTCCTCTTTGTGCTTCTTTAATATAGCACTTATATGCCCTATATTTTTTAGATTCCGAATCGTCATCACTTAAAGCCTCAACATTCTCTTTTAGAAGTAAACTTTCTTGATTTGTCCTTGATGAATAATAAGACCAACCCATGACAGCAGATATGGTACACACTGCCATAATCATTAAATTAATTCTTTTTCTTTTCATTAATTAAACATATTTAAATTAAGCCTACTCTGTTATAGATTTTCGGCATCCTCTATATTTCCTGTTTAAGGAGTCAGTCACTTGTATAGCCCTTGCCTTTATTTCTTCTGTTGCAGGTGATTCTACCTTGACTTTGAAGTTAATAATTTGTCTTGCCATCTGCCGCATCTTACGCTCCATCCCCCTCTGCTCATACAAGCACATGAGCTGATAGAGAGGGTAGATCCGATTAGGCAGTATAAAGTAGGCTTTTTTATAGGATTCTTCCGCCTCGGAGTAAGCTTCCATTTCCCGATAATTGTTGCCCTGCAACACGTAGAACATAGGGTCGTTGCTGACTAATGTCCCACGCCTTAACATTGCATTGCTGTCGTTATAGCGTCTCTCTGCAGCGAGTATCTTGGCAAAGTCGAAAAGGAAGTGCCCGTTCGATGCCATCAGGGGTAGAAGTTCATAATAGTCATCAATGAAGTCTGCATGATTCACCCCTGCCATCATCCGATAGTCTGCCGCCGCTTCAGCCCTTTGCCCTATCTGATGTCCGATGAAGATGGAAACGGGAAACGTTATGAGCATAACGGCATGAAGTATGAGGGATGAAGGCTTAAGGCTAAAAGATAATTCATAATTGACCTCAGACATCAGCCCTTCAGCCATCTTACATCTTTGAATGGATGCCTGCTCGGAGGTCCCGGCATACGAGAGAATGAGAACCATTATAATCTGGTAGGGCACCAGTTCAAAAGGATAGGAGAAGAAGGAGAAAATGAGGAGTGCCGACAGCCCCATCCAGAGGATTGGCCCCCTGCTCCGTAAGGCACGGTAAGTAAGGATTATCACTGCTATTGCAAAGGCAATGCCTACACAGCCTTGCTCAACGCCAATTCTCAACAGATCATTGAATGCATAATCCAATACATCGGCACTCCGGAAGTTAAAGTCGGGATACCCCTGGCTGAATCGTGCCATTCCTTCGGCGTACTGGTGGAAGAAGCTGCCGATGCCACCGCCGAGAATAGGATGATGCATTATGTTAAGGATGGAGATAAGATAAATAATGTAACGTCCATCTGCAGACCCTGCCTTGATGAAATACAATCCAAAGCCTGCCACAATGCCGGATGCCGCCACCAGCCAACGCCAACGCTTCCACTCGTTCCAATATATAATGCCCACGCAGACAGCCACCGAGAGCAGTGCCGCACGGCTCCACGTGGCAGGCAAAAGGATGGCAAAGACGCTGGCGGGAAGATAGAGATATTTGCAGTGGGAGCATTTCCTGTGCCAATACACTGCCATCACAAGCCCCATAGCCAAAATAGCTGAATAAGGGCCGGGATTCAGGAAAGAGCCTGTCAGAAGATACAAGTGATGACGGCTGCCTGCCTGCACGAGCTGCCCGAGCCCTAACCATGCTTCCCAAAGTCCGAAAAGGACAAGAGGGAGAACGATATATTCCTCTCGCATGGCTGTGGATGTCAGCAGCAACCGCAATGCCACATACAGCATCATCATCTGCGTGGTGCGAAGGCAGAATGCAGAACAGGGGTAGGAAGCATCAAAGTATGCACGCGCCATCGCATAGAGAAACCACGCAAGAAGAACGATGTCGAGCCGCGAGGGGGAGAGTCTTTTATTCCTGACTGAGATAAGTATTACGCCTGTCAAGGTGAGTACGGCACCAGCGTATGTGAGTGCGACGTCCGTATGGCTCCAATCGCGTTCCACTGGCGAGGCTGCAAACCATAGAGTGCAGGCTACACAGAACATTGCCGCCAAGGAAGGGCTGAGGGCTGAAAGCTTACATCTTATATCATATTTCATACTTTTCATAATTCATAA
>DEJQ01000017.1:0-3796 GCA_002353575.1 Prevotellaceae bacterium UBA2744
GGAGTTCTCCACGGCTTCACCGACCTGACTCCTGCTGATGTGGAGAAGATTTACAGAATGTGTTTGTAAACAAAAATTTGATAGTTATGAAAAAGCAAGTAGCAGTCTTGGTAGGTGCTGGTAGCATCGGGCAGGCAATTATCCGCCGGGTGTCTGCTGGGAAGCACGTCGTACTGGCAGACTATAGTGAAGAGAATGCTCGTCGGGCAGCAAAGACGCTGGAAGATGCAGGCTTCGAGTGCTCGACTATCAAATGCGACCTTGGCTCAAAGGCTGACATCCTGAAGTTGGTGGAATTTGCCACCAGCAAAGGAGATGTGACGAACTTGGTGAATGCCGCTGGCGTTTCACCGTCACAGGCTCCTATGGAAGAAATCCTGCGCGTAGACCTCTATGGCACGAGTGTTCTCTTGGAAGAGTTCGGCAAAGTGATTGCCGAGGGAGGTTCAGGTGTGATTATCTCTTCACAGAGCGGTCATCGTCTGCCTGCATTGTCATTGGAGCAGAACGAGGTTCTGGCCACAACTCCCACAGATGAACTGTTGGAATTGCCCTTCCTGAAGGAAATCAACGACACGCTGAAAGCCTACCAGTATTCCAAACGCTGCAATGTGCTTCGTGTCATGTACGAGGCAACCCGTTGGGGCCGTCGCGGTGCTACCATTAACTCTATTTCCCCAGGTATCATCATTACACCATTGGCCAACGATGAACTGCATGGCCCGCGCAAGGACGGCTATCTGAAGATGATAGAGGGAATGCCCGCCCGTCGTGCTGGAACGCCCGATGAAGTGGGCGATATGGCAGAGTTCCTGATGTCCTCACGTGGTCGCTTCATCAGCGGTGCCGACTTCCTGATTGATGGTGGTTGCACAGCCTCTTATTGGTATGGCGATTTACAATATTTGAAGGCTACACATTAATAAATCAAGGTATGAAGAAGCTATTGACTATAACACTCGCTTTCTGTACATTTGTCGTGGCAATGGCATGTGGCAGTAATGAACCAGAAGTGGACGGTACGACTGGTGCCACCGAACAGACAGGTAGCGACGAGGGAACAGCCAAAGGAAAGATGCTCGTCGTCTATTTCTCGCGGGCTGACGAGAACTGGCAGGTTGGTTATGTGGAGCGTGGCAATACTGCTATTATGGTTGACTATATCAAAGAACTGGCCGATGTGGAAGTCTTCGAGATTGTGCCAGAGGTAGCCTATCCAGCAGCCTACAACGAATGTATCAGCTACGTGAACGACATCGAAATTCCACAGAATCTGCGTCCGGCGTACAAGAGCGATATCAGCAACCTGTCCGACTACGAAACCGTCTTCATCGGAGGCCCCATCTGGTGGGGACGACCTCCGATGCTTTTCCGAACCTTCTTTGAGAAACATCCAGAACTGGACGGCAAGACTATCATCCCATTTGGTACACATGGTGGAAGTGGCGTAGGCAGCTATGCAACACTTATCAAGGAATACTTTCACAATGCCACCGTGCTTGAATCACTCGGCATTGCAGGAGTCAGCATCCGCGATGCTTCTTCCAGGCAGACCGTTGAAAACTGGTTGAAGAAACTTGGTGTTGACAAGCAATCAACAGCCATCAATAATGTACGTACAAGAAGTGTAGACAATAGCGTATCTTACTCACTCAACGGCATGCGTTCCAACGGTCAGCGAGGAATACAAATCAGAAACGGCAACAAATATATCAAGCAATAAATTATGCAGACAATCAAACTTACAAACGGAGTGGAGATGCCATTGCTGGGCTATGGCGTGTTTTTGGTACCGCCGCAGGAGGCGGAGCAGTGTGTGACGGATGCACTCGAAGTGGGCTATCGGCTCATCGATACAGCGCAGGCCTATTATAACGAGGAGGGCGTTGGTAATGCCATCGCAAAGAGCAATGTGAAACGCGAGGACATCTTCCTCGTGACGAAAGTGTGGATCTCGAATGCAGGAGAGGCGAAGGCTGCACAAAGCATTGACGAGAGCCTGTGCAAACTGCAGACCGATTACATCGACCTGCTGCTAATCCATCAGGCCTACGGTGACGTGTTCGGTTCGTGGCGGGCTATGGAGAAAGCTTATAAGGCTGGTAAGGTTCGTGCTATTGGTGTGTCAAATTTCCAGGCTGCAAGATTCTTCGACTTCGCCCACTATGTGGATGTGAAGCCGATGGTGAACCAGTTGCAGTGCAATCCGATGATCCAGCAGACGAGCATCGAGCCGCTGCTGACTGAGACCGGCACGAAGATGATGGCCTGGGGACCGCTTGGCGGTCAGGGCGTTGACGGCATCGTGAAGAGCGAGTTGCTCGCCGATATTGGCAGCAAGTATGGAAAGAGTGCCGCACAGGTGGCTCTCCGTTGGCTGACGCAGCGCGGCATCGTTGCCATTCCCAAGTCGAGCCACAAGGAGCGCATGGCTCAGAACCTCAACATCTTCGACTTTATGCTGACAACCGAAGAAATGGCTCAGATAGCCACGATGAACCAGCACGATACGGGCACTGTCAACTTCCAAGACCCACAGTTCGTAAAATATTTAATCGAGACCTACGGATGAAAGTACTATTGATTAACGGAAGCCCTCACGCTCACGGCTGTACCTTTACGGCTTTGAGCGTGGTGGCTGACGAATTGCAGAGAAACGGTGTTGAGACGGAGATTATCTACGTAGGCCATAAGGACATTCGAGGCTGTATCGGCTGCTATAAATGTCGTGAGTTAGGACACTGTATCTTTGATAAGGACATGGTGAATAAGGTGGCAAAGAAGTTTGAGCAGGCCGACGGTCTGATCATCGGCTCTCCTGTCTATTATGCTGGGCCTAATGGGACGCTCATATCATTCCTTAACAGACTGTTTTTCTCAGCCTCTTTCGAGAAGCGTTTCAAGGTTGGCGCAGCTGTCGTTTCTGCCCGTAGAATGGGTACAACGGCAACTCTTGACACACTGAACAAATATTTCCTGCATGGCGAGATGCCTGTGGCCGCAAGTCGCTATTGGAATGCCGTGCATGGCAATTCACCCGAAGAAGTAATGAAGGATGAAGAAGGATTACAGACAATGCGTGTGCTGGGTCGCAACATGGCTTTTCTTATTCGTGCCATCCGCGCTGAGCGTGAGCGTAACGGCTTGCCAGAGCAGGAACCCCAGCGTATCGCAACGAACTTTATCAGGTAAGAAGATGACGGACAAAGAACTGATTGAAGCCCTCTACCGAGAGATGTACAAGGCGATGGTGGAGAAAGATACAGCAACACTGAACCGTGTTCATGCCGATAACTTCGTGCTGACCCACATGACGGGGATGCACCAGTCAAAGCAAGAATACATCAGTGCTATTGCAAATAGCACGCTGAACTACTATTCAGCCGAACATGAGCAGATGGACATCAAGGTCGATGGCAATCATGCCACACTTACAGGTCGTAGCCGGGTCAATGCTGCCGTCTTTGGAGGAGGTCGCCATACGTGGCGTTTGCAACTATATTTCAACCTTGTCAAAGAAGATGGCAAGTGGCGGTTTATGGCAGCACGTGCTTCAACATATTGAAAATTCCATAGGGCAACTCGTCGATTTGTAGATCTTATGCATTTTGGCGAGTTTCTTTTAATGATGCTAAAGCAAACTTACTATGTTGTTTCACGACTCTAGATAATGGCTTTCAATTAAAAGGAAAGTGGAATGAGAATGGGAGAGAATAAATCGGTTCATCTTCAGTAAAAAGAAAAATGTGTTTTTGAGGAAACATTAAGTCGTTTCATTCTGCAAAGTTTAGGTTTA
>DEJQ01000017.1:3889-4646 GCA_002353575.1 Prevotellaceae bacterium UBA2744
CATTTTTCTTTTAATCGAAACAAAAATTTGATAACTGGATGTCGTTTCCAACTTAATTTATATTAAAAACAGACACATTCTGCAAGAAAAACGTGCAAAACGACCGTAAAATCATGAGAAATTTTTAATTTTACAAGCAAAAATTGCAGAACGTGCTGAAAAGTCGTAATGCAATGTGTGTTCTAACAATAGTGTTTAACAATTAAAATATCGAAAAGTAGTCGAAGTGGCAAAAATGGTCGGATATTTTGAGGAAATCGGGTGCAGAATGTGCAGTATATGCTCATAATGTTTCCCAAATGTTTCCAAAACTTACCATAAAGTGCTGATAATCAGTACTCGTCAGCCGCCGCACAGGCTGCCGTCGAGGAATAAACGACAGAATGTTTATAATTAGTGAAATACGAGGCAAGGACTTGGAAAACAGGTTCTTGCCTCGTTTTTTTGCTCACATTCTACACGTTACGTGTGCAGAACGTGTTGCCTTTCCTGTCTTACAGAATGATCCACTGAAGACATTCGGGGTAAGGCATTTTGGTGTATATATAATACCTTTATAATATACGCGACAAAATTGCTATTTGCAACATATAACTTGTTCTAAAACTAAATACATTCAGGAGGTGATGTGTTAGTTTTGGTACGGTATATAAATTCGGCAATGAATCCCATTTGGTGCCGAATTTATATGCGAGGGTACATCGATTTTTCAGTTTATAAAGGTTATCTCAGTAAAAAAGAAAGAGAGTCCAAATTC
>DEJQ01000023.1 GCA_002353575.1 Prevotellaceae bacterium UBA2744
AAAAATCAAGTTTCTCTCTCGGTATAGCGTTTATTTTTGACAATTCTTCTTCCAACTTATTGTATTTATCTGCGTAACGCTGATTTTCGGAAATCATCAAAGCATATACTTCGCGGTATAAATCTGTATTTACAGGAGAGCAAATGATACCATTATTATCCAAATCCACAATTTGAGATGTCTCTTTTATCTCGTCAGTTAATCCCATATTCAAAAATGGAGAATGTGAACTTGTGATGAACTGGATATTGGGAAACATCGCAAAAAGTTTAGGCAAGATTTCATATTGCATTTTTATATGCAAATTCTTGTCAATTTCATCGATTAATACAATACCAGTTATGTTCGATAATTGTATATGCAAATTGTCAATCTGATGAAGTATTTCGACAAAGACTGAAACAAGAGCTTTTTCTCCTGATGACATATTGAAAATGCTAGGATACAATATCTTAGAAGGGTTGTTTTCTAATGTAATATTTATTCTCGTACCTCCAAGATTGCGTTCTCCCACCCCTATCATCAAGGCTGAATTCGGAAATTTTGAAGCTAAAGAATATGTAATGACTTTATTTATATTTGTTAGAATTGTTTGTTGTGGATACGTAATTACACTTATGATACTATTAACAACTCCGACATCAGAAGGACTTAATTTCTTAAGTATATCATCCATGAAGAGTTGTTGCCCATTAGGCTTATTTAAATATGGTTGCATTTTTGATGCAAGTTTATTTATATTCTGCACTTGTTGAAGATTATCAAGAATAACATCCAACATCCAATTGGCCAACTCCTTGAATTGGCAGAATACTTCAATTCGATTTGGGAGATAACCAGAAAAGCCACTTTCAATTTTATGTTCAATTTTGAAAGAATATGGTTCATTTAAAAAGCCTGGTTCTTCATAGCGATACGATGGGAAATAGGTTAAAAGATTTGTATTAAACAACTTGACGACCTGCTCTTTTTTCGCAAGTTTACACCATCTCTTTATATTGTTGTTCTCATTCAATATCTTCGATAATTCAGAAAAGGGGATCTTATTATTCAGTGAAATATTAGAATTATACTCATCCTCTGTACATTTATTCCTAATATCAACATAATCCCATATCTCTGCATCTTTTTTGAATCTCATATAGACAAATGATGAAGTATTCATATTGATGTTGAATACAGGACTTGAAACCCTATAATATTTTGTAGATTTATCAGCAAACTCGTTTTCAAAATTGGGGCGTGCAAGTTCATAGAAAGCATCTACTATGTGTGAGAGAATTGTTGTTTTCCCTTGACCATTGACTGCTGATAATACATTAACTCCTTTTTCCTTAAAATTAAGTTCAAGATGCTCGAAAGGAGCACGATTTACAAATATTGCTTTTTCTAAATAGAATATCATATCCTTAAGTTTTTTATTGTTCATTCTTCGTCTTCTTCCACAGGTGGCTCCGCTGCCATATCTAATCTTTCAGCTTGCATCGAAACCTCTTTTGCCTTGGGCCGAGCGGCCTCTCTCACCATAGGTGTATAAGCCTCAATGATGTGTCGCCAATCATTTACTGACATACCACCATAACGTTCTCCATATACTTCTATCACCTCACGCTGAAGATCCAGATCAGAAGTCTCATAATCCATCTGCAAACGATTGAAGATTAGATTACGAACATCCTTATCATCTTCAATATTCTCTAATTTGAGTGTTGACATATTTTGCTTAGGAGCCTGCCCCTGCTTATAGCTTTCTACTTGCACAAGGACCTTCTCAAACACCTCCTGATCCCACTCTGGGGGATAACCCTCTTTATAAATCAAATAAGTGAGTTGTGATGCCAAATCATTACGAAGATTCGTATTGTTAAGCCAATCTGCGTAGACGGCAGTATCATCAATGAGCAGTTTTATCTTCTTAGCAAGTTCAATACATCTCTCATCCGGATATTCAAACTTGTGTGTATCACGCACTTCTGTCAGTACATCGAAAAATGCCTTTTCTTCAAAGGTAATGCCAAGTTCCTTAAATTTCTCACTATCTGTTTTCAGATCTTTCAGAATCTGCACCAGCCTATCTGACAAGGCATTAACCTTATCATCGACGATGCCTACTACGCCATCTACCACTCCATGTGCAACTTCATTTGCGAAGGTCAATTTGTCGCGAGTATTATAGGCATCAATAGTCTCTTCCAACATTTTCTCAAACTTCTCTGCTTGGATTTTGTTAGTCCTTTTGTATGCCTTGATAGCTCTTGCGACCATCTTGCAGAGTATCTGGAATTTGGTATGAGGCATCTTCATTTCATCCAGTTCTGTTGTAAACTTTTCACTGAAGATGTTTTCCTCCTCACTACTATTAAGCACCCTTTCTACGCCACTGGCAAAAATAGCCTCTTTTACCATTTGTTCCACATGTTTATTCATGGATTCTTCATCATGCTCAGTTGCTGTCATCTTCTTGACATACGAACTGATACCCATAAAGCATTGGCTCCACGTCACTTCTTCATCACTGAGTATTCCTGCAGGGCTACAAATATTGTAAGCAGAACGAATACGCTTCGTATGCTCAAATATCATCTTTTTAAACGATATTTGGCCCTTCTTTTCAATTGTATTCGCCAAGATAAACTCCGCAGCTTCTTGAATAAACTGAAGACGAGCTAAATCATCATCACCAAAGAATGGTGTGAAATCCAATTTTGCCAACAGCTCTTGCATAATCTTTAGTTCGTTCTGCAAAATCTGATAGGCTATATCAATATCTTCCTTAGGTGGCAATTGTCCTCCATATCGCTTCATGGCCTTCTTCATTTCTTCTCGAATACCAATATAGTCAATGACAAAGCCGAACTCTTTGGTCTTGTACTTCCTGTTTACACGAGAGATCGTCTGAATCAACGTATGCTTAGATAGAGGCTTGTCGTTATACAACATCGTTAGGCTTGGGACATCGAATCCTGTTACCCACATATCAACAACGATGGCTATATGGAAATTTGATTTCTCTGACTTAAATTCCACATCAAGGAATTTCCTATAATCTTTATCCCCCAGAAGTCGGTATAATTCCTTCTCATCATTCGGGTCACTCGTCATCACCATATTCACATATGCAACATCAGCCAACCTTTCTTTCTCATCTGCGGTTAATGTTAGTTCATTTAGAGCTTTCTTCTTCTCAAACCATTCTGGTTGTATTTCCCGCATTATCTTAAACAACTTGTAAGCTGTCGGGCGGTCTATACAAGTAATCATCGCTTTCTGTAAGCGATCTGTATTTGAGATTCGCTCCTTATAGTCCTGGATGATATCTATTGCAACTCGACGCAACACATCTTCATCTCCAATTATCACTTGCATGCTTGACATAGCCGCTTTACTTTTGGCTATATCATCTTCCGTGGCCCCTTCATCAGCACAAAGTTTATAGTATGCTTCTACCTTCTCAGCCTGCTCTTTGTTGAGGAATACACGAGCCAAACGTGGATCATACTTGATGGGTACAGTTATTTCATCCTCCTCAGACTGCTTCATCGTGTATTGGTCAACAACATCGCCAAACACTACGACTGTCTCATCAATTGGAGTTCCTGTAAAGCCTACATAAGTAGCATTAGGCAAAGCATCACGAAGATATTTTGCAAAGCCATAAGTTACTTTGGCACCAATCTCCTTACCTTTACTACCATCATTGATAACAAGTTTACTGCCAATATTGTTTTGCGATCTGTGTGCTTCATCACTCATACAAATTACATTGGCTCGTTCTGTCAAAAGACCTGTTGACTCTGCAAACTTCTGGATAGTAGTAATGTATACTCCACCAGTTTTTCGAGTACTCATTTCCTCTGCCAATTCCTGACGACTCTCAAACACCTTAACGGCTTGGTCTTCCAGAAACTTTTTAGAACGGCAGAATAATTTACCACTCTGTGTTTCCAAGTCCTCGCGATCTACAATAATCAATATAGTAGGGCTACCTAATTTAGACTTGCAGCGCAAAGCCAATTGTCTCGCCAGAAAAAGCATGGTATATGTTTTACCACAACCTGTAGCACCGAAATAAGTACCACCTTTACCATCACCACCTTCAGAACGTAGATGCTTCAAAATATGGTCTCTTAGTTTTCGGGTGGCAAAGAATTGTGGATAACGGCAAACAATTTCTGTCGTGTCATCACTCTTCGAGGGATCAGGGAAATATACATAGTCACGTAGCACCTCAATGATTCTTTCAGGTGACAAAGCACCTCGAATTAGTGTTCGCAGAGTATCGAGTCCTTTCCCTGGATTATCTTCATTATCGATCTTCTTCCACTCATAAAAGAATTCAAAGGGGGTAAATGGTGTACCCAATTCGTTTTTTGCGCCATCGCTGATAACGGCCAATGCGCAATATTTCAGCAATGCAGGAATATCCCGCATATAGCGAGTGCAAATCTGAGCATGTGCATCCCATATTGTGGCATTATACTTCGTAGGATTCTTTAGTTCTATGATGCAAACCGGAATTCCATTGATAAATAGCATGATGTCAGGGCGCCTGTTTTCTTTGCCCTGTTCCATCACAAACTGATTGACACATCGGAAGATATTATGATCAGGATGTTCAAAGTCTATATACTCCATGCGGAAAGGTGTATCACGTCCATCGCTATACACAAAGTCGTAGCCATCACGATACAGAAGAAATGCATTCTGGGCTGCATAGTAATCATTTTGTCCGCCTACATTGCGGATTTTCGCAATTACAGAATCTGTTTCGGCTTCCGTCAGGTTTTTCTTCTTATATTGAGCAGAAAGGAATGCCCGCAAATCATCCTCAATAAGTGGATCAGTATATTTGCGATGCAAATCATCGCCAAACGAATAGGTCCACTTTACGTCTTCGAGAAGTTGAATGGTTGCCTCCTCAAACTGGCTTTCGTAATATTTTCCTTTGTTCGCCATAATATGCTATTAAATACAATAAGAACCCTAATTAATTATTTCCATCATCTTTCTTAAAATCTATCTTAAGAGTAGATATTTCGTAATCACAATACTTATACAACTCATATTCATAACATATGTGCCTGAATAATAGATGCCAATATGATGTAAATTCATCAATAACATCAGTCAGCATTTCTTGAGTATTTTGTAAATCATTGTCTATAATTCCTACAAACTCAGTATATAATTGAGACCCCTTTGATATTCTTTCAACTTCCGAATTTGGCATTTCACGTCCATATGACATGATAAGACTCTTAATCTCCTGATCAATAAAAGAATATAAATACTTTATTATATCGAAGCGCGTCTTATTAATATGGATGTTATCTAACTTATAAATCTCTTTCCCTCTTGTATCAGCAACAAGATAATTATAAAAACATGTGGTATAATCACTGTATTTCATCATATCATTTTTACCCACAATCTTTTTATCAATCAAATTTAGATTTTCCGATATCATATAAAGATTGAAGTAAATACTATCTTTAATATCAATTTCTCTTCTTGTTGACGGAAGAAAAGAACCTAAAAAATATACAAGGAAACCTGTAAGATATCCAAATGAAATGTTGGAAAGAGCATTTAATAAAGCATTTTCTATAGGATAAAAGATATCATCAAAATAAATATTAATCAAAATTGGACAGATAAAAGCAGCCAGTATTGAGATACAAAATAGAATCCATACTATTTTGTTCTCTTTTACTTTGTGCCATCTTAGGGCTCTAAGTACCTTTTTTCTCTTATTTATCTGTTCATTTAAATTCATGATTGTATTATATGTTGAATCAATGCAGGACAGACGGCACGACTAAGTTTGTCGGCTTCTTCTGCTATTTGTTTTGCCTCATTAGCACATTTGTAAATGTTCACAATAGCGCGTTGAATGTCAAGAGAAGGTAGTGGAATCTCAATATCTACAAATCGATTCCAATCTAAATTTGACCTCACGCTTGAATCGCTATAAAACCAGCCTAACCTATCCATCTCGGAGCCCATGAATAACAACATCATGTATTCTGGTATTATAGGCTCTGTCTCATCAAGAGAGAAAGTGGTATAGGCAGGTGAAATAAGGGCTGGAACATCTTTATCATAAAGAGAAATACGAATACAAATATCTCTACCTGTCTGCATCCCGCTAAAGGCAAATAATCCTTTTTTCACGACTTTATACCTCTTTGTATTAACTGATTCCAAATTGGCAACTGTAGGCATAAAATTTTTCTCTTTATTTAAGCCAAGAACTTCATAGTCTGCTCCTTCTGTATTGACTTTATCATATAGTTTAATGGCTTTCCCGATTCGATATTTCTTATTAGTGTTCTTTTTCAATTTTTGAATATAGCTTTGGCAGAGTTGCATCAATGGGGCTGCCTTTGCCTCATTCTGCTCTTTTATCTCTCTGCAAGCCTTCCATGCATTCACCACTTTCTGCTGCTCTTCAGGAGAAGGGAGAGGGATTGTCAGTTCTCCTAACTTCTTCAGATTAAATTCAGCTCTCTGACTGCCATAATTGTAGTAATCAACTATACGCGAAAACTCTTCACGTTTGAACCAAATAAGCAAATATTCAGGTAACAATTTTTCTATATACTTGTCTTTGACATAAAATACTTGATATAGATGTGATACTATACACATTCCTCGTTCTCTATATGCAAGTGAACCAATATTAAGTCGTGAAGGATTATATACTATATCTCCGGGCCATACTGCTTTATATGGTTTAAGGTCTATTCCGTCTGTAATAGCTTTGGTGGGCTGAAACTCACCATCACTATTAACACCTTCGATTAGTTCTACACCATATCGAAGATCAGAGTTCCTTTCGTTTCTTGGAGAAATATAGTCCCCAAGCCTAACCCATTTCACTTTACTTCCCATATCCCAACACCTTAAAAGCATTAATAAGTGTAGATTCATTCTTATCCCAACGCTTTTTGAGCGCATCAAACTGCTGGCTCATCTGGGTAAGAGCAGCTTGATAGTCCATTTCTGTATCGCGGTCTACAAACTCGATATAGCGGCTTGGAACCAACGAGAAACTTTTCTCGCGGATTTCGTCGATATGGGCAGCGTAATAGACTTCAGGCTTAGCATAGTTCTCAACTTTAGTAGTTTGCCAGTCGAAATAAATCTTACATACCTCTACAATTTGTTCTTCTGATAGTTTTACATACTTTTTCTCATAGATATTTTCACTCCATGTACGCAAATCTACAAACAAGATTTCACCCTCTCTGTTTCTTAGAATCTTTCCGTGACGAGGCCCACCCTTCTTGTTGTTATTGAGAATCCATAGTGTTACACTGATATCCGTAGAATAAAACATATTGCGAGGCAACACGATAATGGCTTCTACTTTATCGTTTTCTATCAACTTCTGACGTATTTCAAGGGTATCACTATCATCTAATGCGCCATTAGCCAACAAGAAGCCTGCAACACCATTCGCCACATTCAACTTATTCAGCATATGCAGAATCCATGCATAGTTGGCATTGCTTGTGGGTGGCACAGCATATCCTTTCCAACGAGGGTCTGTCTCAAAATCACCATACTCTGAATACTTCTTCAGATTGAAAGGAGGGTTGGCCATAATATAATCCACCTTTATATCTTTATGCTGGTCATTAGAGAAAGTAGAGACAGCTCTATCACCCAGATGGTAACTGATGCCACGAATAGCTAAATTCATCTTAGCTAAGCGATAGGTAGCAGGCTCTGATTCTTGACCATATACATTTATGGTTTTAGTATTACCGCCATGAGCCTCAATAAACTTTGCTGCCTGTACGAACATACCACCAGAGCCACAACATGGATCATATACTGTACCATCGTAGGGCTCCAATAATGAGGCAATCAGTTCTACAATACTATGAGGTGTATAGAACTCACCTTCTTCTTTATCTGCATTGATAGAGAAGGCTTGCAGGAAATACTCATATACTCGACCTATCAAGTCATGGTCTGTGAATTTCTTTGGGTCGATCTTCTCAATTTCATCTACAACTCCTTTCAACACACCAGGCTCTAATTGTGTATTGGTGAAAATCTGCTGGGGAAGAGCATTCTTCAGTTTGGGCTCATTGTCATCAAGCAACTTGATAGCAGTATCAAAGGTGACGGCCATTTTTGTGGGAGCCACTTCTTTCAGGTTATCCCAATTCGTTTCATCTGTAAGGAAGAACACACCATCTTTTTGATACTGGTTTGGGCGCTTCAACTGCATTTCGATAAAGCCTTCATCATTGATGCCCTGCACCTCTTTAATCTCATGACGTATCTTTTCCTTTTGTTCATTAAAACGATATCCAATAAACTTCAGGAATACTAAAGTCAGCAGCAGATCACGCTTATCCGTCATCGCCGCCCTTCCTCTCAAACTGTTTCTACAGCTAAAGAGTATTGTTTCAAGTGTTTCTTCCTTTGTGGGTTTTATTGTTTTCTTTGCCATATTTCAAATTAATTCTCCCTTCAGCCTAAAAGCCTCTGGATCTATTGTCATTTGGTAAATTTTCATATCCGGGTTGCGCTCTTTGGCAACCTTGATGATTTTCTCTTTTTCTTCTTTTTCGATATTGATGCCCAAATACAATGAATCGAAACATTCTCCGCCAATCTTTGGATAGGCACGGATTTCCTTCCAGTCAATAACCTCATTCTTATCCTTTGGTTCGTATGGCAATGCCATCTGGACAAAGCCATGAAGAGGTTCTATCAATACTAAACGGACTTCCTTCTCGTGCTTCCATGCTTTAGCTTTAGTTGATAACTGGTAGCGGAAAAAGTCCTTGACATCATGGAAGTAATCAGGCTTCTCGATAACATCTCTGTACTGTACCTCCATTTCCATTGCACCGATATAGACACTGCACATAATATTTGAAAGATACTTTTGTGCTTTCTCCATATTCAAGCCGATACACACGCCTCGATGATTCCCATAGTAGCTCCACATTAAAATGGAATCATGGATTTTCGACAAGCTACAAATCCAAGTTTTATTTCTTTGGTTCTCCATGTCTGTTTTCCCCTTTTGCTTGAGGAAATCGGCAGGAGGCCAATTATACTTGTTCGTCGGAACATTCGAATAGTTAAACAAAGCGGGGTGGCAGTCGAAAGGATCATTCAGACGGGTAGCATTGGTAAACTGCAGATTACCATAGTACAGCATCATCAGCCCGCCTTTCACATCAAGGTATTTAAATAACTTAGTTGCCACCATATATCACAATTATACTAAACAGATTCCATAAACTGTTTGTTATATAGTTCCTCAACACCAACATTGAGAAGTTTAGAGATCCTTGCCATTGTTTCCATATCAGGCTGTGACGTGTTGGTACACCACTTTGAAACAGTCGAAGGAGTAATCCCTAACTGCTCTGACAGCCATTTACTCGTTTTCTTCTTTTCAACGAGAAGTAATTTCAGACGATTAATATCTTCCATCTGTAGTTTTCAAATTATAACTTTTGCAAAGATAGTGAATTATTATCAATTTTTTATAAGAATTGGCGAAAATCTGTAGATTTGAGGTTGTATTTACATATATTTAGCAAATTAGCGGGCCTGTTCGCGCAAACAAACCCGCTAACAATGCTAATCGTCATTGTTGTTTTTCTCTATCTTTGGTGGAATTGGATTCACGCAGGTAGAGTCGAGCATCTCAAACACATGCTTGATGGTTGGGTAGTGACCGAAGTCATCACGGATGACTTGAAGCTTTACGTTAGCTAACTTTGCTTCTTCCTTCATCTCAAAGTAACCTGATGCGAAGAACCATAGGAAGATAAATAGCAGAGCCATGAATGGGAAAAAGTACCAACCAGAGATGTGTTTGCCGAAGATATAGATTCCCTTGGGCTTGTTGGAAGTTTCTATTGATTGAATGGTATTCTTCAATTCTTCTACCTCGGCTTTGGTTTCATCGGTATGTTTAAGGACTATCTGGGCAATATCTATATCCTTCTTCCGACTCTTATAGTATTCTGCGAAACTGTCCCCGATGGTCTTCCAGTTCTTTACATTGTTATTGTAAATCTCTGCGTACCAATCGGCCTGAGTCTTCTTGCCTTCTTCTCGTGCCTTTTTCTCGAGTTGGATTTTTGCATCGTTAAAAGACATGAGGAGTTTTAAGGCAACGGCATAGAGCGTGTCTTCTTCAATATAGACTTCTGGCTGGCCATCTTTTTGTGTAAAACCTACGGGGAAGGTGAAGCTGGGTTGCCCATTTTGTTCAGATACCTTCTGGGATGCATTTGTTATCATTTCTTTACATTTCTCTTCGACGCACGCAACCTGAGCGTCAATGTACTCTTTATCAGTTTTATTCATTATCTACCAAATTTAAAGGGTTTGTAACTATTATCATTCTTTTTTCTTTTTTTGTCATTATCGTTCCATCCGTAACTGTTACTTGTGCCACCGCCTCCGCCAACAGAAACATTTGCCTGGTGGGGCTGCAAGGCCAGTTCGACAATCGCATCAAGTCCAATGCAGACAACTTCGGCTGTTGTCTCGGCAACGGCAACAGCAGCGTTGAATGTCTCCTGAGGCACATCATGGCACAGTTCTTGAAAGACATCGCCGAAGTCGGCAGACAATAGTGGATAGTTAGCGTTTAACTTCGATCCAGTCAGATGACGAATGCCTTCAGCAAACGACACTCCGCGGACAAGGTGGCTTGCTTTGTTGACATAGATGTTCATTTTGATGCCTCGCTTATCCAACTCCCGACGGAAGTCCCGCCAGTTCTTCGATTCGGCTCGTGCTTCACGTACTTTGTCCTTGATGCGGTACTTGGTTTTGTCCTTACCTTTGAGGCGATAGCGTTTCACGTTCTGGTCTTTGCTCTTCTTGGCTATATGCAGTCCATACTTCACTGTCAGAGCATACGCAATCTTCTGGCTGCGACGGTAGTTGTTACTGTCGCTGATAGATTTACCGTCGTTGTCTACCCGATTGTAGACAATATGACAGTGCGGATGATCTTTGTCGTTATGGCGTACAACTATGTATTGCGTATTGCGGATGCCCATCCGTTCAATGTACTCTTTGGCAATCTTAGCCATGAAATCATCGGCCATCCTTGTTGCATCCTCTGGAGAGAAACTTAGCGAGATATGCTTACATGGGTTCCTCACTCTCTTATTGGCTGCAGCCTGTGCCTCGAAACTATCGGCAATAGCCTGGTTATTCACTATGCATACATCCTGGTATGCTATTACTCTGGCATCCTTCTCCTTGTTGTTGGTGTATTCAGCCAATACAGCGAAGGTGCGGTTGGGATTAATTTTTGCAATCATTTTCTACTTTTTTAGTTGATGTAACAATGTTAATATCTCAGTGAGAGTCTCGGCTGCGGTAGTTCGCAAGTCGGGCAGGTGTCCAATGTTGGCTTGATAGGCCAACTGGTTCAAGTTGTTTGCCATACCCGTAAGCTTGCGAAGTGTCACGAGTTGCTCAGGGCTAAGAACCGGAGTAATCTTGTTCTCCAGCGAAGCCTCCCGGCAATATTCTGCCACTTTCAATCCCGCTTTTTTTGCCTTATACTCTACCAGATTGTACTGGCCTTTGTCAAGACTGATCTTGACTACGTAACTCTTCTTTTGGCCCTCCACTAATAGTGGTCTGCCACCTTTGTTTTTATTAATATTCATGTTGATTAAAATTTAAAAATCTTGTTCTGCTATATCTCATTCACGGTGATTTGCAAGGGGGTGAAAGTGTTGGCAGTCAGGCTACTGTGTGCGACGCCGCTCTGCCTCTTGGCAGCAGTTTTGAGGTACTCAAAACATACACTTGCAACCCCCTCAAAATCACCTTGGGAATTTCATTACCAACGTAGTCCTCGATAGGGTGAACGACTCTCTTCTTCTGCATCCTCACATATCTCCAGTTTGAACTTGTCAATGAGAGTCTGAACACAAGGATTCCTCCGTATCATGTCTGCCAATATCTCATGCTTGGTAGGTTTCATCAGGAAGAAGTCTGCCACGTCAAGCCCCTGCTCTCTGTGTTCGTCTGTGGCGATGGACTCTAATAGATCAGATACCCTAACGTTAAGACAAATCGGCAATAACATCGGCCCTTTCTCACGCCACTTCTCAGTTGCGCCAAGGTCAGGAAACAGGGTGACGTCACGGTTACGAAGAACCTGTAAGGCAGTTTCGTTGAAACAGCCGTTCTTGCCACCTGTGGCCAGCCAGATGAAATCTGGTACAAAATGGGCCATGATGAGTGCTGTTTTTTCACTCTCAACCAATCCAACAGGTGCGACAGGTCGCAACGGAAGCAGGTGTTCGCCAAACAGACATTGCACCAAATGGAAGTCAGACAGCTTCAGTTCGGAATGAGCCCATGTAACTTGTGGTTGTGGTTCCTTAATTCGATGCCCGTTGGAAGCATTATAGCCCATGAGTTTGCCAGCGCGTACTTGATTATTAATGTCTGTCTGCCAGAAAACAGTGCAACCATTCCACTTCCTGCCTGTACCAACCTTGTACATTTTGAAGATTCGCGTGGTTTCTTCTTTGCCGATGACACCACATAGATACAGATAAAGAGGGTTTATGTTGTAACCTGCCAAACTCAGTTCTACTGTCTTTGGGGGTATAAATGATGGTACGTCCGGTTCTGGTGTTGGTTTTTGTCTCCCTACCGTTGATGTATACCTCTTATATAATATAGGTGTGGTACTATCATCCCAGTCTTTCGGCTTCATGTCAGGATTATCACGGAAGAAGTCTTTCGGGGTATAGTGGTATCCGCAACGGTCTTCGTGGTCACAACGGCCTACGGTGTCTGGGAACTTGATAACACCTTCATCATCAACATAGTGTACAAAGCAGCGTGGCTTTTTACAAGCGGGACATGTAAGCTTGCTGCCATGACGATATTTCTCGAGATGGAATCTATAATCACTCATTGCTGCCTCCTTTCTGTATCTCATTTGCACTCTGCACTTCTGCACTTTGCACAATGGTGTTGTTGTCTGCATCCATTTCTTCAGGGAGTGCAGTTGTGCATTGTGCAGTCGTGCAGTCCAACACAATTTTTTCATAGATGCCTTGTTTCACTCGTTTGATAACTGGAGGATTGGACTCGCTCATCCTCTTGAGAGTAGTGAAAACTGTCCTGCGTGAGATGCCAAACCGAATGCCAGCAGCTTCGGCTTCTGCCGCTGTGAAAGTGTTGCCAACCAAAGATAGCCACCCGTCCTGATTCTTGCCTGGTTCATCAATTCCAGACAGAGCTTTTACCCGCTGATACGAGTCTTCAAAGTATTCGATTAACCTTATAGCACCCTTCACAGAAATGATGTCGATACAGTCCAATTGACAGTCGCCAGCAGACCAGCGCATAACCTGAAGAATCAGGGATAGACGGGCGGCATTGCCGTTGAGTTTCATCTTGCGACTCTCCACTTCGTTATCGTCATCAATACCATTGACCTCATCAATGATACTGTTGTTCCAGTTGTAGAAGTATGTCATCGCCTCTTCGGAAAACTCCAGTTCTTTCGGCTGGATAGACAATCCATCGTCACTAAGAGGACAGGGAATGTTCTGTACCTTATTCATGTAGTATGACCATTTCCACATTGTGTCGGGTCTTTTCTCCTTATCAATACCTATTTGCCACTTGGGTATTCTCTTGTTTTTGGGGAATACGAATAGAAAACGATCCGTTAGTCCGTTGGAAACATACTCCTTCTTGAAAATCTCGTCGAGGATATTGGTCTGTATGCCGCCAATAAGATTGATACAAGGATGGGGGATGCAGATTGGGAACACCTCAGACTTCCTGACAGCTTTCAACGGCTGACCGCTATATGCAGAGAGCAAATCTTCTATAAGATTACTCTTAGAACTATAGCGTTTAACCGAATTGAAAAGTGCTACCACCTCATCAACGAGCAGCACGATGCCACGTGGATTGTCGTAGTGGGTACTGAGCATGGCCTCCTGTGTGAAGTCTGATATTACTGTCTGTATCAAACGAGGCTTCTCAATTGGATCCTTCTGCTCACTTTCTTTCTTTGCCGTCTGCTGCTGGGAATAGGCATCATACTCTTTATGGGCCTTATCGAGCATTTGCTGGTCGAAGTCACGGATGGGCCGATAGAGGAATCCGATGGGCGGTGTCTTACCAAGACCGGGTCGGCCCACTAACACCATATAGAGCGCACATGCCGTTTCCCATTTACCCTTAATCCGCACATGACAAGTATTGCCGATGGCTGTAGCGTAGGCCGATAAGATGACTGATGCTGTGTACTCCAGGTTGAAGTTCTCGTAGGTCACCAATTCATAGACAATCTTTTGGATAGGTTCTGGGTAGATGTCCAAGGGAAAACCAGTCTCAGCCACACGTTGCAGATCTTCGTGAATCTTGTTGGAAAGGAATTCTGGATTAATCATGTCTACCTCCTTTCATTCTCTTATGATTCACAAACTCTTGCGCATCGCGCTGAATGTCCTGTAGCGACTTCTTCATCCCCTGTCCAAGCCATTGGTCGATCTCTGATTTGCGGAACGCAATATTCTTACCTCTTTTATGGAAGGGAATGAAATGTGTACTCGTCCAACCATATACTGTCTGCTCGGCAGGATGGCTTGGAAGATACTCACACAGTCCTTTGATGTTGAACCACTCGTCTTTCTCTTCTTGCTGCGGAAGAGTGAGATGGTTCACTTTGTCCTCAATGGACTTTAATCTCTCTGCGATGGTAGCCAGCATTGCAGGCATCTCATCAAAAGTAATTCTTGAATCTATCATAAAAATACATTATTATATATGCGTGTTGATGTTTCGACGATGCGGATTATCGCTAACGCCGATGCAAAGATATAGAATTACTTTTGTGGCTAACTCGCTGAAAATAAGCAAAAAAGAAGCAATCCGTGGAAAGGGATTACTTCTTTAAATTATCCGTGTTGGTTATCCGTGTTAGGATAGTATTTCTATTGATTCTATTCCTGTTTTCTTATCAATTTCCCAGACAATATTTTGGCCTTCTATACGATATTCTCCTCGTTTGTCTTTGTTAAATACAGTAGAAAGCTTGTCTCGGATAGCAATAAAATCGTCAGGAACATCAAATGGTTTCCATTGTGATGGGAGTCCCTTACAAACCCTTTTCGCTTCGTCAAATTGACTCGTGGTGGAGAATCCTCTTTGCCCATATAGGTATTGTGTCCATTCTCTGAATTTTGAGCCTGTTCGCTGTTTTTCAATAAACCCTATTTCAAGAAACCACTGAAATACTACGAACCAATACTTGTTTTCTAATAGCATTCGTTTCCCGTCTTTTGTCTTGATCGTTAACAATGGTCTTAGAGCTTTGTCTATTTTGTCCATGTCAAGATTAGCTCTAAAGATATTAATGAAGACAACTTGGGCCATGTGTCTATCCAGTTCTTTGACCTGTTCATCTTTGCCATTGTCGCTTTCATGATCCTTCAACCACGCCTTTTTGTTTTCTGCTGCTTTTATAAAATCATTCAAGAATACCATACCCTTATCGTTAGGAAATACCCACCAATGCCTGGCGCATTCTTTCAACGATTCCAAATCTTCATCTACGATTCCATCTGAAAATGACAAAAGATAATACAGAATACCAAGGATAGTGTTCCTCTGATATATCCATTGAACTTCATGCGATTCTTTCTTCAGGAAGGTATGCATTAAATTACTCACTTCATTTTTGATAGTTTCCTTGTGATTATTCGAGTTAAGGATACTTTCTTTCAAGCATTCTGCAACGTTAAAGGCATAAACGATTGACAGCTTTTCTTCGTTTAAATGGTTTACGTTGTCTTTCCATCCCCATTGCGGTTTATACATTTGGGCGGCAACTGTGTACGCTTCTCTGGTGATATTATCGGCAATGGCGATATCCCCATAATCCTTATAATGGTCTTTGTATATCATTTTTCTTCTGTTTTGTTAATATCAAGATTTATTTTTATAGCATCGGCAGCCTGTTCTTTCTTATCATCCTGAACCTTGGCGTAAATCTGTGTGGTTCGAATGTTGGTATGGCCGAGCATCTTACTGACGGTGTATAAATCTGTTCCGCTTGAAAGTTGTAAACATGCGTATGTATGGCGAAAACAGTGGAATGTGATATGCTTAGTGATACCAGCAGCCTCTATCCATTTTGCTAATGGTCTTGAAATCCAAGAGGGATCAGGTAGTCCACCGAATATCAGTTCATCTGGATAACCAGCTTCGCCACACATCAGGTATGCTTGCTCTGAGATAGGTGTGTATTCTACGCCTTTGGTTTTCTGCTGGGTGAAGTTAACTCGATAGTGTTCTCCCTCTTTTGAAATCTCTTTCCAAGTCATCTTTTGTATGTCGCAATGACGTAGACCCGTTAGTGCTGAGAACAAAGCGGCCCTTTTGATGACAGGATTGTCGCATGGGGTCTCTACCAATTGATTCAGTTCCTCTATGGTTAAATGCTCTCGTCGGCTTTCTTGCCACTGGATGTTCTTTACCTTGGCTGCTATGTCTATGGGCAGATAGCCATCAACGAATGCCTGTTTGAGTGCGGCTTTGAAAACGCTGAAGTATGTAGATGCAGTATTCTTAGAGATAGTCCCTTTCTTACTTCCACCTTGTGGGGCTTTCAGCAGGAACTGCTTGAACTTCTCCATAAGGGAAAGACTTATGTTGGCAAAGATCAATGGTTCATTGTTTGAAAACTCCGTAAGTAGTTCTGCAACACGCATCCATGTTGTATACATCGAGTCAGAATTATAGTGCCTGTTCTTTGCTTCCTGCTTGAAGTAGGAAATGAAGTCGCATTGAGATTTCTCTTTCTGTTCGGCTATTGCCTCGTCCATATCAGAGTAGAGGTCTTTAGTGTCATATTCCTTCTGGCGGATATTTCGAATGTTATCTGCATAGATACAGGATTCCTGATCTGCTGCTGATTTGCACATAATGATGCCATTGACATCACGTTTGGGTTTGTAGGTGAATGATCCGTCTGGATTCGTTCTCGCTTTTCGCTTCTTATCCCATATCGGTGTCGTGACTATACGGTTTACTAACTCTTTTATCCTTTTCGGCGTGTTGCTTCCTGGCACGAAAACAGGATATGACTCAATATACAGATACCATTCGTCATGATACTCTGACTTCCGTAACTTGACCGTTGCCCTTGTATTTTGAAATGCTTTCTTCATGCGCGTACATTATTTATATAGTTTGTCTATTTCCTTCTTCGGCACATATACATAGTTGCCTATTTGCCTTGTTGGAATGGAGTACTTTCTAATTTGCAGGTAAGCTGTGCTGTCATTCATGTGATATTTCTCGCACATCTCTCCAATGGTGTAACAATCTTCCGGCTCTAAGCTGTACAGTTTCTTTTCTGGTTTATCCTTCTTTAACTGCTCAGAACGAAGGGGAAACATCTTCATTAGTTCCTCTTTGCTTACCCGAATCATCTTTTCACCCGCATTGACATACGAAATGGTTCCTTTTCGGATAAGTCTATATAGGGTGTACTTGCTAATGTCGAATAGTGCGTATGCCTCTGACACCTTGATGTAGTCGCGGGCCTCGGGTATCTTCTTGACTATCTCATCAAGTTTCTTATGCCTTGCCTCTTCATCCTTTTTTCGCTTGTATGCTATCCTGGAGCATTTGGGCGAGCAATACCATGACTCTATGGTCTTAGCCATAAATGGCTCACCACAGATTTTGCATCTTCTTTGTATTTGAAATTTAGCTGCTGCCATATCTCTATATTATTAGTTTAAAATCCACTCAAATATTCTGTAGCACATTATCTACTTTTTTGTTGTGGTACAAATATGGTGCAAATATACGCCAAAAATCTAAAATAAACAAGAAAAACACAATAATTAACACAAATAAAAAATCCGCGTAAACGATTGGTTTACACGGATTTTCTTATCGTTTTTCTATTGATGTTTATCGCTCCTTACTTCACCTCCTCGAAGTCGGCATCCTGAACGTTGTCGCCATTGTTGGACTGGTTGTCGTTGCCTGGCTGCTGACCGCCTTGGAATCCTGCACCAGCTCCAGCTGCTCCGGCACCTGGCTGAGCACCTGCTGCGTACATCTTCTGGCTTGCTGCCTGCATCTTCTCGTTGAGGGCATTGATGGCAGAGTCGATCTGTGAAATGTCACCGCTGTCCTTTGCCTTCTTGAGTTCTTCGATGGCTGCTTCGATAGCTGGCTTGTCTTCTGCCGGCACTTTGTCGCCATTCTCTTTCAGGAAGTTCTCTGTCTGGAATGCTACGGAGTCTGCCTGGTTGATCTTGTCGATACGCTCGCGTTCCTTGTTGTCGGCTTCTGCATTTGCTTCTGCCTCAGCCTTCATACGATCGATTTCCTCTTTTGACAGACCGCTGGAAGCCTCGATACGGATTTCCTGCTCCTTGCCGGTTGCTTTATCCTTAGCCGATACCTTGAGAATTCCGTTTGCATCGATGTCGAATGATACTTCGATCTGTGGAACACCACGACGTGCCGGTGCTATACCTGTCAGGTTGAAGTTACCGATAGATTTGTTCTGAGATGCCATAGGACGCTCGCCCTGAAGCACGTGGATGGTAACTTCTGTCTGGTTGTCGGCTGCTGTAGAGAAGGTTTCTGTCTTCTTGCAAGGGATGGTTGTGTTGGCCTCGATCATCTTTGTCATGACACCGCCGAGAGTTTCGATACCCATTGACAGTGGAGTCACGTCGAGCAATACGATGTCGCCCACACCTTCTTCCTTGTTGAGGATGGCACCCTGGATAGATGCACCTACTGCTACTACTTCGTCGGGGTTGACACCCTTTGAAGGAACCTTGCCGAAGTAGTCCTGAACGAGCTGCTGAACAGCTGGGATTCGGCTTGAACCACCTACGAGGATTACTTCATCGATTTCGCTTGTAGAGATACCTGCATCGCGGATGGCAGCCTTACATGGTTCGAGACATGCCTGGATGAGGTTGTGTGCAAGACTCTCGAACTTAGCACGTGTGAGTGTGGTTACGAGGTGCTTTGGTACGCCGCCGACAGCTGTGATGTATGGCAGGTTGATCTCTGTAGAGGAGCCGCTTGAGAGTTCGATTTTTGCTTTCTCGGCTGCTTCTTTCAGACGCTGCATGGCCATAGGGTCTTGTGTAAGATCGATTCCTTCTGATGCCTTGAAGTCGCCTGCGAGCCAGTCGATGATTACCTGGTCGAAGTCATCACCTCCAAGGTGAGTGTTTCCGTTTGTAGAGAGTACTTCGAATACGCCTCCACCGAATTCAAGAATCGATATATCGAAGGTACCGCCACCAAGGTCGAACACTGCTATCTTCATATCTTTGTTGGCTTTGTCGATACCGTAAGCCAGTGCTGCGGCTGTTGGTTCGTTGACGATACGTTTTACTTCAAGTCCGGCAATCTGACCTGCTTCCTTGGTAGCCTGACGCTGAGAGTCAGAGAAGTATGCAGGAACGGTGATGACAGCTTCCTTTACCTCCTGGCCCAGATAATCTTCTGCTGTCTTCTTCATCTTCTGCAGAATCATGGCAGAAATCTCCTGAGGTGTATAGAGTTTGCCGTCGATGTCAACACGTGGAGTGTTGTTGTCACCGCGCTTTACTGTGTAAGGAACACGTGCAATCTCCTGCTGTACCTGGTCGTAGGTCTCACCCATGAAACGCTTGATTGAGAACACTGTGTTCTTTGGGTTTGTGATAGCCTGACGCTTGGCAGGGTCACCCACCTTACGTTCGCCATCCTTTACGAATCCTACGACAGAAGGAGTTGTGCGCTTTCCTTCGCTGTTTGCAATTACTACAGGCTCGTTGCCTTCAAATACGCTGACACATGAGTTTGTTGTGCCAAGGTCAATACCAATAATTTTTCCCATAATGTTATAATGTTTTTTTGTTAATACTCTAGTTCGTTTGTCTAATAGTCTCGGAACTTTTTTGCAGTTTGAGACTGACAGCAAACTAATCTGCAAGAAACGTGCCACGTATTCCGTAACTGACATGCAGACTGACAGAGTATGACAAAATGTCAATATAAAGAAAGGCTTTAGGAAACGGAAGATGTATAATGTTTTCTTGAATTTGTTTGTTTTCAATGAAAATATGTATCTTTGTGCAGATAAATCATAATCAGTTCATGAAAAAACATTTCTTACTCCTTATATATTTATGTCTGTGGTTCAGTGCCGGTGCACAGGTGGAGGTGACTCCGGAGGATTCTGCTCTTGTCGTTCAGATGCTGCAGAAGGCGAAGACGGAACGTAAGGACGAGTCCCGAATGATGTATTTCGGGAAGCAGTTCCTCGGTCTTCCATACGTGGCACATACACTGGAAAACGGCGAAAGGGAACATCTGATAGTAAACCTTCATGGACTTGACTGCGCGACATTCGTGGAAACAGTGGCGGCGTTGTCGCTATGTGATTCGTACGATCAGCGTACCTTCAAGGACTATTGCCAATGGCTTAGTACGCTGCGATACCGTCATGGAAAGATGTCGGACTATACGAGCCGGTTGCATTATTTCACGTGGTGGGGTGAGGATAACGAACGTTTGGGACTCGTGTGCCAGGTGTACGACCCGACCGTCTTCGTAGAGACTCAGACTATTGACATCCATTATATGACCACGTTTCCAAAGTATTATAAACATCTAAAAAATAATCCGTCATTTGTCAGAAAGATAAGAGAGTATGAGAAGGAGTCTATGGGGAAAAGATTCAGCTATATCCCCAAGCGACTGCTGAGTATGCCGCAGACTTCGGCTCTTGGGGTGATACATGACGGAGACATCATCTCGATACTTACTTCGAAAAAAGGACTTGACACTCAGCATATAGGAATTGCCTTCTGGGAGGATGGTACTTTGCACCTGATGCACGCGTCGAGCCTTTACAAGAAGGTGGTAATGGACTCCACGCCATTCTATGAATATGAGGCGAAACAACCGTCGCACATCGGTATCAGAGTGTATCGTGGGGTGAAGTTCTGAAGTGTATTTGTGAAATCATGAAAAATATAATCGAAATGAGGAAATATCTGTTCTTTCTGTTCTCCATGCTCCTTTTTGTCAGTTGCAACGGGCAGAAACGCGAGGGGGCAAGCACTGAAGTGGTACTGGAAACGACACTGGGTGACATACATATTGTGTTGTTTGACGATACACCTGGACATAGGGATAATATGGTGAAGAACGTTAGGGACGGGAAGTATGACGGAGTGACCTTCCATAGGGTAATCCGTAACTTCATGATCCAGACAGGCGACCCTGCTACGAAAGAGTCAAATGTAAAGGCGGGAGAAGGAGACAGTACGGCAGCAAAGGTCTCAGCTGAACGCATTCCGGCAGAAATTGTATATCCGAAGTATTTCCACCAGCGAGGATTTGTAGGTGCAGCCCGCGACGGAGATGACGAGAACCCGGAACGTATGTCGGATAAATACCAGTTCTACATCATTACAGGAAAGGTCTGTTCCGATGGCGACCTCGACGGATATGAGTCGGCAAGGGAGGAGCGTGACGCACAGATTCTGTTTGAAGATATTTGTAAGCAGCATCAGAAGGAAATCGATGCGCTGCGAGCTGCCCGCCAACCGCGTTTGCTCAGTGATAAACTGGAGACTCTGCTCGATGAGGCCAGGATGAAGGTAATGGAGAATCCGCCGCTGACATATACCAGGGCTCAACGATCGGCATATCGCAGAAAGGGTGGTGCTCCGTGGCTCGATGGCGAATATACGGTGTTCGGAGAGGTTGTGGAAGGTATGGCTGTAGTTGAGAAAATCCAGAAAATCCGTACAAACGCGCAGGATGTGCCCTTGGCTGAAGTAAGAGTGAAAAGAGCGTATATAAAATGATGTGCCGTAATATGTGCATAGCCTTTGAGATCAGGAAACTAATGTGAAACAATTTATAATTATATCTAACTGAAACAATGAATCGAACAATCTTATGCAAGTCTGTATTTATGGCTGTTATGTGTCTTTGCGGACTCAGTAATGCTGAAGCACAACGTAGTGAGACCGTCCTAAGGGATGGTTGGCGTTTCTCGAGAGCGGAGAAGCTGACAGGTACTGATGCGGCACAACCGAATTTCAATGATAAGAGTTGGGCTATAGTAAGCATCCCGCACGACTGGGCAATAGCCGGTCCTTTTGATAAGGAAATAGACAAACAGGTGGTTGCCATAGAACAGAACGGCGAAAAGGAAGCGACGGAGAAGACTGGGCGAAGCGGTTCGCTGCCCTGGATTGGAAGCGGATGGTATCGTACCAGTTTTACTGTTGACAAGGATTGTGCAAGGGCAATACTGAATTTCGACGGTGCGATGGCAGAACCTGTGGTTTATGTGAACGGGCAGAAGGCTGGAGAGTGGAAATATGGGTACAATGCCTTCAACGTGGATGTGAGCAAATTCGTGAATAGAAATGGGAAACCGAACACGTTGGCTGTTTATCTGCAGAATGTGGAAGAAAGCAGCCGGTGGTACCCCGGAGCAGGTTTGTTCCGTCCTGTAAAACTGATTCAGACAGGTGAGAGTGCGATAGCGGAGTGGAGTGTCACTGCCAATACAGTCAGTGTGAATCCCGAAGCGCGAACGGCAGTGGAACAGTTGGGAGCTCAGGCAATAGGATTCGAAGGACAGTCTCTCGGATTTGAATTCACTGTACGTGTTGGAGACAAGGCGATATCAAGGCTCGTAAGACTGGACGGTAAAGGTAAGGCAACGACTACCGACACTTATTTCGGTGTGGATTGCTGGTCGCCGGAAAAGCCTGCGCTATACGAACTGACAGTGGAACTGTGTGCGGTTAACCGTGACGGCAGTAAAGGCGAAGTACTCGACCGGCAGGTGAAAAAGATAGGTTTCCGCACCGTTGAATGTAATGCGGAAGTAGGTTTTGCACTGAATGGGCAGAGCAGGAAAATCAAGGGAGTATGTCTGCATCACGACCTCGGTCTGCTGGGTGCTGCTGTGAACAAAGCTGCTGTCGTGCGCCAGATAGAACTACTGAAGACGATGGGTTGCGATGCTATCCGTACGGCTCATAACATGCCGTCGCAGATTCAGATGGATGTGTGCGACTCGCTGGGTATGATGGTTATGGCAGAGAGCTTTGATATGTGGGTGTATGCTAAATGCAAGAACGGATATGCGCGTTTCTTCAAGGAATGGGGTGACAGGGATATCGAGAACCTGGTAAAGGCAAACCGCCTGCATCCTTCCATAATCATGTGGAGCGTTGGAAATGAGATTCCCGAGCAGGGTATGAAGAACGGTCCGCAGATGTTGCGCCACCTGCAGGAGGTGGTCCGTCTCTACGACAAGAGCCGTCCGATTACAAACGGTATGGATCGTATAGATAATGCGCTGAATACTGGTTTTGCACAGGTTGCCGATGTGCCTGGCATGAATTATAGAGTACACAAGTATGAGATGGCATACGGACGACTGGGACAGGGCTATCTGCTTGGCAGTGAGACGGCCTCTACGGTGTCGTCGCGCGGTGTGTATAAGTTTCCGCTGACAGAGGAGAAGGGTGTGACTTATCCTGACGGACAATGCTCAAGCTACGACCTGACAGCCTGCTCATGGAGTAATCTGCCTGATGACGACTGGCAAATGCAAGATGACAAGCCTTGGGTCATCGGCGAGTTTGTGTGGACAGGGTTCGACTATCTTGGAGAACCCACTCCGTATGATAACTACTGGCCAAGCCGTTCGTCATACTTCGGAATATTTGATCTTGCCGGTCTGCCCAAGGATCGCTACTGGCTGTATCGTTCACACTGGAATCAGAAGGAAAATACCATACATCTCCTGCCGCACTGGAACTGGAGGGGCAGGGAAGGAGAGGTGACTCCGGTATATTGCTACACAAACCACCCGACGGCAGAACTGTTCGTAAACGGAAAGAGCTACGGAAAGAAAACCAAAGACCCCAAATCGCGTCTCGACCGCTATCGCCTGCGCTGGAACGACGTCGTATATCAGCCTGGAGAGGTGAAGGTGGTGGTCTATGACAAGAACGGAAATGAGGTTGGTACGGAGACGATGAAGACAGCTGGCAAACCTGAGCGCATCCGCGTCACGGGAGATAAGGCTCTGTATAAGGATGGTGAATATCCGACCCTGAAGGCGGATGGTGAGGATATGGCATTCTTTACGGTCGATATAGTTGACAAAGACGGCAATCTGTGTCCGGATGCTGACAATGCTATTCGTGTGGAGGTAACGGGCAGTGCTGTCTTCAAGGGTATGTGTAACGGAGATGCCACAAGCCTCGAACCGTTTACCTTGCCCTCGATGAAGGCTTTTCATGGTCAGCTTGTGTTTGCAATACAGTCGTCTAAGCATAGCGGAGTGGCTAATGTCAAGGTGTCGGGCAAGGGACTGAAACCCGTCGTGCTGAAGATTCATGCTGAATAGGAAGGGGAGAAGGTAATCTACATTTTTTGATTTTTTTAATTTTATTGTTTTTTAATTCAAATATATTGCGTACCTTCGCGGCGCAAAACAATGAAGCAGAATGGCATATACAACAATTATAGACCTGCTATCACTACGACTTACGAGGTTGTGGTGAGAAAGGTATGCCAGTATATGTGCACGTAGATAGAACACAATGTATAACCCTTTCTCACAAAGCTGTGAGAAGGGTTTTGTTTTTATCATGCTCTCTTGCGGATTAGTGGGATATTATTATTAAAATTAAAAATATTATGGCAGACAAAGTATTTATTTTTGACACGACACTGCGCGATGGCGAGCAGGTACCGGGGTGTCAGTTGAACACAGTTGAGAAAATTCAGGTTGCAAAGCAGTTGGAGACTCTTGGTGTGGATGTGATTGAGGCGGGATTCCCTATCAGCAGCCCGGGCGACTTCAACAGCGTAGTTGAGATTTCAAAGGCGGTCACATGGCCTACTATCTGTGCACTGACCCGTGCGGTGGAGAAGGATATCGACGTGGCAGCCCAGGCACTGCAATATGCCAAGCATAAGCGTATCCACACAGGAATAGGCACTTCGCCCTCCCACATCAAGTATAAGTTCAACTCTACTCCGGAGGAGATTATAGAACGTGCCGTAAGGGCCGTGAAGTATGCAAAGAAGTACGTCGAGGATGTCGAGTTCTATGCAGAAGATGCAGGCCGTACCGACAACGAATATCTGGCACGTGTTATCGAGGCCGTGACAAAGGCTGGCGCTACTGTTTGTAATATCCCCGACACGACAGGTTTCCGTGTGCCTAACGAATACCACGAGAAGATTAAGTATCTCTACGAGCATGTGGATGCGTTTGCCGCTGGAAAGTCTATTCTGTCAACCCACTGTCATAACGACCTCGGTATGGCTACGGCAAACACTATTGCCGGGGTGCTTGGCGGTGCCCGTCAGGTTGAGGTTACCATCAACGGTATCGGCGAGCGTGCCGGTAACACTTCTCTCGAGGAGGTTGCAATGATATTCAAGACCCACCCCGACCTGGGCATCGAGACTAACATCAACACTACGAAGATTTATCCTACGAGCCGTATGGTTTCGTCGCTCATGAATATGCCTGTTCAGCCCAACAAGGCTATCGTGGGACGTAATGCCTTCGCTCACTCTTCCGGTATTCATCAGGACGGTGTGCTGAAGAATGCTTCTACTTACGAGATTATGGATCCTAAGGATGTGGGTATCGATGACAATGCAATCGTACTTACTGCCCGTAGCGGTCGCGCTGCCCTGAAACACCGTCTCCACGTGAACGGAATGGACGTAGATGGCGAGAAACTCGACAAGATATATGAGGAGTTCCTTAAGTTGGCAGACAAGAAGAAGGAAGTCACCGATGATGACATTCTCGTGTTGGCCGGTGCGGAGCGTAGTGCAACTCATAGCGTGAAGCTCGACTACCTGCAGGTTACTACGGGTAAGGGTGTGCGCAGTGTGGCAAGTATCGGTCTGCAGGTTGCAAACGAACACTTCGAGGCTGCTGCTTCTGGCAACGGTCCTGTAGATGCAGCCATCAACGCTCTGAAGAACATCATCAAGCGCAAGATGACTCTCAAGGAATTCACTATCCAGGCTATCTCAAAGGGATCTGACGACCTCGGAAAGGTTCATATGCAGGTAGAATACGAAGGACATGTTTATTACGGATTCGGTGCCAATACCGATATCGTAACTGCTTCTGTTGAGGCTTATATAGATGCAATAAATAAATTCAGAAATTAATATTTAACTATGGGTAAGACTCTGTTTGATAAGATTTGGGATGCCCACGTAGTACAGAACGTGGAAGACGGACCGACACAGTTGTACATCGACCGCCTCTATGCTCACGAGGTGACAAGTCCTCAGGCATTTGACACGCTGCGCGACAAGGGTGTCAAGGTGTTCCGTCCAGATCATGTGGTTGCAATGCCCGACCACAATACTCCTTCCGATCAGCAGAAGGAGATTCATGACCCGGTGGGACGTAAGCAGGTGGAAACCCTTGCAAGCAATTGTAAGGAGTATGGTATTAAACACTTCGCGATGGGTACCAAGGACAACGGTATCATCCACGTGGTAGGTCCGGAGAAGGCTCTCTCGCTGCCCGGCATGACTATCGTCTGCGGCGACTCGCATACAAGTACACACGGTGCTGTGGGTGCCATTGCGATGGGTATCGGAACGAGCGAGGTGGCACAGGTGCTTGCTTCGCAGTGTATTCTGCAGGCGAAGCCGAAGACTATGCGCATCAATGTCGAGGGAACTCTGCCGAAGGGTACGACTGCCAAGGACGTGGCTCTCTATATCATGGCGCAGATGACTACGAGCGGTGCTACGGGCTATGCAGTGGAATATGCCGGCAGTGCCATCAAGAATATGTCGATGGAGGGACGACTGACTCTCTCTAACCTTTCTATCGAGATGGGCAGCCGTGCCGGTCTTATCGCTCCGGACGAGACGACCTTTGCTTATCTGAAGGGTCGCGAGTATGCTCCTAAGGGTGCTGATTGGGACAAGGCTGTGGAGGAGTGGCGGAAACTCTACTCCGACCCGGATGCGAAGTTCGACAAAGAGGTGACTTACCGTGCCGAGGATATAGCTCCGCGTATCACTTACGGAACCAACCCCGGTGCCGGTATTGCTATCGACGAGTGCATTCCGACGCTCGAAAGCATCCCTGAGGCTGATAGGGCTCAGTTCCTCGGAATGCTCGACTACATGCAGTTCAAGCCGGGACAGAAGCTGGAGGGCACTCCTGTGGATTATTGTTTCCTTGGTGCTTGTACCAACGGACGCATTGAGGATTTCCGTGCTTTTGCCAGCATAGTGAAGGGAAAGAAAAAGGCTGACAACGTAGTGGCTTGGCTCGTTCCCGGTTCGTGGCACGTGCGTCAGCAGATTACCGACGAGGGTATCGACAAGGTTCTTGCTGAGGCTGGATTCGAACTCCGTCTGCCTTCTTGCTCAGCTTGTCTGGCCATGAATCCAGATAAGGTGCCGGCAGGAAAACTGTCTATCTCTACCAGCAACCGCAACTTCGTAGGCCGTCAGGGACCTGGTGCACGCACCATTCTTGCTTCGCCGCTCGTCGTTGCTGCATCTGCTATCACAGGAGTAATTACTGACCCACGTAAACTTTAAGAAACTATGGCTAAAGAGAAATTCGACATCATACAGTCAACTTGTATTCCTATCGAGATTGACAATTGCAATACAGACCTGATTATTCCTGCCCGCTATCTGGCAAGTACTACCCGCGATCCTAAGTTCTTCGGCGATGCCTTCATGCACGACCTGCGTTTCGATGCAGATGGTAAGCCGGTGGCTGATTTCGTGATGAACCTGCCTGAGTACAGCGAGGCTCCTCGCAAGGGTGTCCACGAGATTATCGTGGGCGGTCAGAACTGGGGTAGTGGTTCCAGCCGTGAACATGCAGCATGGGCAATTGCCGGTTATGGCGTTCGCGTGGTTATCTCCAGTTCGTTTGCTGATATCCACCGCAACAACCTGCTCAACTGCTTTGTGTTGCCGGTTGTCGTAAGCCGTGAGTTCCAGAAGGAGCTCTTCGCAAGCATTGCTGCCGACAGCAAGACTGAGGTGAAGGTGGATGTGCCCAACCAGACTGTGACCAATATGGCTACCGGTCATTCTGAGCACTTCGAAATCAATTCGTATAAGAAGTATTGTCTGATGAATGCTTACGACGACATCGATTTCCTTCTGAGCAATAAGGATAAGATCGAGGCATTCGAGAAGAAATGATAGGTCGGTGGTTATTGGGTTAGCGGTTATTGGGTTAGCGGTTAGCGGTTATAGCTTAGCGGTTATAGACCTTCGACCTTCGACCTTTGACCTTTGACCTTCAACCTTCGACCTTTGACCTTTGACCTTCAACCTTCGACCTTAAAAAAACTATTCCACAGATTGTCGTTGGGGACTGGTGCCTCAGCGACAATTTGTTTTTTGCTTATGGGGTGTATGAAGTCTATCCTGCGGGCGTGCAGGCAGATTGAGCCGTCGGGGTTGCTGCGCTTGGCTCCGTATTTCAGGTCGCCCTTTATCGGGCAGCCGATTTCTGCCAGCTGGCAGCGAATCTGGTGGTGGCGGCCGGTTTTCAGTGTGACTTCGAGCAGGTAGTAGCGGTCGCTCTTGCCTATGACCTTGTAGTCCAGTTCTGCGCGTTTCGAGTTCTTCACTTCGTGGTCGTAGGCATACGACTTGTTCTGCTTCTCGTTTCTCACCAGCCAGCTGACGAGTGTGTCTTCCTGCCGTGGCGGCATCTGGCTTACTATTGCCCAGTAGGTTTTGTGAACGTCGCCTTCGGCAAACATCTTGTTGAGGCGGGGTAGGGCTTTGCTGGTACGGGCGAAGAGGACCAGACCGCTTACGGGACGGTCCAGTCTGTGAACGACACCAAGGAAGACGTTGCCCGGTTTGGCGTACGCTTCCTTGATGTATTGCTTTACGGTTTCTGAGAGCGGTTGGTCGCCAGTCTTGTCTCCCTGTACTATCTCACCGCTTTCCTTCGATACTATGATTACGTGATTATCTTCGTAAATTACTTGCATAATGGCGGCAAAGCTACAAAAAAATGTGGATGTGCCCAAATATAACACACCCACTTTTCCCTTTACTTTTTGAATTGCCCTTATATTTTTTATCAGCCTGTACAGTGTTTATCACTTTCTTCGCAAGTGAACTGCTGTAGCCCTTGAATTCACAGAGCTGCTTCTTCAGTTGCTTAGGATTGTCGCCAACTTATGCGTTGTGCTGAGCCTCGGGCTGCGGTTTCTTCGGGATGAGTATGCGGAAGATTGCGCCCCAGTCGATGTTGCGTCGGAGACCGCTGATGGTTTCGAATGTCATTATAAACGTAGATACGATGACGAAGAGTATGGCTCCGATACACATCATACCCAGTTTGCAGAGCATGATTGGTATGTTGAGGAGGTTGCCTTCGTTGCGAGTCTCGGTGTGCCCGTCGTCGTATATGTATTTCACTACGTTGTTGGGCAGGAGCGACGCTGCCAGACCGACACCAAAGAAGATTTTTGCCAGTCCGAAGCCCACATTGCGGAATGCGCCAAGACAGCCGCCGCGTACATAGCTGCGGATGAGGTTGTAGCCTCGCGGATAGCCGCTGATGATGTAGAGCGGGATGAGGATGCAGAGGAATATCCAGAATCCGTGCATCGTTTTGGCTGTGCCAGTCTTGATGTTCAGACTACGATTCAGCCTGCCCAGTGCCATCTCCCTGATCTGTGCGCTATTTAAACTCGATACGGAATCGTATTCTGCCTGATATTTCGCTGCCTTGGCTTTATATTCCTCTACAGACTCCAACCGGCGCTGCTTCAGTTCTGCGTCTTTCGTGGTGTCGGCCATTGCCTTAATGCGAACAGCCTCTTCCTTCTGGCCTTCCAGATACATTTTTATCTCACTCAGCTCGTACATCTTGTAATGTTTCGGCGAATTGAGGCGTTCATCAGAATGCTTGTCTTGCCATTCGGCGCTTACGTTGCCCACGTTCAGAACCACTTCGGTAGAGTCCCATGCCTGCACTGCCTCCACTGTTTTCTTCTCTCTTTCGATATCTTCCCCCCCTTTTTTTTCAGCACCATTTAAGATCCAGGCACTGATGATGGCTCCGATGATGACCTTTACCGACCACGACTTGTGGCGACTTTTCGACCAATCGACCACATTGCGCAGTATGCTCAGGCGTTCTACATAGTTCTCCTCGTTAGGATCATCGGCGAGCTCTTCTGCCTCGTTGAGCAGTTGCTCCATCTGTTCGGTTTCCTTACGCGAGATAGGATATATGTGCTGCTCGTCTTCGAGCCTGCCACGTTTATGTTCTTCTTCTGTGATAAGTGAAGAAGTGAAAAGGGCTTGGTCGAGTTTGTCCCATGCCGCTCCGTTTATTACATATTCTTCATCCATAGTTATAAAAAGGTTGTAAGGTTGAAAAAGACATCGCAAATCTACAGATAAAAAACTCAGTACAGATTTTTTTTGTGCCACTTCATGGTTCAATATAACAATTTTATAGTTCAATAAAACAAAATCCCGATGAAATGGATATAAAAAATCGGCAGATTACAACCGATATGTGGGGTGTAACCTGCCGATGTATTGGTGTTCGGGGGTATATTACATATTCATACCGCCGTCGATCTGGATAACCTGTCCGCTTACGTAGCTCGACATGTCGGATGCGAGGAACAGACATACGTTTGCGATGTCCTCTACCTGTCCGCCGCGGCGCAGTGGAATCTTCTTCATCCAGTCGTTGCGGATTTCCTCGGGCAGCTGTGCCGTCATGGCTGTCTCGATGAATCCGGGGGCTACGGCGTTGGCACGTACGCCCTTAGGTCCGAGTTCCTGTGCGATGGACTTTGCCAGTCCGATCATTCCTGCCTTTGATGCTGAGTAGTTGCACTGGCCTGCGTTGCCGTGTACGCCTACTACCGACGACATGTTGATGATTGAGCCGCCACGCTGGCGCAGCATGACAGGTGCTACGGCGTGGATGAAGTTGAAGGCAGACTTCAGGTTTACGTTCAGCACTGCGTCCCACTGCTGCTCGCTCATTCGGAGCATGAGTCCGTCTTTTGTGATGCCGGCATTGTTAACCAGCACGTCGATTGAGCCGAAGTCTTCGTGTATTTTCTTCACTACGGCCTCTGTCTCTGCGAAGTCGGCTGCGTTGCCTGCGTAGGCACGGCAGGTCACGCCCAGTGCTTCGATTTCCTTGCGAGTGGCTTCGAGTCCGGCAGCCATGTCGTCGTTGAGTACGAGGTCTGTGAATGCTATGTTTGCACCTTCCTGTGCAAACTTAATGGCAACAGCCTTGCCGATGCCGCGTGCAGCTCCTGTGATGAGGGCTGTCTTTCCAGTTAAAAGTCCCATAATATGTTTTTAGTTTGTTGGATTATTTTTTCAGTTGTTTCAGAATCATGTTTCTCACGTAGGGGTAGAGCTCCTCTTCGTTCTTGGCGGCGTAGCGTCCGTAGATGAACGGCACCTCGCATCCCTTCAGGCAGAAGTGGAATATCTCGGCCATGAGTCTCACATTCTTTATCTCGAACGAGCCGCGGTCGTTGCCCTCGTTCATGATTCGGCGGATGAGGGTTATCTCGTTCCTGTCGAACTCTTTTCTCACTGCCTCCACCTTCCACACGTCGCGGAAGAACTCGGCGCGCAGGAATCCGTTTCTGTTGACGGCTTCCTTTATGACGTCGAGGTGGTTGAACACGAGTTGCACGAGTTTCTCCTCCGGGGCGATGTTCTTCTGTGCCACCTCTTCCATGCTCTCCGACAGGCGTTCCAGTTCGGTCTGTATCACGGCATAGTAAATCTCCTCCTTGCTGCTGAAGTAAGTGTAGAGTGTGCGCCGTCCTTTCTTCGAGGTTACGGCGATGTCGTTCATCGTCGTGCTTTCGAATCCCTGCTTTGCGAATAATTGCCTTGCTATGTCAACAAGCAGTTGTTTTGTTTTTTGTACAGCCATATAGCCAAGAAATAAACTAACCTTCTTTATTTTGCTGCAAAGTTAGTGAATCTTGCCCATTGCAGCAAGGATTCCTTGCACAACATTTGTGAAATATGCATAATCAGTTGGTTTGTAACTGAATTGAAATGCACAAGTTTCTCCCCCCCCTTCTTTCCCCGGGGTGGGGCGGGCAGGGACGCTTCCCGGCGCACCGTCCGTCCTCAGCCGAACAGCTCTCTCAGGGCTTCCTCCACCTTCCTGACGGGCTGTATCTTTATGTTGAAGTTCTTCGGGTCTATGCCCTGCATGTTGGCATTGGGGATGATGATGGTCGAGAATCCCAGCTTCTCAGCCTCGGCGATGCGCTGCAGGATGCGGCTGACGGGCCGGATTTCGCCCGAGAGCCCCACCTCGCCCGTCATGCAGACGTCGCGGTCGATGGCTGTATCGACGTTGCTGCTCAGCACGGCGGCTATGACGCTCAGGTCGATGGCGGTGTCGGTCACGCGGATGCCGCCCGCTATGTTCAGATACACGTCCTTCTGCATCAGCTTGAAGCCGACGCGCTTCTCCAGCACGGCGAGCAGCATATTGAGGCGTCGCAGGTCGAACCCCGTGGCAGAGCGCTGCGGGTTGCCGTATGCGGCACTGCTCACCAGGGCCTGTGTCTCGATGAGCAGCGGGCGCACGCCTTCGATGGCGCTGGCGATTGCCACGCCCGAGAGGCCCTCGCTGCCGTCGATGTCGCTCAAGAGCAGTTCCGACGGGTTGCTCACGGGGCGCAGGCCGCTCTGCCGCATCTCGTAGATGCCCAGTTCGGCGGTGGAGCCGAAGCGGTTCTTTATTGCGCGGACGATGCGGTACATATAGTGCTGGTCGCCCTCGAACTGCAGCACGGTATCGACCATGTGCTCCAGAATCTTCGGACCCGCGATGGTGCCCTCCTTCGTTATGTGGCCAATGATGATGATGGGAATGCCGCTCTCCTTGGCATACTTCAGCAGCAGTGCGGCGCATTCGCGTATCTGGCTGATGCTGCCGGGAGCCGACTCCACGTCCTGCGTGGCCATCGTCTGAATGGAGTCGATGACGACGATGTCGGGCTGCGTGTCCTCGATGTGGCGGAACACGTTCTCGATCATCGATTCACACACGACGAGCACGCCGCTTTCCTCCTGCGTGATGCGGTCCGCCCTCAGCTTAATCTGCCGTGCGCTCTCCTCGCCGCTCACGTAGAGCACGGTCTTGTCCCTCAGCCCCAGAGCCGTCTGCAGGATGAGGGTCGATTTGCCGATGCCGGGTTCGCCGCCCAGCAGCACGAGCGAGCCGGGCACGAGTCCGCCTCCGAGCACGCGGTTCAATTCGTCGTCGTGCAGATTGATGCGCGGCTCCACGGTGCTCTCGATGGTGCGCATCCTGACGGGGCCCTGCTGCGGTGCGCTGCCCGACAGCTGCAGCCGCCTGTCGTAAACCGTCTTTCCGCCTGTGCGCTGTTCGGCGAACGTGTTCCACTCGCCGCACGACGGACAGCGGCCAATCCACTTCGGACTGTCGTATCCGCAGGCGGTGCATACGTACTGTATCTTTTCCTTTGCCATGTCTCTCTCTCTTATCTTACTATTGTGAAATTATCCTTCAGTTCCATGCTTCTGCTTTCCTTGCCGCTGACTATGGTGTATGTCTCGCCGACCTTGAAGGCGGGACACGAAATCAGGCTCGAACTCCTGCTGAACGTGAACGGGGCGGGCAGGCTCATCAGTGTCTGTCCCTTCTTGTCCTTTATGCTGACAGTTTCGCCCTCCGCGAAGTTCAGTCCCACGGCAAGGACTGTCGGCTGTTTTGCCGTCTGGCTGGTCGGCACCGAGGGCATATCGCCCATGCCGGCTCCGATGGTGAACAGAGTGCCGCCCGAGACTGCTATCGGTGCGAAGTCGCAGTCGAGTCCCTCCTCGGGTGCTCCCCTCATGCTCCATGCCATCAGCGTGCCTCCGCTCACGACGATGGCGGGCTCGGTGTCAGCCTGCCGTGTGTCCTTGTCGCGGGGCATGAATGGGAAGCCGCCTCCTCCTCGGGTCTGCTCCTCTCCGTGGTTCGAATCCACGGCGTCGTTCGTGGTGCTCAGGGCGGTAGTGCTTCCGCCGGCGAAGGTGATGACTCCGCCCGAGTTGATGGCGTCGTCCACAGCCTTCACGCATACCGTGCCGCCCAGAATCGTCACGCCTTTCTTGCCTTCGATGCCTTCGGCTCCGTCCGATGCCGTCTCTACGCTGACGCTGCCCGATGCGATGGTGACGGTGCCCGTTGCCTTTATGCCCTTGCAGGTCGAGAGGTACTTCTGCTTGCCGCCGGGACCTCCGCCCATGTCTCCGTTAGGCGGACCGGGAAAACCGCCCCTGTCGCCCGTCTCCTGCCTGTGCTTCTTCATCATCTCTTCGAAGTGTGCCCTCGCCTCTGCCGGTATGCTGTCGGGACTGAATCCCCCCATTGGCGGCGGCCCCATCCTGCGGGTGGTGTCCACGCCCAGGTTGTCGCCCTTCGTGCGCACCGTGAGCGTCAGGTCCTCAATCCTTATGTCGTCCTTGCAGTTTATGCCCTTGCATCCGTTGCCCAGAGCCTCTACGGTCAGCGTGCCCCGTCCGCTGAAGTTCACCGCCTGCTTAGCCCACAGAGCCGCCTGCTTGTTCCTGACGGTGTCGGTGCAGGCAGTGGTGCAGAGCCGGTTGTCGGTGCCCTCGGCAGCCAAGAGCTCCACGGCCGCCTTGTTCTTCAGGTGCATGGCAGCCCCCTCGCGGCAGGTGAGCGACAGCCCCCTCAGCTCCACCCTTGCCCCGATGCTGGTGTTCAGCTTGAACTGCCCGTCGTCTGTCGTGCCGCTCAGCACGTAGGTCAGCGTGGCGGGCTTCGCCTCCGTGTCTCTCAGGTCCTTTATGCTGACGCGGCCCTGCTTCACGCTTATCTTCACGTCCTCCACGGCGTCGCCCCCGACCGTCGCCGCGCCTGCGCCGTACGTCACTGTGATTACCTCTGCGCCTGCCGTCAGACCTGCTGTCGCCACGGCTATAGATATTACGATTCGTTTCATGTCCGTTCCGTTTTCTTTTTTTTGCGTCGCGAAGGTAGGAAATAAAGTTGAGAGTGTAAAGCGTAGAGTTCAAAGTTTCAGCTGCCGGGTTTAAAGTTTTCGGTGGGGCAAGAAAAAA
>DEJQ01000005.1 GCA_002353575.1 Prevotellaceae bacterium UBA2744
GTGGTGCGTCCGGGAGAAAAGGTTCCCTTGGACGGAGTTGTCGTCAGTGGTGTATCATCGCTGAACACCATGGCGTTGACGGGTGAGAGTGTTCCTCGTGAGGTTGGCGAGGAAGACGAGGTTATTTCTGGCTGTATCAATATCAATGGGGTGCTGCGCATCCGTACTACAAAGTCATTTGGCGAGAGTACCGTTTCAAAGATTATCCGACTGGTGGAGGATGCTGGTGAGCATAAGTCGCAGAGCGAGACATTCATCACTAGGTTTGCCCGCATCTATACCCCTGTAGTCGTGTTCTTGGCTATTGCCATTGCGGTGTTGCCTACTTTATATCTTTCCTTCACCTCAGGTCTCACCTTTCTCACCGCTTTCCCCACCTGGCTGTATCGTGCCTTGATGTTCCTGGTGGTCAGCTGTCCTTGTGCATTAGTTATCAGCGTGCCCCTGACCTTCTTTGGCGGAATTGGTGGTGCTTCGCGCAAGGGTATTCTGGTGAAGGGTGCCAACTATCTGGACCTCTTGGCAAAGGTGGATACTGTGGTGTTCGACAAGACAGGCACCCTGACGCACGGACGTTTTGCCGTGGAGGCCGTACATCCGAATACCACCCATATTTTGCACATGGCTGCCCATGTGGAGCACTTCACGACTCATCCCATTGGTGCAGCCCTGCGTGACGCCTTCCCCGATGAGGCTACCGATGGTTGCGAGGTGAGCGATGTGGAAGAGCTGGCTGGTAAGGGCATTCGGGCCAAAGTGGGACAACAGGTGGTCTGTGTGGGTAATACGAAAATGATGGATGCTGTGGGTGCCAAGTGGCATGCCTGTGATGGCGATACGGGCACCATTATCCATGTGGCTATTGATGGAGAATATGCAGGACATATCCTCATCAACGATGTGGTGAAAGAGGATAGTGAAGAGGCTATTGCTGCGCTGAAGGCACTGGGTGTGCAGAAAACCGTGATGCTGACAGGCGACCGTGAGGATGTAGCACAACGGGTGGCTCGCCAGTTGCAACTGGACGAATACCATGCTGAACTGTTGCCTGCCGACAAGGTGCTGCTTATGGAGAAACTGATTTCAGACACGCATACAACAGCTTTCGTGGGCGATGGTATTAATGATGCTCCCGTGTTGGCTCGTGCCGATGTGGGCATTGCTATGGGCGGACTGGGTAGTGATGCTGCCATAGAGGCTGCTGACGTAGTGCTGATGGACGACCATCCTTCAAAGATTGCTACTGCCATCCGTATAGCCCGTCGTACACTGGCCATAGCCCGTCAGAACATAGTCTTTGCCATTGGTGTGAAGGTTGCCGTTCTGCTACTGGCTGTTGTCGGACTGGCTACCATGTGGCTCGCAGTCTTTGCCGATGTGGGTGTCACTGTCCTGGCTGTTCTGAACGCCATGAGGGCACTGAAGGCATAAAAGAGTCTATAGGGACTTTTTCGGTGCCCTCCATTTATTTTATTTCTTTTTATTTGATTTCTTCGAATTGGTTGCCTTCTTCGGGTCTGTCTTAATAGCGGCAGCAACGAGTGAAGCAATCTGTGCAGCACCCTTATCGGTAGGATGTATTCCGTCTGGCTGCATTACCTTATCTATATTCTTAAACTGAGAATGCAGGTCGAGATATTCCAGATTCTTCTTCTCTGTATATTTCTCCAGCAAAGGAATGATTCCGTTTGTGATGACACTGTCTGTAATAGTCCATATATCCCTGAATGCAGGAATAGGAGACGCAACGATGATACGTGGTTTTGAAGGCAGAGCATTCAGCGAATCCACCATCTGGTTAAGGCTCAGCAGATAATCATCCTTGGCATAATTCCAATTGGCAGTCTTCGAGTCGTTAGTACCCAGTTTGATAACAACGATATTTGGTTGCCAAGCCAGACACTCCTTCCATGCCAGTTCCTTCTGGTATGGCAAGTCGCCATGTTCCGACATAGTGCGTCCGCTCACACCGAAGTTTCTCACTGCATAGCCGCTACCGAGACGCGCTCCAAGTTGTGCGGGGTAAGCGAACTTCTCTGCCATGTCGATACCCATTCCGTCGGTAATACTGTTCCCCACACAGGCAACCCTGATGTCCGACTCCTTCTGCATTTGAAGGTCGTTCAGCCACTGACGCAGTTCTGCCTTCATCAGATTGTGGTAGCGCCACGTATCCTTGAATCCGAATCCGTGTCCGCCTGAGGGATAGGCAAAGAACGAACAGTTATTTCCAGCCTGACGCATGGCAGTGTAGTATGCCGCTCCGTTGGGTGCAGGCGGAACCACACGGTCGTCGTTTGCAAGTATTACGATTGCAGGAGGGGTGAGATGACGGCGCACAGCCTTGTCGCTGCTCCACTCTCTTACCAGTTTCTCGTCCTTCAATCCTTTCTCGCCCAAGAAGCCGGAACAGGATGCTGTATGCGAGATCTTCGTATTCATCGTGATGACTGGATAGAACAGGATGGAGAAGTTCGGACGTGCATCATATGGAGCATGGGTAGAAACTGCTGAGGCGAGATGACCACCGGCAGAGAATCCCTGTATGCCTACATTGTATGGGTTGACATGCCACACCTTGCAACTGTCTCTCACTGTGCGGAAAGCCCTGTAGGCATCGCTCAGCGGAATGTTGCGATTGCCTTTTGGCATACGGTATCTGAGCACGACGTAGGCAATGCCCTGTTCATTATAGAACTCAGCCCACGCATGACCTTCGTTCTCCATCGACAGATGGGTGTAGCCGCCGCCAGGACAATCTACTATGGCGCGGCCGTTGGCCTGTGCTGCTTTTTCCGCACTTGGCAGATAGACCGTAAGCTCCGACTCTCCGTCTTCTGAATTCTTCATTGTAAACTTACGGACGGTACTCTGTGAAAATGCCTGAACTGTCATCAGGCAACACACGAGTGAAAAGATGATGTTTTTTCTCATAGTATATCTGTTTTTTAGTGTGTGAATTTATTTCTCGTTCACAGGAAAATACTCTGCCTGCGGATTCCCGATATAGAGTCCGCATACCGATGCCTGCGGGTACATGGCACCGTTCTCGGTCAGACTGATGCCGATGCGTCCGAAATCTATAGCCTCGGCCAGTATGAAGATGCTGCGCTGGTCTGGCAACGACGAATAACCGATTGCCGGACGTATTCCCTTCCAGCCTGTCTGCCGGTGCAGGTATTCGCTTGCTGCCTCGACCAGACGGTCACCTATAGTTTGCAGCAGCAGCGAATCATAATCGCTGTTTCCCTGCGTTTTCTTCGTATGTTCCAGGCGGTCGATGAAAGCCTGGCTCACCGTTGCGGCAAACATACCTACATAGTCGTTTCCGTCGGCAGAGATATAGTCACACAGGCTGCGCTGTTCTCCCCACGCCTGACGCGGAGTCGGAATTTCCACTGTGCGCAGCTTATGCAGCAGTCTGTTCGTGCAGCAGGGGCAGTCGCTCTTGGTGATTATTATCGAGTCGTTGCCTCTGCGGGCAGGATAGAACGCCTGTATGGCTCTCATTCCATACACGGGATTATCCTTCATTTCATCGAGCACACGCATGGCATCGCTCTTCAGTTCCCTTGCTTCCTCAGAATCTTCCTTTACCTTCCAGGGCAAAAAGAACATCTTCCAATTGAAATAAGGCAGTACACTGTTCACAGATACGGGCGGCAACACTCGCTGTCCGAGGAATAGAGGCGCAGCACATCCGAAGTTATCGCTGACTTCCTTCTTAGCGGGAGAGCCCAATGCAGATTGAGAGGCTTTACCAGTTGCTCTTTCAGGGGGATTCGATGGAGCTTTTCCCCTTAGTCGTTCCTGTTCCCTGCGATTCTCTTCCATAATCGCCTGCCGTTGGACAGGGTCGGTCAGTTTCATGGCTACCACAGCATTGGCGGACGCATCACGCACATGGAATACGCTGCCTCCGTAGAGAGGTGCTATCTTCACGGCAGTATGCAGGGCAGAGGTCGTGGCACCGCCAATCATCACAGGTATGTCCAGTCCGGCTTCCTTCATCGCCCGGACCGTATGTGCCATCTCTTCAAGCGAGGGGGTGATAAGTCCCGACAGACACACCATATCCACCTTCTCCCTGATGGCTGTCTCCACGATAGTCTCCTTCGGCACCATCACACCGAGGTCGATGACTTCGAAATTGTTGCATGTGAGTACCACGGCGACAATATTCTTGCCAATATCGTGTACGTCGCCCTTCACTGTTGCAATCAGTATCTTCGCCGCCTTTGCCGAGCTGGCTTCGTCACCCTGCAGCATATATGGCCGCAGGATGTCAACGGCCTGTTTCATCGTGCGTGCAGTCTTCACCACCTGGGGCAGGAACATCTTTCCGGCGCCGAACAGTTCTCCGACCTCGTTCATGCCGTCCATCAGCGGACCCGATATGATGTCGATAGCCTTGTCGCCCCGCCCTATCAGTTCCATGATGTCAGCCTCGAGTGTGTCCGACCCTCCTTTGATCAGGGCCTGGTGCAGCCGCTGCTGCGTTGTCAGGGTGCTCTGAGTATTCTGTGTATTCTGATTATTCGGAGTGTTCTGTGTACTCTGATTATACTTTCCAGCCAGTTCTGTCAGCCGTTCGGCGGCATCGGCATCGGTATTCAGCACCACGTCGGCTATGGCCTTCTGTAATTCCGACGGAATAGCATCGTAGTCCATCCGTGTGGCAGGGTTCATGATTGCCATGCCCATACCGCTTTGGATTGCGTAATGCAGGAAGACGGAGTGCATAGCCTCGCGTATGTAGTTGTTTCCGCGGAACGCAAAGCTCAGGTTCGAGAGTCCGCCCGACACTCTTGCTCCCGGCAGGTTCTCCGTCACCCACTGCGTAGCCCTGATGAAGTCACGCGCATAGTCTGCGTGTTCCTCCATACCGGTGGCTATGGTGAGCACATTCGGGTCGAAGATGATGTCGCCGGGGTTGAATCCCACTTCCTCGGTGAGCAGGCGATATGCCCGGCGGCAGATAGCCACACGGCGCTGGTAGTCGGTAGCCTGTCCGTCCTCATCAAAACACATCACGATGACAGCTGCTCCGAGCCGTTTCACCACACGCGCATGCTGCAGGAAGTCTTCCTCGCCCATCTTCAGACTGATACTGTTCACGATGCACTTGCCCTGACAGCATTTCAGTCCCTCTTCGATGACTTCGAAACGGCTCGAATCGATCATCAGCGGTACGCGGCAGACGGAAGGGTCGCTCATCAGCAGGTTTACGAACGTACGCATCTCTGCCCGGGCATCGAGCAGTCCGTCGTCCATATTTATATCAATGGCCTGTGCCCCGTCCTCCACCTGCCGGCGGGCAATGCTCAAAGCCTCATCATACTTCTTCTCGTTTATCAGTCGCAGGAACTTGCGCGAGCCGGCTACATTACAGCGTTCTCCGATACAGACGAAGTCGGACGGTGAATACACGAAGTGCTCCAGTCCGGCAAGCAGCAGATTCGGAGCAGTCTGAGCATCCCGAGTAATGTGAACACTGCGAATGCTCTTGCTGTCCCTTTCGTCAAGCATCGTCCTCATCGCCTTTATGTGTGCAGGAGTAGTACCGCAACAGCCGCCTATGATATTCACGAGTCCTTCATCGACCATTGTCTGCATCTGCCGGCACATCATTTCGGGTGTGTCGTCATACTCTCCGAACTGATTGGGCAGTCCGGCATTCGGGTGGCACGACACATAGCAGGGGGCAAAGGCAGCCATACGCCTCAGGTAAGGCAGCATTCCGCTGGCACCCATGCCGCAGTTCAATCCCACCGACAGCGGGCTGGCATGCATCACAGAGGTGACGAATGCCTCGACGGTCTGTCCGCTGAGCAGTCGGCCGCTCGAGTCGCTTATCGTCATGCTAAGCAGCAGTTCGGTGTCAGTGCCGAGTTTTTCCTTTATACGCAGAAAGGCAGAAATGGCTGCTTTTGCATTCAACGTGTCGAAGACGGTCTCAACGAGGATTCCATCCACGCCCTCCTGGGTCAGAGCCTCGATCTGCTCCATGTAATTAGCCTCCATTTCATCGAAGCTGACGGCACGCGCCTCGGGCACATTCACGTCCTCGCTCATGGAGAGCATCTTGTTCGTGGGTCCCACGTCGCCCACCACGAATCGCGGTCTTCCGGGCGTCAGCATCGTCATGCGGTCAGCCTCTTTGCGTGCCAGTCGTGCGGCAGCCCTGTTCATCTCCACAATCTTATCCTCGAGATGATATTCACGCTGCGAAATCCTTTGGGCACAGAACGTATTCGTGGTGATCATGTCGGCTCCAGCCTCAAGATACAGTCGATGCAGGTGGCTCACCGCCTCGGGGTCGGTAAGACACAGAGCATCGTTATTGCCCGACATCAGTACCGAACCGGTTCCTCCGTCGAGCAGCAGGATTCTCTCTCGTAAGCATTCTCGTAAAGTCATAGGCATCAAGTTCTGTTTCTGGTTTAGGTCTCAAGTCAAAGGTCTGAGGTCTCAAGTCAAAGGTCGAAAGTCAAAAAGTCGAAAGTCAAAGGTCAGCCTTAGACCTTAGACCTTAGTCCTCAGACCTCTCATTATCTCTGCAATCTGCGCAGCGGCATTCATCGTATAGAAATGCAGACAGGGCACGCCGCTCTGGATCAGTTCCCTGCACTGTCTGATGCACCACTCCGTGCCCACAGCCTGCGCATCGTCGTTGGTCTTGCAGTGCTCCAGTCTCTCCACCAGTTCATCGGGAAAATCCACACGGAACGTGCGTGGCAGCATCGTCAGGTGGTTCAGCGTACGCAGCGGTTTCAGTCCTGGCACGATGGGCACGTCGATACCCGCCTCGCGACACATATCGACAAAACGGAAGTACTTGTCGTTGTCGAAGAACATCTGGGTCACCACATACTGCGCACCCAGTTCCACCTTGCGCTTGAGGGCTCTCAGGTCGGCAGCCATGCTCATAGCCTCCTCGTGCTTCTCCGGATAGCCTGCCACGCCGAAGGTGAACGGACGTTCGTCGGTCAGTTCGCGCTGTTCGCCGTACAGCAGATGTCCCTCGTTGAAACGGCTCACCTGCTCACACAGTTCGCTGGCATAGTGCAGTCCGCCCTCCTTGGGGATGAACTTCGAGTCCTGCTTCGACTTGTCGCCCCTCAGCACCAGAAGGTCCTTCATGTCGAGGAAGGCGAGGTCCATCAGTTCATACTCCGTCTCCTGCTGGCTGTATCCGCTACAGATGATATGTGGCACCACGGGTATGCCGTACCTCTGCTTTATGGCATAGGCAATGGCAACAGTACCTGGGCGCAGACGCTCCTCCACCCTCTTGTACTGTCCGGGCTGAATCTCCCTATAGGTAAAATCCGAACGGTGGGTAGTCACTTCGATAAACGCAGGCTGGAACTCCATCAGCTGGTCGATTGTCTTATATATCTGTTCGATGCTCCTTCCTCGCAACGGAGGCAGCACCTCGAAGGAGAACAGGGTCTCCTTCGTATTCTTCAGAATATCTGCAACACTACTCATTCTGTTTGAGTTATAAAAAATTTTGCGCGAAGGTACGCAAATATTTCCAAACTGCACCAAACTCACCCTAAAATCTACAAAATATCAGAATGAATGAAGATAGCACGCCACTCTTGCCCATTCTCGATGTATGAGATTCTGCGGAGAAATCAGAGAACTCAGCATGCCACAATCATGGAAGAGCAGGTTCCACCGTTCATTCTCATCGATTTGCAGCAGTATGCACATATTAGGCATAGCCTCACAGACTTCATCAAGACATGGTGGTCCGAGTAATCTTATGCCGTCAGTAGGTATGTCGCTGTATTTGAAGATTATTTCTTCTGCCGGCATCGTAGCCAGGGTACCGTTTGGATAGTTAAGATGATGAGTATGCAAATTCTCACAGTCGGAAGTATAGAGCACACGATAATAGTCTTCACTCCATACACCCATGCCAGGATATACATGTGTGTCAAAATCTCCCAGAAAATAATCGAGAGCACCAAAGAAGTAGAGCATACCCTCATGGGGTAGCAGCCCGTCTGCATCAAACGAAGCCAGTTCATCGCAGCGCAACTGGCAGATGAAAGTCAGCGGATCGTTGTACTCATTGCCATCTTCATCAGTAACAACTACCCCGGGCCAATCGAGAGTATCAGGCATATCCGGCTCGCCCCACCATTTACTTCGCCCTGTCAGAGGTGAGTCGCTGTCATGTGTCTCTATTACTATCATGTCTATGTGCTGATTAGTCAAACACAACCCGTGGGTTCAGATCACGAGGGGAATGCCACACTATGCCACGCCAGGCAAGGACTTGCCGCCGTGTTGCCCAATAGCTGTAGCAGAACCCCATGCCACGCGGCACATCGCCCAATAGACGGTCGCATTCCTCCTCTACCTTACAGTAGCTTGCCTCCCATTCAGGAGTCCGTTCAACAGGGTCGAACTTTAAATATCGGCCATACTTTTCACGGAAGGCATCGACGCTGAGATTATCCGTGTCGATATAGTCCTCAAGTCGGCAGATGGATTGCTCTATATCGTTTTTCAAGTATGGCTGTGACTGTAGCTCCTCGTCAGTAGCGAGGGCTAATTGTGTACGTCCATACCGTAATATGTCAAGAGTCGAGAGTCGAGGGTTATTTTTTTCAAGAATTTGAGATTTTTTATTTCTCTAACCGCTAACCATTTTAAAGTTCAATAACCGCTAATCAATTAATTATTAAAAATTAAAAGTTAAAAATTAAACTGTAAAGTAATTATCAATTGTCAATTGTCAATTATAAATTTTCACTGCCCCCTGCAGCATACTTTTAATCCGAAAATGTGATTTTTACGATGAAGTACAGAATGGTCATTTCTATACATTTCCGTACTTCCTTACCTTTTTGTTAAAACGCTTTCTGAAAGAAAAAAAGAGCTGACCAGGCATTTACCCAGTCAGCTCTTTTTAGGAGTTAAGGAGTTAAAGAAGTTTAGCGGTTAGAGGTTAGAGGAGTTGTTGCAATGTTACAACGCGTTTTTTTCAATGAGCTCCACAGATCGGGACGGTTGGTAATGATGCCATTTACATCGAGATGGGGTACTTCGGTACCTTCGAGTGTCCATACTTTCACCTGTTTGCCGTGATTGTGGATGTCATTGAGGAATGATTTGGTGAGCCATCGATAATTCATATTGAATGAATGGATGTAGTCGTATTTCTCATAACTGAAGGAGGAGATATGAAATCCGTCAATGATGAAGGGCAGTCCGGGAAGTTTGCAGAAAAGGAGTTTTTCAACGCATATTGAAGGGTCAAGATGATGGATGGTCTCCAGGGCAGAGTCATCGAACGACTGCACTACCATCCATTCCTTTGCCTGATAGTGATTTATTGTCTGCAGGAGGAGTTCTTCTATTCCCTGATAGATGTTGTTGGTGCGTTTTATTTCGATAAGCAACTGACAGCGGTTTCCCTTACTGCGAACCTCCTGAAACAATTCAAATACTTCGTCGATGGAGGGCACCTGCTGGTCGGTCAGTTGTGCAGACGAATCCTTCACACGATACTGACGGATTTCGTCAAAGGTCTTTTCGCGAATCTTACCTTTTCCGTTGGTTGTTCTGTCAAGGGTCTGGTCATGACAAACCACTATCTTACGGTCTTTGGTGAGATGGATGTCAATCTCTATCATATCTGCTCCGGCTTCAATACCTTTCCGGTAACAGGCAAGAGTGTTTTCAGCACCTATGGATGCTCCACCACGATGTCCGACAATCACTATATGTTTCAATTCGTCCTTGTCGTAGCCTGTTTTATAAAAGAGTTGCAACAAAACCGGATAAGTAAGATAGGCCACCAATAAGAGTGGCAAAAACAACCATAACCACATTTTACGTTTCATATTTTTACTCCAAAGAAGTGTTTGATAAATATTTTCACACCTTGTTCATACCAGGCGAATGAGTCTTTCGATTTTGTAGCAGCTGCAATAGCCTCGATGGCAAAGTCGTCTGCCGCACCTACATTAATCAGTCCCCACATAAGGAAGTTTCCGAACCGATGAGTAAGCAAATCGGAGAGGGTCTCACCACTTGGATGATAGTTAAGGATTTCCTCACGATACTGGTCTGCACCGGGAAAACTCATGCCTGCTATCTCTCTCTGTATGAAATTGTCGATGGTCTGAGGGGCATAGTTTTTGGCAGTACTTAATATATTACCCACAACCCGAACCAAATCGTACTGATAGATTCCGTCTCTTTCCAGAGTCACGGCATTCAGAGCATTCACCTTTGCCTGGGTATCATAGCGCAAGAGGATATGCTTGAGCAGGAGCAGAGCAGTTTGTATATATCCTATGTCGGTAATGAGTTCCGATATGTTTTCAATCAGGTTGAACAACAGTTCCTTGTCGTTGGTATCGATTGCCAAGTCGATGAGTTCAAAGAACTTGGACACTGGGCGTTCGTCACCCTCCAGGGGTACTCCGTCGCCTGAGCGCGAACAATAGACTACAGCATACCAGCACATGAGATTGCGTTTGTACAGTCCTCGGGTATTGGCACGTTCGCTCCGTCTGGCACGGAAGAGTCCGCGATTGCGACAAGTCCAGTCGGCAGACTCCCGGGCAAAGACTTGCAATAGGTTGTCGTCAACATTTTCAGGACTGTTATGTGCAAGCTGATAGAGCACATAAAGCATAGACATCTGACAGTAGTCGAACCACTGAGTGGAGCGGAACTCATCGCTGAAAAAGCTGTTTGCTATTTCTGATATGTTCTGCCACTTGCCTGCCCCCATAACCACAAGCATGCGTTCTATGACAAAGAGACTGAAGCTGTCGCCCGTTATATATGCAGACAGAATCTTATTCTTCAATGCAGCAAAACGCTGTTCCTCAGCCAGACATTCAGGCGAGTTATTATTGCGACCGAAGCGTTCGAAATGATGGGCAAAGGTCATCAGTTCGTCGATGTCTGGGCGCTGCCAAGATACTCCATGATAGTCATTATCCCTGAAGGTATCATCATCCCAGAACGTCTGATATTCTATTGCATTATTCACATAGTCGGATTGGAAAGTCACCTGCCGTTTCATGGCAATCTGGAATATAGGCATGAAAAGACGGACTACGAAAAGATTTCCGGTCAGGTACTTGAATATGGATTTCAGTTCGGAGAACATATCGCTGACAATGTGTTTGGACTGTTCGTCCTCTTTTCCGGAATAATCGATTATCATCAGCACACAAAGACGTGAAGCAGTCTCCACATACCTCATGGCCCTTGTGCGGTTTTTCTTCAGGGCGAAATTGCGCACCAGTCCCCTACTCCTGATATTTCCATACATCTCTCTGACAATGCGCACAGTAAGATTCTCCTGCAGAGGTGTATAGTCAAGAGTATAGTGTCTGTTCGACAGATAATAGGCATACATGCAGACATCATTTCGGATGTCGCTGATAGGGTCGAGCATCACCCTCCACAGAAGTCCGAACGCATCGTGACTGTAGAGTCGTTCGTTAAAATAGTCAGTAAGCAGAATACCATTGACAATACTCACTGAAGCCAGTTTTCTGATTCGCATAGTAGGTGCCAGCAGTGCGGACAGGCGCTTATGCTCTGCTATCACATTTGCATCAGCCTTATTCGATTGGATAATCTGTACTACATTATTAAACAATTCGATGGTTTCATGTTCTTCCTCCCTGGATTCGAGCATATGGGACATAAGTCCGAACACCTCATCTTCAAAATTCTCCCGAATCATAGTGTTGATGGTTTCAGTAGCGAGAGAGAGCACTGTATAATCCTCACCCCAACGGTGTTCGAGTTCGATGAGAGTAGTGAAATCCCCATGTTGAGTGCAATCCATAAGCAAAGCGTTGCGTATGGCACCCATATACACAACATTCGGTGTGGTGCCTTCCAGCACTTCTGCCCAGAAGGAAGCCGGCAGCGGAATACTGCCGTTGTGGGTGCGCCTGCCAAGTCGGACAAGGGCTTCTCCCATCACATATTCGAGGAATCGTTCGTAAACAAACTGTATATATTGGTGTTCACCTTTCTGATCGGCTCTGCGCACTTCTTTCAAGATAGGTCTGTCGGCTTTGTTCAGCAATTCGGCATAGGCAATACTGATTCCATCCTTCTTGTATAAAAGACAAGCCAGATGATGCAGTTCCGAGGCAGAATCCTGATAAGCCATTCTCAGTTCTTCGACAGACAGCCCATCGATAGGAGAACCGTTCATATACTGATTGAGGATATAGTCGGACACACCCTCCAGAATCTCGCGCTGGCGGTTTCCGGCATAAGAGTTTCCGATGCTATCCATCATCTGGGAAAAGAGCGACAGAGAGGTATATCTCTTCGGTTCTGCAGACAGTTGGTTTCCGAGGAAATTGGAAGAGGTGAATTTGAGAATCAGTGGGTCTTTGAGACGGAGTATCACCCTGCGGTCCAACTCATCGAAAGGTGTATGCATCTGGTACAACTGCTGGTAAATACCATATGCCCGTCGGGTTTCCTCATTGTCGAATCCTCTTACCATGCAGTCCTCATCGTCTCTGAGGAAAAGAACTTTATTGTCTGCCTCCACTGTGGGTAAAACGAGATTCTTCCAAGTGTATATTCTACAAGTAAACAACACCTTGAAGTGTGTATAACCGGAATCGCCAAAGAGTCTGATAATAGCTTTATATAGAGCTAAAGGACCCTCCATGTCATTTTCTGCCTCACAATACTTCAGGCACTCGTTCAAGGCATCAAAGAAGATGTATATATGCTGATTATTCTCCACAGCCTTCGCGTGAACAGTATCGAGAAGACGGACTATATCCTTCCTGTAGCTATAGCCGAAAGTCTGTTTCAACAGATTGTCGAGTGTGCAGTCGGCAAAAGTAGAAGAACTGAAAATAAGCACAGGTTTATCCTGACCTATAAGCTGTTCAGTCCAGTAGCACAGCTGGTTGGTCTTTCCCTGTCCTGCCTCTCCTGTAAGCGGAAAGACAGTCGAGTCACTATCCCAAAACGAATGCAGGGTACGAGTCAGTTTCTCACGTTCGACAAACAGTTCCCTGTTATATTTTTTCTCTGCATAAACCCTCTCAAGGAACCGTGACGACTCTTCCTGCATACAGAGTTTTATCTCCTTCCAGTTGAGGTCTTTCGCTATGTCAAACGACGGCACAATGCGCTGCAGATCACGGTCAATGGCAGCATTCATGTCGTAGGTAGCCAAGGTGACAGCATTCTCGTTCGACGATAAAAAGCAAGCCTGTTCATCCTTCAGAGTATGAAACACATATCTGTAGTCTTTCTCGTTGGCAAAGACCAGAGGATACAGGTCAATGCTCCATCCTTCCGTTCCGTTGTAAGTAATTCGGTATCTGTCCTGACTGATATCATATGTGCAGAGAGTGAGCGGTCTTAAAGCCTCAAGGAGTTTGAGAAGTCGCGTCTCCATCTGACCTACCACATCCCGATAGATATTCTCTGAGAGAGTTGTGCTGTGTCCGCGGTATTCGTTTCGCAACTGAATAATACTCGGAGTATGCTTATTGCCAAGCATGATATTATTGCGCTTTTCGAATATATTCTCTGCAAAAGCAACAGTCAGCGGATTACCGGGCATGAACTTGAATGCAGCCAGCAGAAGAGGATTGAGAAGGTCGTTGAACCAGTCGCCCAACGACAACGGGCGCTTCTGGTCTATCTTATTGACATATGCCTCAAGCACCTTCTTCACCTGCTGACTCTCAGGCAGTTCTTGCAGAAGACGAAGAAAAACGAATGAGATAAAAGGAGTGGATATCTCGAAAAAGTCGAGAATATGGTTCATAGCCTTCCCATACTGATGCTGACTTAGAGCAGCAAATGCTTTTTCAACAGGAAACGACAGAGTATAAGGGAGTTTTGCAACGGATTGCTCTAATAGTGCCTCATAGTCATTAGTTTCTTCTTCGGTATAATTATTAAGGAATGAAACCATAAACCGCAGTCATTTATTGTTTTGCATGCAAAAATACCATTTTTTCTTCATTCATATATAATTCTTGAATAATAAATTACTAATTTTGCGTCATTAATCATACAAACAAAAATGGCAGCTACTCATCAGCATACAGCATTCCTGTGCGGACACTTCAAGATGTCAGCCAACATTCCACATCAGCAGATAGCTGCTCAGGGGTGGAAAAAATTCATTATCCCCGAAGATATAAGGAAAACCGAAAAACGATTCTTCTATCCCGAATTCGTAGATTTCTGCTACTCCGATGAGACAGACAAAAACTGTGTAAGATATGTCCGAAATATCAACGAGACACAGGACATCATCCTAAAGGGTAAGACTCTGCACTATACAATAAAAGAGATTACCCTCTACCTGATGCCATTCGGAATGGCTATGTTCTCAATACACATAGAACAAGAGACCTCATGTCTCGACGACTGCACTTCCCTATTCTTCAGTCTGCGTTCTATCGACTACTACACAGATTGTCATGAGTTGTTCATAGCGAAAGCCATCCAACCACTAATGGACGTGTTCAAAACTCTTACAGGGACAACACCCGAAAGTTACTCGGAACTGATAGACAACGGAAACAAACTGCGAATATTCCAGGTAATCAACTCCGACGACAAAGAGATGGCAGCACTACCTGAGTCGGAAAAAGACATGTTGCTCTACGAGCTTGCCACCCTCTCACGAATAACCAAACCAGGAGAGGTGGACGAATACAGTCCGTCGGAATCATACCTGCAGAAAACGATAGACCAGAACAAGATTTCAGTATTCCGCAACTGGAGTGCAATAGCTCTGATGGACACCTTTACGATTCTCGCTTTCGGAGCATCGGAGAGATTCGTATCAAATTGGAACGACAGCTACTTCCGTATGATTTATATCCACAGCATCTTCCAGAAGAGTTACCTGTTCAACCTTAATATACGTTTCAGAAATACACTCTCGCAACCGAGTCCCACATGGAAGTCAAGGCTGCAAAGTCTGAACCCGAATCGTACGGACATCAGCAAACTGCTCGACGAATATGAATCGTTCGAACAGAAATGCTGTTTCCATAAGATTTCCTATAATTTCCTTCCGCTGGAAATAGCTGAAGCTATCGACAAGGGACTGGAAATACGTGAAGAACGTGAACAACTGTACAGTATGATGGAGAAAGAGAAGAACCGCAGAGACGAAGCAAACGACACTATGGTGAATACCTCGCTCTTCTGTATTTCCCTGCTAACCCTCTTCTCTGCAATATGGGACCTCAGCTGTCTGCTCGACCAGATGTACCCCTTCGCAGAATATCTTGGCGGACAGACATTCGGTTATCGCACAGTAGCCATACTTCTCTTCCTGACTGTCTGCCTCGTATTGATCAGTATATTCCGAAGAAGGAAATCAAGCTGAAAGGAGCAGTTAACTTAAGCAGACATTATACATATGCATCGTAGCGGCCGTCATCCTCATCCTTGATGATGAGCAGTCCGCCACAATGTCTGTTTATCTCATTATAAGTGGCTGTCAGGTCTTCAAGGGTTTTGAAACTGTGACAGTCGCACACTCTATCCTCCTGACAGATGATGATAGGTCCGAGTATCTCACCGCCATGTCCGTAGAGTATCGTTCCGATGGCATTATCGTTCAAGCCCTTCATCCTGGCATCACGGTCGCAATACATCACCAACGACAGGTCGAGTTCTGCAGCCTTTGCTATCTTCTCCAACAGAGGTGAGTAGTGGACAGCATCGAGTCTGTCGGCACCGATGAGTGTTTCACCCATTTCGCGGTAGGTCTTCATCTTATAAACATCAGCTTTCTCTATGTCGAGATGACCAGACGGCCAGATGATGATTACCATCGGGTCTATAGGAGTCTTGGGGGGGCGCGCAGGTTTCAGTCTGGGAAAAAGGGGCATCCAGTAGCGCTCCAGTTCCTCTTTGTGTTTCAGAAGGAAAGCAGGGTCATCGACACGACTCAGTCCCTTCAGACAATCCTCATCATCATGACTATATCTACATGCGCGCAACCATAGCTCGCCTATCTCCGTCTTGGTCAACGGCTCAGGCCAGCTGCCCTCTTCAGCCAGCTCTGCCATTTTCCGGATGCATGACAGCTCCCCCCAACCGACGCCCTGTTTCAGGTAATATAATGCACAATCCCGGTCGATAGTATAGCCTAAGCCACCATAGTAATAATTCATGAACAGGAGGTATGCACAGTAACCGTTCCAGCGTTCAACACCCAATTGCAAACGCTCGTCAATGACCCGATGCATTTCATCCTGTTCTTCCTTACTCAACTTCAGAAACCTATCTTCATCCATATCCGACTGATAATAGCAACAGAGCCCGTCACCCTCTTCTATACCCTCCTCGATATATTCTTCAGCAAGAGTCAAATTACCACGTTCCAGATAGTGTACATAGATATAAAAATAGCTTTCCACCTCACCTCTTTCCACAGCCTTCGCATATTGAATGACGGCATCATTCTTCCGCTGCATTTCTTCGTAGGCATATCCTAAGTAAGTGTACCACTGCGGGTCGGGATCATCTGTCGTGCTCAAGCGTTTTTCTATCTCCTTCGCCACTATTCCCGGCTGTGCTTCGCAGTACTGCCCGTAGATACGGCGACGAGCATAATTCAACATTGCTCTTTCGCTGCCGCGTCGGATCGCCTCTTCCTCCAGTTTGTCGTACCTATCTATATCCATCACATTTTCTTTTGTTTCACCGTAGTACCACATCGAGGCATATGCGGCAAGCGCATCAGGGATATGCGACTCTGCAGCAAGAAAGAGTTCCTCGGCTTCCTGCATCGACGTATCGGTAGGATTGTTGAAATATAGCCAGCGTCCATAGGCATACTTTGCATAGACATCACCCTGCCCGGCAAGTTCCTTGATCTGCTCAATGTCAGACTTGTCGATTTTCACGATCCGGAGTTTAGTACGGAATCTGCGCAGAAAAGTCTCGTCGTGGCTCACAACGAACGGTTCTGGCTCCTTTTTCTCCTCTTCCTTCTCCGGTTCGCATTCTATTCTGACATACAGTGCGAATGTAGTGTAACTCATTCCGCCCATACCTAACTTTTCCCAGTTGTGTTCAGTAGTCAGCACAACTATACGCTCTCCATACTGCAGAGTCAATGAATGTTCGTCAAAGTCCTTGACTACGACGGATGGAAAAAGCTTTCCCCATTCACTGCTCATTGGCAACGATCTGGCGGAGAGCGGCTGACCGACCACGATAGGGCGTTCCGGCGCCGGCTCGCTTTCAGTCGGTCGCTGATAAGTTATTCCGTGCGATTCCGAATGGCGATCAGCCGTCCAATCGATTTCCAGAGTGGCACGATTCCATGTTTTCATCATAGTTTCCATAGTTTACAGGTTGCTGGATTTCAAGTTACGACAGCCTCGCAATGATTACCGACACATTATCCACTCCTCCACCTTCGCAAGCCATCCGATAGAGGTCGGCAGCAGTGGCACCCGCGCCAATGGCAGTTTCTATTTGTTCCTCAGACACCATATCGGTGAGTCCGTCGGAACAGATAAGCAATACATCATCTTCGAACAGTCTGTCGTCGAGCGAGGTGACAGTCAGATATCCCTCACAGCCGCCTCCGATACAATTCAGAAGGAGTTTGCTGGCATTCGGATTACCCGTCACACCACGTTCGGTCTCATCAGTAGTCAACTGACCCAAAATGCCGCCTCTGAAACGGTAAGTCCTACTGTCGCCTGCATTAATGAGCCATGCATGACCATAATGCCATACTACACCCGTAAGCGTGCAACCCATAGGACGCAGTTGTCCCTTCTCTGCCGCCATTCGATTGAGTCGCGCAGATATATCACGAATCAGCACAAGCATGTCTTCCTCGAAATTATTCTCAGTGATCAGGTGCTGACTGAACTTCTCCTTAATCACGTCGAAGGTGAACATACTTGCCACTTCGCCGTCTTCATGGCCACCCATTCCATCGGCTACTAACAGGTAGAAAGAGCCGTTTTCCGGAGTGTCGGCATTGAGTGAGGCTGTATCGTCGCGAAGCACATAACCGCCTATAGACAGGGCATCTTCATTATTCTCGCGTACCAGTCCCTTGTGGCACAAAGCATCAATTGTTATTCTCATACTACTGTAAATTCTGTGGTTGCAATAGTTATCTTACTGCCGATGGTTATCGCCGCCGGAATGCCTGCAGCGAGGGGTACTCCGTTGATGTATGTGCCGTTGGTCGAACCCATATCGGTAATGGTCCAACCGCCCGGAACAGCTGCAATGGTTCCGTGATTGCCAGACACGAACTGAAAGGCTGAGAGTTCTGGCCAGATGCCGCCTCTGCGACCGAACGGACCAGGCTGCAGTTTCAGACGCAGTCCGGCGCCCACGAGTGCCGACGGCAATGTACGGGCAGCTGCAGTCGGTTCAGGCTGCATTCCTGCGTTTGGAGCTGAAGGCTGAGGATTGAAGGCTGAAGGCTGAGGTTGTGGCTGTGGCTGCTGGTAAAACGACTGAGGTTGTGGCTGCTGAGGTTGAGGTTTGTTTTCCACTGTAGGTTGAGGAGCAACAGATACGCCTGCCTTGAGCATAGCCAGATATTTACGTCCCGGAATCAGGCTGTTGCCACACACCGGACATTCCGTGCCGCGCTTGGGTCGCTTACATTCCGGACACCATTTCAGTTCTTTCCCGCACTGGTCGCAAAATGCGCTGTCGTCGGGAATCATATTTCTACATTCAGGACACTGTGTCATAATACATCCTCCATCTTTATTGTTTTACGTTCTTCAGGTGTGTGAGTGCCGCCCTCCTCGGCAAGACGTGCCGCCAGATTGCTCTTCACCTCGTCGAAGAGATTGCGGGCATCGCGTCCGTTGCCGAACGAGCGTCCACGGTTATTGTACATCATTGTAAGTTTTCCGCGTACAGCGTTCTCCGCCATCGCGTCGAGCATATATCCACCCTTGTTGGCATGAATCATGAATATCTGGAACAACTCGTCAGGGGTGTAGTCTTCGAAGACGATGCGGTTGCGCTGCGGGAAACGGCTCTCGAATCCGCTATTTCCGGCAATGAACGCCTCCATCTCGTGAGTGTAGCCTGCAGCGATGCAGACGAACTTGCCACGATCGTTTTCAAGACGCGTCACGAGAGTCTGGAGAGCATTGTTGCCATACTGCCCGTCGGCCAACTGGTATGCCTCGTCGATAAACAAGATGCCACCCATAGCCGTATCAATCAAGTGGGATGTGATAGCCTCGGTATCGCCCATGTAGCGGCCTATCATCTTCGACTTGTCAACCTCGACGACGTTGGGCGAAGGCAAAGCACCCATAGAATAGAGAATCTTACCCATGAGACGTGCCACGGTAGTCTTGCCCGTACCCGGATTGCCCAAGAACAGGTAGTGACCGAGCGGAATCTCCGGACGGCGGTTCTCCAACTTGGCACTCTCTATCTCATTATTAATAGTATGAGCCAGTTTTGTGAGAGTTGTCTTCACTCCCGAAAGACCGATGAGTTGGTTGAGTTCTGCCAGACATTCATCTACGGAAATCTTCTCCGGTTCTTCGTATGGGATATCCTCAAGGTAGGCTTTGTTGATCAAATCAGGGGTCAACTGACCTCCGTTTTGTAGTAATTCCTGGAGGCGGTTGTTGATATTGGTCTTGGTTTCTGCAACCTTCTTCATTGCCTCTCCGGCATTGCCAAACTTATCATCCTTCATAGCAACCATGCTGCGGAACATATTGAGTGCTTTCATACGCACAGCATCGTCTGCCAACTTGAAATTATATCTTCTTTGTGTAGCAGCCCGTTCGTAAATCTCAAGCAATTCGTCGGCTGTATAGTCGTCGATATGGATAGTATGCGAGAAACGGCGCCTAAGACCCGGATTGGAGTTCATGAATGTTTCCATCTCTTTTGGATAGCCTGCACAGATGACGACAAACTTGCCAGCTTCATTCTCCATGCGGGTCATAAGAGTCTGTACAGCCTTCTTTCCTTCGCTCGATGTGCTTCGTCCGGCTTCATCCATAGGTTCGAGGTCATAAGCTTCGTCGAGGAACAGCACACCGCCCATTGCTTCGTTGATAGCCTCGTTCATGATTTTGTCGCTCTCATTAACATATTTCGAGATGATGTCTTTCGGCACTTTCTCCGTCACACGGTCGGTAGTCGTCACGCCCAGAGCCTTGAATATCTTTCCGAAGGTGCGGGCCACGGTAGTCTTGCCTGTACCCGGATTACCTGTCAGGATAAAATTGAACTTTGTGAGTCCCTCGGCAGCTTCACCCATTTCGATGAGCTGTTGCTGCACAGCCACTTCGTTAGCTATGCGGCGAATAGCATCCTTCACACTGTTCATACCGACGAAACCGTCGAGCTCCTTCATCACTTCCTCCACCGATACACCCTCGGTAGCATCCTCGCCTACTATGTCGGCATAGGTAAGAATGCCATCTTTTGCATCGCGACGACCATAAGCTTTTACTGCCGCGTCGAAGAGGTTGCGTACTGCACGGGCGTTTCCAAAGGTTTCGGAACGTTTGAGGTACATCTTTTCGAATACCTTAGGCAGCATCTCATCCGCCTTTGCGTCGAGGGTGAATATGGTGTTTTCATTATTCTTCACAAGCATCATACGGAAAAGCTGTTCCAGTTCGCGGGCATTATAGTCTGGGAATTCTATTGTCACGTTGCATCGGGAAGAAAGACCAGAGTTCATTCGAACTAACTTTTCCATTTCCACAGTATAGCCGGCCATGATGCAGACGAACTCGCCCTTGCGGTTCTCCAAAAGGGTGATAAGGGTATTGACAGCATCCTTTCCGTAACCTCCACCGCCTTCACCTCCGAAAGAATCATTAAATGCGTAGGCTTCGTCGATGAAAAGGACACCTCCCATCGCCTTGTCAACACAGTTCTTCACGTTCGCTTCGGTATCTCCGAGGTATCGTCCGATGAGGTCTTTGGCAGATACTTCCACGAACTGTCCTGTAGGCAATGCTCCGACGGCATTGAGAACCTCACCGAATATGCGGGCAAAAGTGGTTTTTCCTGTTCCCGGATTACCAGTAAAAAGATAGTGGTCGCGAATCAGATGATCTTTCACACCATTCTCCTTACGAGACTTCACATTCTTTACGATAGACCGTATTTCGTCCTTAACGCTCTGCAGACCTATGTAGTCTTCGAGTTCCGCCATAATCTCTTCTTCCGACTTCGGAATGAAGCATTTGGATGTATCGACATCGTCTGTCACTATGGTTTTATCACCACGGAGGACTGCTTTTACATATATGGACTCCGCCACATTCTCAGCGAGGTGACCGTTAAGGTAACTGATGTCGGGCTGACGCATATACCATGCGAAGTGAGCATTGAGTATTCGTGGCAGGTCGTCCGCTGTCTTCATATTATATGTCTCGTGGCAGATGTTGAGGCAGAGTTCCGTAAGGTCGGCAATCTTGAATGCATCAAGACGGAAGTCAAGCTCAAACAAACGTGCCACTTCCTTATTATGTTCCATGAAGGAAAGCATATCTGTCTGCAAACCGCACAGCAACACGATTGGAGCTTTCAAATCGTGCATAAGACGAAAGAGTTTATCAAGACGGTTCACGTCGTTCGATTTCTCTCTTGGCACCAGTTTCTGTGCATTTGTGATGAGCAGGATACCATCTTTGATTGCCGTCATGTTTTTATCGAAGTCACCCATAAACTCATCCCAGTCAGCAGCGTCCACCTCCTTGGCTGCATGTTTAACAACCCCCGACGAAATCATCTTAGAAGCGATGAGATGGGCAATAAAATTCTTTCCCGTACCCGAGTCGCCGAGTATAAGGCAGTCAAGTCCGATGCGCGTACCGTTCTTTACCACTTCCTTCGCCACCTTGAGTTTGTTGTCAAGATCATCGAGCTTAGGGATGACGGAATCCTTTCCTATCAGTCCCTTCTGGGTAGTCTCCTGAGCTATAGGTTCTCCACAGAATCTACAATAGAGAGCCTCCTGCCGGTTTTCTTTTCCACATTTGTTACAAGTCATAATACAGTGTAATTATGGATTATTATTCTGGTTAGTCACTTTTATCAGTTTATCGAGCGAGATACTCTGCACTTCCGACTCAACGGGAGTTGCCGTTTGTGCTGGAGCCGATTCTGCCGCAGGTTGTTCAGCAGGTTTCTCTGTCGGTTTCTCTGCCGCGGGTTGTGCTGCAGGAGCTGACAGCTCCGCCGGTTTCGGTGTCGGTGCTGCTTTTGGCTTTGACTCCGGTTGAGTCTTCTGTTCCGGTTTCACCGGTGTTTCGGGTTGTGTTTCCGTTGCCTGAGCCGCTGCCTGTGCAGCCACGATTTTGCTTATCTCTATTATGGTAAGCGAATCTGCCATACCTGTCACTTCGAGTCCCTGAGCCTGCTGGAATGCCTCCACAGCCTTTTGGGTTCCCCGTCCGTAGTCACCGTCGGCACGTCCCTTGCTATATCCCTGTTCGCGCAGGAAGTTCTGCAGTTTCACTACTTCCTCGCCCTTGTCGCCTTTCTGAAGCGGACGGAGTATGTACGGTTCTATCTTTTCTTCCTCAACAGGCGAACGACCGAAGATTCGTTCTACGATAGGAGCTGTGAGGCGGTCGAAGCGTTCGCTCTTAGGAATAAGCATGCTGAAGAGCAGCAGGAACCATACCACGCCGATGAATATCATCATATAGATGCGACGCACACGAAGGTCTCCTTTCCAGTTTTGCAGTTCTTCATCGTTGAAGGCTCCGTTAAGTGATGAGTCGAACTCATCCTCATCGTCGAAGGCGTAGTATAGAGGTTCGAGCACCTTTTCGTCGAAACCTGGTTTGATGAATTTGCGGGCTTTCTTTGCGTATGAACTTGGCGAGAAGATGGTTCTCATACTGAAGAACACCAGCACAACCAATACCACAACCGCATAGAAGTAGAGTATGAACTGTCCGAGGAACCTCACCAGGAAGTATAGTATCACCGCAATTATCAGTCCGCCTATGATAGAGCCGACACACCCCACATTTTCATCATCGCCCAGATTGATGAAATAGGTGCCGACTCCCAATACCAGACCCACTATCCAGATATAGTTCTGCAGATGGAGCGAACTCGTATCGACAAGGGGATTCTCGATGATGGAGAACACCAGCATGGCAAGTAATAATACCGCAGGCACTACAGCAAGCAGTAAGGTAAGAATATACTGTGCCAGATTACGGGCATTCAGACTGCGAATCTTCGACTTACCTTCACCAAGCAGTCTCTCAGCCTCCTTCACGGCACGGTTGTAACGGACTACCGGTTCCATCGTGTCGTCGATTCTCTCCATATCGAGCACATACTGCTGCAGGAGTTTTTCGTAAGTAAACTGAGGTTTTAGGTTGACCGTAGGGTCGTCCATGCGACATACAGCAAGGAAACCGCGCAGACCCTTATTCTCGAATTCGTCTTTCAGCACCTTCTTGCTTTCACTGAACACCTCGTTCGGGGTAGTGACAGTCCTGTTAGAACCGGTAAAGAGATATTCCGGTGTAGCTCCGTAACCTTTTATAATCTTCATCCACGACGACTGGAAGAAATACAGATCATCGTCGGGACCCGCCTTCTCCTCATACTCTTGCGATTCGCGATCAGTAGCCGAATAGAACCATCGCAACTGATCCTTGAATCGGTAGCCCTTGGTATTGAGAAAATCAACAAAGTAGCGCTCTTCCACTGTATCGATTATACTCGCAGCCACACACCTGATCATATCGACTGATATCTGGCGGTTCAGTGGTGCGTACTCTTTTCTGTTCCAGATGCTATCAACCTTTTCAAGGTCCCCTTCGCAGATATTCCAGAATATGTTATATATCTTATTGAGGAATCGTCCTATTCCCTCGCCTGTCATAGCATAGTCCGGATGATTCGGATCATTTCGGAGGGCGATATCCGTCAGCGGGTCTATCAGTTGTACGCGAAGCATATACACTCCGGCAAATACATTATCATCAGGGTCTGGAAAACTCTCCACGATGCTGGCATCGCGTACCCTCACCCACTCCTTGAAATAATCATCCTCCAGATCGGAGATAGACTGGTCGTCAAGCAGCACATCGTTGCAGAAATCGCTCACATCCTTCAGAGTTACACAGTCCTTCTCAACTGTTTCACCAGTCTCACGCGAAGTACCGACGAGGAGATAGGGACGTTCCGGATCAAGTGTACAGACAGCTGCAAAGCGTCCTAATTCGTGATTATCCTTTAATCGATTCTCCCATATATCATGTATTTCTCTAGCAAGTCCGGGATCACACTCCTTCAACCACTTCTCTACCGTTCCATCATAAAGGTAATGGATACCTAGTTCCGGGTCTTCGCACATACAGTCTGCCAATTCCTTGGGAGTATTGGCATAAAGGTGTTTAGTCGCGCTGAAGGTTATGTTGAGATCTGCCAATCGCCAATCTTCCTCTACCTCCACATCCTCGCCCTCTATGGTGCGAACTATCTCATCAAGGTCCCAGCGTTTACCGGGATCCTTTATAAGCAGCCCCCTACATATCTTGTTCAGCGGGTCGGGCATATCCTCGGGAATCTCTATTCTGCCCTTTTTCTTGTCCATCGACAGTTCATGTTCCTTCTGGCGGAACTTCGCCTCGCCCATCCATAGCGAAAGAACCGTCATACCCAGAGAGTAGAAGTCGGCTTTAGGGGTCAGTTCGCAATAGGTCACCGCTCCCAAAGTACTGGTATTTTGAGGGTCATACACTTCAGGTGCTGCATAGGTAGGAGTACGGGTTTGCGGAGTACTTACCGACCCCTTCGGTCCCAATACGTCGGCGATACCGAAGTCGCACACTACGCTATTCCATGTATCTCTGTCTTTTATGAGTATATTGGCAGGTTTTATGTCCTTATGTATGATACCCGCCTTGTGCATTTCATCGAGGGCAAACGCCGTCTTCAGCATTATACCGGTTATAGCCTCCGCATTTCCTTTTATTCCGGCTGCTGCTGCACTACCTCCCGGCACATACTCCAACAGCTCGAAGTCTTCGGCATAATCCACTATTTCCACCAGAACATGTTTGTCGTTCAGTTTCTGCAGTGCAGGCATCACAGCCATATTCACTTTGGAAGTCGGGTTATATTTCTTCAGAGCATAGCGCCGTCTGCCTTTCTTCACTATGTATATGGTGCCTTCTCCTCCGCGACCTAACTCTTTTTCTACAATATAGTTTTTGCCGCCAACGGTAATAGTGTCGCCCTCTTTATAACCACTGGCGGGAAGAGGATTGCCTGCCGGCACAGCATTAAAAGCCGAAGCAGTCTTTTCCACAGGGCTAGCAGGGTTGCGGGGAGCCGTAGCAGTCTTCTCCACCTCTGGCATAGCAGGATTGCGGGGAGCCGTAGCAGTCTTCTCAACCTCAGGCATAGCTGGGTTGCGAGGGGCAGTCGCGGTCTTCTCAACCTCTGGCATAGCAGGGTTGCCAAAAGCCGTGGCAGTCTTCTCCACCTCTGGTTGTTTTATATCATCCGGATTCTCCATACTTATTATCTTTTATAGACTCTTCTTTCAGCTCTTGTTATATTCAATACAGCTCCCTCGGTATTGGCATCGACCACTTGCCAGAGTTGGGCATCGGTCCACTTGCCGCCGAATTCCTGATAAAGACATTCATTGGGATTCTTGTGCAACACATGACACCTCTCGCACTCCCATGCCATGCAGGGTTCGGGATTTATTCCGTACCATTTTTCCTCTATGATTTCCATCACGGCTACCTTACGGGCTGTATAGTAGTTTCGCTGTTCCTGCGGAGTGCTTCCTGCAGGAGGCAACATCTTTTCCAAAAAGCCGTTTACATCTTCTAGTTTTTTCTTGTATTCGGTAATTATTTCCTCACGACTGCGGTTCACCGTCTTGGGTTTTGCAGCCTTTGGTTTTTCAGCAGGAGTAAAACCGATTTTCGACATGAGTTCCAGGTAGCGACGCTCTATATCGCTGAGTTCCTGTGCAGTCTCCTCATCTACCTCCTCTTCGTCTGCTGCTTCCAGTTCAGCCTCCAATTCGGCTATCTTTACTATAGCCTGAACCACAGCCAGCACGTTCTCATCGTTTTTTGCTTTCTCTACGGCTGCACGGGCAGCTCGCGACAGCGGTTTACCACACTTCAGACAGAAAGAGCGGAAGTTTCGCGTGCCACAGCCAGGACACACCACTCCGTCGGCAGGCATACCGCATTCCGGACAGTCCATATCCTCCGGGTTCATCGGTGCTCCGCAGAAGGTGCAGTAATCCACCAGTTTCCATCCGCATTGGGGACACAATTCCATATCGGCTTCTACAACCGCACCACACTTGGGACAAGCACCTGTAGCAGGCTTCTCCTGAGTCTGAGCTACGGAAGCCGTCTTCTCTTGTGGTTTGGGAGCAGTGGCAACTTTCGCTGCCTCCTGTTCGCGTACTTTTACATTTGTATTAGACATAGGTGTTTATTTAGAGTAGTTATTGGGAGTTTATGATGGAGTTATGGGTTTAATCCTCTGTTCGCATGAGTCCGCCAATAGCCTCGTTAATAACAGCGAATGCTTCGTTCAACAGTTTACGGCTACGAAATCCATCTACCTTGTAGTCCCTATCGGTTTCGAGTGCAAACGCAATGTTGCCGTAGAGCATTTCTCCACTTCCGTATAGGATGGTTGCCGGCGCATTATCACCTACAGTTCTGTCTCCATAACCTCTGCGAGCCATCAGGAACACCAGATGACAACCTCTCAGATGCAGTTCCTCCGAGATAGCGTTCAGACGTGGTGTGAAGCGTACTACCTGTACACCGCCGTCGCAGCCCAACCATGATATGAGGTCTTCCTCCAGACTTCTCCAATCTTCATTCTCGCTCTGTTGAACCGACGCTATACCAAAGAAGTTCACAATAATATAGGCAGGGATAATAGCATCGTGCTCATCCACCTCTTCTTCGTGCTCTACCTCTTTTTCGTTATTAGTGTCAACCTTGTCTGCTCCTGTAAACATTGGCAAATCGTATTCTGTGAGTATCTGTCGATAGAATTCCTCTTCGTCAGGGCTGAGTTTACCGTCGGCAGCAATGACACAGAAGAGCATGTCGGAAGTGAACTGCTTCTCGTCCGCGTCAAATCTGCTGATACGTTCTAAAGCCTCTTCGTACGACATTTTTTCGGCATCATCAAGATATTCATTGAGCAGATCGGCTCTGCCCTCAAAATCGTATTGTGCCTTCAAACCTGTGATAATGGTATCAAATTCATCCTTTGTGAATTGTCCATCCATTTTTGCTGATCCGTAACATAATTTTATAACGGCAACAAGGTCTTCAAATGTTGATGGTCCTCTCATAGTAGTAATTTTTAAAAGTTATTATAATATTGGTTAGATTCAAAAAGAAAACAGATAGCATTTTGTGCAGTTCCATCGGCGATTTCTGAGGTCGTCGGGACTGATGAGGAAATTCAGTGTGCCACAGTCGTGAAACATCAGATTCCATCGGTCGTTTCCATCTATCTGCAACAGCGACATCATGCCGGGCATACACTGCGTCACTTCTTCGATATAGGGACTTCCCAACAACTTCAGTCCGTCGTCGCAGACATTGCCTTTTGAAAAGATTACAGTCTCGGCAGGCATCGTTGCCGGGGTGCCGTCGGGATAACTGACATGATGAGTATGCAGGTCGTCACATGTCGGTGAGTATAACACACGGAAATAATCCTGTTGCCATTCACCCATACCCGGATAGGCAGGAGTCTCCATGTCACCCAGGAAATAATCGAGGGCTGCAAAGAAGTAGAGCATACCCTCATGTGGTAGCAAATTGTCTGAATCCATCGGGCAAATATCCTCACAACGAATCTGACAGATGAAGGTCAGAGGGTCATCAAACCGCTCACCATCTTCATCGGTTACCTGCACGCTGGGCCAGTCAAGTGTCTCTGGCATATCGGGTTCTCCCCACCATTTGCTCTGACCGGTCAGCGGACTGTCCGTTGTATGTGTCTCAATCTTTATCATTATGCAGTAATAAATTCTTTACATCTCCGTTGGGGTATTTCATGCAGGAACTGACTGAGGGTATGTAGATGAGGTTGCCGTTATCATCCTCGAGTCGGCTGCCGCCATGTTGACTGACGATATAGTCACCATAGCTGTCATGCAGCACGATGGTGAGGCGCATACAGTCATCACCTTCCGATTCGTCAATGTCGTGTTCGACGACCTGTTTAGGAGCGCCCGACTGCACCATGCCGTTATGCCAGAGTCGGGCAATGTAGCGGCTGCAATACTGCGTAGGCATACACAACTCCACGCCTTGGCGGTTGCCGCCGGAGAACATGGCGATGCAGTAGTTGAAACCGGTGGAAGTGCAGATGCGGTAGAGCCCTGTGAGCAGAAAACTATCAAATTTGCTGTCGGTTTCTATCCAGGCATGCCCGATGTAGTCGCCATTGGCAAAGGTATAGCGTCCTTCGGCTGTGTAGGCGGGATTTTTGTTGCTGGCAGTGAACAGGTGGAAGCAACCCTTGAAGTAGTCACCATTGGGAAGCCACACTTCACCTTCGCCGATGGGGTCGTTCAATTCCCGGCTTTTGACTCTCGACTCGATACTCTTGTCCCCCGACTGTATGAAGAGTGGTTTTTCGATGGCATACTTGACATTTGTGACCATGTCTTGGCAGGCACCCATCTGTCCGCCCAAGCCACTGTATCCTACCGTCTGCTCCTTACCTGGCGTGAGGCGGAAGGTCTTGCCGGAGTATTCCAGTTCGAGGAGTGTTATATCGCAGTGTCGCACGATGCTGTCGGGAAGTCCAGGCAAAGGTTTGCCGACTTCGATTGTATTCAAATCAACTTCAACCGTTTCTTTCAGACTTCTATTTACAATGGCACCGCGGTCACTGTGTTCTTCATAACGACTGATAATGATTGTTGCTTCCATATTTGTTTAATTCATTAGTTAGTCGAACATCACGCGAGGGTTCAGTTCTGCGGGTGAATGCCACACGATACCGCGGTCGGCAAGCACGGCTCGCAGTGTCGGCCAATGAGCGTGGCAGAAGCCCATGCCTCGTGGTATGTCTTTGAGTCTTCGGTCTGCCTCTTTCTCTGCCTCATAGTAGTTCTCTTCCCATTCCGGTGTTCGTTCTATAGGGTCTGCCTTCAAGTGACGGCCATATTTCTCACGGAAAGCATCGGCACTAAGATGTTCTGTGTCGATATAATCCGACAGACGCTTAATATCCGAGGCTACCTCTTCCTCTGTGGGATAGCGTTCGGGGTCTTGTTCCTCAGAAGCCTTAACCAGTTGCAGTTTGTAGTTCAGAATGCTCAGCACCAGTCGCGGTACATCGTATTCAGGCAGTTGCGCGATGATGGCCTCACATGCCAGTGCCTTACCCATCGGTGTCTCCTCAGGGTCGTCGATGTCCTTTACCAACTGCACAGACTCCTGAGCAAGCGGAATGTTCTTCCACATCCCCATCTCCTCTGAATTCTCGCGCATATGCTCCACGTTCTCTATCAGACGTTTTATTCTCTCTTTGTTTGTCATAGCGGTATTTAGTCGGGTTTACATACAAACGACTTCCAGCAGGTCCTCGATGGTATAGTCGTAATCCTCGTCGTAGATGGTGGCAGTAGCACGCCGCACGTCTTCGTATTTCTGGGTTTCGCCACGGCGTATAGTAGCCTCGACGGGATTGCCGTCTTTGGTGAACACACCTCTCACCTCGAAAGTGACACTGTCGGCAGTCACAGCCAAAATCCTGATGCCAGCGTCGGTCATATCGAAATTATAGTTGCGCCACAGTGTGGCAGCCTCTTCATAACGCATCATACCCTCCTCTGCAAATAGCAGGAAACGTCCTCTGTTATTATAGTCGAATCCACTGTGTTTCTCGGTGACAATCAGCGTTGGATTCTTCATCGAGGGGTCTGGCACATAGCTTTCAGGAATGAACCTGTCGTCTTCCCAGTCGCCCTCATATCTGAGTCCGTTCTTGAAGGTATAGACACCATGTCCGTGCTTCGAGCCGTATGCTTTAAATCCGCCCTCGAAGCGGTCGCCGTTGGCATATTCCCACACACCGTTTCCAACAGTATTGTCATCCTCAAACTCTCCCTCGAAACGATCCTGACCGTTTACGAAATAGCCGTCGAAGCTGTCTTTCACCACAACACCGTGTCCGTGACGCTTACCTTCGCGGAAGCCGCCAGTATATGTTTCAGAGACAGAAGCCAGATGCACACCCCTCTCGTCACTTGTCGTGCTGACACCCTGTCCGTGCTCTTTGTCGTCGAGCCATTCGCCTTTGTAGTCGTATCTATGGGATGCTCCGCCCCCCTTGCTGAACTGGCAGTAATGTCCCTTCCCACAACGCTTGCCATGTTTCCACCGTCCACTGTATTCGCCATAGTAGCCGTTGAGCTTGTAGTCCATACGACCATTGCCATGCGGCAGGCTGTCAGCATCTACTTCTCCCTCATAAACGTCTCCATTCTTAAACCTAATAGTTTTTTTCATATTGTCAGTCTTAGTCTAAAACCAGTTTGAGTGTCAGATAGAACCTGGTGTAGTTCATACCTCGCTCACCGAAGTTGAAGTACCAGTGATTTTCTTCTTTTACGTTTTCCATATTTATAGGTTATTAGACTATTTAGCTATTACTTTAATTTCGATATTTATTTCCAGTTTTTTGCAGTGGCACAAAACTTATCGGCATACTGGCTGGGGGTCGTCCCTGTCTGCTTTATGAAGGCGCGGCGGAAGGTTGACATCGAGGTGAAGCCGCTGTGCCGTGCCACGTAGTCGAAGGTGTATTCGGGGTGCTGGTCGATGAGGGGCAGGGCCGAGCGCGTTATGCGCAGACGGTTGATGTAGTCGTAGAACGACATGCCCATCGTCTGGCTGATGTAGGCGCTTACGTAGGTGCGGTTCGTGCCCAGTGCCACTGCCAGGTCCTGGAGCACCAGGTCGGGGCGCAGGTACAGCTGTTCCTGCACGACCACCCGCTCGAAGAGCTCGCGCTCTATCGGGGGCAGCGGCTGTCTCTTTCGCTCTTTTGTCTGATTCAACGATTCCAAATCAGCCATTTCATCGGCACTTACCCTGACGGGCTGGAATCCCCAACTGTAGTACAGCACCATGAGCCAGAGCAGGATGATGAAGATGTAGTAGAGGATGTCAACCCAGATTTCCGCATAGAACGAGATGAAGAGCCATGCCAGCTGTCCGGCAATCGAGAAGAAGAAGACGGGACGCAGCCAGGAGACGTCGATTCGCTCTATGTCGGAGTATTCCATGCGCACGAACTTCATGGTTCTCCTCATCTTCACATAGCCCACGCCGACCACCGTCCAGGCGAAGAACCACAGGAAGAGGGAGTAGCCGTATATCACCTCTTTCACGGGCCACAGGGCATAGGCGGCGGTGAAGAAGGCGAAAGGCAGGGAGAAGAGCAGCAGCTTCCTGTATGTAGTCCACCCCGGGGCGACGACCTCCATGACGAAGACCATGTAGGTCAGGGCCGACCACCCGTCGATGATCATCACCCACTGCAGCACCCCGTCGGTGTACATGCCCGGGAACATCAGCACCAGGTCCTTTGCACACCAGGCGGCCCAGACCGCCATGATGGTGCCCACAACGGTCTGGAAGCGCGTGCGCACATCGCGGAAGAAGAAAATGTGTACGGCAAAGACACTGAAAAGCGTCGTTGCAATGCCGATGACGAATATGGATATGATGGAAATATTATTCATGGTGCAATCGTTGATTCATTTTTTTTAACAACCGCAAATATACTGACAGAAACACTTCGGATCAAATCATCAGAGCGGTAAAATCAGCATTTTTTACGAAATGAACCATATATTTTACGCATTAGCTCAAACTCTGCATCAAGGGAACATACACATTATTCATTATTTGGACTATTTTTGCAGCAACCTAAAATCTAAATACTAACCATCTAAAATTTTCAGTTATGCACTTCTTACTTCTTTATTCAATCGACCTCCCCGATTTCGTTTGGGTACTGCTGGCCTTGGCTCCACTGCTTCTGACCATCTGCAGCTGGGTCATCAAAATCAAGTTACGCAAACCGGAAACCGCTGCCTTCGGCTCGGACGGCGGCTTGAGCGGCACGATTATGATGTTCTATTTCATGTTCTGGTTGTTTACCGTCATCCTCAACGAATGGATAGCTCCTGCCATTCAGAAGTCGGACCTTATGCCCGAGATAAAGAGCCTGTTCGACCACATAGGCAGAGATGACGGTTTCAACTGGTATTTCCACGGCTTCACCCTCTACTGCTTCGTCTGCTTCTTCTTCATGAATTTCCGCGAACTCACCGAAGATCAGGCAAAGAAAGCCAAGGCAAACGGAGGACTGGTAGCCAGTTTCGGAGCCGCAGCCGTCGGTTCGGTCGCGGTTGCCGGTTCGGCTGCCACATCCATTCTGGGCATGATATGGTCGGGCATCGTGACGGCAGCCTACCCTATCGTCAGCGTGACAGCCTCGGCAATTACCTATGTGAGTGCGAGTGCGGCATATTTCTTCGTAGCCCTCATTCCGATGATATTTGTCGGAGTCTTCCTTGCCGTGGTTCTCAAATTCGTCCTGCTTATACTCTTCTTCCTGTCGTGGGTGCCTATCTATATAATGATAGCGATCAAGTTCTTCTCGAACCTGCGCATCACCCTCATGGGGCCCTCGCGCGTTCCGTATAAATCTGTCCTGGACGACTGACAGTGCCCCCTCCTGCATCTGTGCCTTTACGCCACGTTACGACACAATGCAGCGGAAAAGCAAGAAAAGAAGAAGGAAGCAGCTGTCTGCTTCCTTCTTCATTATATATATATATTCAATCGTCACCGACGCCGCAGGGCGGAAATGCATCAGGCACTGAGCTTACTATCCTTCAGCCCTCAGCCTTCAGCCCTCATCGCCCCCTTCGGGGGTCGGGGGGCTCTACCCTTCGTCGCCCTCGCCAACGACAGGCTCGGTCGGGTCGGTAGGAGTGGTCGGAGTAGAAGAGCCGGAGCCAGTGTTATCGCCTGTGCCACTGCCGCCTTCACTTGAGCCGCCGCCGGTAGATGGGTCGGGGTCACTTGAGCCCCCTTCGGGGGTCTGGGGGCTGCTCTGGCCGCCCTCGCTTAGCTTGCCGCCGCTGATGTAGTAGAGTTTGGCGCGGTCCTCGATGCTGAAGAGCACCGACATAAGCTGAGCCAGTCCGTCAGTGGGCTGCAGCACGGCGAGCGCGTTCAGTATGTCGTATGCACGGCGTACTGCCTCGTCTGTTGCCTTGCGAGCCTCGGCAAGTTCGCCCTTCACCTTCGCGCTCTCGTTATCCACGCGCTGCGTTATCAGTGCCGTCACCTTCTGCGCCTGAGCGGCCGCCTTGCCGACCCACGGCTCGATGCCCAGCTCGGCGAGGGTGTAGTCGGTGGCAGCCTGCCACTGCTGCACCATGTTGAGCGTCTTGCGCGCCTCGGCCTCGAACCCGTCGCTGACTTGGAAGCCGAAGTCCTTGAACAGCTGCACGGCCAGCTGTGCCTTGCGGCGCAGCGGTTCGTCTTCGGGCAGGCAGAGCAGCGCATTGAGCAGGGCGCGTACAGTGCTCATGTACTTGTCCTCCAGTGCGTCCTCGCGCTTCAGGTCGTCGCTGGCAAAGTCCTTGCCCGAGTAGCGGCGGTAGGCCGCGTCCTCGGCCTGTCGCGCCGTGTGTACGGCGGCAGCGGCCTGCTGGAGCATCGTGTTGTCGGTCTCGAAGCCTTGCAGACGGTCGTCGATTTGTTGTGTCACGCCGTCGTGATTGGCGTTGGTCAGTTGAGCCAGATAGCTCGTCGTCAGTGTTTTCTGTGCCATAATCTTCTGTTTTTAGTTATACGTTGTGAAAAGTTACCGTTTCCTTATCTCATAGTAGCACCGCTCGCGGCGGAGANNGTCGTCGCTGGCGAAGTCCTTGCTGCTGAAGCGATAGTAGGCGGCGTCTTCGGCCTGCCGTGCCGCGTGCACAGCGGCTATGGCCTGTTGCAGCATGGTGTTGTCGGTTTGGAATGCCTGCAGGCGTTCGTCAATCTGCTGGGTCACTCCGTCGTGGTTTGCATTGGTCAGCTGAGCCAGATAGCTCGTCGTTAATGTTTTTACTGCCATAGTATTGATTATTTTGGTTTAGAATATTGTGCGCAGACCTTTCCCGTATGTCCTGTGCAGCCGGCTGCGCGTTGAGCCGCATGAACTTTATCTCAAAGTAGCAC
>DEJQ01000002.1:0-146 GCA_002353575.1 Prevotellaceae bacterium UBA2744
CCATTCGCCGGTCGCCATCAGAGACAGCAAGCTGCCTCCATGATGCCCCTCGACTTGCATGTGTTAAGCCTGTAGCTAGCGTTCATCCTGAGCCAGGATCAAACTCTTCATTGTAATTTCATGTCTTAATACCGTTGACCCCCGGC
>DEJQ01000002.1:252-17992 GCA_002353575.1 Prevotellaceae bacterium UBA2744
AAAGAACTATCTCTTCTGTGCTTCATTGCTGAAAGCGGATGCAAAGGTAGGAACTTTCTGCATACTGGCAAAAACTTCGTGATATTTTTTTCAAAAAAAGACAGCATTTTTTACTTTACACTCATAAACGAACATAAATTTAGTCACAAAAGGACATTCCGCGAAGAAAAGAAACAAGATTTTGACGATTCATCTCCAGGCTACATATTTATGATGGGAAGACCCAGACTACATATTTATGATGGGAAGACATTGTGCTATAAATATATTGATAAAGACAGAGTAGTATAATATATAAATAATGTATATATATTCATGCTTATCTGGCATTCTTAGAACAAATGCAAGATTTTATATGTAAAAAAACTACTTTTTTGAGAATAAAGAAAAAAAATGTCATACATTTGTAAAGCGCATTGCACTTAAGAGAATCACTGTTAAGATAACAGACAGCCCTACGCATCACGCGCAAAGCTGTCAAATAATCTTTAATAAAAATAACCAAAGTTCATACTGGCGTCGTCACGACGAGTTTAATAGTATGTGATTGTATATTTCTCTGTGCAATGCGCTTTTTTCGTGTATGGACATACAAAAAGCGCAGAACCGTTATTTCTCTATAAAATTGAATTGAGGTCCTGGAAACTACCTTACGAAGAAAATATAGAAAAAAGTAACAATCCCACGCATATCGTGGAAACTGCACAATTTTTCCTTGCCTCGTAGTTGAAATTTTCCAGGTTTCAATTCACAAGTATTTATGTACTGTTCAAGTATAAAATCAGTTAACAATGTCACTATAGACATAAACCAAGCGCAAATGTATAGTAAATTTCAATAACTTTCAAATTAGTTCATAAAAAACAACATAAAAGTCACATTTTTTCACCAAAGTCCTTTATGATTTCTGAATTTTGTCTTATATTTGCCACTGGAAACTATCTTATTTTATTTATTAACCTTATTTGACAAAATGCGTATGAGAAAGTCGTTCACATTTCTTGTAGCATTAGCTCTTTCTATTGGAGCGAATGCTCAGTCCCTTCCACGGGCAGTCTATACACTTGATTTCGAGGGGTCCACAAGTGTAGCAGAATTTAGTGGCAAACAAATTGGCGAAGGAGCCTTGCTCCAATCCGACGATCCGAATTTCGGAATCTACTATCAGAATGCTCCCACAAAAGCGGATGCAGTAAAAGCCTCAAACTATCTGCGTGTTGAGAACGAAGGTCTTGCAAAGGCTGCAAGCAACACTAAGGATGGTGCTATCTCCATTAGCCTGTGGGTAAATCCCACCCTTGCAAATACTGAATTCAAAGATGTGAATTATTACTACACGGTATTATTTGGTTTCTATCCAACATGGATGCGTGATGTTACTACTAAGGACGGGTGGAACGGCCCGTTCAATATAAACAGCCGCCTATGGATGCAGATTAACGACTGGCAAGGCTGTTGGGATGATTTCACGAACGAGGAGAATGTGAATGCAGCGAACAAAGAAAGTACAGACTGGCTAAAGCAGAAAATCACAAAGGAGATACAGAAAGATGACGAAGGCAATGAAACGGAGGCTGATGTACCAACAGGTTTTGATGACAACTGGCATCATGTGGCACTTGTCTTGTCTGAGAATGAAAACACCACCTCGCTCTATGTTGACGGGGAGCTACAAAACCAATGGACAAATAAAGAAGGATTCTATAACAACGGACAATTCTTCCAACATCTAATAGCCGGAACATATACAGACCTCTACCTTCCAGGTGTGGCTCAATGGGATTGGAATGATCCTTGTCCTGCCTTTGCGTATGACGACATCACATTCTATGCAGGTGGTCTGTCGGCTGAGCAGATTCAACTTATCATGAATATAAAGTCGGGCAACATAGGCGATGCAGAGCGACTGATTATCGCTCAAGGCCAACTTGAGAACACGATGGACGTAGCAAACGACTATTCAAGCACATTGGCAGATGCAGGTTTACAGACACTGGCAGATGCACTTGGTGATTACGTTTTGGAGATAGATCCGTTAAGCTATACCACGGTAGTTGCCGTCAATGCAGAGATTGCAAAGATTCAGGCAATGATTGATGCCGACCAAGTTGTTTTGGAAGCCCTTAAAGCCGCAGACAAGAAAATTCAAAACTACACTGCTTATGGCGCAGCTACAGGCTTCAACGGCATTAACGACTTCAGCACAGCCATCGATAATGCTAAAACGAGTCTTGACAATGTGGAGTCAGTTGAAACCATAGTCGCAGCTATGACTACTTTGGAACAGGCTAGGATTAAGTATATCTTCACACAGACTGGCGACGTGATTGACGTAACCCGTGTAATAGACAATCCGTGGTTTGTCGATGAGACATATGAACCGACTGTGTCAGACAATGCCATAACATATGAAGATTACGACTTGGCTGCACAGAATCTGAGTTACGGCAATTGGTCCATGCCTGTTCCTGACGCCCTTAAGGGTGCATCCGACTATCGTCTGATGTTGACGAACGGTCGCACAACAGCCAATCTTTTCCACAGTTCAACTGTAGCAAATATAGTATTAGATGTACAGCAGACAATTACAGACCTGCCTGCAGGCTACTATGAGGTAAGCGCTGACATGAGTTCTACTTCGAAACCTACCAACAATCATGTATATGCTCAGTCAGGAGGCTTTACAAAGGTATCTCCCAATGCCACATCATTCCCGACATTCATAGGTGAGATAGCCACACCTGAACAGGCTGTAGATGGATGGATCAACCTAACCACCAATAAAGTATATGTGGGTGAAGACGGCACTCTGACGATCGGGGCGACTTCCACGACAGACGGCACTGCTTACACAGGCTGGTTCTGTGTAACAAACTTCCGTCTCAAATACTATGGAACAGAGTACAATATGGACAATGATGTTCAAATCAAGTCTGATGATGTAAATGCACTCATTACAGAGCTGAACTGGCAAGGCGATATAACCAATGCTACAAACCGGTATAACACAATAATCAACTCTGATGCTGACGCTTATACAAAGGTATCCCAACTGACAGAACTTGAAGATTTAATCAACTCATGGATTTCCAAGGAGGAAGCATTCGATATCCTAAACTTGCTGACTATACGTCTGGAAGAGACAGAAGGCGAAACAGCGATATCCGTTTACACTATTGCCACCAATTACGTAAGCAATATGTTAAACAGCGAAACGATGTCTGTTGATAATATCGAGGCACTTAATTCAATCTATACCCCTTACATTGAGTTGGCAACGACTGCACAGGCTGCCGCAGACTGGGGCACAAATGCAGCAAACAGTGCCGCTTCAGCTATCGCAGACAACCTGACTGGCAACGAAGGTGACAAGGAGGCTATCGAAGCAGAAACGGATAAACTGATTGCAACCATGAAGTCGTCTATCACTGATTTTGAAGCAAGTCTTGAGTCGCCCAAGGACATTACTTTCCTTGTAGGCGACGCATCCTTCGACGGCAACAAGTCAACAGCATGGACAAGAGACGGCAACATTAATGGAACCGTTTCATACAATGAAATTGAGTTCTGGAATACCACATTCAACATTCATCAGACTATCACAAACATGCCTAAGGGCGTATATAAAGTCACAGTCTCAGGATTCTACCGTGACGGAGACTTCCAGGTAATGAATGAAGAGACAGGGACATACGTCTCCAACTTCCCCACTCTGATAGCCAACAACATTACTAAGCTGCGCGAAGACACTGACTCTACAATATACGACTCACACGCCAATGTATATCTCTATGCTAAGACAAGCAACGGCTCAAGAGGTTCGTCTCTCGTTTCGCTCGTCAGCGACTCAATAGAATTCTACGAGGACGACAAAGACACATTCCTTGATGACCTCGGCGTAGAGCACAACATCTCTGAATACACCACTCTGAGTGCAGAAACCGATAACCCGATCATCTATTATACCAGCTCGATGGTAACTGCCTACGACATGATCACTAATCGCAATCTGTTCAAGGACAACGAAGTGGTATTCGTAGTTGCAGAGGACAATGATGACATAACCATAGGAGTAAGGAAAGACAAGGGAATACAATACGATTGGGCTCTGTTCGACAATTTCCGTCTCTTCTACGTAGGGCAGGAAACACCTGATGCTATTGCAGAAATCGACGATAGCAACGCAATAGCCAAGCCTACTTCTGTTGCCTACTACACCATCAGCGGAGCTCAGGTTCTGAAACCTCAAGGCGGCATATACATTGTGAAGTATGCAAACGGTAAGACAGCCAAGCAGTACTTCAAGTAAGAAAAGATTCACACATTATTAATTATAAATGCAGAGGGCAGATGAGAAAATTCATCTGCTCTCCTTTTTTTACTCCGAAGAGGAAAACTTTTTCCTCCGAAGAGAAAAAAGTTTTCCTGCGCACAGTAGCAAAAAAGCCTGTGCACACGAGTTAAACGCCCCCTGCTCCACACCAGGAAACAAAACAATGTATTTCAAATTTGCTAATACAGAAATAATTCATTACCTTCGTGCACTAAAGAATTGACAATAACATGAATATTATATCAGCAGAGTACAAAAGTTCAAGTCCGAGAGCAGACATGTGTCCGCAGTCGGACATGCCTGAATATGCGTTCATAGGCAGGAGTAACGTAGGAAAATCGTCACTTATCAATATGCTGACCGGCCGGTCTAAACTTGCGAAGACTTCACAGACCCCGGGCAAGACCCTGCTGATAAACCATTTCCTGATAAACGGCGAATGGTATCTGGTCGATTTGCCAGGCTACGGATATGCACAGAGAGGCAAGCGCGAGATGGACAAACTGAAGAATCTGATAGAGCACTACGTATTGGACCGCATCCAGATGACCCTTCTCTTTGTACTTATAGACATCAGGCACGAGCCGCAAAAGAAAGACCTGGATTTCCTGCAGTTCTGCGGAGAGAACGGCATTCCGATAGCGTTGGTCTTCACAAAAGCCGACAAACTGACAAGGGTGAAAGTCAGGGCGAACGTAGAGAGTTATCTTGACGTGCTTAAAGAACAGTGGGAAGAGTTGCCGCCCTACTTCGTAACCAGTAGCGAACGTGGTACGGGACGCGAAGAAATGCTGTCATATATAGAATCTATCAACAAAAAACTTAACCAATGAAAAAAATATTATTAATTGGGCTGAAGATACTGGGATGCATCACAGCACTGGCAGTCGTATTGGCTGTAGCTGCCGCATTTATCGTAAACTCGCCGTCGATACAGAATAAAGTGCAGCGCCAGGCAACTACCATGCTTGCAGAGAAACTGGGCACTAAGGTTGAGATAGACAGCGTAAGCATTGACGTATGGAAAGGAGGCGTAAGGCTCTACCACCTGAGATTGTGGGATCAGAGGGGAGGCGAAATGCTTAAGGTTGACACCGTACGGGTATCGCTTGGCATCTGGGCTTTGACTCAGAGGAATCTGGAACTGAAGGAGGCCACCTTGGCTGGCTGCAAGGCGAATCTGTACAAGATTATGCCGGACACTGTAGCCAACTACCAGTTCATCATCGATAGTCTGAAGCGCAAACCCACCGCTGACACGACTGTGAAGCCAAAGACAAAGAAAAAGAAATTCTCGTTCGACATAGGCAAGGTTACGCTGCGTCGCATTGAGGTGAATTATGAGACAAAGCGGTTATTTATCCTTCCAATAGCAAGGAGCAAGAACTCAAAGGCCCTAATTAAGGCTGAAAAGCGTAAGGGCATAAAGAATCCGCCAACTGAGGAAATCAGATGGCTGATGCAAAAGATAAAACTTGGCGAACTCGTCTATAAGAAAGCACATTTCGGAAAACACAACAAGGGTAAGCTGACAATACGGAATCTATCTTACTGGAACGACAACGGTCTGCCCAGAAAGAATACCATAAAAAAGAAACGCGGATGGTTCGACGCCAAACATATGGACGTCACCATGAACATGGATATCGACGTAAACTACCTGGAGGCTGACAGTATTGCTGTTGCACTGACTAACGCGACAGCCGTTGACTCTTTGACCGGATTTGACATAAGCGACCTGCGCCTCAAAGCCACTCTGAAGAAAGGAATAGCCAGGATAAGTGATTTTCATGTGACACAGCAGCAGAACACGACACTGGAGTTCGACAGTGCCACAATGGTATTGCCAAGCAAGAAGACAGGACAGAAACTGTATTACAAGACATCGGAAATCAGAGGAAAGACCTTGCTGAAGGACATCTCGCGTCCCTTTGCCCCTATGCTGAAAGGATTTGAAATGCCATTGGAGTTGAAGGTGCAAGTAGAAGGAACCGACACGACCATGTTTTTCAACAACATCTATGTATATACTCCCGACAGTCTGATCCAAGTATATGCCTATGGTGACATGAAGGACATGATAAACAAATACGATCTTGCCATACACTTCACCGTGACGAAGATGATAGCAAAGGGCAACATCAAGCAGAGAATCATCAATCAGTTCACCGTGAAGAAGTACATGATGAAGCAGCTGAACAAACTGGGTAACATAAGATACAAGGGAAACATATATATATTGTGGCGGCGTGAACAATTCGACGGAACACTGGGTACAGCCCTTGGCGGACTGAACTTCAACTTCCACTTGGACGAAGAAAACAAATATCTGGTAGGACAGGTATCAAGCCGGTCGCTCGACCTGGCAAAGCTTACCGACATGAAGGATCTGGGCAAACTCGTATGTAATGCCTCATTCCGGTTCGACATCTCAAAACCGCGTACAGCTCAGATGCGAAAGAAGATAGGCGGCAAACTTCCGATGGGACGCGTAGATGCAAAAATCGAGGAAGCCTATTTCAAGAAGATAAAATTCTCAAACATATTTGCGACCATAGAGAGCAACGGAGCCATAGCGAACGGAAATATAGTAATGAAGGGCAAACGAGTTGACGGTCTGTGTAAGTTCTCATTCACCAACACCGACTCCATTTCCAAGATGAAAATAAAGCCTGGAATACGTTTCCACAAACTGTCTGACGAGGACAAGGCTCTAAAAGCAAAGAAGAAAGCAGAAAAGGCTGCCGCTAAAGAGAAAGCTGCAAAGGAAAAGGCTGCCGCTAAAGAGAAAGCTGCAAAGGAAAAGGCTGCAGCAAAGGAGAAAGCCGCAAAGGAGAAGGCTGCACAAAAGGAAAAGGAAACCCAGGAAAAAGCAGCCAGAAAAGCAGCCAAGAAGGCAGAGAAGGAACGCAAGAAAGCTGAGAAGGCAGCTGCTAAAGAGGCCGCAGAGAGAGAGAAGGCTGCAAAGGCAGCTGCCACGGAATAACTTCCTAAAAGGGCACAAATCCAGAAACAAGACGAAAATTGGAAAGTTTTTTTGCTTAGACAGAAAATTTTTCAATTTTCGTTTTCTTATTTTCGATTATAGTTCGTATCTTCGCAGCGTTTTAGGAATTATTGTGATTGTACTAAAACATTCTGATTATATAATCAGATTGCTTAAATCCATTACCAACATTATTTATTATATAGAAACAAAAGCATGACCAGCTTCAATATGGTCATACTGAACGATATATACTATAAGTCTTATGTACAATTTAGAACAGCTCGCAAATAAAGAGTTGAGCGAACTCCAGATGATAGCAACAGAACTGGGGGTAGAAAATGCCGACAAACTGGAAAAGAACGATCTCATGTTCCGCATCATTGACGAACAGGCCAGTGCTGCCGCAACCGGTGCCAACACCGAGAAGCCGACAAGAAAACGCACCAGAGTAAGTGTGAAGAATGTTGACAGAGTATATTCTGCATCGCAAGAAAAGGCTACGAAGATAGACAAGAAGATGCAGGTAGCACTCAACGACACACTGTTTGGCAGTCTGTCGGAAGAAGAGAAGAATATGCTTGAACCAGATGCACAACAACAGGAAGAGCCTCAACCTGCAACAGAAACGCAGGCTGCCGAATCGGCTCCAAAGAAAAGAGGCAGAAAGAAAAAAGAAGAAGTTGTAGCAGAAACCCCAACAGCAGATTCCCAATCAAACGAAGACGCTCAGCCGACAACGGAAGCTCCGAAGAAAAGAGGCAGAAAGAAAAAGGAAGAAACTGAAACTCCGCAGCCTGCGTCCGAGGAAGAAAAAGTAAAGGAACCGACCCTCCAGTTTGAGCAGACCGGCTCAGAGGATTCAGACTTTATCATCCTGCAAGACATCCCGGCTTCGGACACCTACGTAGAACCGGATCTCATGGATGTATTCCATTCAAAGCGCCAGAACGGATTAGACATTGAGATGGATGACATAGAGAATGATACTTACGACGAACCTGCAGCCAGCACCAAAGCAGTAGCTGCAAAGGCAACTCTTACAAAACAACACGATCAATACGATTTTAGTAATATAATAAAAGTATCAGGAGTGCTGGAAGTAATCGAGAACTACGGATTCCTCCGCAGTAGCGACTACAACTACCTGCCTTCACCCGACGATGTCTATGTAAATATGCAGCAGATACGTCATTGGGGACTGAAGATGGGCGACGTCGTAGAAGGACACGTACGTCCGCCGCGCGACGGAGAGAAATTCTTCCCGCTGGTTGACATCGTGAAAATAAACGGATGTTCACCTGAACAAGTGCGCAACCGTATTGCCTTCGAATTCCTCACCCCACTCTTCCCTGAGGAGAAGTTCAAGCTCTGTTCTGGTTACAACGACAGCAAATCGTCACGTATAGTAGATTTGTTCTCACCTATTGGCAAGGGTCAGCGTGCCCTTATCGTTGCACAGCCAAAGACAGGTAAGACGCTTCTGATGAAGGACATTGCCAACAGCATTGCAGCCAATCACCCGGAGGCATACCTGATGATGCTTCTCATCGACGAGCGTCCAGAGGAAGTAACAGACATGGCAAGAACCGTAAAGGCAGAAGTGATAGCATCTACGTTCGATGCCCCGGCAGAAAACCACGTGAAGATAGCTGGCATTGTGTTGGAGAAAGCAAAGAGAATGGTCGAATGCGGTCACGATGTCGTAATATTCCTCGACTCCATCACTCGTCTGGCACGTGCATACAACACAGTAAGTCCTGCCAGCGGAAAGGTGCTTTCCGGTGGTGTTGACGCCAACGCACTGCACAAGCCAAAACGATTCTTCGGTGCTGCCAGAAACATAGAAGGCGGAGGCTCGCTGACCATCATAGCTACAGCCCTCATTGATACAGGCAGCAAGATGGACGAAGTAATCTTCGAAGAGTTCAAGGGTACTGGTAACATGGAACTGCAGCTGGATCGTCAGCTGGCAAACAAGCGAGTATTCCCTGCAGTCAACCTCGTTGCATCATCTACTCGTCGCGACGATCTCTTGCAAGACCAGCGCACGCTCAATCGTATGTGGGTACTGCGCAAGCACATTGCCGACATGAATCCACTGGAGGCCATGAGTACAGTGATGAACTACATAGAGAAGACGAAGAACAACGAAGAATTCCTCATTTCGATGAACGGGTAAACGAAGAATTCTTCATTTCGATGAACGGGTAAACTACCAACAATAAAGCCATCCGAAAGTCGGATGGCTTTATTTTATTTTCCTTCACAGAGTTTCATGTATTTCTTCACGTTTTGATTCTCCCGGAACTCCGCTGGCGCCCTGCTATATATTTCATCAATCTGCGGAGTCGTGTTAGGATACCCGAACTGTTGGTATGCCTCATTACATATCTCCAGAAACCAGCTGACTCCGAGTACATTGTTAAAATTGGAAATGATGAAATTGGTTTCGAGCTTATCCATAGCCATGCGAGCGTCTGCTTCAGCCTCGCCCAGCGTGTGCAGAATATAGTCATGGTCATACCCTTCCAGAATCATCTGGCTCTCGCGGCGGGGCAGTTCAGTCAGAATCATTATGAGCGAATCGCGTGCAGCCAGAAACTTATACAACTCATCGTTGAGTTCCGTACCCTCCACCTTCACAGTCTGGTTCTCTGACGACACCTTGATTTCGCCGCTCTCCAGCACAAGTGGAAGGTGGAAGTCGCCCATGTCAAGTGTGACACACATGACGGAGTCGAGTGTACCAGACATGGTAAACTGTCCGTGAATAATCTCGCAGGAGTCGAGCGACTGCTCCTTTCCGTCAATCAGACTGCTTAGATACACCATCTTTCCGTCAAAAACTGAATGCATAGACGTTCCGACAATTGTATATTTGTCAGAACAAGAAGAAAGCAACATGAAAGTTGCCGCGACATACAATAGTGACAGAACGATTTTTTTCACATCGCAAAGGTATTGCATAGATAAAACGTAGCAAAGGATTTTAGGTTTTGTTAAACGATTTTACCAATTAAACATCAATTATTAACAATTAAATTCGACAAGAGCCGTCTATTTGCCGTACCTTCGCGGCAACTAAAAATCTCTAAGCATTAAACATCTCGAACATCATGTGGAAGAAATTTGTCTTACTGGTAGCGGTGACCTGTTGCAGCTACTGTGCAATGGCTGAATCGTATGCGAAACAGCTGAAAGAAAAAATCACCAAGATTGAAAGCCGAAGCGACATAGACCCTGACAGTTTTGCCATTGATATAAAGATACTGGAAGATGAACTTGCAAAGCTGAACACCGGAAGCATTAAGATGCCGTCCGAGCAGCGTGCCACGTATAAAGCCATCCTGCGCGGTGTGCTGGCAACAGCATACAACAGCATGCTCTTCAGCAACATCAATGCCTTCAACGAGGAAGCCAAGGGGAAGTACGAGGAGCTGAGCAAGTCTCATTTCAGTCGTATGCTTGAAGATATGCCGACTCTGTCGCGTCAGAACAGTAAAGACTACGAACCACTTGTGGAAAGCAAGGACGGCAGCAAATACTACGGGCACAACATGCTGGCTGCGATGCTCGACTTCCGACTGGACAACGACAATAGGCTCACGAAATCGGAGCGCGACAGTCTGCACCTTGCAGCGCGACGCACGTTCCAGATGAACGGCGACAGGAATTCCGATGCGATGCTGCGTCTGAAAGAGCTGGGCATACACTTCTACGACAGCAGCGACACAGACAAGAGCCGGCAGGAATATTGCAGGGCATTGGAGGCACTGCTTGACTCAACCAGAGACATAACTGTAGGCCAACTCGTCAGCAACAGATTTGAGATAGCCAAAGCCGCTGTCATGGGAAGCCATGTGTACATAAGCATTGAAGACAACCTGCTGGCTGGCAGACCGTTCAAACTCAACATTCAGTCAGCAAACACTCCTTCCGTTCATCTGCAGGTGATGGAATACAGCGGGGAAAGCACATCCCGGATAGAAGACAAATACATCGGAAAGGAAATACTTCGCAGGAGCTACTCGCCCACCGCCGAGGCGAAGATGAAGAGATGCTGGGCAGACTATCTACCTGCACGCGACTCACTCCAGGATGTGATGTCGCTGCCCGTGGGCAAGTATCTTTTGCGCGCCACAATAGCAGGCGACACATCATCAGTGGTGGCACAGATAACCAGTCTGCACCAGATTCTCTACAAGACACCCGACGGGAAGTCACACATAAAGGTGGTTGACAGGATTACCGGCACACCGCTGAGCGGAATAGCTGTGATGCTCTATCCCCTGAGCAACAAGAAAGACCGCCACGACACCTTCATCACCGACAAACGCGGCGAGGTAACCGTAGAGAACGACAAGTATCAATCCATGCGAGCCGTACGCGACACCACCCTGCTTCGTACGAGCAAGGAAGACGCAACGGGCTACACCTTCATCCTTATCTATGATTACTACTCGGATGATGCCCCTCAGACTTTGGGCAGAATTTATACCGACCGCCAGCTGTACCGTCCCGGACAGACAGTCCACGTTTCAGCGATGCTTTACACCATGACCGGCGACGAGACCAAGGTGAAGACCGACGGCAGATACGTTATAAGCCTGAGGAATCCTGACGACGAGACCGTTGCTGCCGACACTCTGAGTCCGGGCCGTATGGGAACGATGACCTGCGACTTCACCCTGCCGAAGGGAAAACTGGGCTCATGGGGCATCTTCCTGAAGAATGTGGACAGCAACCGATGGGACAACATTGAGGTTGCCGACATCAGAGTGGAAGAATACAAGCGTCCCACCTACACAGTGGAGTTTGCCAAGGACACCGTCGTATATGCACCAGAAGACAAAATCGAAGTCGCACTCGATGCGAAGGCACTCTCCGGAATGCCGGTGCAGGGAGCAAAGGTCAGCATCACCGTCGATGCCTGCAGACATGGATTCTGGTATTACAGAACTTCGGGGTGGCAGTGGGTAACCAGCATCGACGGCACCACCGGCGACGAGGGCAAGATGCTGTTCGACATCATTCCTGCCGAGAAAGAAGCCATAAAGAAACTGATTTCCGATGCACGCGAGAAAGACAAACTCCTCCTGCGCCTCACAGCCGAAGTGACCGACAACGCAGGCGAGACGCACAAGGCAATCACCACCTACCTGATTCCGCTGAAGCCCTCGAAGCAGGCAGAAGAAGTACAGAAACCCAAACCGCTGCAGGTATCGAAGGAAGAGATCCACACGGGCGAGTTGCTCGACATCACGTTCACACCCGAGCACAAGGATGCCTATATAATATATTATGTAGTGGCAGGGGGCAAGATTATCGACTCTGACGAAAAGTTGCTCAGCGGCAAGATGCAACGCCAGTTGAAGTGCAGCGAGCAGTGGGGCGACGGTGCTAATATATACATAATGTATGTTCGCGACGGTCAGATATACCGATACAGCAAGACGGTCAGGGTGCCCAAGCCCGACAAGAAGCTGCGCCTGGAGTGGCACACCTTCCGCGACCGCCTCTCACCCGGGCAGCAGGAGACATGGACACTGACCGTGAAGGACAAGAACGGCAGCCCCGTCAGCGGAGCCAACCTCATGGCTGCCATGTACGATGCATCGCTCGACGAACTCAGTTCGTTCGACTGGACTTTCGAGATTCCGTTTGTGAGCCGCATTACATGGATGACGTTCCGCCACACCTACCCTACCTCTGTCAGCCGGCTCTTCCTGCAGTACAGACCCGCAGTCCGCAGCATCATGCCCAACGAGTTCGACTTTCTTAGGGCATTCGCTCACGTCGGCAGCAATCTAAGGTTCAAGGGCGGACTACGCTACAGCAGAAGCAATACAGTGTTGAGAGAAGTTGCAGTATCGGCAAAGACTGCCGACATGGCAGACTATGCTCCGCTGGCTGCTGCCTCAAACTTGCAGGGCAAGATAGCGGGGCTCAGCGTTGTGGAAAGTCCCGAAGAGATGAGCGACGACGCCATGCGTCTGGCTGGTACGGAAGACTCCGGCAGCGGCGAGTCGGGTGCATATGCAACCATAAAGCCGAGCATACGCGAGAACTTCAACGAGACTGCCTTCTTCTATCCCGACATCACTACCGACAGCGAGGGACATGCCCAGATACGGTTCACCCTGCCCGAGAGTCTGACCACATGGAAGTTCCAGGGCTTTGTCCACACCGACGACGTGCGCTACGGCATCATATCCTCCACGGCAGTTGCAAGCAAGGACTTCATGGTGCAGCCACAGATGCCGCGCTTCGTGCGGGCGGGCGACCAGGCAGTCATACAGACACGCATACAGAACCAGGCAGACCGTCCGATTGCGGGACGCGCCACCATGCGCCTGCTCAGTGCCAAAGACGAGTCGCTCGTATGGAAGGAAGACCTTGCATACTATGTTGACCGCAACAAGACAGGCGTAGTCACCTTCACCATTCCTGCAGGCACGCTGACCGGCGACGTCGTGTGCGAAGTGTCGGCTCTTGACGGCTCGTGCAGCGACGGCGAGCGCAACCTGCTGCCAGTGCTCCAGACCAGAGAGCAGATAACCGAGAACATCCCGTTCTACATTCAGGGTGCAGGCAAGAAGGAGATAGACCTGCACACGCTGTACAACTACGACAGCCCTACGGCTACCGACCGCACCATCGAAATCGGCTACACCGACAACCCCGCCCTCGACGTGTTCCGTTCGCTCCGCGCCACCCAGATGCCGCAACACGAGAATGCACCCTGCTATGCGGCAGCACTCTACTCCAACACCGTCATGCTCGACATAGCCGGCAAGCTGGCAGCCTACGACGACACACTGATTCAGCACTTCGACCGCGAGCAGGCTCGTGCGCTTGCAGCCGAGGCAACCGAGAAACTGCACTCGCTGCAGCTCCCCGACGGTTCGTGGAGCTGGTTCAAGGGTATGGATGGCAGTCCCTACATCACGCTTGCCGTTGCCGAACACCTCAGCCGCATGGGCAAACTCCGCGACGGGCAGACCACCGACATGCTAAAGGATGCGATGGTGTTTCTTGACCGCTACATGCAGGAGAACTACCAGAAGCGCAAGCAGCAGGGGTGGTCGCTCACGCCGGACGAATTCGACCTGCGCTATCTCGACATCTGCAAGGCTGAGCAGAACGAGATGACGCGCACCTACCTCTCCGAGATGGCAAAGAGCATGAAGCGCACCACCATCTACGGCAGGGCAAAATGCGCAGTAATCCTGCAGAAGTTCGGACGCACGAAGGATGCCGTGAAGTTTGCCGCCTCCGTCCGCCACTACCTCGTGTTCAAGCCGGGGCTCGGCCGCTACTTCGCCACCGACCAGGCATACTATTCATGGCAGGACTACCGTCTGCCAACCCAACTGGCAGCCATGCGTTGCCTGCAGCAGGTGGACAGGCAGAAGAACTCCGCCCTGCTGCCCGACATGCAGATGTGGCTCTTGCGCCAGAAGCAGACCCAGCTGTGGCGCAATCCGCTGAACGCCATCGACGCAGCCGACTACCTGCTCACATACTCAAAGGAGGAGAGCCTGCGCACTGCCGACACCCTCCACGTCAGCTTTGCCGGCAAGACATTCCGTCTGGACACACCGGGCAACCTGGACGTACAGGCAAACCTGAGCACAAACGGAAAGCCGGAGCTGCAAGGAGTAATCAGCCACCCCACAAGCATGACCGTCGAGAAGCATTCAGCCGGCATCTCGTGGGGATATGTGCGCGGCACGTTCAGCGAAGAGGCTGAGAAGCTCCGCTCTTATACCACCGGCGAACTGTCCGTAGAGCAGAAGTTCTACGTAAGACAGGGCACTGAGTGGGTCGAGACCGACCTCTCGGCTCCGCTCGCCGTGGGCACCACCCTTCGCATCCGCAACATAATACATGCCGACCGCGACATGGACTTCGTGTCGGTCAAGACCCGTCAGCCTGCCTGTCTCGAACCTGTGCGCACGCTCTCCGGCTACACCTGGCTGGGCAACCGCGGCGGCTACCTCGAACTGCGCGACACCGAGACCGACGTGTTCTTCGACTGGTTCTCGCGCGGCACCACCACCCTCGACCTCGACTACTACGTGACACGTCCCGGACTCTATCATGCCGGCATCACCACCGCCACCTGCGAATACGCACCCGAGTTCAGCGGCTATGCAAAGACATTTAATATAATAGTGAAATGAAACTTCTGATTGACATAGGAAACACCTCGGCAAAGATTGCACTTGCCCGGGGCGAAGAGATAATCCTCGCGGAGCGGGTCAGCGAACCGTGGCAGAGCCTGCTGGAGCGTCTGCAGCAGACATACCGTCTGGAGCGCTGCGTCATCTCTAACGTGGCAGCCGAGGACCGGAGCCTGTTTGCCGCACTCAGCGGACTGGGCATCCCAGCTCTCGTGCTGACCGACACTACCGAGTGCGCCCTCCGGAGCATACCCAAGGGTTACGGAGCCGACCGCATCGCAGCCGACCTGGGAGCCATGGCAAAGTACCGTGGGCGCCCCATCCTCGTGGTCGATGCCGGCACGTGCATCACCTACGACCTCATCGACAGCGGGGGCAACGTCGTCGGCGGAGCCATATCGCCCGGCGTGAGCCTGCGCCTCAGGGCAATGCACGAGCACACGGCTGCCCTGCCCCTGCTCGAAGCCGACCCCACGGCACCCCTGCTCGGCTACGACACGCGCACCCACATGATGTCGTCGGCCATCCACGGCACGCAGTTCGAACTGGAGGGCTACGTGCGCAGCTTTGCCCGCCGCTACCCCGACCTCGCCGTCTGCACCACCGGAGGCAACGACATTGAGCCCACCGAACCGCTGCCCGTAGCGATAGAGCACGACCCACTGCTCCTTTTCCGCGGACTGAATACTTTGTGACAAGAAAAATAATTCTTAAATTTGCACGGATTTTTCACGCAAACAAAACAAACAACAATGGAAATAGCAAAAAACATCAAGTATATCGGAGTTGACGATATGGACATCGACCTTTTCGAGGGTCAGTACAAAGTGCCTGAGGGCATCTCTTATAACTCATACCTCATCGACGACGAGAAAATCGCCGTGATGGACACTGTGGATGCACGCAAGACCGACGAGTGGATTGCGGGTCTCGAGGCAGCACTTGCCGGGCGCACACCCGACTACCTCATCATCCACCACATGGAGCCCGACCACGCTTCCGGCGTGCGCCTCGTGCTCGACAAATACCCCGGCTGCAAGGGAGTCTGCACACAGAAGGCTGCCGTCATGGTGAAGCGGTTCTTCGATGTTGACTTTGCCGACCGTCTGCAGATCGTGAAGGAAGGCGACACGCTGCAACTCGGCGAGCACACCCTCCAGTTCATCATGGCTCCGATGATTCACTGGCCCGAGGTCATGATGAGCTTCGAGCAGAAGGAAGGCATCCTCTTCGCAGCCGACGCCTTCGGCAAGTTCGGCGCACTCTCCCATCCCGACTCCGAGGGTATGGCAGCCGACCGCCTGCACGCCACCGTCGATGGCTGGGCATGCGAGGCTCGCCGCTACTACTTCAACATCGTGGGCAAATACGGAGCCATGGTGCAGGTGCTGCTGAAGAAAGCCGCTCCGCTCCCCATCCGTATCATCGCCCCGCTCCACGGACCCGTCATCGACAGCGACCTCGGCTACTACCTCTCTACCTACGACACCTGGTCAGCCTACAAGCCTGAAGACGAAGGCATCTTCATTGCCTACTGCTCGCTCCACGGCAACACCCGCCAGGCAGCCCTCAAGCTGGCAGAAATCCTCAGCGCGAAGGGCGGCGTGAAGGTAAGCACCAGCGACCTTGCGCGCGACGACATGGCAGAGGCCATCGAGGATGCATTCCGCTACGACCGTCTCGTTGTCTGTGCTCCCACCTACGACGGCGGCCTCATGCCCGTCATGCAGGACTTCCTCCACCACCTTGCCATCAAGGCATACCAGAACCGCACCGTAGCCATCGTCGAGAACGGCTCGTGGGCTCCTGCTGCCGGCAAGAAGATGCTCGAAGCCTTCCAGCAGATGAAGGACATCACCATCATCGAACCCGTAGTCACCATAGAATCGACTGTCAAGGCAAAGACCATCGCCGACCTCACTGCCCTTGCCAACAAACTGGCATAAACCACATCCGGGAAAGGATTTAGAGTAAATAATCAGGCAGCGACCTCAAACTGGGGTCGCTGCCTTTTTTCAGAAACAATATTATGGGGGCGGGCTTCACTTACCCTTCGTCGCCCTCGCCTACCACAGGCTCCGTTGGATCTGTCGGCGTAGTCGAGCCGCTGCCACTGCCGGAATCTCCAGCGAAATCTTATCTCAATGTGGGAGAAACGTTACTTTTTTGTCTGCAACGTTTATCCCAATGTGGGAAGACGTTGTTTTTTTGTTTTCAGTGCTTATCCCAATG
>DEJQ01000002.1:18073-68912 GCA_002353575.1 Prevotellaceae bacterium UBA2744
CCAGTGTGGGAAGACGTTGTTTTCCTGTTTGCAGTCATCCCACCAACTGGTGGAAACGCTGCTACGTGCAGACTGACACTATACGTGTGTCTATGCGCTTGCGTGCACCGTATCCTGCGGCACTCATCCAAAGAGCTGCGCCGGGTCTCCTGTGCACCGCCGTGGGCTGGTGCACAGGAGGCACACCGCTCAGCTTTTGCCCTATGCCCGTGGGGGCAAGGGTAAAAAATTCTACTCGACCTGGCGAACCAGACGAACACTGCGCCCGTAGTACCGTTCTTCGTTGAGCGCGGGATCCAGATAGTCCGAATTGAAGCCCACGTCGTACGCGTTGCCCGTGCCAAGAGTAGCAGACCAGTAGTAGCCCCACGTGCCCGCATTGTTCACCGACGAGCCATACCGGTAGCCTGCAGCCGGCAGGAACACACAGCCGGCAGACTCCATCTTAGTCCAATCCGCAGAACTGTAGTTGTTGCCATTCCATCCAGTGTTGCCTGTTGCGTTGACACCTTTCGGAGCAGTTACGCCGTCGGGGTGAGTATAGGTGTCGGGGAAGAGGATAATGCCCTGAACATTGTTTACCTTAGCCTTGGCATAGCGGCCTTTGGCGGTGCCGCCCACGGTAGATGCACTGCGGGTGTTGAACAGATATGTCCACTCGGCACTGGACAGTGTAAACCAGCCTGTGCCCATCGTTGCGCCCCAATCCACGAAGTCGCCGGAATAAGTGCTGTTGATTGTAGAAGTATTCATACCGTAAGTATTGGCAGATGTGCTCCAGCCGAACTTATCCCATGCGTCTGCGCTGTAGCTTGTGTAATAGTCATACTGGTTGTCGAAGAAACTCCATGTGCCCGATGCGTAGCGCAGGTTACCCTTGGAGAATTTCACCTTCTTCGTAGAGCTTACGCTGAACTCGCCGGCGAGGACATCGGACTTTTCTGTCATCCTCCAGCTCACGTTGTAGCCGTTGCTGGCTGCATAGGTCTTGCTGGTCAGCGTCTTGGTGTAGTTCTTCGTGCCGTTGGTGGCAGTGATGTCGATGGTGGCATCTGAGGTCGGACGGATGGCGACGTAGATGGGGCCTGCGGCAGCCGAGCGCGTTACGCTGTAGCTGTAGGTTCCGTCGCTCAGGGTCATGCCTGTGATGGTGCTGGTGATTTCTTTCGAGCCGTCAGCATTCTTCAGCGTGATAGCGAGGAAGGCTATCTTGTTCGCGAGCGAAGCAGAAGCCGGCAGGGTGGTCTCGGCTGTCAGCGAGCCGTCGAACACAGCGAGGGTGTACTTGGATGAAAGGGCATCGAGTGTGCCCTCCTGCGAGCTGAGCGCGCCATAGTTAATCGTAGCATCGGCTGTCGTGGCTGTACCGGCATCGACTGTCGCAGCTGCCATCGCTGCCGGATAGATGTAGCGCACTGCGCCGCTTGCCTTGGGGTTGGTCAGCGTCACGGTGAAGGCGGCATTCTTGCCCTCGTTTGTGATGTTGCCTGACTCCAGGGGCAGGCTCTCTGCCTTCACGGTCTGATTGCTCGTGTTCGTGTAGATTACAGCAATCTTATCGCCTGCGGCGAATGTCATCACGCCCGCTGCCGTCAGCGCACGGGTAGAAGCTTCGTCGAAGCCCACGGTCGATGTCAGCGTGACGATGTTGTCCTTTACTATCTGCTCCTCTGCTGCCGCCGGCTGCGGAGCCTCCCTTTCGATAGAATCGTCCTTAGAGCAGCTGCTCACTGCTGCAAGCCCTATGGCGAGGGCTGCAATGCTGAATAGTCTCATTGTCTTTTTCATTTCCTTACGTTTTTTGTTTTTTGTTGGTTAATTACTCTTCGATTTCAACGTGCACGTCGAAATCACTCAAAGATCCCTGAAGAACAGCTGTAGCAATCTTGATGTGCTCTACCCTTGCGACAGGGCGCTCATAAGTTTTCTTCTTTTTCATAAATACTTACAAAAAATTTATAGAGTTAATAATTTAGGTTGATAAATAACATGATGTAATGCATCGTTATATATATATTATGTAAATACCTCAAAACCATAGCTTGAATACAGAAGTCGGGCGCAAAGGTACGGCATGCGCCGTTAACAAAAAAAATACGTTAAGGGAATTTAAAGGAAAAACACCAATTCCGCTACATTGACAATAAAAACCAAGTAAAACAGCCCAGATTCCCGAAAAAAATCGCAACCATGCAACTCATTCTCGCAGGAAATATATACATTTGAAGCCGGAATGAAACGACTGCTACACATATTTATATTATTATGCTTCGCAGGCATGGCGCAGGCAGAAGACGACTTCACGGTGATGACATACAACGTGGAGAACCTCTTCGACACGATTCACGACGCAGAGAAGCGCGACACGGAGTTCCTGCCAGAGAGCGAACGCAGGTGGAACCGATGGCGCTACCTGAAGAAACTGAAGGAGGTAAGCAAGGTGATAGCCGGAGCCGACATACTGAAACCATGCGACGTGGTGGGACTGTGCGAGGTGGAGAACGACTCGGTGGTAAGTCAGCTGACAGAGCGCTCTCTGCTTAGACACATGAAGTATGAATACGTGATGACGCAGAGTGCCGACCAGCGCGGAATAGACGTAGCACTGCTCTACTCACCCCACAGATTCAGACTCCTACACCACGAGAGCATCAGGGCAAAGACCAGCCAGCCTACGCGCGACGTGCTCTATGCCTGCGGCAGGATGCCCGGCGGCGACACGCTCGACATATTCATGGTCCACCTGCCGTCGAAACTGGGAAAGCAGGAGGCTGAACGCAACCGCGAAAGCATCAGGGAGGAAATCCTGAGACGAACGGATTCAATCTACCACAGACGAGAGGCAGCAACCATCATCATCATGGGCGACTTCAACGACGAACTGCGCGGGAAACAGATGGAACCGTACGCACGACACGGCTTCAGAGACCTGACCGAGGGACTCGAAGCGGGGTCGTACAAGTACAAGGGAGAATGGAGTTTCATAGACCACATCCTGCTGCGCACGACACAGGGAAGAGAGGCTGAGTGCAAGGTGCCGGCACTGCCCTTCCTGATGGAAAAGGACAAAAGCGCCGGAGGGAAGAAACCCAGACGCACCTATCTGGGTACGCACTACCACGGAGGCGTGAGCGACCACCTGCCCGTAATTGTCAGAATGAAGCCCTAAGAGACAGGAAAACGGAGAAATATCGCTGACAGAGATATTTTTTTTGACTTTTCCATTTAATAAATGCAAAACAATACTTATCTTCGCGAGCAAATCATTTTCCAAAACAAAACATAACGTTATGAAACCTACTTTATTTTTGCTCGCTGCTGGTATGGGCAGCCGCTATGGCGGTCTGAAGCAGCTCGACGGTCTGGGACCAAACGGAGAGACAATCATGGACTATTCAATCTACGACGCTGTGAAGGCAGGATTCGGCAAGATTGTATGGGTAATCAGAAAGGATTTCGAGGAGCAGTTCCGCACTCAGATTCTCTCGAAGTATGAGGGCGTGGTGCCATGCGAACTCTGTTTCCAGAGCATCGACGCACTGCCAGAGGGCTTCAAGTGTCCGGAAGGTCGCCAGAAGCCATGGGGTACGAACCATGCAGTACTCATGGGCAAGGACATCATCAAGGAACCGTTTGCTGTAATCAACTGCGACGACTTCTACGGCCGCGACGCTTTCATGAGCGTAGGCAAGTGGCTGGCTAACCTGCCAGAGGGTTCGAAGAATAAGTATGCAATGGTCGGCTTCCGCTGCTGCAACACCCTGTCGGAGAACGGAAGCGTGGCTCGCGGCGTCTGCGAATACGACCAGAACCGTCACCTGACCGACGTTGTAGAGCGCACAGAAATCATGCGTCAGGCAGATAAGGGCAATGCCATCTGCTACAAGGACGAGAAGGGCGAATGGATTCCGCTCGACGAGAACGTACCCGTAAGTATGAATATGTGGGGCTTCACTCCCGACTACTTCAAGTACAGCGAGGACTACTTCAAGAAATTCCTCAGCGACCCGAAGAACATGGAGAACCTGAAGGCTGAGTTCTTCATCCCACTCATGGTAAACGAACTCATCACCAGCGGCACAGCTACCTGCGAAGTGCTCGACACTACCAGCGTATGGTTCGGCGTCACCTACGCAGCCGACCGTCAGGCAACAGTTGAACGCATAGCGCAGCTCGTGAAGGACGGCGTTTATCCTAACAAGCTTTTCTAAGGAATAACCAGAAAGACTAGAAGTCCTAGAACATCTAGAAAGACTAGAATATCTAGAAAGACTAGAATATCTAGAAAATATAGGAACAGAAAAAGAACCTGGCAACCGAAGTTGCCAGGTTCTTTTATGATTTAATGGAATGTATGCTTAGAATATTTTTCCTGTCAGACGGAGGTTGATACATGGCCACACACCGAACTTGGAAATGATGTCGATAGCCTTACCTACGTCCTTGTTGCCAGCCTTGTCACGATCGACAACGAAGTTAGTGCTGTTCATGTTATCTCTACCAAGGAATACAACCTCTGGAGTCTTCCAGAACATACATCCGATTTCACAAGAGAAACCGATGCGTTTCTTAACAGGGAACGGACGACCGAAACCAATTCCGAGATATGGCTTGAAGCCGTTGACCTTAGCCTCGAACTTGACATCACCCTGAGCATCAGGACCGAGCTTGTACTCACCGACATTACCGTAGATTTTGTTCAGGCCAGTTGAGATGCCGTAAATTGCAGCAACACCCGTCTGGTCATTATTGATGGCATCGATAGCGCCATTTGCCTCGTTTACGACATTAAGCGCACCAGCATCTTTATTGTAAACAGAAACAATCTGCGAAGTACCGAAGTAAGCACCCACAGTGATGAAGAACGGGAAGCCAGTGGCCTTGAACGGGAAGAAGTCGAACATAATCTTACCGTTGGTCCAGCCGAGTTTACCCTGGATAGCATACTCACCTGCTACCTGACCGTCAATTTTACGAGCATCTAGCATACCATCGTTGATGGCCTGGTTGATTTTACTGATGTCGTTGTTGAACTTCGTAACATCATTGCTGTTCATCTTGATATTAGTAGAATACTTGATATTCGGCATGATAGCCAATCCTGCACGAATCTGGAGGTAAGGAGTGCAGGTCGTAGCCACGTCGAATCCGATGAGACCTGGCGAGCCAGTTGTAATACCTACTGCAAGGTGGTTAAACAGCATTTCATCCTGAGCCTGAACTCCAGTGAAAGAAAAAACTGCAAGAGCAGCAAATGCAATAAATTTCTTCATAACAAACAAGGTTAAAGGTTAATAAATGTTGTTTAATGTTACAAATACGGGCGCAAATATATATAATTTGTTTTCATGTGCAAAACTAAAGTTAAAAAAAGTTGTAATCATTTTTGTATTTCATGGATATATTCCTTCTTTCAAACGAAAATCGTATCTTCGCGCAAATTTTAAACACACATTAATACAACACTATGAAAAAGATTTTCACCTCTCTTTTGTGCGGAATTGCCATGGGAGCCAACGCACAAGTAGATATCAATATCGACATCAACAATCAGGGACCTAAGATTTCACCTACACACTACGGAATATTCTTTGAGGACATCAACCATGCTGCCGACGGCGGACTCTATGCCGAACTGATTCAGAACCGTTCGTTCGAGGACAGCGAGACCCTGCCTGCACACTGGAACGCAGTGCACAACAGCAAGAGCAATGCCCAGATAGAACTGACAGCCGAAGATCCGCTGAACGCTGCACACAACAAGTCGCTCAGAGTAATCGTGACCGCAGCCGACCCGATAAACCTGGCCGGAGTAAGCAACGAAGGCTTTTGGGGCATCAACATCGTGAAAGGCAGACAATACAAACTGTCGTTCTGGGCAAAGAGCGACAAGAAATTCAAGGGAACGCTGAAAGCCCTGCTGAGAAGCGCAGACAACGTGAAATTCATGGGCGAGACCGACATCCCCGTAAAGCTGAACGAGAAGTGGCAGAAGTTTACAACTACCATCACCGCAACGGACAATACTGCCAAGGGCGTATTCGAACTGCTGTCGGACACTCCCGGAACATTCCAGCTCGACGTAGTGAGTCTTTTCCCGCCTACATTCAAAGGCCGCGAGAATGGTATGCGACCAGACCTGGCACATATGCTTGCCGACATGAAACCTAAGTTCATGCGCTTCCCGGGCGGTTGTTTCGTAGAGGGTCAGCTCAGTCCAGACAACGCATTCCGCTGGGAACGCTCCATCGGTCCGATCGAAGAGCGTCCGGGACACAAGAACGTAAACTGGGGATACCGCACAACCGACGGAATCGGATTCCACGAATATCTGCAACTGGCAGAAGACCTCGGCGCGAAACCTCTATACGTAGTCAACGTAGGTATCTGGCACGGCGGCTACACCCCACTCGACTCCCTGCAGTCGTGGATTGACGAATGCATGAACGCACTGGAGTATGCCAACGGCGACGTGAACACCAAGTACGGCGCACTGCGTGCCAAGAACGGACACCCTGCCCCATTCAATATCGAATATCTGGAAATCGGAAACGAGAACTATAATTTCTCAATTGACACCAACAACGACCAGTCGATCGACTACCCTGAACGCTACAAGCGATTCTACGATGCCATCAAGGCAAAATATCCTAATATGGTGTGCATCGGAAATGTTGAGTCGTGGGGTACCGACGAACCAAGCTGGAGAAACAGCTACCCCGTAGATATGCTCGACGAACACTACTACCGCAATCCGGAATGGTTTGCAGAGCGCTTCCACAAGTATGACAAGTACGACCGCAAGGGTCCGAAGATCTACGTAGGCGAATATGCCGTAACCAGCCAGTTCGGCAAAATCGGAAACCTCAACGCAGCACTGGGCGAGGCTGTATATATGATGGGTATGGAGAACAACTCCGACATCGTACCGCTCAACTCCTATGCCCCCATCTTCGTGAACGAAAACAACGTGGCATGGGCACCAGACATGATAAGGTTCAACTCGAAGGATTGCATGGGCACACCTTCATACTACGTGCAGAAACTCTTCCCGAACAACATCGGCACACGTGTCATCAAGACCTCATGGACTGAGAAACTGCCTAAGAAACCGTCGGTGAAGGAACACGAGAAGCCCGTACACATCGGTCTTGCCACCTGGGCTACCAACGCAGCATACAAAGATCCGCACTACATCGTTGACGGAAAGGAAATTCCGCTCACCGAACTGTCGAAGTGGCAGAGCGTGAGTGGTGTGTGGAGAGGCAAAGGCAACGAAATCAGCCAGCACTCGCGTCTCGACCCTGCAATGCTCATCTCACCAGAGACATTCACCGACAAGAAATTCACATACAAAGTGAAAGCACAGAAGCATGGCGGCAACGAAGGATTCCTTCTCATGTTCGACTATGCCGACGAAGGCAACTACAACTGGTTCAACGTAGGCGGATGGGGCAACTCACGCAACAACATAGAGCAAGGCACCGACGGCGGACGCATACAGCTGCACCACGGCACAAGATTCGAGGTGGAAGACGACCGCTGGTACGACCTGCAGGTTGACGTCGATGGCGACCACATCAAATGCTATATCGACGGAAAGCTCAACTGCGAAGGCATTCTGCGTCCGAGCATGATGAAAGGTGTGTTTGCAAGCACTACACTCGACGAGCAGACCAACGAACTGATCATAAAGGTAGTCAACACAGGCTGGGGACCAGTGCCGGGAACCATCAACCTGAAGAACTGCAATGCTGTATCTGCGACACTGCAACGCCTCTCTTCCGAAAAGGGGTCTGACGAGAACACAATGGATGAACCAACTAAAATCATCCCTCGCGAGGCAGACGTTCACATTGCCCAGCAAGGCAAGAAACTGCTCTTCGACGTACCTTCATACTCTATCAACATAATAAGAGCAAAGGTGAACAGGTAACCGCACCGCAAAAAAACTCTCACCAAGAAACCGCACCGGAATCATGACACACAGTGTAAAATACTATCTTTTCAAGCTGAAGTATGTTGTGGCATTCGCAATATTTGCCATTGCCATAACATTCTTCGGCGAGAGCAGTCTGATAAACAGAATTGCACAGCAGAAAGAGATAGAGAAACTAAGCAGCGAGATTGAAGAGCAACAGCTGAAGTTCGATAGCGAGAAGGAGATGCTCAACAATCTGAAGACCGACCCCGAGGCTCTGAAGAAGGTGGCTCGCGAACGCTACTACATGAAGACCGACGACGAAGACATCTTCGTGATTGAGGACGAAGATGAATAACAAAAAAGGCAACTAAAAGCCATTGGGATTACATACAAAAGATGAAGATACTTGGGTATATGGAAATTGCAGGCGAGACGCTTATAATCCTGGCAGTAGCACTATGGATTACGCACGCAGCATGGGTACCGTACCTGTTCGCCGCCAGTGTAGTCATCTTCTCAGTAGGACGGCTGGCTCAGGGCAACGACCGCATTCTGGCAGAAGTGCCGCAGGAAAAACAGCTGCAAGCCGTACGTCTGCTACGCCAACGCTACTTCGGAATAGCATTTCTGTTCCTTACCTCAGCACTGATGTTTGCCAATGCACCCATGCGCATCTTTCAGGACATATACATCATGAAATCATCATGGCTCGTGCCGTTTATCTGCTTCTCCGTAATCGAAGTTTACACTGCTTTCAGAATTCCACAACTAACTAAACAATAAATAACTGTAACTATATTGTAATATATCAAAAGAAAAAGCGTATCTTTGCACCGATTTTTAGGAATGACAGAAAATACATGAGACCGTCTGGACGACGCAGCTCTGTATTTTATAAAGATAGAGAGAATAACAAAACATTCAAAAAAACACCAACAAACATCAATCTCCAAAGATGGAACTTAATGCACTTACGGCTGTTTCGCCTATCGACGGTCGTTATCATGGCAAGACAAAAGACCTTGCAGAGTATTTCTCAGAATACGCCCTCATAAAGTACCGCGTAAAAGTAGAAATCGAATATTTCATTACACTTTGTGAACTGCCGCTGCCGCAGCTGAAGGGTTTTGACCAGAATCTCTTCCCTGCACTGCGAAAGATATATACTGACTTCACTGAAGCCGATGCCCAAAGAGTGAAGGACATCGAGAAGGTGACCAACCACGACGTGAAAGCCGTGGAATACTTCATCAAGGAAGAACTCGACAAGATTGGCGACTTCAAGCAATATAAGGAATTCATCCACTTCGGTCTGACCAGCCAGGACATAAACAATACCAGCGTGCCTCTGACTATCAAGGATGCACTCAACGAGGTTTACTACCCTATGCTTGAAGAGCTCATCCGACAGCTGCAGGAATATGCTGAGGAATGGAAAGATGTCTCAATGCTCGCAAAGACTCATGGTCAGCCAGCCAGCCCTACCCGCCTGGGCAAGGAAGTGATGGTTTACGTGTATCGTCTTACAGAACAGCTGCAGTCGCTCAAGGCTTGTAAGATCACAGCCAAGTTCGGTGGTGCAACAGGAAACTACAATGCCCACCACATTGCATACCCTCAGTATGACTGGAAAGCATTCGGCAATAAGTTCGTAAGCGAGAAACTGGGTCTCGAACGCGAACAGTGGACTACTCAGATTTCCAATTACGACAACCTCTGCGCCGTGTTCGATGCAATGAAACGTATCAACACCATCATCATCGACATGGACCGCGACTTCTGGATGTACGTATCAATGGAATACTTCAAGCAGAAGATTAAGGCAGGCGAGGTAGGCTCGTCAGCCATGCCACACAAGGTCAACCCTATCGACTTCGAAAACTCGGAAGGTAACCTCGGCATGGCAAATGCCATACTCGCATTCCTCAGTCAGAAACTGCCTGTGAGCCGACTGCAACGCGACCTTACCGACTCAACCGTACTCCGCAACGTCGGCGTACCAATGGGACACATGGTCATTGCACTTCAGTCAACCCTCAAGGGACTGCGCAAACTGCTGCTCAACGAAGCCGCTATCAATCGCGACCTCGACAACTGTTGGGCTGTCTGTGCAGAAGGCATACAAACCATACTGCGCCGCGAGGCATATCCTCACCCTTACGAAGCCCTGAAGGCTCTGACACGCACCAACGCTGCCATCACAGCCGAGTCAATCAGGCAGTTTATCGAAGGCCTCGACGTAAGCGAAAGCGTGAAGGAAGAACTGCGCAGCATCACTCCCCATAGCTACACAGGAATGTAACGACATTAAGGAACACGGAAACGAAACTGATTTCTCAATAAGAAATAAGCTCAAAACAATTAACAACAATTCATTCAGTACAATTAAAAACAATTTTCATTATGTCAAACTACGAAGAAATGCAGGATAACACTGCAAGTGAAAACACACAGAGCAATGGTGACCGTGAGGGTTATCGTTCTTTCAATCGTGACAACAGCAAACCAAACGGTGAAGGTCGTCCCCGTCGCCAGCGCATAGTTCGCTCCGACCATGCCTACTCTGCAAACCAAAACGAAGGCTTCCGTCCTTCAAGTTTCGGTAACTCTCATCGCGAAGGAGGTTATCAGCAGCGTGGCAGTTACAACAACCAACGCGGTGGATATAACAACCAGCGCGGAGGATATCAGCAGGGGGGCTACCAGCAGGACCGTCCAAGATATAACAACTACAATTCACAAGATGGTGATGGCTACCAGCAGCGCGGCAGCTACAACCAAGGCGGCTATCAGCAGCGTGGAGGCTACAACAACCAACGCGGTGGATATAACAACCAGCGAGGAGGATATCAGCAGGGAGGCTACCAGCAGCGCGGAGGCTACAATAATCAGCGCGGAGGATATAACAACCAGCGCGGAGGATATCAGCAGGGAGGTTACCAGCAGCGTGGCGGCTACAATAACCAGCGCGGAGGATATCAGCAGCGCCAACGCACTGCCGACTACAATCCGAATGCTAAGTATAACATGAAGAAGCAGATCGAGTACAAGGAGTATCTTGAGGATCCGAATGCACCGGTACGTCTGAACAAATTCCTCGCAAACGCAGGAGTCTGCTCTCGTCGCGAAGCAGACCAGTACATACAGGCTGGTGTGGTAAGCGTAAACGGACAGGTTGTTACCGAACTGGGTACAAAGGTACAGCGCACCGACCAGGTTCACTTCCACGATCAGCTCGTTTCGATGGAGAAGAAAGTATATGTAATCCTGAACAAGCCAAAGGACTACGTGACTACCAGCGACGACCCGCAGCAGCGTAAGACTGTCATGGAACTCGTAAAGGACTGCTGCCGCGAGCGCATCTATCCTGTCGGCCGTCTCGACCGGAACACTACCGGTGTGCTGCTCTTCACCAATGACGGTGAACTGGCTACTAAGCTCACACATCCCAAATATCTGAAGCGCAAGATCTACCACGTTCATCTCGACAAGAACTGTGCAGCCAGCGACCTGCAGCGCATCGCTGAGGGTATCGAACTGGAAGACGGAGTCATCCGTGCCGATGACATAGCCTTCGCAAGCGACACAGACCGCAAGCAGGTAGGCATCGAGATTCACTCTGGCAAGAACCGTATCGTGCGCCGTATCTTCGAGCACCTCGGCTATAAGGTATGCAAACTCGACCGTGTCATGTTTGCCGGTCTCACCAAGAAAGGTCTGAAGCGCGGCGACTGGCGTTTCCTCACAGAGCAGGAAGTTGCCATGCTCCATATGGAGATGGGCAAAGCAACTGTCTAAGTCTTCGGACAACACAAAATCATAAAACTGAAACAAACACTCATATTTAGTATGAAACGTACAAAAATCATAGACCTCCTGCAGCGCACCGACTTCGGTGCCGAGGTCACCGTAATGGGTTGGGTTCGAACTAAGCGTGGCAGCAAAGCTGTCAACTTCATCGCTCTGAACGACGGTTCTACCATCAAGAACGTACAAATAGTAGCCGACGTGGAGAAGTTCGACGAAAACCTCTTCAAGGACATCACCACCGGTGCCTGTCTGAAGGTAGTGGGCACGATGGTCGAGAGCATCGGTTCGGGTCAGGCTGTAGAAATGCAGGCAAAGGAAATCGAAGTCCTTGGCACCTGTCCAGCCGACTACCCAATGCAGAAGAAAGGACAGTCGTTCGAATATATGCGCCAGTATGCCCATATGCGTCTGCGTACAAACACATTCGGAGCCGTCATGCGCATCCGCCACAATATGGCGATGGCTATCCACACCTACTTCCACCAGCATGGTTACTTCTACTTCAACACTCCTCTCATCACAGCAAGCGACTGTGAGGGTGCAGGCAATATGTTCCAGGTGACAACCAAGAACCTCTACGACCTGAAGAAGGACGAAAACGGAAAGATAATCTACGACGACGACTTCTTCGGCGAGCAGACATCACTCACCGTGAGCGGTCAGCTCGAAGGCGAACTCGGAGCCACAGCACTCGGAGCTATCTACACCTTCGGGCCTACGTTCCGTGCCGAGAACAGCAACACGCCACGCCACCTCGCCGAGTTCTGGATGATAGAACCTGAGGTAGCATTCCTTGACCAGGAAGAACTGATGGATCTCGAAGAGGACTTCATCAAATACTGCGTGCGCTGGGCTCTCGACAACTGCAAGGACGACCTCGAATTCCTCAACAAGATGATCGACAAGGGACTTATCGAACGTCTCGAAGGAGTACTGAAGGATGACTTCGTACGTTTGCCATACACCAAGGGTATTGAAATCCTGCAGCAGGCAATCAAGGACGGCAAGAAATTTGAATTCCCATGCAACTGGGGCGACGACCTTGCTTCAGAGCACGAACGCTACCTCGTTGAGGAGCATTTCAAGAAGCCCGTCATCATGACCGACTACCCACGTGAGTTCAAGTCTTTCTACATGAAGCAGAACCAAGACACTGCCGACGGCGGTTCCGTAGGCTACAAGGGTGCTATTGCTCCCGGTCCTACGATGCAGGGAACCGACGTGCTTTTCCCGCAGATTGGTGAAATCATCGGCGGTTCGGTTCGTGAGGAAAGCTACGACAAGCTGATGAACGAAATCAAGCGCCGCGATATGGACATGACCCACCTCTGGTGGTACATTGACACCCGTAAGTTCGGCAGCTGTCCTCATGCAGGCTTCGGTCTCGGTTTCGAGCGTCTCATCCTCTTCGTAACCGGAATGCAGAACATACGCGACGTCATTCCTTTCCCACGTACACCAAAGTCTGCCGAATTCTAAACAGAATAACATTTCCACATATACAGCACTCGCATCAGGAATATTCCCGATGCGAGTGTTTTATTTTTTCAGTCACTCGGCTGACCGAGTGGTCAGAAAAAGTCTTTGGGGGCATCACTTCAGTGATGAAGTGGTCGTGCCAACGACCTTGAAGCATCACTTCAGTGGTGCCATCATCTCCGACGGGGATTTTTCACTTCACTACATATTCCTTCAGCATCTCAGCACAGCGTTCGCCATCGACGGCTGCAGAGACGATGCCACCGGCATAGCCTGCACCCTCACCACAGGGGAAGAGGCCTTCGAGACGGATATGCTGCAAGGTGTCGTGGTCGCGAGGAATGCGCACCGGTGCCGACGTGCGGGTTTCCACTCCGATAAGCACAGCCTCGTTGGTCAGGAATCCGTGGGCAGTCCTGCCGAAGTTCTTGAATCCCTGTTGCAGACGCGAAGCTATGAAACGCGGCATCCAGAAATGAATCGGAGTGCTGATAAGCCCTGGAGTGTAGGACGACTTGGGCAAGTCGTAGCTGCCCTTGCCGTTTACAAAGTGAGCCATACGCTGCGCCGGAGCAGTCTGACGCATATTGCCCTGCAGCCAGGCAGCATATTCCAGTCGCTGTTGGAACTCCATCATACGGAGCGGACCGCCGTGTATTTCCTCATCCGGAACCGGTGCCAGACTCTTGAGCGAATCCTCGTCAAGGTCTTCAGTGTGCAGTTCCACTACCATACCCGAGTTGCTCCAGGGAGAATTGCGGGCAGCATTGCTCATGCCGTTCACCACAATCTGTCGAGGACCGGAGGCAGCAGGAACAACCGTTCCGCCTGGACACATACAGAAGGAATATACGCCGCGCCCTTCTACTTGAGTCACGTACGAATATTCGGCAGCAGGCAGGTATTCCCCCCTACCCTCTCGCCTGTGATACTGTATCTGGTCAATCAGCTGTGACGGATGCTCCAGACGCACACCCACAGCAATGTCCTTTGCCTCAATTTCTATTCCATGCGCGTACATATATTTATATACGTCGCGTGCACTGTGTCCTGTTGCAATGATAACTCCTTCGCCATTCAACTCTACTTCAGAACCGTCGGCACACTGTGCAACTACACCAGTCACGCGATTGTCCTTCATCAGCAGGCTGGTCATCTTAGTCTGAAACCTCACCTCTCCGCCACACTGAATAATTGTATTGCGCATATTCTCAATGATGGCTGGCAGGCGATCCGTACCGAGATGCGGGTGAGCATCGCTCAGAATAGCAGTAGAGGCACCGTGCTGACAGAACACATTCAGAATCTTCTCTACATTTCCGCGCTTCTTACTCCTTGTATAGAGTTTCCCGTCGGAGAACGCGCCGGCTCCGCCCTCGCCGAACGAGAAATTCGACTCAGGGTCAACCATATGAGTGCGGCTGATTTGTGCAATATCCCTACGGCGCTCATGCACATTCTTTCCACGTTCGATAACTACAGGACGTATGCCCAGTTCGATGAGGCGCAAGGCGGCAAATAAGCCTCCCGGTCCGGCACCTACCACGACGGCCTGCGGTCGGCCCTCTACATTCTGATACTCTGTGTGCTGATAGCCGTCATCCGCAGGTTGTTCATTAACAAAAACTTCTACCTTCAGATTCACGTAGATAGTACGCTGACGGGCATCAATGCTGCGCTTCAGCACCCTCACACAGTTAATCTCCTTCTCGCTGATTCCATGCTCTTGCGACACATATTTTCTGATGTTCTGTTCGCTTGCTGCCTGCTCTGGCAGAATGCGAAGTTGCAATTCTTTTACCATGTTCCGAATTCGCCTTTTTAATTTTTTCATGCAAAGATTATAAGTTTTTTTGACAAATCCATTATCTTTGTGCAGTAAAACACCGAGAAATGGAAAACTATATAGTTTCAGCACGAAAATATCGTCCTATGACGTTCGACAGCGTGATTGGCCAACAGGCACTTACGACCACCCTGAAGAATGCCATAAAGAACGGTAAACTGGCACATGCCTACCTCTTCTGCGGACCTCGCGGAGTCGGAAAGACCACTTGTGCCCGTATCTTTGCAAAGACTATCAACTGCCTGTCGCCTCGTCCCGACGGTGAGGCATGCGGTGAGTGTGAGTCGTGCAAGGCATTCAACGAACAGCGTTCGTTCAATATTCACGAACTCGATGCTGCATCGAACAACTCTGTGGATGACATACGTCAGCTCATTGAGCAGGTGCGCATACCGCCCCAGATTGGAAAATACAAGGTGTTTATAATCGACGAGGTGCACATGCTATCCACTGCAGCCTTCAATGCCTTTCTGAAGACACTCGAAGAACCGCCTCGCCATGCTATCTTCATCCTTGCCACGACAGAAAAGCACAAGTTATTGCCAACCATCCTGAGCCGTTGTCAGATATACGATTTCAACCGTATGGGTGTTGACGACATCGTGTCACATCTGGAGAATGTAGCAAAGCAGGAAGGCATAACATACGAACCGGCTGCACTCAACGAGATAGCACAGAAGGCCGACGGTGGTATGCGCGATGCACTCTCCATCTTCGACCAGGTGGCAAGTTTCTGCCAGGGAAACATCACCTACGAACAGACCATAAAGAACCTCAACGTACTTGACAGCAACTATTATTTTCGGCTGACCGACTACTTCCTGGCATGCGGAAACGGAGATCCGAAGGCACCTAAGGTAGATAGGGCTATCGTACAGGAAAACATAACAAACTGTCTGCTCACACTAAACGAAATCCTCACGAAAGGATTCGACGGACAGCACTTCATAAACGGACTTGCCAGTCATATGCGTAACCTGCTCGTCAGCAAAGACCCGCAGACCGTACAGCTCATCGAGACATCAGGCGAGATAAGGGACAAATATGCCCAACAGGCCCAACGCTGCACTCCACGTTTCCTCTATTCGGCAATGCGTCTGTGTAACGATTGCGACCTGCAATATAAACAAAGCCAGAATAAACGGCTGCTCATCGAACTGACACTGATAGAGGTGGCACAAGTAGCCGAAGGCGAAGACGTGCCAGGCTCGGGGCGTAGCCCTAAGAAGAAAGTACTACACCCCATATTCCGCAAGTCGCCTGCTGCAGGCAGCACCGCGACTGCAATTAAAACGGAGGCTTCAACAGCCACCAGACAGAGCAGTACCGCAACGGCGGGTACAGCTCAGGCGATAAGGAACACTCCACCGACAACGAGTACCGCCGCACCACGGGTAATGCGGACCATGTCAATCCGTCGCCCCTCTACCGGCCCGACACCAAGTGCGGTGCAGGAAACGACGACAACAGTACCCGTCAGCACAGCTCCACAGTTGCCACACGAACAGACATCCGTCATAATAGCCTGGAAGGAATACATCGAAAGCCTCACTCGCGAAGAAGCAGCACTGGCACAACGCATGAGAGCCATAGACCCGACACTGATGGACGACGGGACCTCGTTCGAAGTGATTGCCAACAACAACCTCGTTGCCGAGGAACTGCTGCGCAAGGCACCTGCGATAGAGCAGTATATCAGCCAGCGCATCAAGGGCGAACCGATGAAGATGAAGATACGTCTGAGAAAAGTGGAAGACAGGAAACGCTCCTACACACCGCAGGAAGCCTTCCGACTGATGTGCAAGGAAAACGACTCTCTGCTCAAGCTCAAAGAACTACTCGGACTCGACGTTGTTTAGAGCCGTATTTCGGAGAGGCACTCAATAAACTATAACCAATAACCTAAAAACTATAACCAATAACCTAAAAACTATAACCAATAACCATTAAACAAATACTATGGCACAGAGATTTATTCTTAACGAAGTATCTTACTTCGGTGCTGGTGCTCGTCATGAGCTGCCAGAAGTAATCAACCGCATGGGATTCCACAAAGCCCTCGTTTGTAGCGACAAAGGTCTTATCAAGGTAGGCACTACAAAGATGGTAACCGACGTACTCGACGGCATCAACTTCCCATACGAAATCTACAGTGAGATTCGTCCCAACCCGACAGTATCTAACGTACAGGACGGTGTCGCTGCATTCAAGAAGAGCGGTGCCGACTGCATCATCGCCATCGGTGGAGGCTCGTCGATGGACACAGCCAAAGGTATCGGTATCGTATGCAACAACCCTGAATTTGCAGATGTAGTATCGCTCGAAGGTGTTGCGCCTACAAAGAAGAAGTCAGTTCCTATCATCGCTCTGCCTACAACGGCCGGCACCGGTGCTGAGGTCACCATCAACTACGTCATCATTGACGAGAAGCGTCAGGCAAAGATGGTATGTGTTGACCCTAACGACATTCCAGCCGTTGCCATCATCGACCCGGAACTCATGTACAGTCTGCCGAAAGGACTCACAGCAGCTACAGGTATGGATGCCCTCACTCACGCTATCGAAGGCTACATCACCAAGGGCGCATGGGTGATGAGCGATATGTACGAACTGCAGGCTATCAAGATGATAGCAGAGAACCTGCCACTCGCTGTTGAAGAACCGACCAACCCTATAGGACGCGAGGCAATGGCACTGGCACAGTACATCGCAGCACAGGCATTCTCAAACGTAGGTCTCGGACTCGTCCACGGCATGGCTCACCCGATGGGCTCACTCCACGACGTGCCACACGGCGTGGCAAACGCACTTCTCCTGCCACGCATCATGGAGTTCAACATGCCATGTTGTATAGAGAAGTTCGGCGTCATCGCAAAGACTATGGGTGTTGACACCACAGGCATGACTCCAGAGCAGGCTGCACAGGCTGCAGTAGATGCAGTAAAGGCACTTGCCATCCGCGTAGGCATTCCACAGCACCTGACCGACCTGGGAATCACAGAAAAGGACATCCCGGCACTGGCAGCACAGGCCATCGCCGACGTCTGCACCCCAGGCAACCCGCGCGACGTAACAGAAGCAGAGATTGTAGAACTCTATAAGAGTGTACTCTAATCCACACCCACACTTCATTTTTATTTTGAAAAAGGTATTATTTTTATTATTCATTCTCATCCCATCCACCGTCCTTGCACAGACCTGGACGGTGGAGGCTGAGGATGCAGCCAACACCTCAATAAGTTGGAAAGGTAACGAGGCAGACATCATAGCCTCGAAAGGATTGACCCTGTGGTTCGACCAGCAGATGCACGGCAACGTAGTCATCGAGTACGAAGCACAGATAGTAAAAGACAAACGCTTTAAAGGAAAAGACGGTTCTCCTCGTATATCCGACCTGAACTGCTTCTGGATGGCAAACCGCACACTCGGACGCCAGGGTGCAAACTTCGTGGACCACTATGCCCTCAAGACATATTATATGGGTTTTGGAGGCAACTGGAACACGACCACCCGATTCCGTCGCTACACAGGCGACGAACGCGGTGTGAAGGACCCAGCCTACCGTCCTATCGTGCTGCGCGAATATACCGACGCAGACCATCTGCTGAAGCCCGACCACTGGTATAAAATCAGACTTGAACAGATTGACGGACACGTGCGCTACTTCATCGACGGCGAGATGCTTGTCGATTATCTCGACCCGCGACCGCTCGACGAAGGCTACTTCGGATTCCGCACCACTCAGGCCCATGCCCGTCTGCGCAATTTCCATTATGCCAGCTACGACCCCGACAGCGAACCGGTCATACTGCGGCTGATTGGCGGCAAGACCCTGCAGACCATTACCCCCGTAACCTTTGGAGTGCCATTCTCACAGGGAGAAGTGACCAACGACAACTTCCTCCTGAAAACCAATAAAGGAGTAATCCTGCGCTACGACACATGGCGATTGGCATCATGGGCAGACGGCAGCAGCAAGTGGCAGGCGTTCGCAGCCGTAATTCCTGCCGACACCGACTCGTGTCTGCTCTACAAGAACAACAGCGCCACATCATATACACAGGACGACCCCATACCACAGCTGCCCCCGTTCTACCTGACGGTGAACAACCGCAAGATGAAGCTTCTCTCGGTCGAGACCGAACAGAAAGGCAAGGTGCGCACTACATACAAATACACCTTCGACCATGCTATCATGCGTACATACCACTACCGGGGCTGCAGCCAGATAAAACTCGTTCATACCCTGCTCGTCGATTCAGCCCTGAACAAGGAAGGACTCAGCGAGCTGAGCGTACACTTCAAGGTCGGAATGCACGGTCCTGCCTACAGCCGTTTCGTAGCCTTCCCGCCTGAACAGTACAAGCGCAAGGTGGAAGAACGTGAAGTGATGTGGGTACAACCGCTCATCGCCCGCCGCCCTATAGACCTCGTAAAGATGGACTCTGTGACAAGGAGCATGTTGGCAAACATTGCACAGTGGGACGATTTCCGTCTCTCGCAACTTTCCTCCAACGGATACACCATACGCAAGCGTGCCACACACGAAAGTCCGTGGATAGGCACACGCGAAGGTCACCGCAACAACGGCATCGTATCGGTCGGCGACCTCAATGGGCTCACCTCATTCTGTCTGCGCAACTTCTGGCAGAGTTTCCCATCTACACTGCTTGTAGAGGGAACCCGAAGCGACACGGCAACCGTCACACTCAGTCTTTATTCGCCCGAGGCAGAACCATTCAGCTTTGCCCACTACGACACCATTGCCCACACACTCGAGGCTGCATACGAAGATGTGCAGCCAGGCATGAGCACGGCATGGGGAATCGGTCGCACATCCGATATCCTCGTCAGCATCGACGGCAGTATCGAACCCGATGCACAACTCGTCTGCACACCTGAATATCTGCACCGCAAACGTGCATTCGGCATCTGGAGTCTGCCTACGGTGGAGAACTCGCGCGACAGCCTCATCGAGGCTACCATCGACTCACTGATGGAATTCTACAATGACGAGATACACCGCAACTACTGGTACGGGTTCTTCAACTACGGCGACGTGATGCATGCCTACGACGGCAGCCGTAAGGAATGGCGCTACGACGTGGGCGGATATGCCTGGGACAACACCGAGCTGGGTTCACCCGCAATGTTCTGGTATCAGTTCCTGCGCACAGGCAACAAACTCGTTTATCGTATGGCAGAGGCAATGACTCGCCACTGCAGCGAGGTGGATACCTACCACTTCGGTCCGCATGCCGGACTCGGTTCGCGCCACAACGTGGTCCACTGGGGCTGCGGAGCCAAGGAAGCCCGCATCAGCGAAGCATGGTGGAACCGCTTCTACTATTACCTGACAGCCGATGAACGTACGGGTGATATAATGCGCGAGGTGAAAGATGCCGACACATTGCTCTACACCCTCGACCCTATGCGCCTGGCACAACCGCGTTCGCTCTATCCCTGTACGGCTCCGGCACGTCTCAGAATCGGCCCCGACTGGCTGGCATACGTGAGCAACTGGTTCACCGAATGGGAACACAACCCGACTGCGAACAAATACTACCTCGACAAGATACTTGCTGGCATGAACTCCATTGCCGACTTCAAGCACGGATTTTTCCAGGGTCCGAAGGCTCTCGGATTCGACCCCGCCACCGGCATTATCACCTGCGAGAGCGACAGCAACGTCGTCAACACCAACCACCTACTCTCTATCATGGGCGGATTCGAACTGCTCAACGAACTGCAGGAGAGCATCGACCATCCGCGATTCTATGCAGCCTGGCTCGACCACAACCGCCAGTACCAGCAGAAGGCACTCGAAGTGAGCCGAAACGGATTCCTCGTGCCCAGGCTGTCCGCCTATGCAGCATGGCGACTGGGCAACCAGCAGCTGAAGAAGCAGGCATGGGACGATCTGTTCAAACACGTGCCTACTCCAAACCTGAACAAGCTGTTCTGGACCAACGACGCAGCCACCTGGACGCTCGATGCCATCTTCCTGAAGGAAGTGCTGAAATAGCAGGGAGCCCTCAGCCCTCAGACATCAAACTTCAGACATCAGACAAAAAAAGTGCTAAACCATTACGGCTTAGCACTTTCTCGTTTTTTATCAGACTGAAATTTATTTCAGAGAATAAGCATATGGATCCTTTTCGTCACCTGTTTCGCTTGCTGCGATTTTGTCCTCGCGGAGCAACCAACCGAGACCAAGAAGGAAATCCTTCTCTGTAAGTTTTGTAGCTTTCTTAATAGCCTTGAAAGTTTGTGGACCCTCTGCTGCTGAGAGTGTGTTCCAAAGGAGACCTGCGATGTTTCCTGCTTTTTCCTGTAACATAATCTTAAACCTTTTTAAAGTTAAACTATAATTGAAAAATAATTTAAATCGAACTTTTTCCGATGCAAAGGTAAAACTAATTTATTTTCATAAAAAAAATTTAATGAAAAATTATACAAAACGCAGTGTTTGCGCACACAAATCGCCTTTTTTTACCACTTCTTTGTTCAAATTTACCCTTATACTTCATTTTTCAGAGACGAAATGCCAAAATCTAAGGTGCAATAAATTTTGCAGTTACAAACTATATTACTTACCTTCGCAAAAATATTAACTCAACGTTGACAATATTCACCCTAAAAAGGTAAAACTGCTATGAAGAAGATTCTCTTGTTAGGTAGTGGCGAACTGGGTAAGGAGTTCGTTATTGCAGCCAAGCGTGCCGGTTTGTACGTCATCGCTTGCGATCGTTACGACAATGCTCCTGCGATGCAGGTGGCAGATGAACGCGAAGTATTTTCTATGCTCGATGGCGATGCCCTCGACTCTGTCATCAGGAAGCATCAGCCCGACATCATCGTGCCTGAGATTGAAGCCATCCGTACCGAGCGCCTCATCGAAGCAGAGAAGAGCGGCATTCAGGTAGTGCCGTCGGCCCGTGCCGTCAACTTCACCATGAACCGTCAGGCCATACGCGACCTGGCATCACGCGAGTTGGGTGTGCCGACCGCTAAATACCAGTATGCCAAGACCATCGAGGAATTCCGGGCTGCGGCAAAGGAAATCGGATTCCCCTGCGTCGTCAAACCGCTCATGTCTTCGTCGGGGCACGGTCAGAGCTACGTGCACAATGCCGAAGAACTTGAACAGGCATTCAAGGACGCCATGGAAGGCAGCCGCGGAGACGTGAAGGAAGTCATCATCGAGGAATTCATCGAGTTTGAAAGCGAGTTCACCCTGCTCACCGTCACTCAGCAGCACGGCTGGCCTACAATCTTCTGCCCGCCTATCGGACACATACAGAAGGGGGGCGACTATCGCGAGTCATGGCAACCATATAAGATAAGCGATGCTGCGCTCAAGCAGGCACAGGAGATGGCAGACAAGGTGACCCGTTCGCTCACCGGCTACGGCATCTGGGGTGTAGAGTTCTTCCTGAAGAAAGACGGCAACGTGCTCTTCAGCGAACTCAGTCCGCGTCCGCACGACACAGGTATGGTCACACTGGGACACACCACGAACCTCTCCGAATTCGAACTCCACCTGCGTGCAGTGATGGGATGGCCTATCCACGACATACGTCTTGAGCATGCAGGAGCATCAGCCGTAGTTCTGTCTCCAGGCGAAATCAAAGAATATAATGTAAATGACGTATTGAACGAAGAGTGCTCGCGCGTCAGGATTTTCGGCAAACCGACAGCTCCGTTCGGCCGCCGCATGGGAGTAGTGCTCTGCTATGGCGACGTGACAGCCGACACCGACCAGCTGCGCGACAAGGCAAAGCGACTGGCAACGACCGTGCTCGGCACCGACCCGTACATGAAAAAACATTAACAGTCCTGTCTGCACCCTTTATCAATACACGTAAAAACTCCACACACCGACAATGAAACACATACTCAGCATTGCCCTCTCGCTGACGCTGGCGGCAGCTCCTGCCCTTGCACAGCAGGTACAGAACGATGCCACAGCCCCGCTCCATCTGATGAAGCCCGCCTACAAATACAACTACGGACTCGTGAAGCCAGCCGAGGTGAAGGCTACCATCGACCGCATCCGCGACTATATCACCACCCACACCTATGCCGAACTCGACGAAGGGGGCAAGCAGCTCAAGCGCGGCGACTTCCGGCTGACCAGCTATGAGTGGGGCGTCACCTACTCTGCCATGCTGCGTGCAACGGAACTCACAGGCGACCCGTCCTATCGCGACTACGCAGTCAGATGTATGCGTTTTCTGGCAAAACAGGCACCGGTCTTCAGGAAGCGGCTGGACAAGGGCGAACAGATAGACCCTCTCATGCATCAGGTCGTTCAGCCACGAGCTCTCGACGATGCAGGAGCCATCTGCTGTGCCATGATAAAGAGTGGAGACAAGAGTCTTAAAAACCAGATTCAGACCTACTACGACTACATCGCAAACCATCAGTACCGCTATGCCGACGGTCAGTTTGCCCGTATGCGCCCCGTAGCCAATACCGTATGGCTCGACGATATGTTCATGGGCATCCCTGCCCTTGCCCTTCATGGCGACATGCAGGAGGCAAAACGCCAGTTCCGCCTGTTCCACGAGAAGATGTGGGTAGCGGAGAAGAACCTATACCGCCACGGTTGGGTGCCCGGAGCCTACCATCCCTCGTTCTTCTGGGGCAGAGCCAACGGCTGGGCACTGCTCACAGCATGCGAACTGCTCGACCTGGAACCCGATGCCACCATCATGAAGTGGTTCAAGGAGCACCTCTCCGGACTGCTTCCCCTGCAGGACTACGACGGCTCGTGGCATCAGCTGCTCGACAACAACCAGACTTATCTCGAGACCTCCTGCACAGCCATCTACTGCTACTGCCTTGCACATGCCATCAACAAAGGCTGGATAGAACCCGAAACCTACGTGGGTCAGACCCTCCTGGCATGGAACTACGTAGCGGCTCACGTCACGCCACAGGGACAGGTCGAGGGCACTTGCGTGGGCACAGGCCTGGCATTCGACCCTGCATTCTATGCCTACCGTCCGGTCAACAACTATGCAGCCCACGGCTACGGTCCCGCCATCTGGGCAGGTGCCGAGGTGTATCAGATGCTCAGCACCCTATGCCTTAAGACCAACGACTCCGCCGTACATTACTATCCTGTAGATCCGCAGACCGACGAACCGCTCTTCGAGGTAAAGCAATGATGGCAGAGGAGAACATTGTGTCGAAGGTCAGCCAAGAGTAAGAAGAAAAGACTTCAGACCCGCCCGGAAGAGTAAGAAGAAAAAAGAATAAATCCTCTCAGCCGTCAAGGTAGAGAGGATTTCTACATTACTCGCCCCTTTTCGGGGGAGGCGGAGTGAGCGGATGCTATCCTTCGTCACCCTCGCCCACTACGGGTTCAGTCGGGTCTGTGTTGTCGCTGCCACCGGTATTGCCGCCCGTCGAGCCGCTGCCGGAGTTGTTGCCAGTGCCGGAAGAACCGCTGGTGCCGGAAGAACCGCTGGTGCCAGAAGAACCGCCGGTGTCGGAAGAACCGCTGGTGCCAGAGCCTGTGCTGCTGCCGGTGTCGGAAGCGCCAGAATTACCAGAACCCTCAGTGGAGTCATTCTCACCGGCGCCTTCGCCATCCACCACGACAGTGCCGTCATCGGTCGAAGTGACACGCTTCACCTCGTTTCCGTTGCGGTCGTAGCAGGTGATGATGACGCTGGTGTTCTTCAACTCATTCTTCAAATCGGCGTTTGGAGTGAACAGAATACGGCGTGTGGTGATGAGCGAAGCCTTCACGTCCTCGACATCGCCTACCGACTTTGCGCTAAGGCTGAAGCGCATGTTGCCCAGTCCTGGCAGAGCCACAGAGTGGCCTTCAGTAGCCCAAGCCTTGATGACATCGCCGGCAGCATCCCAGCAGGCTTTCATCACGCCGGAACTCACTCCTGAGCGGAGTGCAGCCTCACGTATCACCTTGTCGGTAGTCAGAGTGGAATAAATCTCCGGTAGCATCACATAGCGGAAAGTTCCTGCGAACTGACCTACTTTGAACTCTCGTTCCTTGGCTTTAATCTTCAGTGCCATAATGAATACAATCTTTTTTAAGTTAAAACTATAGTTACCTAAACACTCTCTATGTAGAACCTGTCAGAAGGGGCGCCTCCCTCATCATTTCTACCCTACAAAGTTACTAAATAATTCTGTAATTTCCAAACATTTACCCTATTTTCCCCACACATTCCACAACACTTTTTTCCACCCAGTTTCTGAGACTTTTTTCCTCTTCGGAGCAATACTTTTTCCTCTTCGGAGCAATACTTTTTCCTCTTCGGAGCAGTAAGAATCAGAGCGAGGAGGAGGCGGAATCGGAGCGGAGGGTGTTTTCAGGGTGTTTTCAGGGTGTTTTCAATCCTCTGTTTAGGTATTTAAGATATTGGCGAACAGAAGTTTAGAAGGGGTGCAAGGAGTTTTTTACACTTTTTCCCATAAAAAATAATTTAAAAAAAATTTTTTATAGAAAGTTTCGACGAAAAAAGTATCAAAACACCCTTACAGACATCTGAAAGCCCCATGAACACTGGGTTTCAGCTGATCATGGGGCAAAGAAAAACACCCTTGAAATTCCGCAAAAAATCAGAAGCGGACTGACATACGTTGCTGTTGCAGGTAATCAGCTATGTCATACTTGGGCTGTGCGTCGGGAGCCATTCGGGAACAAAAGTCGCTGACGGTGAAATTGGCTATGTCTGCCATTCGGGAAATACCCTCGCGCCATTCATCGACAGCATCGCAATCGGGCATGACTATTACGTTTCGCCCCCGGAGCGGAGCAAGCACGCTGCGCTTCAGCTGGTTCTTGTTTCCTGTAGCCAACCATAGCGATTGGGGAAATGCCAGTGCGCCAAACAGTGCATTTTTCGGACTCTCCACCAACACCACATTGCTTTCGGGGAAACGTGACAACAGATGTTCACCAAACATGCAGTCGGAACGGAACTCTCCGCCTGGCGGCAGCCTGCCTTCCCGCACCCACATCTTGCCCAGCCAGTAGCAGCAGCCCTTTTCGCAATGGGCAAACCGTGGAGACTGCGGATCGGAATCGTAGAGCTGCATCTTCAGGTTGCATACGCGTCCCTTGGCGTCGATGTTCGGAAAGACAGTGTAGTCGTCGCAATCCCTGAACGAATACGCGCCTATCCGATACTGCTCCACGACCCACTTCACTGCCTCGGGATGAAACATGTGCATAAGGCATCTGCAGAGTGAGTTTTCTGTTGAGACCAACTCGTCGAGCATCCTGGATGGAATATACTGCACAGGCGGTTCTTCCCGCTTCGGTCCGGGCTTCGTTCCGGATTGCCTGATGGGGGCTGTGAATGGAGTAGTACAGATGCCATATGTCGCAGACAGCCACCGGCAGGCATCCTTGAAGTTCCACCCTTCGTGCTGCATCACGTAGTCTATCACACTGCCGCCCTTGCCACAGGCAAAACAGTGGCAGCGGTTCTCGTCCGTGTGCTCGTAAAGCGTGAGCGAGGGGTGTTCATCCTCATGCCACGGACACGCCGTGACGTAGTTCGACCCGGCTCTGCGCACCGAGTCGAGTCTCTGCGCCACACGAGTGATGGGGACGGCATTCAGGCGCCCGGTATCAAAATGCTCACCATGCAAAATCATAGCCCTGCAACTTTAAGTCTGTAAAACTTCTGTTTATTTGACACTTCCGATTCGCCGACGAGCTTCTCCAGCCTGGCATAGAACTTGTTCCTGCCAACAGGCTTAAGCAGCGACTCGTTACAGAAGTTACGGTAAGCCTTGTGTATATCGTTTGCCGATGTAGTAAACTCAGAAGGCTCACACATTTCCTTCAGAAACAGCTTTACGTTGTCTGCCTGCAGTTTGTAGTTCTCGAGTGCATTCTCGCAAGAATCACTGACGGTGAACTCGCCTCGTTTCATCATCGACACCCAGGCTTTCAGCACCCAGTTCAGAATGCCTGGCAACTCACCGCGCAGCTTATCAGCCAGATGCTTATCCACTTCGTCCTGAGGAATTGTCACATCGAACGGCACGATGATCAGCCGGCGGAAGAATCCAAAAGTAAGTTCTGCACGCGGCAGTTGGTTGAAAGCACAGATGAACTTGCCGTAGTCCGCCGTCATCACCGGATCCTTGTACAGATTCTTGACCAACACACGCTCGCCACCAGCCAGCAGTTTCATCACGTTGGCGTCAATATCGTCAGAACTCTCATAGCTGATGTTGAGCCGCTTTCCTACTATACCCGCACGCTTCACCTCATCGTTGGTCAGGTCACTGAGGCTGAGATAGCTCAGATTTGCCGCCCCCAGAAGATACTCGACAGTCTCCAGCAGCACAGACTTGCCGTTCTGCCCGTCGCCTACCATCCACAGAATCTTCTGGAAACGGTGGTCGTTCATCAGACAGTAGCTGATGTACTCTGCTATCACTTGCTGGTTTTCGCTCATCGGCAGCACCCTATCCAGGTACTTCATCCACAATTCGCACTCAGCCCCGGGGACATAAGGATAATCGAGGGTGCTCGTGAAGAGATCTTCCTTGCAGTGCTCACGCAGCACAGCCGTACCATCCTTCTTCAGCTCGAGAGTGCCGTTGCTCAGGTTGACGAGAACCGTATCAGCCGGCAACTTCTTCCTGCGGAACTCGGCAATGTTGAAGGCAACACTCTCGAAGAGCGGATTCATGAACTGCTGATTCGTAAGCATATTGTCAGGCAGTCCGCATTTCACAGCGCAATCCCTCACAAAATCCTTCCACTGCTGCGGCTCTATACGTTCCCAATGAGTACCTACATAGACAGACACCCGCTGGTTGCTTTTCGCACTTTGGTCGTACTCTTCGCACCACAGTCTGCCATCGGCCGCACGCTTCACCTCGCATACTACTATGTTGCGCAGTGTGTGTTGCGCAGGAGTCTTACCTGATGACATCTGCGCCATGATTTCCGTCTCGCACGTCTGTACATCGCCAAGGATAGCCTGGAGTGTGATGTCAACCATCTGCTCCATACGCTCTACACCATTTGTTAACAACTCGGAAGCCTTAGCCTCCATTTCCTGCTCCAAAGGACTGGAGCTCATCTCGTTTTTTCCCATATTCGTTTTTTTCTTATTAGGGAAAAAGTGGTCTCGGGTTTACCTTGCTGACAGTCATTCCCGATTTGCCACCTCAACTGTACTCTCAACAGTACTGGACACGCAGCTTCGTGCCCGAGTTGATGGTGCGAAGGTAAAACATATCCGAGTAGAGTTTCCAAAAGTTTGCAAGACAATTTAGTCTTCTGAAAATCATCTTAATGTACAGAATATGGCTGATTATGAGCCATTCACTTAATTACCCTATGATGAAGATTCATGAAACGTCTTCTTCGTGTACAACGATTCATATTCGCGTTCACGTAAAATACACGAAATACCGACAACACAAAAAAATGGAGTTCTCGCATGGAAATACGTGTACGAAAAACCTATCAATCAGTCAAAGAAGCGGAGTTCACGAAAACCGCTTCGTAAATCGAAAAAAGTCACGTAAATAAAATGGAAAAGAATCGATTGAGTAAAAATGTAATATCTACATGTCAAAAAGAAGAGCTAATCGCCCTGACATTAGGGAAATGTTCATCCAGGAGTGCATTTAACCCGTTCAGGAATTCTTGCTGTTCATCCTTCAAAGATTTCCCTTTTTCTGAAACAAACTTCTTTCTTGCACCTGTAACTGCAGATTTCAAGATAGTGCCATGCTTCCCCCCATACTCCTTATAAATCCTATTGAAATAATTGAGGAACGACTCCACACCGAGTTTAATGTCACACCACTCCATAAAGAAGTACAAGCGCATGGCTGGTATTTTGTTCCTCTTACATTTATCAGGGAGTAGCAGATCAAACTTCTCTATGATGTAATTGATCCTTAGTATTTTCTCTTTATCTTTACCAAACAGAGTATAAGCCAAAGCTAAGTCTGGATCTTCTTCAAGAGAACAAAACTTTTTTATTGTTATTTTGTGGACGTCTTTCGGCGTCCATTTATGAAAGAACGTAGAAGCATTTTTATTGTCTTTCATTATGGTTTCATATTCTCTGAACACAGGATTTAACGCATCAGACGAAAGCCCCTCGGTTTTAATAATAGCCTGTTTCAAGTCAGGATTCTGTACTAAAGCCTCTATGATATGAGCTTGTTGTCGCTTACTATTGTCGCAAGCCTCCAACAGCAATTCCATACATTTACGTTTATCTTGGCGTATGTAGTCTTCCTGTTGAATAACCCGAATACACTCCTCGATACATTCCCGCAGGTTTTGGTAAAACTTAAGCATTGTATAAAACAACTCTGCAACATAGTCAGGATAACTTTGAAGCCCGAAGAGGTCTATTACATAATTCGGGGTGTTAATCAAAGAGCGTTCATGCGCTTGCTTATTGGGCACTCCGTCTGGCAGCCTCCGTCTTGACGGCACACAGAATTTAACAAACAATCTCTTTGCCTCAGCAATTCCGCTCTTGATTTTTCTGGAAACTTTTAAAGCAGTATCAAAACACTTGTTATTGTCGGTTGCATACATTTTATTAAAATCCTTACCAAAATCGAACAAGCGCAATTTCTGTCTTTCCAACCTGTTGTTATAATCACTTATGTCGAGTGTAAGACTTCTGATGCTACTCTCATCCATATTCTTTGCACTCAGAGCGAACAGAAGATTATGGACATCAAAGCTCTGGACGAACTTAAGAATCAAGTCCATCTGCTCTTCGCTTGAATATCCTATTTGAGGAGACGTTCTCACGAATGGGGATAATATTATTAATAGAGAAAATTCATCAGATATTTCGTATTAGCAAAGTCTGTGCCAGCAACATTATTTATATATAACATACTGACATAATGACGTTTGATATGACAAAATTTGAGCATGAGACACCTTCTTGGCAGAAAAAATCAGTAAATTGTCTTGGTTTTTTCACAAATGTATTACCTTTTCATCGTGCAATGTCAGTTTTTCTGACATATAGCATGTCATATTTGCTCAAATCTCTCATCCGAACTACCACCTCGAACAAGAGCAATAAAGAGCGAACTAAATACACATTGGAGTTGCACCCATTGGTGCAGACTTTCTGAGAGAGGGAATTGACGATAAGGAAATACCAGGTGCTTTTCTCCACACTCACTATCGGGTCCAATCGGCGCAAGGCGATAATCTGCTTACGGCGCTGCCGTTTCAGGTGGTCAACATCCGTCGTGACGTGTTTCAGACGGCGGTAATCCTCGCAGAAGAAAGCCGAATACTTCACTTTTGCCATAATCGTAATGCGTATTAAGTTCTTTACTCCGAACATTCTTCAACAAGAGAAGCGGCAAAGCCGAGCGGCTCGGAATCCTGCGAGAAAACATAGCTTTTTGAGTTAGTGGGTAACTCTATTATAGTTAGTGGGTAAGTCTAATAGAGTTAGTGGGTAACTCCAAATGAGTTAGTTTTTAAGTCCTATATACTCATTGTTCCAAGTCTCTCCATTCTTCCATTGATGATTCTGAGGTCAGATATAGCAAATAATAATTGGAACGATGTATAAGTACTTACACATTTTCATTAAATCTTCTCGATTATAGCATTTTTTGTACAGATTTAGCCCAATACTCAATAAAATTGAGTAAATTTGTAGCCATAATTGGAAATCGAAAGCAAACGAGTATGGCAAATACGAACTTAGCAAATGCGAAGACGGCAAAGAACGACGAGTTCTATACGCAATATCCCGATATTCAGAAGGAGATAAACGCCTATCTGGACTATGACCCGAATGTGTTTCGTGGAAAAACTGTGCTGTTGCCTTGTGATGACCCCGAGTGGAGCAACTTCACTAAGTTCTTCGCTCAGAACTTTGAACTATTGGGATTGAAGAAACTGATTTCCACAAGCTATGCCCCTGAAAGCAAGAAGTACAAGATGCCATACCAGCCGACACTCTTTGAAACTGAGCAACCGCATTTCAACGCAGACAAAAGTAAGACGCATGGAAAGATATTCGTACTTGAACGTGATGTAACGGGCGACAATCGTATCAACATCGAAGATTTGCAATGGCAGTATCTGGAGGGCGATGGTGATTTCCGTAGCAAGGAGATACGCAAACTACGTGACGAGGCAGACATCATTGTAACTAATCCGCCTTTCTCACTTTTTAGGGAGTTTGTTGTTTGGCTCATTGAATCTGGAAAGAAATTTGCAATCATTGGCAACGTTAATGCAATTTCCTATAAAGAAGTTTTTCCCTTGATTAAAGATAACAAGATGTGGATGGGTGTTAGTATACATAGCGGTGATCGTGAATTTGGAGTGCCAGACACATATCCACTTGAAGCATCAGGTTGGCGAATAGATGAGAACGGCAATAAATATATACGTGTAAAGGGAGTTCGCTGGTTTACAAATATTGACCATGGGCGACGTCATGAGCCACTGCAATTAATGACAATGGCGAAAAACTTCAAGCATAGTAAGCATAAAGAGATAAGAGGTCAAAAAGACTACGTTCATTATGAGAATTATGACGCAATAGACATTCCTTTTACCGACGCTATTCCTTCTGATTACGAAGGAGCAATGGGAGTTCCCATTACTTTTCTTGATAAATATTGCCCAGAGCAATTTGAGATTATTGGTCATCCACATGGAGATTATGGATTAGAGTTAGGCTTAAAACCATATCCCCGTGAATTGAAAGAGTTAAACAAAGGACTTCGTGATGGCGACCTATATTATATGAAGGACGGAAAGCCAGAACTTCCATATCGTAGAATATTAATCCGCAAAAAGCAATCGTAACATGGACAACGGCCAACATACACAGACTCTGCTCTATGTGCTCCGCGAACAGAAAGCGATGAAGATGAAAGGTGGTATCTATCACAAGACACAGATAGACCTGACCTACAACTCGAACCACATAGAGGGCAGCCGCCTGACGCACGAACAGACACGCTACATCTTCGAGACAAACACCATTGGCGTGGCTGCCGACGAGAAGCTGAACGTGAACGATATCGTGGAGACAGTGAACCACTTCCGCTGCATCGACCTGATTATTGACAGAGCCGAGGAGCCGCTGTCGGAAGAACTGACGAAAACGCTGCACGGCATCCTGAAATCAGGAACTTCCGACAGTCGCAAGGATTGGTTTGCCGTAGGCGACTATAAACGTCTGCCCAACGAGGTGGGTGGCGAAAGGACGTGCGAACCGGAACTGGTACATGACAGCATGAGACGGCTTTTGGCTGAATATAACTCCAAGCCGCAGCACACACTTGAGGATGTTCTCGACCTGCATGTGCGTTTTGAAAAGATCCACCCGTTCCAGGACGGCAATGGCCGCGTGGGGCGTCTCATCATGTTCAAGGAGTGCCTGCGCAGTGGTATCGTGCCCTTCATCATCACCGACGAACTGAAAATGTTCTATTACCGGGGACTACGCGAATGGGGGCACACCGACGGCTACCTGACTGACACGTGCCTGACGGCCCAAGACCAATATAAGGCAGCACTCGACTATTTCAGAATCAAATACTGACGCTATGAAGACTGAACTGAAGATATACACCGTTGCTGAAATCTGCGACGGCTTTGAGTATAACGAACTGGAGGGAAAAGGACTCTATGGCTTGGCTGGCCAGTTGACCATTCAGCCCGAGTATCAGCGTAACTACATTTATGCCGACGGCAAACGCGACGTTGCTGTGATTGAATCTGTGTTGAAAGGCTATCCGCTTGGGCTGATATACTTCAACCGCAACAAAGACTATCAGTCACCTCAAACTGAATTGGAAGTGCTCGACGGTCAGCAACGCATTACTTCGCTTGGTCGTTTCATTAAGAACAAGTTTGCTGTTAAGATTAATGACTTAGAGCAGATTTTTGACGGTCTGAATGAAGGCCAGCAACAGAAGATTCTGCAAACGAAGTTACTGGTCTATATTTGCGAAGGCGAGGGCGAACATTCCGAGGAAGAAATCAAAGAATGGTTTAAGACAATAAACATTGCTGGCATTCCGCTTAATCATCAAGAGGAATTGAATGCCGTGTTCAGTGGTCCATTCGTTACACTATGCAAAGCGGAGTTCAGTAACTCACAAAACGCCAATATTCAGCGTTGGGAAAGCTATGTAAAAGGACCAGCCAACCGACAGCAGTTCTTAGCAACTGCCCTGGAATGGGTAAGTCGGAATATGGACGCTAAGGATAAAGTAAGTGCTTATATGTCTGCCCATCGTCGTGACGAGGACATCAGCGAAATAAAGACCTATTTCAACACCGTGATAGATTGGGTGGATAGCAAGTTTGATGATGTCTATGACGAAATGCAAGGCTTGAACTGGGGCGAACTCTACGAGCGTTTCCATTCGATGCCATTGAACCATACGGAACTGTCGCAAAAAGTGCGCGAATTAATGCATGATGATTTCGTAGGGAATCGCCGAGGCGTGTTTGAATATGTGCTTGGTGGCTGTCAAGATACAAAGCTCTTGAATGTCCGTTTGTTCGACAAGCCAACCATGCGCAAAGTGTATCAGCAACAGACTGACAAGGCAAAGGCTGAAGGCGTGAGCAACTGCCCCTACTGCGCCATCGGCCATGACCAGAATGCCCGTCGCATCTGGAAACTGGAAGAAATGGATGCCGACCATGTGACCGCATGGAGCAAGGGTGGCTCAACAGATATTGAAAACTGCCAAATGTTGTGCAAGACACATAACAGAGCTAAAGGGAATAGATAAATACTATACAAACAACTACGACTATGGAAAAAGAGAAAGACCTTACAGATGAGTTGAAAGACCATATATTAGACCCATCTAAAGACTATCGACAGACATTAACAATGTGGCGCGTGGATAAGGAAGGGAACTTGATATGGGTGAAGGATAAATACGGAAACAACAAATCATCTTACGTCATTGAAAAGGAGGAATTGACGGAAGATGATTGGCTGACTCACATGCGCGGTAAAATGGATACCGATGAGTTTGGCGAGTTTGCTTGTGCTTACTTCAAGGCATGCGAAATGGCCGGTATTAAAGAACTAAAGGTAACATTGCGTGGAGAGTTCAACCATTCTTTTAAATTCGCTGATGAAGAATGAGCCTAAATAATCATAGTTTATGGAATACGGAATAGTTTATCTTTTAACCAACCCTGTAATGCCTGGCCTTGTGAAGATTGGCATGACTACGCAGGAAGATATAGACAAGCGAATGAAGGAACTCTATACAACGGGCGTTCCTGTTCCCTTTGAGTGCCAGTTTGCTTGCAAGGTGAAGAAAGGCGACTGCGCTAAGATTGAGAAAGCCCTGCACACGGCATTTGCTCCGCAGCGCATCAATGCTAACCGTGAGTTCTTCCGCATACAGGTTGAACAGGCCAAGGCCATTCTTGAACTATTCCACCACACCGACGTAACGGAAGAAGTGAGCGACGAAATAGAAAGTGACTTGACTGATGACGATAAGGCTGCATCGGCAAAAGCACAGATTCATCGTCCACCGCTCAACTTCTACGAAATGGGAATGCAAAAGGGTGATGTACTGCAATGGAAAGACGACCCAACAATAACCGTTACGATTGTATCGGAACGGAGAATAAGCTACGATGGAGAGGAAACTTCTATCAGTTCACTCTCTGCAAAGTTGAAAGGCTATAAAGTCAAACACATTGCCCCTGGTGCTCACTGGCTCTACAAAGAGAAACTACTAAGCGACATTTACGACGAAACTTANNTATCCGTTTGAGGAATGAAGATACCGAGTGCAAAGGAAAAAGATTTTGTATTGAATCTATATTACAATAGAGACGTTAAAGGTATTGCACCACCTAGAGAGGAGGATTGTCCGCACAATTTCCGAGAAATAGAAGCCATTCTCAACGATGATGGGTATATCGTATCAAATAACGGCTATCTTGTCATTAGTACAAAAGGCAGGGCTTTTCTCGGCAAGGGCGGTTATACGGCAGCCAGGAATGGAAACAAGACCTGGCTGATGACGAGGCGGGACGATTGCCGCAGGAGATGAAGCGCGGCGTACTGTCGGAAGACGGCATCTGGAATCTGCTGGAAGACAACAAGGAACTGATGGCCAGAATCAAGGAGATGGAATCAAACGTATGACGGCAAGGGAGATAACCGACTATATGGAAACGTTGCTCAACGAAGAGCAACGCAGGGTGCTGATGCGATTCTTCAAGACGGGAGCGGGGGAGTATGGCGAGGGCGATGAGTTCTTAGGTCTGAAGGTGCCGCAGACACGAGAGGTAGTACGCGCTGTCGCCAAGGATTTTCCGTTGAAAGAGGTTCCGAAACTGCTGCTATCGAAATGGCATGAGGTGAGACTCTGTGGACTGCTGATTCTCGTGGATAAGTTTGAACGGCTGGCAACAAAACGGCTGGTGAACGACGAAGATGCCGTCAGAGGGCGTGACGAGATTCTGACGATGTACCTGCAATATGCGGAGCGGGCAAACAACTGGGATCTTGTAGATCTGTCGGCTCCGAAGATTCTGGGGCATTGGCTATTGCTGCCAACAGCTATGGGGAGCAGAAGAGATAAGCAGCACGTGTTGGATGAACTTGCAAGGAGCAACAACCTGTGGCGGCAGCGTATTAGTATCGTATGTACGTGGAAGACATCGCAACAGGGCGACCCGTCGTGGTGTCTGCGCTATGCAGAGATGCACCTGCACCACCCTCACGACCTGATGCATAAGGCTGTAGGCTGGATGCTACGCGAGATGGGCAAACGCTGCAGCATGGACCTGCTGCGAGATTTCCTGCGCCGGCATGTACACGAGATGTCGCGCACGACGTTGCGCTATGCCATCGAGAAGATGTCGGACGATGAGCGGCAATATTACCTTACTTTGTGAACACTCCTCCAATATATTTCTATAACAATACAGCCGCCTTGCATCCTTTTTCTTCTTTATCCGCTTGATTTTATAAAACATTTCGTACCTTTGTGAGGTTTTTAATCTTAAACACTAAAAAGAAGAATCATGAAAAAGTTTTTTTGGGCAGCGACTGCCTTAATCTGCATTGTGTTGGCTTCGTGCGGAAGCGATGATAATAAAGGCAACACGAAGAAGGCGCCTAAGCAGCTCAATGCAGCTGAGGTCGTTTACAAGTCGAATATCACCGGTACTATTTATGATGTGTGCGATGTATATGTGAAATATTATGATGAAAACGGACAGGAGAAGACTGATAAGGCTGACGAGAACTGGAGTAAGACTTTCACCGTGAAGAAGTTTCCTGCGAAACTGGGTATGTCTGTCAGCATAAAGCGCAAGCAGGGTGTGGAACTGACCGAAGATGCATACACCGTCAACACCAATCCCTCTATTTCATTTACGGGAATTGCTGTGGACGGCAGCAGAACAGGTACTCCGAGCGGAGTGGCTTCAGAGAGATTTATGGCAAGTCCGATGGCAAGCAAACTTGACGAGTGGATTGCCCGTATCGGCAGTTCGATGACATTCCAGCGAGTAATGCACCTGACTGACAACAATACGAACCTGATACTGGGACAAGAATAGGATTTAGTTCTGTTATATATTAAACACAAAGTATTTTAAGCATATTATGGCCGGATATTTAGTTGAGGATCAGCGCAAGGTGACTACTCTGCGACTGATAGAAATGAAACGCGAAGGCAAGAAGATTGCCATGCTTACATCGTATGATTACACGACTGCACAGATTACTGACGCTGCCGGTATGGACGTGATCCTGGTGGGTGACTCAGCAAGTAACGTAATGGCAGGTAACTGGACAACCCTGCCCATCACGTTGGACCAGATGATTTACCACGCAAAGGCTGTCGTAAGAGCTACGAAGAGAGCACTGGTAGTGTGCGATATGCCTTTCGGAACTTATCAGGTAAACGAGACGGAGGCTGTGGCAAATGCCATCCGAATAATGAAGGAGACCCACTGCGATGCCCTGAAGCTGGAAGGCGGCGTGGAGATTCTGCCAGCCGTAAAGAAGATTCTGGATGCAGGCATCCCAGTGTGCGGACACCTGGGACTGACTCCGCAGGCTATCAACAAGTTCGGCACTTATGCCGTGAGAGCAAAGGAAGAGGCCGAGGCACAGAAACTGGTGAGCGATGCAAAGGCTCTGGAAGAGGTGGGCTGCTTCGCTGTGGTGCTGGAGAAGGTGCCGGCGAAGTTGGCTGCACAGGTGGCTCAGGACCTGAAGATTCCGGTAATCGGAATCGGTGCCGGCGGCGGATGCGACGGACAGGTACTCGTCATCGACGATATGCTGGGCAAGACTCAGGGATTCAGTCCGAAGTTCCTGCGCCGCTATGCTGACCTGAATCAGATTATGACTGACGCCATCGGTCATTATATCGAGGACGTGAAAAGCTGCGACTTCCCCAACGAAAAGGAACAGTATTAAGAATAGTTGAGAGGCTGGAGTTGGGGATTTTTTATACGAAATTTCGGTTTTTTACGTTTGTAATAGAAATAGCAGCAGGATGGAACATGTAGAGAACAACTCGGAGTATGCAGGACTGCAGGTGAATGCCGGTGTGGCTCAGCCTGGCAGCATTAACCCATATCTCAGCCAGATGCGCAAACGACGCCATAAGTTGTTTGAGCCGCAGCAGTATATCGACGGCATTCTGGCTGGCGACGTGTCGATGCTGGGACAGGCCATCACTCTGATTGAGAGCGTACACCCTGACCATCAGGCTCTGGCACAGAAGGTAATCGAAGGCTGCCTGCCCTACTCCGGCAATTCGGTGAGGATAGGCATCAGCGGTGTGCCCGGAGCCGGAAAGAGTACGTCGATCGACACGTTCGGAGTACACCTGCTGGAACGCAACGGCGGCAAGCTCGCCGTACTTGCCATTGACCCTTCGTCGGAAAAGACCAAGGGCAGCATCTTGGGAGACAAGACCCGCATGGAAAAACTGGCGGTGCACCCGAAGTCGTTCATTCGCCCTTCACCAACAGCAGGCAGTCTGGGCGGTGTGGCACGCAAGACCCGCGAGAGCATCATCCTGTGCGAAGCTGCCGGATATAATAACATATTCGTAGAGACGGTCGGCGTGGGACAGAGCGAAACGGCCTGCCACTCGATGGTCGATTACTTCCTGCTCATTCAGCTGGCAGGAACAGGCGACGAACTGCAAGGCATAAAACGCGGAATCATGGAGATTGCCGACGGCATCGTGATAAACAAAGCCGACGGAGAGAACGTGGAACGCGCCGAACTGGCAGCAAGCCACTTCCGCAATGCCCTACACCTGTTCCCTATGCCCGAAAGCGGCGTGATGCCCGAAGTAAGATGCTACAGCGGGTTCTACGAGCTAGGCATCGACGGGGTGCTCGACATGGTGTTCGACTACATCGACAAGGTGAAGGCAAGCGGATATTTCCAATACAAAAGAAACGAACAGTCGAAATACTGGATGTATGAAAGCATCAACGAACAGTTGCGCAACAGTTTCTTCTTCAACAAGAAGATAAAGGCAATGACGGAGGAGATGGAAGCCGATGTGCTGGGCGGCAAAATCACTTCGTTCGTGGCGGCAAAGAAACTGCTCGACGAGTATTTCGCAGAAATGAAAGGAACTGAATAGAAGAAGATGCTTAGGAACTGGAAGGGCATATTGGTCGCATTCATGACTTTCACGTGGAGCCACGCTTTACGGGCTGAGAACGGCACAATGGGATACGAGTATCTGTCCGTACCCGTGTCGGTACATTCGGCAGCACTGGGAGGACTGAATGCCACACTGGCAGAGGATGATGTTTCGCTGGTGTTCGAGAACCCTGCCCTGCTGACTAACGTATCGGACAAGACTTTGGGACTGGGATTCACCTCGTTTGTGGCAAGCACGACGAAACTGAGTGCGGCATGGGCACAGAACGCCGGCAGCAGAGGGGTGTGGAGTGCCAACGTGCAATATCTGTCGTACGGCAAGATGAAGGAGACGGACGACATGGGCAACGAGATAGGCAACCTGTCGGCATCGGACGTCTCGGTGCAGGGGTCGTTTGCCTATATGCTGAGCGACCGCATCAGTGGAGGTGTGACAGCTAAGTTCATGTTTTCGAACTATGCCAGCTACAATGCCTTTGCTATGGGTGTGGACCTGGGACTGAACTACCTGAGTCCGAGCACTCGCACTTCGCTATCGATTGTAGCACGCAATCTGGGCGGACAACTGAAAGCATTCCATGACAAACATGAGAAGCTGCCCTTCGACCTCTGTCTGGGATTCTCGCAGCAGTTTGCAAATGCACCATTGCGCATACACATAACAATGGACGACATCACCCATTGGAAGAATTTGAATTTCATCCAACACTTCATATTCGGTCTGGATATTCTGCCCACCCAGAACGTGTGGATAGCACTGGGATATAATGTGCGCCGCTCACACGAGATGAAGGTGCTCGGTTCGTCGCACTGGGCAGGATGGAACATCGGTTTTGGTATAAATATCAAGAAAGTTAAGGTAGGCGTAGGCTATGGCAAATGGCATATCGGAGCCAGCTCGGTGATGGCAAACCTGAGTTATACATTCTAATTAACGTCGATGTAACAGTCCGACAAATCCAACAATGATTTAACACACAGGAAAAAAGAATGAAGAAAATTGTAATTGCAATTGACGGGCATTCGTCGTGCGGAAAGAGCACGATGGCTAAACAATTAGCAAAAGAAATAGGATATGTGTATGTAGATACGGGTGCGATGTACAGAGCTGTAACGCTCTATGCACTGAGAAAGGGGCTGCTGAATAACGGTAATATAGACGAAGCCAGACTGCAGGACGACATAGATGCCGGACTGGTAAGCGTGTCGTTTAGGTTCAATGCAGAGAAAGGACGCCCTGACACATATCTGTGCGGAGAACTCGTGGAGGACGAAATAAGGCAGATGGAGGTATCGAACAACGTGAGTCCGGTGGCTGCCCTCCCCTTCGTACGTAAGTTCCTGACGGAACAGCAGAAGGCTATGGGTAAGGATGGCGGCATCGTGATGGACGGACGCGACATAGGTACGGCCGTATTCCCGAATGCCGAACTGAAGATATTCGTCACGGCATCGGCAGAGGTAAGAGCACAACGCCGATTCGACGAACTGAAGGCCAAGGCTGAAGCAGACAAGAACACCCCTATGCCTGTGTACGAGGAAGTGCTGAAGAATGTAGAGGAACGCGACTATATAGATTCACACCGCGAAGTGAGTCCGCTCCGCAAGGCCGACGATGCCCTGCTGCTGGACAACAGTCACATGACACGCGAAGAACAAAGCCAATGGCTCTTGGAACAATTCAAGAAGGCAATTAAATGAATATTGAAATCGACTCGGGATCGGGCTTCTGCTTTGGCGTGACAACTGCCATAAGGAAAGCCGAGGAAGAACTGCAACAAGGCGGCTCGCTCTACTGTCTGGGCGACATCGTACATAACGGAAGGGAGTGTGAACGGCTGCGCCAGTTAGGACTGGTGACGGTGGAACACTCGAACCTTTCTACCATGAAAGACACAAAGATGTTGCTTAGGGCTCATGGCGAACCGCCACAGACTTACTCCACAGCAAAAAAACAAAACATAAGACTGATTGACGCCACGTGTCCCGTAGTGCTGAACCTGCAACGACGCATCAAAGCCGACTACGACTCCGATCCGCAACACAAACGCCAGATTGTAATCTACGGAAAACCCGGACATGCCGAAGTAATCGGGCTTGTAGGTCAGACCGAGGGGAATGCCATCGTAATAGAAAATATAAACGATGTCAAACGTCTCGATTTCAACAAGGACATACAACTGTATTCACAGACCACAAAATCGCTTGAGGGATTCCGTTCGATTGTCAGTTACATAGAAGAACACATACAGAAGCCGGCTGAGTTTCACTACTTCGACACAATCTGCCGACAGGTGGCAAACAGGATTCCGAACATACGTGCGTTTGCCGCAAAGCACGACCTGATTCTGTTCGTATGCGGAAAGAAAAGCAGTAACGGCAAAGTACTCTTTGGCGAGTGCCTTGCCGTAAACAAAAACTCATATCTGATAGATAACCCGACCGAGATAGACCCGCAATGGTTCAAGGGCATCGAATCGGTCGGAATATGCGGAGCCACTTCGACTCCGAAATGGCTAATGGAGGACTGCCGCGATAGTATCGCGAACCTTGTCGGCGAGTGAATCGTATGTGTCAGCAGCCTGCGGCTGTATCGGCGCTAAGAACTCCACAGTCACCTTTCCACGCTTAGGCATCTTACTGCCCTTTGGCATTACCTGATAGGCTCCGTTGATGGCAACGGGCACTATCGGCACGTTGAGTTCCTTGCTCAGAATGGCAAACATCTTCTTGAAGTTACCCAGCTGGCCGGTGACGGTACGTGTGCCCTCAGGGAAGATGACGACGTTGTGGCCGCGCTTCAAGACCTCGCCCAACGTCTGTATGCTCTCTTTCAAGTTGTTCAGGTCAAGCACAACTACGTTGTGGTGACTGGCCATGAACTGTGCAAATCCGCTCTTCACATGGTCTGCCTTTGCATAGAAAAACGAGTTGTTCACCTGCTTGCGAGTGAGGAACGACGCGATGAAAATACCATCAAAGTAACTTTGGTGATTGGCAGCCATGATGTATGGACCGCCGGGGATATTCTCCATTCCGCTACCCTGCAGCGAGAAGTATGACTTGCTGAGCACACGGGCAGCAGATACAATCATATTGGCTGAAGGCCAAGTCTTCGGCAGACGGGCTGAAGAGGTGTCTTCGTTGAGTATGGCAGCCCAGTCGATACGATCCACTTCGACACGTGTCTTGTAGTTGCTGACATATTCTGCCAACTGCCCTATAGTGTGGAATGTGGAGATACGCTCGGAATTCATCTTCAGTCCGAAGGTGATTTCGATAAATGCCTGCAGACCGACCATATCGAGTGAGTCGAGAGTCAGGTCGGTATCAAGGCTGTCAGTAGCATGCACGGCTATGCGTTTCTCCTCCTCAATAAATTTCTTAATGATACGATACTCCTCGAAGGTCGGTTCGACGGCATCGGTATGTTTCGGTGCTGAATGAGCACCCGATTTGATGAGCTGCGGCAGTTTGTAGCGCTGCAGTTTCTCCATACGGGTGCGGGGCAATTCACCATGATAGATGTAAACGGAAAGGACGCGCTTGTAGGACTCCGTAGATTGGTTGTACGGCTCGATTACCTCGCGCTTGAGCTGCAGTTCGAGTTCTTCGTCTGACTTTCCACGCGCCCACAGCTCGTTGGGCACGATGATAGCACAAAGGCGGTCGCCGTCCTGACAGACTCCGACCTCCTTGACCATATCCTCATAACCCTCTATCTTATATTCTATCTCGACAGGATTGATATTCTTTCCGTTTGAAAGTACGATAATCTCCTTGGTGCGCCCCGTAATGAAAATATGTCCCTCTGCATCGACATGACCAACATCGCCCGTGTGGATAAAGCCATCGGAGTCGATTACCGCTGCAGTCTCTTCGGGACGGTTATAGTAGCCAAGCATAAGGTTAGGTCCCTTGGCACAGAGTTCGCCATCCACATATTTTACCTGGACGGAAGGCATTGCCTTTCCTACGGAACCCGGAACGAGTTCGCCAGGACGGGTAAAGGAAATCACAGGTGCCATCTCAGTCATTCCGTAACCGTCGAGCAAGTCGAGACCCAACGTCTTCATGCCCTCGGCAACTTCCTTCGGCAGAGCTGCACCACCATTGACGCAGAACTGCAAGTTGCCGCCAAGCTTCTGATGTACTGCCTTGAAAATCTTGCGTGAGAGCGCGGGGTTATCAGCTTTCTTACATATCCAAAAGAGCAGACGAGCAATGGGCGAACTGTCGATTTTTGCTTTCACGCCATTGTATATGGTCTGCCACAGACGCGGCACACCGATGATGAGGTGTACGTCGCCCGTCTGGAGCGTAGCCATGATGTCGGGTCCCGTCATCGACGGACTGATGGTGATGCCTGCGCCATTGAGCATAGGTGCGATGACAGTACCCATGAGCGGCAGGATGTGGTGAAGCGGCAAGAGTACAAGGCTGCGCACCTGCGGACCATAAACCGGCACCTCCTCAGACACGGCACGTACGTTTGCAAGCATATTGGTAAAACTGAGCATCACACCCTTTGGAGTGCCTGTGGTACCAGAGGTATAAACAATGAGTCCCATATCGTCAAGATTCTGACAATAGAGTGTTTCGAAACCCTTAACGAGCGGACTTGACATATCCTCGACAAGCGAAGTCACGGAAGCCATTTCATAGTCGTCGATAATAAGAAGTCGGATGTCGAGACCACTCTGCTGAACAGCCTTACGCATCACGTCGGCCTTACTCTTTGAAGCCCAGACGAATTCAGGAGTACAGTCACGAAGAATATACTCAACATCGCTTACCGTTGACATTACGTCAACAGGAACAGGTACACCTCCAGCAAGCCATGTGGCATAGAGAGCATACACCCAGCCCTCCCGGTTCTCACTGAAAATGACGGCCTTCGTTCCCCTACCCTGTTTTACAGCATCGGCGAAAGACTGTATGCGGGCAAACATCTCAGAGAAACTAACTCTGCGCTCACCTGCTATTATAGCTACTCTGTTTAAATCCCTTATCATAACGATTTTGAATATTTTGGCGCGAAGGTACGAATATATTTTCAGATACTTTCACATTTTATTTAAAACATTTTTTCTACATTTGCGTTCTAAACCATAAAAGGAGCACAGAAAATGAGAACTGTAAGACTCACAACCTGTAACACTTCGTTCGAGGCTCACCTTCTGAAAACAGCTCTGGAAGCCAAGGGAATCCCCTCAGCCCTGCACAACGAAAACATGACCAACCTGTACGGCGGCCTCATCTCTGCATTCACAGGCGTGGACATCTTCGTGTATGAAGGCGATCTGGAACGCGCAAAGCAGATTATTAACCAAACCGATAACCAATAACCGAAAAAAGCTATGAAAAAAATGATGACACTGCTGCTGTCTGTCATGCTTAGCACAGTAGCTTTAGCACAGAAAGCAGAAAAATTGTATGATGAAGGCAAAGCCCTGTACGACAAAGAGAAATACACCGAGGCAATAGCAAAACTGAAGCCGGCTGCCGAACAGGGACACAAGAAGGCTCAATATCGCATGGGGCGAATCTACCAAAAGGGATACGGAGTCGCAAAAGACCATGCAAAGGCTGTGTATTGGTATGAGAAAGCCGCTGCTCAGGGACATGCGAAATCGCTTTACCGCTTGGGCAAGTGCTATATGAAAGCCAAAGGAGTGAAGGAAGACAAGGCAAAGGCAAAGGAACTCCTTCTTAAGGCAGTAAACGATAAGGAACATGGAAAGGACATCCTATCAGACATCAAGCAAGACGCGAAGAGCGGCGATGACGATGCAAAAGAGATACTGAAACTAATAGGCAAATAAGAAAAGGTGCAAAAATGGTAGTTTTCTGCTATTTTTGCATTTTTTCTACCTACAATTTGGAATATACAATTAAAAAAACTACTTTTGTCATCGTATTTTGAATCCAATATTTCGAAAAGCAAATATTTCTACAAATAACCTTATTAATAAAATTATTAGATTATGGCTCAAAAAAGAGTTTACACCTTCGGTAACGGACAGGCTGAAGGTAACGCTTCAATGCGAGAAGCACTTGGTGGCAAGGGAGCAAACCTTGCCGAAATGAACCTTATCGGTGTACCAGTACCTCCAGGTTTTACAATCACAACAGACTGTTGTAATGAATATTACAAAGTAGGAGAAGAGAAAATCAAGGAACTCCTGCAGGACGAAGTGAACGCTGCTGTCAAGCACACTGAAGCACTTATGAACTGCAAATTCGGTGACGTAAAGAACCCGTTGCTCGTCAGCGTTCGTTCTGGTGCTCGTGCATCAATGCCTGGTATGATGGATACAATCCTCAACCTCGGACTTAACGATGAAGTTGCCGAGGGTATGGTCCAGAAGACAAACAACCCACACTTCGTTTACGATTCATATCGCCGTTTCGTACAGATGTATGGTGACGTCGTTATGGGTCTTAAGCCAGTAAACAAGGAAGATATCGACCCATTCGAGGAAATCATCGAAAAGGTTAAGGAAGAACAAGGCGTAACCCTGGACAAGGACCTCTCTGTAGAGTCTCTGAAGAAACTCGTTCAGCTCTTCAAGGCTGCTATCAAGGAGCGCACAGGACAGGAGTTCCCAACAGACCCAATCGTACAGCTTTGGGGAGCAATCTGCGCTGTATTCCGCAGCTGGATGAACGAACGCGCAATCCTGTATCGTAAGATGGAAGGTATTCCTGACGAATGGGGTACTGCCGTAAGTGTCATGGCAATGGTATTCGGTAACATGGGCGACACAAGTGCTACCGGTGTTTGCTTCTCACGCGACGCAGGTAACGGTGAAAACCTCTTCAATGGTGAATACCTTATCAATGCACAGGGTGAGGACGTTGTAGCCGGAATCCGCACTCCACAGCAGATTACCAAGATTGGTTCTCAGCGCTGGGCAGAGCGTGCAGGCATCTCTGAAGAAGAACGTGCTTCCAAGTACCCATCTATGGAAGAAGCTATGCCGAAACTCTACGCAGAACTGAACTCTATTCAGGATAAGCTCGAAAAGCACTATAAGGACATGCAGGATATGGAGTTCACCGTACAGGAAGGCAAACTCTGGTTCCTCCAGACTCGTAATGGTAAGCGCACAGGTACAGCAATGGTTAAAATTGCTATGGATCTCGTACGCGAAGGACTCATCGACGAGAAGACAGCTATCACTCGCTGCGAGCCACAGAAACTCGACGAACTCCTCCACCCTGTATTCGACAAGGATGCCCTGAAGAAGGCTAAGGTCATCACTCAGGGTCTGCCAGCTTCTCCAGGCGCAGCTTGCGGTCAGATTGTCTTCCACGCTGACGATGCTCAGGAATGGCATTCAAATGGTCACAGGGTTATCATGGTTCGTATCGAGACAAGTCCAGAAGACCTCGCAGGTATGGCTTCAGCAGAAGGAATCCTCACAGCACGTGGCGGTATGACTTCTCACGCTGCCGTTGTAGCTCGTGGTATGGGTAAGTGCTGTGTATCAGGTGCAGGTGCTATCTCTGTTGACTACAAGACCAAGACTGTTGAAATTGAAGGTGTAGTTTACAAAGAAGGTGACTACATCTCTCTGAACGGTACCACAGGTCAGGTTTATGCCGGTGAAGTTCCAACTAAGGCTGCCGAACTCTCTGGTGACTTCAAGGCTCTCATGGATCTTTGCGACAAATATACAAAACTGCAGGTACGCACAAACGCAGATACTCCACACGATGCAGAAGTTGCTCGCGCATTCGGTGCTAAGGGTATCGGTCTGACACGTACAGAGCATATGTTCTTCGATGACCAGAAGATTATCGCTATGCGCGAAATGATTCTGTCAGAGACAGTTGAAGGACGCGAGAAGGCTCTTGCAAAACTCCTTCCATACCAGAAGGCAGACTTCTACGGAATCCTGAAAGCCATGGACGGACTGCCAGTAAACATCCGTCTGCTCGACCCACCACTCCACGAGTTCGTACCACACGATCAGAAAGGCCAGCAGATTATGGCAAACGAAATGGGTGTTGACATCAAGGTTATCCAGCAGCGTGTAGCTTCTCTTGCAGAGAACAACCCAATGCTCGGTCATCGTGGTTGCCGTCTGGGTATCACATTCCCTGAAATCACAGCTATGCAGACTCGCGCCATCCTCGGTGCTGCTTGTCAGCTGAAGAAGGAAGGCTTCGACCCACACCCGGAAATCATGGTTCCACTCATCGGTATCCTCTATGAGTTCAAGCAGCAGAAGGAAATCATCCAGAAGGTTGCCAAGGAAGTATTTGCCGAGGAAGGTATCGAAATTCCATTCGAAATCGGTACTATGATTGAGATTCCACGTGCAGCCCTCACAGCCGACCGTATCGCAACAGAGGCAGAGTACTTCTCATTCGGTACCAACGACCTCACACAGATGACATTCGGTTACTCACGTGATGACATCGCATCATTCCTCCCCGTATATCTTGAGAAGAAGATTCTGAAGGTTGACCCATTCCAGGTACTCGACCAGAAGGGTGTCGGACAGCTCATCAAGATGGCAGTTGAGAAAGGTCGCGCCGTTCGTCCAGGTATGCGTACAGGTATCTGCGGTGAGCACGGAGGTGAACCATCATCTGTTAAGTTCTGCGCTAAGATAGGCATGAACTACGCTTCTTGTTCTCCATTCCGCGTGCCAATCGCACGCCTCGCCGCCGCGCAGGCAGCTGTCGAGGAATAAATGCCACTCTGATATAATAAGTAAAGGGACCTGTCCGTTTGGGCAGGTCCTTTTTTGCACTCTAGAGATAAAGATGTCTAACCTATCTCCCCTTCCTATACATACTTGGATTAATACCCTTCATCCTTGTGAAGAAACGGGTGAGCGAAGCAGTCTCAGAAAAGTGTAGGCGGACGGCTATATCTGCGATGGGTAGTGAGGTTTGTTGCAACAGGTAGGAGGCCTCCATGAGGAGCATCTGGTTGATATGGTCGATGACGGTGCGGCCAGAGATGTCGCGGACAATCTGTGAGAGATAGCGCGGCGTGATGCAGAGTTGTGAGGCATAGAAGGCGACGTCGTGGTGCTCGGTGAAGTGGATGGGCACAAGACGAAGGAAATCGAAAAACAGTTCCTCAATGCGTTTGGGGAATCGGCGGTTGCAGATGGTACGTTCCTGGATGGCATTCAGTTCAAGCAGAAAGAGACCGTATGTGGTGCGAAGGCACTCACTGCGGAAAGGATGGCCAGCCGAGAGGAGATAGCGGCGGATGATGCACATCAGTTCCATGAGGTGGTGGTTGTCTTTTTCCGCAAGAGTCAAGCGCGGCTCACTCAGTTCTACCACAGGCAGATAGGCGGCACGGATGGCATCGCGCATCGTCGGCGACTCGAAGGCAAAGTCCTTGTCGGCCACAAGGCAGATGCCGCGATAGTCATCGGAGATATCAATGACGCTTACCACAATCCCTGGAGTATATATAATAAGGTCATCTTTAGTGAAGTGAACCTCGCGACCATTGAATAGCATCGTCATCCATCCATGCAGCACGATGGTGTAGCCGTAGGCGGCAATGGTTCCTGGCAACGCATTGGTTTCTACCAAGGAGTTGTGCGCATCAGTATCGATAATCAGCAGTTTTCCGTCCCAGTCAGGGATGGTGTTGTGGCCGTATTGCCACATCCAGGTGGCTTCTAATCTGAACATTTTGCAGTTGACTGATGGTTTGCGAGTGCAAATATACAAAGAAAATGCGACTCATTTCCGTTTCAATCAATTTTTCTTCCTTTTAGGTTTACAATTGTATGAATAATTTTATGTAACTTTGCCCCTAAATGATTATCAAACATAAGTATTCACCTAAAATAAAACAGATTATGACAAAAGAAGAAGCATTGAAGCAGTTTGCCAATCTCGGCGCTGTATGGTTTGGTAACAGTAAACAACATTTCGCATTCTCAGCATACTGCCGTCTGCAGGGCTGGAACAAGTTGGCTGACAAGTGGAAGGAAGAGGCTGAAGAGGAATGGGACGAGGCAGAGGAAGTGCTGCAGCGCCTGGTAGAGCTCGGCTGCAAGCCCGCTGACTTGCAGGAAGCCATGAAGACCATAGAGTTCCCGTTCTGCGACGACCCAAAGAAGCAGATAGAGGGTGACTTCGAGCCTACTGCCATTCAGCAGCTGAGCGAGCTGGCTGCTGCCTTCAACGATGATTACATCACTCAGAAGCTCATTTACAAGTGGATTGACGGCGAGAAGGAACACATGGCATGGGAAGCTCAGTACCTGAACTACATCGAGAAACTCGGCTACGAGAATTTCCTCACCGCAATGATGTAAAATGCGAGGACGCTTACGACACTTTTAAATTCATCATATTATGGAAGCATCAAAGAAAGTATTTGATTTTCTGGAGAAAGCAGGAACATTCTATCTGGCAACAGTAGAAGGCGATCAGCCACGTGTACGTCCCTACGGAGCTATGCTCTATTTCGAGGACAAAATCTATATCATGGCATTTGGCAAGACTAATGCCACACGTCAGATTGCAGCCAATCAGAAAGCGGAGATTTGCGCTTTCAAGGGCCAGACGCTACGCATTGCGTGCACACTCGTGGAGGACAACCGCCCTGAGGTAGGCAGGGCTCTCGTCGAGAAGATGCCCGTGCTGAAGCCTGCACTCGGCGAGAACGGCGAGAACGGCGTGATGTACTATCTGAAGGATGCCAAGGCTGACTTCTTCAAGATGATGGAACTGGAAGAAACAGTTAATTTCTAATCGGCAACAGACTATGAAAGAACAAGTATTAAAGGCTATGCGCGAGGCTGGAAAACCAGTTTCCGCCGGTGACGTAACTAAGGCGCTGGGTGCTGACCGCAAGGAAGTGGATAAGGCATTTGCAGAATTGAAGAAGGAAGGTGCTATCGTATCACCCGTTCGCTGCAAATGGGAACCAGCACAATGACGGTTATCATTGGACTGCTCATTCCTTTCATAGGAACTATCATCGGGGCTGCATTCGTCTTTTTCATGAAGGACGAAATGTCGCCCCGACTGCAAAAGACACTGTTGGGTTTTGCATCAGGAGTAATGGTTGCAGCTTCAGTATGGTCACTGCTGATACCAGCAATGGATATGGAAGCCCATAAGGGTGCATGGTCTGTAGTACCCGCATCGATAGGTTTTCTGGCTGGTATCGGTTTCTTGCTCGTACTCGACGACATAACACCACACTTACACATCGGTACCGATAAGCCTGAGGGTCCGCGCTCGCATCTCTCTCGCACGGCTATGCTTGCTTTGGCAGTCACTATACATAACCTGCCTGAAGGAATGGCTGTGGGCGTGGTCTTTGCAGGAGCCGGACAGGGGTTGGCAAATATTTCCATTACATCGGCTATTGCAGTGTCATTGGGTATTGCAATACAGAATATTCCGGAAGGTGCTATAATCTCGATGCCAATGCGTGCTGCAGGCAATTCGAAATGGCGTTCGTTCATGATAGGAAGTCTCAGCGGGGCTGTAGAACCTATCGGCGGATTGGCTGTCATTCTGCTCGCATCGATGCTCACGCCTCTTCTGCCCTACATGCTCGCATTTGCTGCAGGAGCGATGTTCTACGTCGTAGTCGAGGAACTCATCCCCGAAGCATCGGAAGGCCAGCACAGCAATCTAAGCACTATCGGTTTTGCAATTGGTTTCGTGCTGATGATGGTACTTGATGTGGTGATGGGTTAATGACTGTTTGCTGAAATCAAGCAGAATGAGCAGAATGTGTCGGATTTAAGGGACCAGTACTTTACACCAACCCCGTAAATAACTGATACTCAGTATTGTCTAGCTGGCGCGCAGGCAGCTGTTGAGGAATAATTGACTCTTACATATTAAATAAAGAGACCTGTTCGCATGGGCAGGTCTTTTTTTAATCTTTAGAAGAAGGTTTCCGACGATTACTGACTAAAAACGTCGCATAATTTGCGATAATTTGCAGATTTGTTTGTTTATTCGACATTAATTTAGTATCTTTGTCGCAGAATTTGCGACGTTAATTGTTGTTTTATGTCGCACAAAGTACGAATGCATTATGTATATACACGAAAGAGATAATTGGACGGATTTCCGTTGGGACACGTCCCAAGT